>NZ_PQSR01000030.1 GCF_002920635.1 Streptomyces sp. Ru72 | reverse complement strand
CAGGGCGACGCGGTCGCAGTACTGGTCGGCCTCGTCCATGTAGTGGGTGGTGACGAGGACGGTCATGCCGGTGGCGGCGCGTACGGCGTTGATGTGCTCCCACACGCTGGTCCGGGCGATGGGGTCGAGGCCGATGGTGGGCTCGTCGAGGATCAGCAGCCGCGGCGCGCTGACCAGCGCCTGGGCGAGTTCCAGCCGGCGGACCATGCCGCCGGAGTACGTCTTGGCGAGCCGGTCGGCCGCGGCCGTGAGGTCCACGGCGGCGAGGGCCTGGTCCACACGGCGGGCGCGCTCGCTGCGGGAGACGTCGAAGACACGGGCGAACAGGGCCACATTCTCCCGGCCGGTGAGCCCGGCGTCTGCGGAGAGCTGCTGCGGTACGTAGCCCAGCAGGCGCCGTACCGCCATGCGCTCGCGCGTCGCGTCGTGGCCGAAGACGCGCACCATGCCGGCCGGGACGGGAAGGAGCGTGGTCATGCAGCGGATGGCGGTGGTCTTGCCCGCGCCGTTGGGACCGAGCAGTCCGAAGACCTCGCCGTCGCGGACGGAGAGGTCGAGCCCGTCGACCGCGCTGGTCTCCCCGAAGGAGTAGCGCAGTCCGGCACAGGTGACGGCGTCGGCTACCGGGGCCTTGCCGTCCGTCGCGTTCCGCGTCATGTCTCCTCGGCCTCCTCATGCAGGTTCTCCGCCAGCTTGCGCAGGGCCGGAAGGGCCGCCTCGAGCGCTTTGCGGTCCGCCTCGTCGAGGCGGGCCACCTGGCCGCGTACGAGTGCCGCGCGCCGCTCGCGCCAGTCGTGCAGCCGTGCCCTGGCCGCCCCGGTGGGCAGCAGGCGCGCGGCCCTCCGGTCGGCCGGGTCCGTCTCACGGATCAGATAGCCGTCGCGGACCAGGTGCTTGACGAGCGTGGAGACCGAGTTGCCCGCCAGGTAGAGCTCCCGGGCGGCATCCGACACTCCGACTCCCGGCCGTTCCACCACGAGGCGCAGCAGTTCCACCTCGGCTCCGCGCAGCGGCGGCGCGGCCATCCCGCCGCGCACGCGCCGGCGGATCAGCCGCTGGACTCCGATCAGCGCGGCCACCAGGTCGTCGGCGAGCCTCTCCGGTTCCACACTCATGAGATTAGCTCTGTTTCAGAGGTATTCGGGGAAAGAGACGGTCAAGGACCAGGCACACGGTCCGACGCGCTCGCCGTCAGTGCCGGTGAGGTTCCTCCCGGTGCACGGGGCCGTGCGGGGCGTCGCAGTGCCCGGCGTCGTCGGTGGCGCTCCGGTCACCGGGCAGGGCCACCTGAAGGACCTCTTCGGGGGCGTGGTCCACCTGGAGGGTGGTGTGGGTGATGCGGTAGTCGTGGCGCAGCACCTCCTCCAGATCACGGCGCACGGCATGGCAGTCACCGCCGGGTTCGACCAGGACGTGCGCGGACAGCGCGGCCTGGTCGGAGGTGATCTGCCAGACGTGCAGGTCGTGCACCTCGACGACGTCCGGCCGGGCGACGAGCCGGTCGCCGAGCGCGTCCGGGTCGACGTCGGCGGGCGCGGCCTCCAGGAAGATGCGGCCGGAGTCGCGCAGCAGCCCGTACGCCGCCTTCACCATCAGGGCGACGACCACCAGCGTGGCGATCGGGTCGGCACGCTCGAAGCCGGTCAGGACGACGACGAGCGCGGCGATCGCGGTGCCGATGAAGGCGAACAGGTCGTTCAGCACATGCTGATAGGCACCCTCGACGTTCAGCGAGGTGCGGTTGGCCTTGGAGATGCAGTAGGTCGCGGCCACGTTCACGACGATCCCGGTGAGCGCGGTGGCCAGCATGAGGCCGCCTTCCACCTGGGGCGGCGCGATCAGGCGCCGTACGGCCTCGTACGCCAGCCAGGCACCCAGCAGAAGCAGGGTGAGGCCGTTCGCCTGGGCGGAGAGGATCTCCGCGCGCTTGAGGCCGTAGGTGAAGCCGCCGCGGGCCGGGCGGGCGGCCAGCCTCATCGCGATGAGGGCGAGCACGATGGACGCGGCGTCGGTGAGCATGTGGGCCGCGTCCGAGATCAGCGCCAGGGAACCGGCGACGACGCCGACGACCACCTCGGCCGCCATGAACACGGCGATCAGGCCGAGCGCGAGGCCCAGCCAGCGGCGGTCGGCATCCGCCGACACACCGTGGGAGTGTCCCGAGTGGTCCCCCGGGCCGTGCCCATGACCGTGACCGCCCATGTGGTCCGCCTTCCCCCTCGCAATCCGGTGTCTCGACGGCAGTGAAACCCATGGCCCCGCCCCAGGGCAAAGGCTGCACCGGTGACCGTTGTCATGTCCGATAATAAGCCGCTGACCTGCACAAACGTTACGGCGACGAGGGACGGGCGGCGCGCCGGCCGTCAGGAGATCGGCGAGCCGGGTGCGTTCGTCACCGGCGGCGGGGCAGAGGACGCGGGGATCGCGGTCGGCGGGGCGACCCTCTCGACTCGTCCGCTCATGGCCGTCATGGCCGCCATGACGTGACGCGCGGGGCCGCGGGTCACTCCGTACATCGGCCGCCGCATCGGCCCGTGTACCGGTCCACCAGGTCGCACCAGCCGGCCTCCACCCGCTCCAGGGACATCCCGCGGCGGGTCAGCAGGTGGTCGACGAGCGCCGTCTCCAGAGAGCCGAGCAACGTGTGCACGACGAGCTCGGTGTCGCCTTCCGCCCGCGCCTCTCGCAGCAGCATGCACACATGGGCGAGCCGGAGCCGGTACGCGGGAGTCGCGCGCTGGCGGTTCGCGTCCATGTGGGCGGCCAGATACAGGTCGCGGTTCGCGTGCTCATGCCGAATGACGGCCGCACCGAAGGCACGCAGCCGCTCCCGGGCGGGCGCGCCCGGGCCGAGCGGCGGCGGCCCGGAGAGGAAGGCGGCCTGGAGCTTCTCCTCGGTGTGGCTGAGCAACTCCATCATCAGGCCCATGCGATCGCCGAACCGGCGGAAGACGGTGCCCTTGCCGACGCCCGCGCCACAGGCGATGTCCTCCATGGTCACGTTCGCGATGCCGCGGTCCGCGGCCAGGCGGGCGGCGACCTCCAGCAGACGCGTGCGGTTGCGCGCGGCGTCGGCGCGCAGCCGGGCCGTCTCGCCGGTGGGCATGAGGGCGAGGTCGGTCGGCGTGTCGATGTCGGCCGGGGGCGGCGGAAGGGGCGGGAGCGGCTCGGTCATGACACCAGACTAGCGCCGCGGGAAGACAATCGGACCCCGGTCCGTTTATGGTGGGCAAGGAAGTGGACCGCGGTCCGGTTGGGGTGGTACAACATTCAACGGACTTCCCCGGTCCGCCTGTACTGATCGCACATTCCGGGAGTTTTGCCATGTCTGTACGCATCCTCGCCCTGGTCGGCAGCCTTCGCGCCGGTTCCCACAACCGTCAGCTCGCGGAGGCCGCCGTGAAGCACGCTCCCGAGGGCGTCGAGGTGGTGCTGCACGAGGGTCTGGGCCAGGTGCCCTTCTACAACGAGGACATCGACGTCGAGGGCACCGTCCCCGAGGCCGCGACCGCGCTGCGCAACGCCGCCGCCCAGGCCGACGCGCTGCTGCTCTTCTCGCCCGAGTACAACGGCACCATCCCCGCCGTCCTGAAGAACGCGATCGACTGGCTGTCCCGTCCGTACGGTGCCGGCGCCCTGACCGGCAAGCCGGTCGCCGTCGTGGGCACCGCCTTCGGCCAGTACGGCGGCGTGTGGGCACAGGACGAGACCCGCAAGGCCGTGGGCATCGCCGGCGCCCACGTCGTCGAGGAGGCCAAGCTGTCCATCCCCGGCTCCGTGACCCGCTTCGCCGAGACCCACCCGGCGGACGACGCCGAGGTCGTCGAGGGCCTGACCAAGGTCATCGAGCAGCTGTCCCAGGCCCAGCCGGTCGCCGCCTGATCTCCCGGCAGGCGGGCCGAGCACGGACCCGCACATGACACGGCTGTGGGCCAGGACCGCGGAGTCCTGGCCCACAGCCGTGCTGTTCGACCGGTCCGGTACAACCGGCGGGGGGTTGCCGGGAGGTCGTCGGCACCCCGGATCCCCGCATCGCGGACGCGGCATCCCCGGCCCCCGCATCACGGACGCGGCGGCGAGCCTGTCGGAGGCCGACGAGGACGACACGGCCGCCGAACCGCCTTCTCAGTCGTGCGCCGGGCTGTCGGTGAGCCGGTGGTCGGCCAGGCTGAGCGCCTCGTCCACGACCCGGCGCAGATGGCCGTCGCGCAGTGAGTAGATCACGCGGCGGCCTTCCTTGCGCGTGTCGACCAGGCCGGCCAGGCGAAGCCGGGCCAGGTGCTGGCTGACGGCGGGCCGGGCCGCGCCGCACGCCTCGGTGAGCGTCGAGACGTCGGCCTCGCCGCCGCTCAGGACGTGCAGCAGGGCGAGGCGGGTGCGGTCACCTAGCAGCGCAAGCAGCTCGGCCGCCAGCGCGAACTGCTCCTCCCCCGGCGTGCGGGGATGGCCGCCGTCCGTGCCGTCCGTGCGCGGCTGCGCATCCTGTGCAGATGATAGGTGCATGCGTGCGCTCATACGCACATAATGGCTCCTGGGCGGGTACCCGTCCACTGCCGCACGGCGGAAGGGACCTGGGATGAGGGACGAGCACGCGGGGCGCGAACAGGTGGGGCACGAGCGCGCGGGGCACGGGGACACGGCGCACCAGCACAGGGGGCACCGGGACACGGCGCACCAGCACGCGGGGGACGGACGCGTGCGGCAGGAGCACGGCCGGGCGCATACGCACGGCCGCCACACCCACCCCCACGACCACCGGCACCCGCACTCCGACGGGCACGACCACGAGCCTGCGCACGGCCCGCTCTCCCGCCTCCGCCACCTCCTCACCCCCCACTCCCACGAGACCGCCGACAAGCTCGATGCGGCGCTGGAGTCCTCCACGCGCGGACTGCGGGCTCTGTGGGCCTCACTGGCCGTGCTCGGGGCCACGGCGCTGGCGCAGGCGGTGGTGGTCGTGCTGTCCGGTTCCGTGGCCCTGCTCGGCGACACCGTGCACAACGCGGCCGACGCGCTGACCGCGGTACCGCTCGGCATCGCGTTCGTCCTCGGCCGGCGTGCGGCCACGCGCCGCTTCACCTACGGGTACGGCCGCGCGGAGGATCTCGCCGGGATCGTGGTCGTGCTGACGATCGCCGCCTCCGCCGCCTTCGCCGCCTGGACGGCGGTGGAGCGACTGCTGGACCCGCGCCCCATGCAGCACGTCCCGGTCGTCGCCGTCGCGGCCGTCATCGGTTTCGCGGGCAACGAGTGGGTCGCCCGTCACCGCATCCGGGTGGGCCGCGCGATCGGCTCGGCCGCGCTGGTCGCGGACGGACTCCACGCGCGTACGGACGGCTTCACCTCGCTGGCGGTTCTGGTGGGTGCGGGCGGGGCGGCGCTCGGGTGGCAGCTCGCCGACCCGGTGGTGGGACTGGCGATCACGGCAGCCATCGTGCTGGTGCTGCGGGACGCGGCGCGCGAGGTCTTCCGCCGGGTGCTGGACGCCGTCGACCCGGCCCTGGTGGACCGGGCGGAGCGGGCGCTCGCGGAAGTGCCGGGTGTGCGCGCGGTGGGCGAACTGCGGCTGCGCTGGATCGGGCACCGGCTGCGCGCCGAGGTGGCGGTCGTGGTCGACGGCGAGGTCAGCGTACGGCGGGCGCACGCCATCGCGGTCGAGGCCGAACACGCCCTGCTCCACGCGGTACCGAGGCTCACGGCCGCCCTGGTGCACGCGGACCCGGCGCCCGCCCCGGGCGAGGCGGATCCGCACCTGGCCCTGGCCCACCACGTCCGGAGCTGACCGCGGCGCCCGTCGGCGCCGAGGCCCTCAGACGCCCAGGCCCTCCAGCACCACCGCGTTCTGCAGTTCCGCGAACGCCTTGCCCGGCACGAGCAGCTTGCCGCGGCGCCGGCCGCTGCCCACCAGGACGTACGGCAGGTCGACGACCCTGGAGTCGACCAGCACCGGCCAGCCGTCCGGCAGCCCGATCGGGGTGATGCCGCCGTACTCCATGCCGGTCTCCCCCGTCGCCACGTCCATGGGCGCGAACGAGGCCTTGCGGGCACCGAGCTGACGGCGGACCACACCGTTGACGTCGACCCGCGTGGCCGACAGGACCACACAGGCGGCCAGCGTTGTCCCACCGCCGCGCTTGCCCGCGACCACGACGCAGTTGGCGGACCGGTCGAGCAGCTCCTTGCCGTAGTGCTCCACGAAGGTCGCCGTGTCGGCCCAGTCGGGCTCGGTGTCGACGTACACGATCTGCTCGGCGGGCACGCCGCCGCTCCAGCGGCGTACGGCTTCGGCGACGGGGCCGGTGAGTTCCTCGAGGCAGTCGGGGGCCGGGACGGCGTGGTCGAAGTCTCCGATGGGTGCGCGCATGACGGCACGCTAACAGCCGGGCTCCCGCGGCCCGCCGGCGTCTCAGCGCACGGGCGGCACCGAGACCGCCATCACCATCTCCATCGGCACGTCACCGTCGTTGGCGTACGTGTGCGGGGTGCCGGCCTCGAAGGAGGCGCTGGCGCCGGTCGGAACGCGGTGCTCGACGCCGTCGACGGTGAGGGTCAGCTCGCCGGCGGTGACGTGGACGAGTTCGACCGTGCCGACGGGGTGCGGGTCCGAGGGGCTGCGGTCCCCGGGCATCAGCCGCCAGTCCCACATCTCCAGCGGGCCGGGTGCCTCCGTGCCGGCGAGGAGGCGGTTGTAGCTGCCGGCGTCGGTGTGCCACAGGCGCACGGCCTGCTCGGCCGGGACGATGCGGACCTTGGGGCCCTGCTCGTAGTCGAGCAGCGTGGTGACGCTGACGCCGAGGGCGTCGCCGATCTTGACGACCGTGCCGATGCTCGGGTTGGTGCGGGCCTGCTCGATCTGGATGAGCATGCCGCGGCTGACTCCGGCGCGGGCGGCCAGCGCGTCCAGGGTGAAACCCCGCTCGGTACGCCACCGCTTGACGTTGCGCGCCAGGGACTGGGTCAGCAGGTCGAGGTCCGACACATTCCGTCCAATATCGTGTATGACAGAGTTGACTCTATTGAACTAAGGTGGGGTGCACCCGATCGTTCACTGAACTGTACTGCGAGGCCGTCCATGACAGCACTCTTCGCCCTGGCCACCAGCCTTCTGTGGGGCCTGGCCGACTTCGGCGGCGGACTGCTGACCCGGCGCATGCCGGCGCTGAGCGTGGTCGTCGTCTCGCAGACGATCGCCGCGGCGGTGCTGGGGGCGATCGTGGCGGCCACGGGCGGCTGGAGCGAGGCGGGGCCACGGCTGTGGTTCGCGCTCGCCGCGGGCCTGATCGGTCCGGTCGCGCTGCTCTCCTTCTACCAGGCACTCGCCCTCGGCCCGATGGGCGTGGTCTCCCCGCTGGCCACCCTGAGCGTGGCGGTCCCCGTCGGCGTCGGGCTGTTCCTCGGTGAGCGGCCGGGGCTGGTGCAGGTGGCGGGCATCCTGATCGCCGTCGCAGGCGTCGCACTCGCCGGCGGCCCCCAGCTCAGGGGCGCCCCGGTGCAGCGGAAGGCGATCCTGCTGACACTCGTGGCCGCGCTCGGCTTCGGCACGGTGTTCGCACTGATCGCGGAGGCGTCGACCACGGTCACCGGACTGTTCCTGGCGCTCTTCGTACAGCGCGCCGCGAACGTCGCCGGAGGCGGAGCCGCCCTGTACGTCGCCCTGCGCAGGGGCGCCCCGGCGCTTCCCGCCGAGGGCCTCCCCTGGCGTTCCCTGCCCGCCCTCGCCTTCGTCGGTCTGGCCGACGTGGCGGCCAACGGCACGTACGCGATCGCCGCCCAGCACGGCCCGGTCACCGTGGCGGCGGTGCTCGCCTCGCTCTACCCGGTGGTCACGGCGCTCGCCGCGCGCGGCTTCCTCAGCGAACGGCTGCGCGCCGTGCAGGCGGCGGGCGCGGGCCTGGCCCTGGTGGGCACGGTGCTGCTCGCCACCGGCTGACCTCAGGATTCCGCCTCCAGCTCGGCGAGCCGGGCGACGTCCTCCTCGTCCAGTTCGGCCAGCGCCAGCAACTGGTCCGGCGTGACGCCGTCCGGGATCGGGGCCGGGGCCGGGGTCCTCAGCGGCGGCTGCCAGCCGGCCTCGGGCGTCCAGCGCCGTACGACCCGTGCCGGGGCCCCCGCCACCACCGCGTGGTCCGGTACGGCACCCCGCACCACCGCTCCGGCCGCCACCACCACGTTCCGCCCGATCCGCGCCCCCGGCAGGATCACCGCGCCTGTGCCGATCCAGCAGCCCGGCCCGATCTCCACCGGCTCCATCCGGGGCCACTGCTTGCCGATCGGCTCATGCGGGTCGTCGTAGGAGTGGTTGGTGGAGGTCACGTAGACGTACGGCCCGAAGTAGCAGTCGCGGCCGATCGCGACCGTGGTGTCGGCGATGACATGGCTGCCCCGGCCGAGGACCACACCGTCGCCGATGCGCAGGATCGGGTCCGGGCCGAGGTCGAGGTCGGGCATCAGCCCCGCGGTCAGCGTGACCTGCTCGCCGATGATGCAGTGGGCGCCGAGGTGGATCCAGGGCTCGCCGAAGACCGTCCCCAGCGGGAAGGCGAGTCTGGTACCTGTTCCCATCGCGCCGAAGCGGAAGCGCCCCGGGTGTTCCGCGGTCACCGACCCCCTGCGCTGCACCCAGGCCCAGCCCGCGTGAACGGCGCGCTGCGCGAGGCCACGGCGCCATGATGAGAACGTGTTCCTGCTCCTGAGCACCCGCTTACCGTAATCGGCCACGAGTGCGGTCGGGCGTTCGGGCGCCTGTGATCTTCGCCCCACCGATGGCATACGGTGCCGGTGTACCGACCACGAGGAGACGGCCATGACGCAGAAGGCGCTGATAACGGGGATCGGCGGACGGGACCCCAAGGTGGATCAGGAGGCGTTCGTGTCCCCCACGTCGGTGGTGATCGGGGACGTGACGCTGCACGCGGGGGCGAGCGTCTGGTACGGCGCGGTACTGCGCGGCGACGTCGAGCGGATCGCCGTCGGCGCGAGCAGCAACGTCCAGGACAACTGCACGCTGCACGCCGACCCGGGCTTCCCGGTCACCGTCGGCGAACGGGTCTCCATCGGGCACAACGCGGTGGTCCACGGCGCGACCGTGGAGGACGACTGCCTGATCGGCATGGGCGCCACCGTCCTCAACGGCGCGGTGATCGGTGCGGGCTCCCTGGTCGCCGCCCAGGCCCTGGTCCCGCAGGGTATGCGGGTGCCGCCGGGCTCACTGGTGGCGGGCGTCCCCGCGAAGGTCAAGCGGGAGCTGACGGCCGAGGAGCGGGAGGTCATCACGCTGAACGGCACGATGTACGCGGACCTGGCACGGGCGCACCGCGAGGTGCACGAGGAAGAGTGAGGCTCACTCGGAGGCCGGTACGGTCTCCGGTTCCGTCTCCTGCTCACCGGCCGCCGCCCTGCTCGCCTTGCCGGCCTTGCGCTTCACGACGAGCATCGAGGCCAGGCCGATCAGGGCCGCCGCCACCAGCCCGAGGTAGGAGAACTTCTTCAGCCAGGACTCGGCGACGACACCCACGTAGTAGATGACCGCGGTGGTGCCGCCCGCCCAGACGACGCCCCCCAGGAAGTTCGCGATCAGGAACTTCCAGTACGGCATCCTCAGCACCCCGGCGAGCGGCCCGGCGAAGATCCGCAGCAGGGCCACGAAACGGCCGAAGAAGACCGCCCACATGCCCCACTTCTCGAAGGACCGCTCGGCGGTCGCGACATGGCCCTCGCCGAAGTGCTTGGGGAACTTCTTCCCGAGCCAGGCCAGCAGTGGCCGCCCGCCCTTGCGGCCGATCGCGTAGCCGATCGAGTCGCCGACGACGGCGCCGGCGCTCGCGCAGGCCCCGAGGACCACCGGATTGATGTCGCTGTGCTGGGAGGACAGCAGGGCCGCCGACACCAGGACGATCTCGCCGGGCAGCGGGATGCCCAGGCTCTCCAGACCGATGACCAGCGCCACCACGGCGTAGACGGCGGCCGCCGGGACCGTGTCGAGCCACTCCTGGACGTGCACCGCCGGTTCCTCCCCGATTCGCGTCCCTGCCTTCACGGCGCGCGGGCCCGGCCGGCATCGCGCACGCCGTGAAGCCTACCGGCTCCGCCGGCCGTGCCGCCGTCCCAGAGATGGTCGCGTCCCACTGCGGCGCCCAGGAAAGGGCCCCGGCCAGGGCAGACGCGCCAGGCCGGGGCCCTTCGCCGTACGGCGGCCCTTGGGGGCCTCAGCCGTTGGGGCGCAGTGTCCAGACGACGGTCATTTCGCCGGTGACGGCGCCGTCCTCGCGCTGGATGGCGATGGAGACGGGGAACTCGGGACGCAGGCCCGCGTCCAGCTCCGCGACGACCTCGGCGGCGGGGCGACCGAGCGTGGCGGTCGCGGTGACCGGGCCCATCGCCAGCTTCTTGTAGGCGATCTCGGCGCTGACGGCGAGCGGTACGGCCCGCGACAGCTGCTCCCCGAACGCGGCCAGCACGATCGCGCCACTCGCCGACTCGCCGAGCGTGAACATCGCTCCGGCGTGCGGCCCGCCGACGTGGTTGTGGAAGTCTCCCTGGTCCGGCAGGGCCACCACGGCCTTCTCCGGCGTGGTCTCGAGGAACTCCAGGTTGAGGGTCCTGGCCATCGGCACCGTGGCGGCGAGCATCTCGCCGATCGACATCTGGTCTGCGCTCATGCGCGACATGTTACCCGTCAGTAGCTATGGCTGGAAGGGGGCTGCCCCGTGCGTTTGCCGGATGCCGCACCGCCAGACCTGGCACCCGGTCAGCCGATGCTGAAGGCGCCCTCGGGAGGTTCGGGCGACGGGACGGCGTTCTCGTCGTGCACCGGCTCGGCGCCGCCGATGAGGTCCCGTAGCGCCGCGCCGTGTTCCACGCGGGCCGGGAACGCGTCCGCGGCGGACCGGCGGGCGAGCGGTGCCGTGTCCAGTGGGCGGTGCCCGGCGATGAGCACGGCGTTGCCGAAGCGGCGGCCGCGCAGCACGGCCGGCTCCGCGATCAGCACTAGCTCCTGGAACACCGCTGCGAATGTGGCGAGTTGGGAGCGCAGGAAGGCGAACGGCGCGGCGTCGGCCAGGTTGGCCAGATAGACGCCGTCCGGACGCAGCACCCGCTCGGCGGCGCGCGCGTAGGCCACCGTCGTCAGGTGGGCGGGGACACGGGAGCCGCCGAAGACGTCCGCGATCACGATGTCGGCCGAGGACGGCGGGGCGTCCTCCAGCCAGGCGCGGGCGTCAGCCGCGTGCAGGGTGATGCCGGAGCCCGCGGGCAGCGGCAGGTGCTCCACCACGAGGTCCAGCAGGCCCCGGTCGGCTTCGACCACGTCCTGCCGTGAGCCGGGCCTGGTCGCGGCGACATAGCGCGGCAGGGTGAGCGCGCCCCCGCCGAGGTGCACCACGTCCAGCGCTCGCCCCGGCTCCGCGGCCGTGTCCAGCACATGGCCGAGCCGTCGCGCGTACTCGAACTCCAGATGCGTCGGGGCGTCCAGATCGACGTACGACTGCGGCGCCCCGTCGACCGTGAGGAGCCAGGCCCGCTCACGGTCGACGTCCGGCATCAGCTTGGCGGTGCCGTAGTCGGTCGTACGGGTGACGGGTATCGGCTCGCTCACGGCTCCATTGTGCGGGTGCGGGAAGACCGCGGCCTCCCCGCACCCGCTCGGAACGGCGCCTTCAGGCGACGGACGTCACCGTGCCGGCGCCGACCGTCCGGCCGCCCTCACGGATCGCGAACCCCAGCCCCGGCTCCAGCGGCACCTCACGGCCCAGCTCCACCGTCATCGTGACCGTGTCGCCGGGACGGACGACCGCCGTCTCCCCGAGGTCGACGTCCCCGACGACGTCCGCCGTACGGATGTAGAACTGCGGCCGGTAACCGGTCGACACCGGCGTCGTACGCCCGCCCTCACGGGCCGACAGCACGTACACCCGCGCCGTGAAGCGCCGGCTCGGCACCACACTTCCGGGCGCCGCGACGATGTGCCCGCGGCGGACCGCGTCGCGCGGCACCCCGCGCAGCAGCAGCGCCACGTTGTCCCCCGCCTGCGCCTCCTCCATCGGCTTGCCGAAGGTCTCCAGACCGGTGACCACCGTCTCCGCTTCCGCGCCGAGCACCTCGACCCGGTCGCCCACCCGGATTCTGCCGCGCTCGACCGCGCCGGTGACGACCGTGCCGCGGCCGGTGATGGTGAGCACGTTCTCCACCGGGAGCAGGAACGGCGCGTCCACGTACCGCTCGGGCATGGGCACGTACGTGTCCACCGCGTCGAGCAGCGCGTCGATCGCCGCGGTCCAACGCGGGTCCCCCTCCAGGGCCTTGAGCCCGGAGACGCGTACGACCGGCACGGAGTCCCCCGGATAGCCCTGCGCGGTGAGCAGGTCGCGGACCTCCAACTCGACGAGGTCGGTCAGTTCCTCGTCGCCCGCGTCGGCCTTGTTGAGGGCGACGACGATGTGGTCCACCCCCACCTGCCGGGCGAGCAGCACGTGTTCGGCGGTCTGCGGCATGATCCCGTCGAGCGCGGAAACGACGAGGATCGCCCCGTCGAGCTGCGCGGCCCCGGTGACCATGTTCTTGACGTAGTCGGCGTGGCCCGGCATGTCCACGTGCGCGTAGTGCCGGGTGTCCGTCTCGTACTCGACGTGCGCGATGTTGATGGTGATGCCGCGCGCCGCCTCCTCCGGGGCCCGGTCGATCCGGTCGAACGGCACGAAGGTGCCGGTGCCGCGCTCGGCGAGGACCTTGGTGATGGCGGCGGTCAGGGTGGTCTTGCCGTGGTCGACGTGGCCCATCGTGCCGATGTTCAGGTGCGGTTTGGTGCGCACGTATGCCGTCTTGGGCATGGCTGTACCTCGTAGCCTCTTGGTGGTGCCGAGTGACGGCCCCGGCGTCGAACGTTGCGGCCGGGACGGGGACCCCGAGGTCTTGCCGACCCTCCCCCTGCGGGGTCCGCCGGACAATCCGGGAAGGGTCAGCTTCGGGCGCCGTCGACGGCGGCCACGAGGAGCGGGACGGCAGCCTTCGGGGCATCCGCGAGGGCGGATGCTGCGAGGACGAAGGCGTACCGGAACATGCCGTAGAGCATCGCCGACTCGTCCGTCGGCGTCGAATGGTTTTTCCCGCGGGGCGAGTTCAGCGAGAGATGCATCTCATGCTCTTGAGGCGGACCATACGGCGATCACACACACCCGTCGGTTACTGTCACCGAATGCTCGATGCCACCACCCGCTCTGGCGGCACCGCCACGGCCTCTCCCCGGGCCGTCACCACGGCCTCTCCCCGGGCCACCGCCACGGCCTCTGCCCGGCCCGCCGCGACGGAGCTCAGGGCCGCGCCGGTCGCCGCCGCCGTCGTGTCGCCCGGTTTCGCCGCCCGTTGCACCAGAGCGCTGCTGTCGCCGTGGTCGCGTCTCGCCCTGCTCGCCGCGCTGCTCGCGGCGGCGGCGTCCTGTGTGCTGGCGTTCGAGCCGCAGAGACTGCTGGCGCACGGCTGGCCGCCGCAGCTGGGAGGTACCGCGGCGGCCGCCGTCTTCGCGGTGGCGTACGGGTTGTGCACGGTCGCGTTCGTGCCGCGCCCGCTGCTGAACCTGGCAGCGGGCGCCCTGTTCGGCTCCCCGCTCGGTACGGGCGCGGCCCTCGCGGGCACCGTGCTCGGGGCCGGGATCGCGTTCGGGCTCGGCCGGGTGCTCGGGCAGGACGCGCTGCGTCCGCTGCTGCGCGGGCGATGGCTGAAGGCCGCGGACGGGCAGCTCAGCCGGCACGGCTTCCGCTCGATGATGGCGGCCCGGCTGTTCCCAGGGGTGCCGTTCTGGGCGGCCAACTACTGCGCGGCCGTCTCCCGGATGCGCTGGGCGCCGTTCCTGCTCGCCACGGCGCTCGGATCGGTCCCGAACACCGCCGCGTACGCGGTCGCCGGAGCCCGCGCCGCGAAGCCGACCTCGCCGGCCTTCCTGATCGCGCTGGCCTTCATCGCGGTGCCCGCGCTGGCCGGAGCGGTGGTGGCCTGGCGCAAGCGCCACCACCTGCGCGGCCGCTAGCGCTGTGACCACGGGCCGGCGGTGGACCGCCGCCGGACCGCCCACGGACTGCCGCTGGGCCGCCGCTAGACCGCCTCGAGGATCATCGCGTTGGCGAGACCGCCCGCCTCGCACATCGTCTGCAGACCGAAGCGCGCTCCGCGCGTGCGCAGTGCGTGCACGAGCGTCGTCGTCAGGCGGGTGCCGCTCGCGCCCAGCGGGTGGCCGATCGCGATGGCCCCGCCGTGCACATTGACCTTGGCGGGGTCGGCGCCCGTCTCCTGCTGCCAGGCCAGGACGACGGAGGAGAAGGCCTCGTTCACCTCGAACAGGTCGATGTCGCCGAGCGTCAGCCCCGCCCTGCGCAGCACCTTCTCGGTGGCCGGGATGACCCCGGTGAGCATCAGCAAGGGGTCCGAGCCGGTGACCGCGAAGCTGTGCAACCGGGCGAGCGGGCGCAGGCCGAGGCGGGCCGCGGTCTCGCTCGAGGTGATCAGCACGGCGGAGGCGCCGTCGTTGACCGGGCTGGCGTTGCCGGCGGTGACGTTCCACTCGATCTGCGGGAAACGCTCGGCGAACGTGGGGTCGTAGTAGGCGGGCTTGAGGCCGGCGAGGATCTCGGACGTGCTGCCGGGGCGAATGCACTCGTCGCGCGTCAGGCCCTCCAGGGGAGCCGTCTCCGCGTCGAACAGGCCGGCGTCCCAGGCCGCTGCCGCCTTCCGGTGCGAGGAGACGGCGAAGGCGTCCATCTGCTCACGGGGGATCGACCACTTGGCGGCGATCAGCTCGGCGCTGATGCCCTGCGGGACCAGGCCCTCCGGGTAGCGCTCGGCGACACCGGGCCCGAAGGGGTCCTTGCCGGCAGGCACGTTGGACCACATCGGGACGCGGCTCATGGACTCCACACCGCAGGCCACGACGATGTCGTACGCGCCCGACATCACGCCCTGCGCCGCGAAGTGCACGGCCTGCTGGGAGGAGCCGCACTGGCGGTCGACAGTGGTCGCGGGCACCGTCTCCGGGAAGCCGGCGGACAGGACGGCGTACCGGGTGGTGTTCATGGCCTGCTCGCCCACCTGGTCGACGGTGCCGCCGATGACGTCGTCGATGAGCACCGGGTCGATGCCGGAGCGCTCGACGAGGGTGCGCAGGGTGTGCGCGAGAAGTTCCACGGGGTGGACGTGGGCGAGGGCGCCGTTGGGCTTCCCCCTGCCCACCGGGGTGCGTACGGCTTCGACGATGACGGCGTCACGCATGGTGCGGGCCTCCTTGCCCGGCGGCTGCCGGTGCGGCGATTACCGGTGAGTAGGAAATCTGGACCCACCATAACGCGCAGGGTTGGAAAAGCAAACCCTCACCTAGACTGGGCTCATGGCCGCCACCAAAGACCCGCGCCCCTGCTCCATCGCCGACACCCTGGCCCTGGTCGGCGAGAAGTACTCCCTGCTCGTCCTGCGCGAGGTGTGCCTCGGCAACGGACGGTTCGACCAGCTGGTGCGCAACATCGGCGCCCCGCGCGACATCCTGGCCGCGCGTCTGAAGCGGCTGGTGGAGGCGGGAATCCTGACGAAGAGGCTCTACAGCGAGCGCCCGCAGCGCTTCGAGTACCGGGCCACACCGGCGGGCCTGGAACTGGAGCCGGTCCTGATGACCCTCAAGGAATGGGGCGACCGCCATCTCAGGAAAGACGGCGATCGCCCCATGGTGGTCGAACACATCTGCGGCAACGAACTCGTCCCGGTCGTCACCTGCTCCGCCTGCGGCGAGGCGGTCCGCCACGAGGACCTGACGGCGCACCCGCAGGCACCGGGCTGGACGGTGTCCGGCCCGGCCGCCGCGTAGGCCGGCCTACACGGTCCCCTTGTAGACGTCGAGTCGTCCGCACATCCCGAACTTCCCGTAGGCGGACGGCTGCTCGGACCGCACGACCGCATCCGCGAGGTGGGAGGCGTCACCGCGCTCCAGGCGGTCGAGCTGGTCGCCGGTGGCCGCGGCGGCGGCCCGGGCGCCGCGCTCCCACCGCTCGCGCCACTCGGCCAGTCGCGGCCGCACCAGCGCGGCGGCGGCCCGGTGGAAGGCGGCGAGCGGCTCGGGGCCCTCCGCGTCGCGCAGCGCCCGGTAGCCCTCCAGGGCCAGGTCGCGACGCGCCCTGGCGATCCGCTCCTGCTCCTCCTCCGGGGCGTCGGCCGGGATCGCGGTCGCCGCGGCGTACGTCTCCGGGTCGCTCAGGTACTGCGGGGGCAGGGTCAGGACGGCGTCGCCCGCCTCCGGCAGCCCGTTGTTCTGCATGAGGACCGTGATCCGCAGGTCGTCCTCGTTGACCAGCCGGTGGATGGTGCCCGGCGTGAACCAGGCGACGGTGCCGGGCTCCAGCGGTGTGACCTCGTACCCGGACGTCGTCAGCGTCTGCACGGCGCCGCGCCCGCCGGTGACGACATACGCCTCCGAGCAGGTCAGGTGCATGTGAGGGGTGCCGCCGCACACGCCGTCGGTCGCCGGCCAGTCGTATACGGACAGGTGGGAGACGGCGACGGCGCCCGGCAGCCCCGTGAACTCGCTTGTGCTCACCACGGATGCTCCTCGAGGTACTTGGCCACCTCTTCACGCTCCCACGCACCGTCCGCCACCACGACCCGGTAGCGGCGGCGCAGGGTGTCGCCCGGGGCCAGCTCCAGCTCGTCGTAGAACGCCCAGGAAGGAGCGACGGCGGCGAAGGGGTCGTTGCGGACGAACCAGTGGGCGGGATGGGCGCCCCGCTCGCCGAGGTGGTCGTTCTCGGGTGCGTGCGCGAAGACGAGGGTGGCGTGCCCGTCGGTGCCGTCGTGCTCGCCCGAGTACGCCAGCCAGGGGGCCTGCCGCCCCATCAGACCGGGGCCGTCCGCGTCGGGCGCGATGACCCGTCCGTCGCGGAAGGCGCGCGGACCGCGCCAGAAGAGGCCCGTGTAGCCGGCCATCTCCCGGCCGGCCGTCGTCGGGCTGCCGAACAGCAGCGGCTCGTCGCGCCGGTTGGTGATCGCGGACGTCCAGGTGAGCGCCCAGCTCCGGGACGCGACGTCGACGTCGTGCACCTCGATGCGGCGCTCCTCCTCGGCCCACAGCTCGCCGGTGTACGGGTGCCAGGTGAGCCGCTCGGCGATCAGCGCTCGGTCGCCGTCCGCGTCGATCGCGTCGAAGCCCACGTGCGCCATGGAGCCGACGCGCTCCGGCAGCTCCAGGTATCCCTCGCCGGGCACATAGGTGTTGCCGCCCCAGAGGTTCTGCCCCGACAGATGGGAGGCGGTCAGCTGCAGGCCCTTGTGCCAGCGGTGGTCGTTGGGCCGGTAGTCGGTGACGACGTCGCCGGAGAGCGTACGGATCGGGTGCAGATACGGCTTGGGCGCCTCCCAGGCCGCCTCGGGGCCGTACACGTAGGAGAAGAGTTCGACGCCGGTGGTCGGTTCCGTCAGGGTGATGCGGTCGCCGTGCGCGTGCACGATGCGCAGGGTCGCGGTCATGCGGACACCTCCTCGCTCGGCACCGCCGAGGACGCCTGAGCCACCACGGGCGCCCAGCCGGGCGCGCCTCCGTGCAGGGCCGTGTAGTACGGGTCGCCGGGGCCGATCTCCCCGGCGCGGACGGTCGTGTCGGTGAACGCGGACTTGTACAGCGCGGTGATCAGCTCGAGGCTGGTCCGCCCGTCGGCGCCGCTGCTGCGCGGCCGCGCGCCCGCGCGCATGCTCGCGACCAGCTCGCGCAGCTGCCCCAGGTGCGAGCTCGGCACGTCCTCACCGAAGTCGCACCAGGCCGCGGCCTCCTCCTCGGGGACGTCGGGAGCCGGGGTGATGCGCCAGTTGTCGTTGCTGTGGCCGTACAGGTGCTTGAGTTCCACGGTGGCGCGCTCGCAGTCGATGCGGATGCGGCTGACCTCGTCGGGGCTGAGCACGCTGTTCACGATGGTGGCGAGGGCACCGTTCTCGAACCGTACGAGCGCCGTCGAGACGTCCTCCGTCTCCACGTCGTGCACCAGCCGCCCAGCCATGGCCCGCACCTCGCTCCACGGTCCGAGCAGGTCGAGCAGGAGGTCCATCTGGTGGATGCCGTGGCCCATGGCGGGTCCGCCGCCCTCGGTGTGCCAGCGGCCGCGCCACGGCACGGCGTAGTAGGCGGCGTTGCGGTACCAGGTGGTCTGGCAGTGCGCGACCAGCGGACGGCCCAGGGCCTGCCCGGCGAGCAGCCGCCGGACGTGCCGGGAGCCGGAGCCGAAGCGGTGCTGGAAGACGATCGCCGCGTACGGGCCGCCGTCCGTGCCCTCCTCCGCCTCGACGGCGTCGAAGTCGGCCAGCGTCGGCACCGGCGGCTTCTCGCACCACACCCAGGCGCCCGCCCGCAGCGCGGCGACGGTCTGCTCCCGGTGCAGGGTGGGCGGCGTGCAGATGCTGACCAGGTCGGGACGCTGCTCCTGGAGCATGCGGTGGAGGTCGGTGTACGCGTGCGGGATGCCGCCCTCGGCGCAGAAGCGCTCGACCGCGTCGGCGTCGATGTCGACGGCTGCGACGATCTCGGTCTCGCCCTCCTCTGCGAGGCGGGCCAGCGCGGCGATGTGGGAACGCGCGATGCCGCCCGTGCCCACGATCGCGGCCTTGATGCGGCGGCCTGCGTACGGCGACACCGGGCCGTCCGCGCGCGGCTTCGGGATCATCGGTTGCGGAGGCTCCGGATCGGGCGTGCTTCGAGTACGTGTGGCATCGTCGGTGGCGGACGCGTTGTGGTCTGTGGGCATGAACGTGATCAGCGCTCCATCGGACGTGACGTCTGACGTTGGCCAACGCGTGTTGACTCCCGAGGACCCCGGGGGCAGCAAGCGCTTTCCCTGCGCTTGAACGTAAGCGGCGCCCGACTGACCGGTCAACACCACGGACGTGTGAGGTTCGACCAGGGAGACGCGGTCCGGGCGCAGGCGACCCGCCGGCCCACCCCAAGCACAGGCAAAGCCCCGGTGAAGGCACCGTCATGCCGGGACGCTACGCTGCCACCCACCGCACTCGATCACCGGCTGCGCCCAGGGCCTGGGGCAGCCCCGGCTCGGTGTGTCCGTCGTCACTCCACGATCAGCTCTTGGACCACATCACGTCATGTCTTGGCTTGAATCCCTCGTCCTCGGACTCGTCCAGGGGCTGACCGAGTTCCTTCCCGTCTCCTCCAGCGCGCATCTGCGACTGACCGCGGCCTTCGCGGGCTGGGAGGATCCGGGGGCCGCCTTCACCGCCATCACGCAGATCGGCACGGAGTCCGCGGTGCTGATCTACTTCCGCAAGGACATCGCGAACATTCTCTCCGCCTGGTTCCGGTCCCTGTTCGACAAGAGCACGCGGCAGCATCCGGACGCGCGGATGGGCTGGCTGGTGATCGTGGGTTCCATACCCATCGGTGTGCTCGGCGTGACCCTCAAGGATCAGATCGAGGGCCCGTTCCGCGATCTTCGCCTGACGGCGACGATGCTGATCGTCATGGGCGTGATCCTCGGCATCGCGGACCGCCTGGCGGCACGCGACGAGACCGGCGGCCGGCACCGCGCGCCGAAGCAGCGCAAGACGCTTCAGGACCTCAGCGTCAGGGACGGCCTGACGTACGGCGTCTGCCAGGCGATGGCACTGATCCCCGGGGTCTCCCGCTCCGGCGCCACGATCAGCGGCGGCCTCTTCCTCGGCTACCGGCGTGAGGCCGCCGCCCGCTACTCCTTCCTGCTCGCCATTCCGGCCGTGCTGGCCTCGGGGGCGTTCGAACTCAAGGACGCGGCGGAGGCGGGGCATGTCAGCTGGGGTCCGACGCTCTTCGCGACGGTGATCGCCTTCGTGTCGGGGTACGCCGTCATCGCGTGGTTCATGAAGTTCATCTCGTCGAAGTCGTTCATGCCGTTCGTCTGGTACCGCATCGCGCTGGGCATCGCGATCATCGCCCTGGTGGCCGCGGGGGTCCTGAGCCCGCATGCCGCGGAGTCCGCAGGCTGAACGGGCGCACGCGCACAGCCAGGCGTGCACGGGGCAGTTCACGCCACTGTTCGTTCGTGGCTGATCCACGACGGCCGGGCATGGCAGAGTCATGCCATGCCCCCCTCGATGTCCGGCCGACGCGGCACGGTGACCGTCACGGCACTGCTCCTGCTCGCCGCCCTGTCCCTCGACGCCTGCGGTCAGCAGCGAGCCACGAGTTCGACGGCCGGAGCCGCCCCGAGCGCGTCGCGTAGTTCCGCCCCGAGCGCCTTGAGCACGCCTCGGAGTTCCGCGCCGGACGCCGCGAGCCCCCCGCCAGGTGCCGTCTCCGCCACGGGGGGAGCCCCGGCGTACGTGGAGCCGGGGGCCGGTGACGGCGCTCCGCACTACAACGAGAACAACGGCTCCCGCCGGCCGCGCGCCATGTCTCCCGCCGACGCGAAGGACGCCCAGCGGGAGGCCGATCGCATCGAGCCGGTGCTCAAGCGGCTGTGGGAGGAGAAGAAGTGGGACCCCGCGACGGTGCGCGCGGCACTCCTCCGGCTCGGCTACAAAGAGGAACGGACCGGGCCCAAGGGGGAGCGCCTCGACGGGACGCTGATCGTCCGGGCGATGGACTCGCGCTACAGGGACGGCCACTACGTCACACCCGAGGGGGCGCGGGTCGGCCTTCGTGTCCATGAGGACGCCTGCGTCACGGCGTTCGTGCAGAAGACCAACTACCAGGTGAGCACCAACGGCCCCTACCTGGAGACCGGGTGCTTCGAGCCGCCCTTCGCCCACTGAGCCGGTCGAGCGGCCACGGACGTCGGCCCCGAGGCGACAGAATCCCCCAATTCCCCAGCACGGAAAGGACCGTGACCAACCACATACCGCACGCGTAGCCGTGCGGTAGCGCGCTGTCAGTCCCTGCCCCTAGGCTTGTTCGCATGTCCCCCGAATCCATGAGCCCTGGTTCCACGCGCTCTGCCGAGGACTTGAACGAGAGGATCCGCGCGCTGTGGATGCGTGCGGGCGGTTCCCTGTCGGCTGAGGAGCGCGCGGAGTACGAGCTGTTGGTCGTCGAGTGGGCGGCGGCGATACGGGGTGAGGTCATAGAGGCGGCCTGAGGCGAGCCGCCGCCGCGCGGAGAGGGAGCGGCGGTCGGCACGTCACCGCCCGCCGGCCACCCTCAGTACGGCACCCGTCGTGTACGAGGACTCCGGGGACATCAGCCAGCTGATCGCCGCGGCGATCTCCTCGGCGCGGCCGGCTCGGCCCAGCGGGATCGCCGGCGCCATCCGCCGGGGCCGGTCCGGGTCGCCCATCGCCGCATGGATCTCGGTGTCGACCAGCCCCGGTGCCACCGCGTTGACGCGGATGCCGTCCGGTCCCAGTTCCTTGGACAGACCCATCGTCAGGGTGTCCACCGCGGCCTTGGACGCCGCGTAGTGGACGTACTCACCGGGACTTCCCAGTGTCGCCGCCCCGGACGACACGTTGACGATGACACCGCTCCCGCGTGCCGCCATCTCCCTCGCGGCCCGGCGCGAACACAGCAGCGTACCGAGGACGTTGACCTCCACCACCCGGCGCAGAACGTCGGTGTCCGTGTCCGCGAGCCGGCCCAGCGGTCCTGTCACCCCGGCGTTGTTCACCAGACCCGTCACCGGTCCGAGGACGTCGGCGGCCGTATCGAAGAGCCGGTCGACAGCGGCCTCGTCGGACGTGTCCACGCGCACGGTGACACACCGCGCCCCCGCCGCCCGTACAGCCTCGGCGGTCCGCTCCGCGGCCTCGGCGTCGCGCAGGTAGCCGAGCGCCACGTCGTGCCCGTCCGCCGCGAGCCGCACACAGGTGGCGGCACCGATCCCGCGGCTGCCGCCCGTGACCACCGACACCGGACGCGTCATCTGCCGTCCCCCCTGCCGAGCCGTACCGGAACTGGATCATCCTACGCGCACTCCTGCGCCCCGAGGCTCACCTGCCTGGCGGTCAGTTCCGCACCGACATCTCGCCTTTGACGGAGAGACAGACACAGGGGCCATCGGTATGCGCCTGGCGCCGCGTTTACACCCGACCGGCCCCGTCGGATCACACCTTGCGCTTGTCCGATATGACAGTTATGTGCGGTGTCTATACGTTCATCGCAGTTCGGCTGCCCGGCCGGCGTCTCTGCGACAGAAGGAAATGACATGCCCACGCGTACCTTCGCCGTGGCCGCCGCCCTAGTAGGCGCGACGGCCCTTGCGACCACCGGCATCACCTATGCATCGGCCGCCGGACCCGACCAGCCCGCCCCGGCCGCCAAGCCGGCCGCCAAGCCGGCCGTCGCGCGCGCCCACCCGGCGGCCCCGCCGGTCCAGCACCCCGCTCCCGCCGCACCGGCGCCCGCCGGGAAGGGCGGGACGGACGAGAAGCGGGAGGAGGGCCGCGGCGGCGGCCACGAGCGCGGCGAGGGCCACGGCCACGGTCACGGACGCAGGCACGAGGGCAGGATCCACTTCAACGAGCGGACGTACTCCGCGGCCGAGGACGGCTGCATCGTCGCCGCGAGCGGACTCGGCTCCAGCAGCTTCAGCGTTTTCAACGACAGCGACAAGACCGTCGAGGTCTTCCGCGGCTTCACCTGTGACAACGGGGCCCCGGTCGCCGTCGTCGGCCCGCACGGCGACACCTTCGGGGTGGTGACCCGCACCGTCCACGAGGGTTACGGGGACCAGGGGGACCACGAGGGCTTCGACGGATACGGCGGCTTCGGAGGCTCCGGCGGCTTCGGGGGCCTGTTCCCGGACGACGGCGTCGTGGGCAGCTTCCGTGTGATCGGCCACCACGGCTACGACTGGTGACAACGCACCCCGGAATACCCGTCTCCGGGCCCACCACCGAACCCGCCCCTGCACACCCCTTGGCTACGCCTCCCCCGTCCCCAACACTGAGCCGATGACCCAGCGCGTGGAGCTCGCGACCGTGATGGACCGGCTGGCCGTCGACGGACTCGTCACCGAGTACGCGGCGGCCGTGGACGACGGGGACTGGGAGGCGTACCGGGAGCTGTTCACGGGGGACGGGCGCGCCGACTACCGCTCGGCCGGCGGGATCGAGGGCGATGCCCGGCAGGTCGCCGGGTGGCTCGAGGAGACCATGCGGCTGTTCCCCGTGCGCCAGCACCTGATCGTCAACCGGCGCATCCGGTTCGGCGTGCTGGAGCGGGACATCGGCGACACGGCCGGGGTCTGCGCCGACTACGTCAATCCCATGCGGTTCGCGAGCGGGGAAGGCGACGGCGGGACGCCCGAGCCGGACTTCGTCTGCGGCGGACGGTACACGTTCACGTTCCTGCGCACGGACGACGGCTGGCGGCTGCGCGCGGTGGTCGTCCAGGAGAAGTGGCGCCGCGCCCCGCGTCCGTCCACCTGACCAGTGCCGCCGAGCAGTACCGCGCACGCCGCCGTGCAACCCACGCGCCGCACACCGAGGCCCCCTGTCGAAGATTCCCGCAGGGCGCGCACACTGGAGACATGATCTGGGGAGGGAAGCGCCGCATCCAAAGGCTCGACGACTGGCTCGCCTCCCGGTGGTGGCGCGCTGCCGCGGCCGTGATCGCCGGTGCGCTGCCGATGCTCACCTTTCCCGCGCCGTCCTGGTGGTGGTTCGCCTACGTCTGCCTGGTCCCGTGGATCCTGCTCGTGCGCACGGCGCCGACCGGCAAGCGGGCCGCGTACGACGGCTGGCTCGGCGGCTTCGGCTTCATGACGGCCGTGCACCACTGGCTGCTGCCGAACCTGAACGTGTTCACTTTCGTCATCGCGGCGCTGCTGGGAGCGCTGTGGGCGCCCTGGGGCTGGCTGGTGCGGCGGTTCCTGGCCGGGCTGCCCTCGCCGGGGCGGGTCTGCGCCGCCCTGGTCGTCCTGCCGTCGGGCTGGCTGATGGTTGAGCTCGTCCGTTCCTGGCAGGGGCTCGGCGGTCCCTGGGGGCTGCTCGGCTCGAGCCAGTGGCAGGTGGAGCCCGCACTGCGGCTCGCCTCGGTCGGCGGGGTGTGGCTGCTGAGCTTCCTGGTCGTGGCCGTCAACGTCGCCCTGGCGGTGCTGGTATCCGTGCGCGCGTCGCGCGTGCCGGCCCTGGCCGGGCTGGTCGCGACTACCGCCGTGACCTCGGCGGTCTGGGTCTGGTCGCCGCGGCCCGACGTCGACGGTCGGGTGCGGATCGCGGTCGTGCAGCCCGGGATCGTCGACGGCACCGAGAGCGGCATGAAACGCTTCGACGTGGAGGAGCGGCTGACCCGCGAACTCGCCGGTCAGCACGTGGACCTGGTGGTCTGGGGCGAGAGCAGCGTCGGCTTCGACCTCGGACAGCGGCCCGATCTGGCCCGCCGGGTCGCGGCGCTGTCCCGGCAGGTGAAGGCCGACGTCCTGGTCAACGTCGACGCCCGCCGCTCCGACCGCCCCGGCATCTACAAGAGTTCCGTGCTCATCGGCCCCGACGGCCCGACCGGCGACCGCTACGACAAGATGCGGCTCGTCCCGTTCGGCGAGTACATACCGGCGCGGTCGGTTCTCGGCTGGGCCACCTCGGTCGGCAAGGCGGCCGGTGAGGACCGCAGGCGCGGCACCGAGCAGGTGCTGATGAACGCCGGGAACGGGCTGCGCGTCGGCCCGATGGTGTGCTTCGAGTCCGCGTTCCCGGACATGAGCCGCCATCTCGCCGAGGACGGTGCCGATCTGCTGCTCGCGCAGTCGTCGACGTCGACGTTCCAGCACAGCTGGGCGCCGGAGCAGCACGCCTCGCTGGCCGCGCTGCGCGCCGCGGAGACCGGTCGCCCGATGGTGCACGCCACGCTGACCGGGGTTTCCGCCGTCTACGGTCCGAGCGGCGAGCGGATCGGCTCCTGGCTCGGCACCGACCGGAGCACATCGGCGGTCTACGAGGTGCCGACCGCCCACGGCGTCACGCCGTACGTCCGCTTCGGCGACTGGCCGGTGCACGGCGCCCTGCTGGTGATCGCCGGGCTGGGTGTGGCCGAGGGGCTCCGGGCGCTCAGAGCGCGACGGCGCGCTCCCGCACCGCGGTCACGACCCGCTCGCACAGCTCGTGTGTCGACAGTGCGTCCCTGGCGCTGAGCACCTTGCCGGCGCGGACGGCGTCGAGGAAGGCGAGCGCGGCCTGCTCGATGCCGCGCTGCCGGGCCACCGGCACCCAGTCGCCGCGCCGGCGCACGGTCGGCTGGCCCTTGTGGTCGACGATCTCGGCGAGGTTGAGCACCTGCCGCTTGGAGTCCTGCCCGGAGACCTCCAGGATCTCCTCGGCGGAACCGCTCAGCCGGTTCATCACGCCGAGCGCGGTGAATCCGTCACCGGACAGCTGGAGCACCACGTGGTGCAGCAGTCCGCCCTCGACGCGGCCCCGCACGGTCACGTCGTCGACCGTGCCGGGTACCAGGAACCGCAGCGTGTCGACGACGTGGATGAAGTCGTCGAGGATCATCGTGCGCGGCTCCTCGGGCAGTCCGACGCGATTCTTCTGCATCAGGATGAGGTCGCGCGGGTGGTCGGCGCACTGCACGTATCCGGGTGCGTAACGCCGGTTGAAGCCGACCGCGAGGCTGACGTTCCGCTCCTCCGCGAGCCGTACCAGCCGCTCGGAGTCGGCGAGTTCGTAGGCGAGCGGCTTGTCGACGTACGTCGGTATCCCCGCCTGAAGGAGCCGGGTGACGATCTCGGGGTGGGTGGTGGTGGGCGTGTGCACGAACGCCGCGTCGAGGTCCTGTGCGAGCAACTCGTCCAGATCGGCGTGCTTCTGCCCGTGCGGGAGGCGCAGGCTGTCGCCGACGCGGTGAAGGGTGGCCGGGGTGCGTGTATGGAGGTGCAGGACGACCCCGGGTTGCAGGGCGAGCACCGGCAGATAGGCCTTCTGCGCGATGTCGCCGAGTCCGATGAGGCCGACCTTCACGGGGTGCTCCTAGGAATTGCCGACGGGTGCCTGGTCCGAAGCATACGGCGGCTGCGGTGGCCGCCAGTCGGCGATGCCTTCGAAGCCGCGCAGGAGCAGCGCGGGTGACGCCTTCGACAGCGCGGCGATCGCTGCGTTGCGTACGGCGACCCCGGCGCGGCCGCTCATCATGTTCAGGCGGGCGGTCCGGACGGCCTGGCGGGTGATGGCGGTCGTCCGGGGCAGCCGGGCGGCCGTGTACGCGGCGAGGTCGTCGCAGTGGTGGGCGAGCACGATCGCGTCCTCGATGGCCTGGTTGCCGCCCTGGCCCAGCGTCGGCGGCATGGCGTGCGCGGCGTCGCCGAGGAGGGCGACCCTGCCGCGGTGATGGGCGGGCAGCGGCTCGGCGAGGTGGTGGACGTCGTGGCGCAGCACGTCCTCGGGGCGGGCGGCGGCGAGGACGGCGGGGATCGGGTCGTGCCAGTCACCGAACCGCCGCAGGAGTTCGGCCTTCTCGTCGTCGGACGCGCGTTGTCCGGCGGGCGCGACGGCCGCCGCGTAGGCGTAGACCCGGCCGTCCTTGAGCGGATGGGTGCCCCAGATGCGGCCTCGGCCCCAGGTCTCGTGGGAGGCGAACGCGGGTCCGGGCACGGGGATCATGACACGCCAGGTGGTGAATCCGGAGTAGAGGGGCCCCGGGTGGCGTGGGAACAGCGTCCGGCGTACGTCGGAGTGGATGCCGTCGGCGGCCACGACCAGTTCTGCCTCCAGGTCTCCGCCGGAGGTGGTGACCCGGGCCGGGCGGCCGGTGTCACCCGGATCGGCGAGGCGAGCGGTGGTGGCCGTGCGGATGGCGTCCGGCGGCAGCAGTGCGGCCAGGCTGTCGATGAGGGTGGCCCGGGGCAGCAGGACGAGCGGTCCGCCGAAGCGCTCGGCCGCGGCAGCGGCGCTGGTCCGGGTGAGCCAGCGTCCACCGGGGGTGCGCAGCCCTCCCCCACTCTCGGCTTCGCTCGAGCGGGCGGTGCCCCCACCGCCCTGCCAGGCGGCGAGGCCGCGGAGAACGCCGCCGATGCCGATGACGTCCAGGGCGCGCAGGGCGTTCGGGGCGAGCGAGAGGGCGGCGCCGACCGGCTCGAGGGAGGGAGCGCGCTCCAGCACCGTGACCCGGAGCCCGCGCAGGTGCAGGGCCGCGGCCGCCGTGAGGCCACCGACGCCGCCGCCGATCACGATCGCACGCGACTGCTGTGTCATGGCTGCTCCTCAAGTCCACGATGCCCCACCCGGTCACTACAGGCGTAGTTGCCGGGCGTGTCGAGCGTACTACAGCAGTAGTGCGACGGGTAGGTTGACCTTCATGTCCGCACGCACCACGCGCGCTTCCCGCGCCGACCTCGTCGCCGACACCGCGCTCGCCCTGCTCGCCGAGCGCGGGATGCGGGGACTCACCCACCGCGCCGTCGACGAGGCGGCGGAGCTGCCGCAGGGCTCGACCTCGAACCTCGCCCGGACCCGTCTGGCGCTTCTGGAACTCGCGGTGCGCCGCCTCGCGGAGCGGGAGGCCCGGGTACTCGCCCCGGAGGAGATGCCCGACCCCGAGGACGAGCTCGGCGCGCTGGTGGACGGCCTGGCCCTGGCGGCCCACCGGTCCCTGACCCGCAACCGGGATCTCACGCTCGCCCGGTACGAACTGGCCCTGGAGGCCACCCGGCGGCCCGAGTTGCGGCGGTACTTCGACGCGGCCGGGGCCCGCTTCCGCGACCAGCTCGCCGCTCTGCTGACGGCTGTGGGTTCGGCCGACCCGGCCCGGCACATGCTGTCGCTGGTGGCCTGGCTGGACGGGCTGATGTTCTCGTGCGTGGCCGGGACCTTCACCGCCGAGGTGCCGACCCTGGACGAAGTCCGTGCCGGGCTGCGGGAACTGCTCGACGGGATGCTCGGCGGCTGACCCGGCCGACCCGGCGGAAATGCGATGGTGGGAGGCGCTCGGGCCGGGTGAGGATGGGGACATGACTGCCGAACGCCGTGAACCCGCCCTGAACGCCGACGAACGCACCATGCTGGAAGGCTGGCTCGACTACCACCGCCACACGCTCGCATGGAAGTGCGAGGGCCTGACCGACGCCCAGCTCAGGACCGCCTCGGTGGAGCCGTCCGAGCTCTCCCTGATGGGGCTCGTACGGCACATGGCGGAGGTGGAGCGGGGCTGGTTCCGCAAGGTCCTGGTGGGCGACGACCCGGGGCCGATCTACTACAGCGACGAGGACAAGGACGGCGAGTTCCACCTCACCGAGGCCGACACCTGGCAGGAGGCGTACACCACCTGGCAGGCCGAGGTCGAGATCGCCCGGCGCAACGCGGCCGGCTTCGGGCTGGACGACCTCTCGCGGGGCACCAGCAGGTTCACCGAGGAACGCTTCAGCCTGCGCTGGATCTACACCCACATGATCGAGGAGTACGCCCGCCACAACGGCCACGCCGACCTGATCCGCGAGCGGATCGACGGCGCCACCGGCGACTGACGTCACCCCAGCCGGGTGCGGGGCACTCCGTACGGGGCCTCGGATCACCCGTGCGGGGCATCCTGCGCCCGTCCGCTCCCCGAAGCGGCGCCGACGCAGCAGAGTTGCGCGCGTGCACCGAACGACGACGACCGCAACGCTCCTGGTCTCCGTGGCCGTCTCGGCCCTCGCCGGCTGTGTGACCGTCCAGCGACCGCCGAATACCGGCCCGCCGCCCGCGTCCTCGCGTCCTTCATCGCCGCGCCCCGACGGCAGCGGGGAACCACGCGTCGTCCAGGCGCCGGCGCGGGAGGCGCTGGAGATGGTCGGCCCCTCCCCCCGCCCGTCGCCGCCCCCGGCCAACCCGGACCGCGCGGACGGGTCGGCGCCGGCCGCGCCGCGCCGTACGGCGGCGGCCCCACCCCCGAAGCAGACCCGTCCGGCTCCCCACGTCGAGGTACCGCCGGCCGTCTCCGACGCGTTCCCCAAGGACACAGGCGTGTGCGCGCTCGGCCGCAGGTACGGGGGATGGAAGCCGGACAGCCCGGAGGCGACCATCTGCCGGGACACATACGGGCGTTGAGCCCTGGGCCGGTTCGCCGAGTCCAGCCTGCCCCCCGGCGCCTGGCACGCCCGCCGCCGCGTCAAGGGCCTGGGAGACCCGGGTCGCGTTGTCGTCGGTCGCCGGCTGCCCCCGCTCGCACGTGCTCGCGCGGCGGCACCCGCATCGTGGCCGCGTGGTCCGCCTCCGAGCGGGACGTAGGGAATGTGACGACAGAGGGGCCTACAGCCGCTGTCTCGGCGGCCCCGGAGTCCCGTCTCCCGGGCCGTCCCTGGGACCGGGTCCGGGTCTGCCGGACGGCGGTTCCTCCGCCTCCCCCGCCGCGAGCCGTCGCTCCAGGCGGCCGATCGCCGCTCTGATGCCCTCGCCGTAGCCGTCGTCGCCGAGCGCGCCGACCGCGGCCCGGGCCAGGCGCAGATGGGCGCGGGCGGCCTCGCGGCGGCCGAGCTTGACGTAGTCGGCGGCCAGGTTCAGCTGGAGCGAGGGGTACAACGCGTGTGCCGCGAGAGCGCCCTCGTGGTCGGCCAGGCGCTCGTCGGTGAGCTCTCCGGCGGCGGACAGCGCTCTGAGGTCCCAGGCGAGCTCGTCGGCCGGGTCGTCCTGGGTGTCCGCCATGTAGTGCGCCAGAGTGCAGCGGTGCAGCGGGTCGCCGTCCTCGCCGATCTCCGCCCACAGCCCCAGGAAGCGGTCCCGGGCCTCCTCGCGGTCGCCGGCGTGGTGGAGCATGACGACCTGTCCGATGCGGGTCATGACGTCGTCCGGCGCCGCCTGTTCCTGTCGCTTCGCCACCGCGCCCTCCATGCTCGTCACCGTCATCACGACGCTAACCGCCGCCACTGACAATGAGGCTCAGGCAGCTCCGTACGGCACTGGGCCAAGCCGGTGACGGCAGGTCAGCCGGCGACCGCGACACCGGCCGCCCGGCCGCCCGCGCGTTCGTGGAGGACCCCCGCCGTGCCCTCCGTGTACGCGCGGCCGCCCGGCCTCGCCTCCCGGGTGTCAGCCCAGGTTCGGGATCGTCCAGTCGATCGGCTCGTGTCCCTGCCGGGCCACCGCCTCGTTGATCTGCGTGAACGGACGGGAGCCGAAGAACTTCTTCGCCGACAGCGGCGAGGGGTGCGCGCCCTTGACCACCGCATGCCGCGTCTCGTCGATCAGCGGCAGCTTCTTCTGCGCGTAGTTGCCCCACAGCACGAACACCGCCGGGTCCGGCCGTCCGGCCACGGCACGGATCACCGCGTCGGTGAACTTCTCCCAGCCCCTGCCCTTGTGCGAGTTCGCCTCGCCGCCGCGCACCGTCAGCACCGCGTTCAGCAGCAGCACGCCCTGCTCGGCCCACGGCATCAGATAGCCGTTGTCCGGGATCGGCGTGCCCAGCTCCTCGTGCATCTCCTTGTAGATGTTGCGCAGCGAGGGCGGGATCTTGACCCCGGGCCGGACGGAGAAGCACAGGCCGTGGCCCTGGCCCTCGCCGTGGTACGGGTCCTGGCCGAGGACGAGCACCTTCACCTTCTCGTACGGCGTGGCGTCGAGCGCGGCGAAGACCTCCTCGCGCGGAGGGTAGACGGGACCCTTGGCACGCTCGTCCTCGACGAACTCCACGAGCTCCTTGAAGTAGGGCTGCTGCAGTTCGTCGCCCAGAACGCCCCGCCAGGACTCCGGCAGCATGGCGATGTCGGTCACGTCAACTTCCTCCGATGTGCGGTCACTTCCAGTACGGAACCTACAGGCGACCACTGACAACCGGCGTGCGGCCCCCGCCCCGGGGTCCCGCTACCAGCTGGTCTTCCGGTACAGCTCCCACATCATCATGATCGTCGACGGGTCCAGCGCCCGCTCCCCACCGGAGATGTCCTCGCTCGCCGCCAGGAACTGCTTGCCCTGCCACAGCGGCAGCAGCCGGGCGTCGTCCACCAGGATCTGCTGGGCCTGCTGGAACTCCTTGACCACGTTGGCGCGGTCGCTCTCGCGCCGCGACTGCGGCAGCAGCACCTTGCTGATCTCCGGCGACGGATAGGGCGTGCCCAGCGCGTTCTGCTCGCCGACGAACGGCGCGATGTAGTTGTCGGGATCCGGGAAGTCGGGGAACCACCCGCGACCGAACACCGGGTACTCGCCCTTCTGGTAGCCGTCCACATACGTCTTCCAGGGGCGGCTCTTGAGGGTGACCTGGAACAGGCCGGAATTCTCGAGCTGCTGCTTGAGCGCCTGGAACTCCGGGCCGGTCTCGGAGCCGTACCGGTCGGTGGTGTACCACAGGGTCAGCGGGACCCGCTGGGTGATGCCCGCCGCGGAGAGGATCTTGCGGGCCTTGGAGGTGCTGGGGTCCCCGTAGTCGTCGAAGAACGGCGTGGTGTGCCCGGTCAGGCCCGCCGGGACCATGGAGTAGAGGGGTTCGACGGTGTCCTTGTAGACGTTGTGGGCGATCGCGGCCCGGTCCACCACCTGGGCGACGGCCTTGCGGACGGCGAGCTTGCCGGCCCACGGGTCCTTCGGGTTGAACACCAGGTAGCTGATCTCGATGCCGGGGTTCTCGACGAGCTGGATGCCGCCCGAGGACTCGCGGCGCTGAAGGGCCACTATGTCGGAGGAGGCGAGACCGCGGTAGGTGATGTCGATCTTGTGGTTCTTCAGCGCGTCGACCATGCCGGCGGAGTCCTGGAAGTACCGGATGGTGACGGCGTCGTTCTTGCGGTCGGCGTAGCCCTCGTAGCGGCCGTTGCGGACGAGCCGGGCCTCCTTGCCGTCCTCGTAGGACCCCAGCGTGTACGGCCCCGACCCGGTGATCCCGCCGTCGTCGCGCACCCGCGTGGCGGGGTAGTCGGCCGGGTCCACGATCGACATGGCCGGGGTGGCGAGGACGAACGGGAAGGTGGCGTCCGGTTCGTTCAGGTGGAAGACGACCTCGCGGTCGCCTCTCACCTCGACCCGCTGGAGGCTGCCGAGCAGCCCCGCCGGGCCGCCGGACACGTTGATCCGCTTGATCCGGTCGATCGAGTACTTCACGGACCGGGCGTCGAGCTTGTCCCCGTTGGAGAACGTCAGCCCCTTGCGCAGGACGCAGCGGTAGACGAGGTTCGTCCGGTCGGTGAACCCGCAGCTCTCGGCCGCGTCGGGCCCCGGCAGAACGGCGCCGTCGGGGTAGTTCAGCAGGGTCTGGTAGACGTTGCGGAACAGCTCCCAGGAGCTGTCCCAGGACGCCGCGGGATCGAGGGTGCTCGGCGCGCTGGTGGTGCCCACGACGATCGGCCCCTTGTCGTCGGAGGACTCCGAGGAGAGCGCACCGCAGCCGGCCACCAGGGAAAGGGACGTGATCGCCGCCAGCCGACGCAGACGGTTCCGGTTGAACACGCGCACACTCCTCGATCTGCCGTACCAGGGGTCGGCGGCAGACCATACCGCAGCACCCCGCCGACGGGACCGGTTCGGTGACGGCTGTGACCTGCGCGTTTCATGACGACGTTGTCATCAGTCCGAGTGTCTCGTGTACATCGACACGGGCGCCCCTTGTGTCAAGAGGCGCCCGTGTCGCGGGTCTGTGTGAGGGGCTCGTGTCAGGGGCCCGTGTCAAGGGCCCGTGTCAAGGACCCGTGTAGAGGACCCGTCCCGTCAGACCGCGGCGTTCAGGTAGTGACCGCCGTCGAGGACGAGCGTCTGGCCGGTGATCCAGTCGGACTGGTCCGAGGTCAGGAACGCGGCGGCGCCACCGATGTCGGAGGGCACGCCGAGCCGGCCCAGCGGGTAGGACGCGGCGGCCTCCTCCTCGCGGCCCTCGTACAGGGCCTGCGCGAACTTGGTCTTCACCACGGCCGGCGCGATGGTGTTGACCCGCACCTTGGGCGCGAACTCGTGTGCGAGCTGCAGGGTGAGGTTGATCATCGCGGCCTTGCTGATGCCGTACGCGCCGATGAACGGCGAGGCGTTGAGCCCCGCCACGGACGCGATGTTGACGATGGCGCCGCCGTTGTCCTTCTGCCAGGCGTGCCAGGTCTTCTGGGCGAAGCCGAGCGCCGAGACGACGTTGGTCTCGAACACCTTGCGGGCCACGTTCAGGTCGAGGTCGGCGATGGGACCGAACACGGGGTTGGTCCCGGCGTTGTTGACCAGGAAGTCGACCCGGCCGAAGGCTTCCATGGTGCGTGCCACGGCGACGGCCTGGTGGTCCTCGTCGTGCGCCTTGCCGGCGACGGCGATGACGCGGTCGGCGCCGAGCTTCTCGGCGGCCTCCTTCAGGGCCTCCTCGGTGCGTCCGGTGATGCAGACGCGGTCGCCGCGGGCGACGAACGCCTCGGCGATGCCGTAGCCTATGCCGCGGCTGGCGCCCGTGATGAGGGCGACCTTGCCGGAGAGTGCGGGCAGTTCAGTCATGTGTGCGTGCCCCCCGGCCCTAGTCGAGCGGTCCGCCGGCGACGTACAGCACCTGGCCGGAGACGAATCCGGCGGCCTCGCCCGTGAAGAAGGCGATCGCGTTGGCGATGTCCTCGGGCTCGCCCACGCGGGCCACGGGGATCTGGGTGGCGGCCGCCGCCTTGAAGTCCTCGAAGCCCATGCCGACGCGCTCGGCGGTGGCCTTGGTCATCTCGGTGGCGATGAAGCCCGGAGCGACGGCGTTGGCGGTGATGCCGAACTTGCCGAGCTCCTTGGCCAGGGTCTTGGTGAAGCCCTGCAGACCGGCCTTGGCGGCGGAGTAGTTCACCTGGCCGCGGTTGCCGAGCGCGGAGGACGAGGAGAGGTTGACGATCCGGCCGAAACCGGCGTCGACCATGTGCTTCTGGCAGGCCCGGGACATCAGGAAGGCGCCGCGCAGGTGGACGTTCATGACGGTGTCCCAGTCCGAGACGCTCATCTTGAACAGCAGGTTGTCGCGCAGCACGCCCGCGTTGTTGACGAGGATGGTCGGCGCGCCCAGCTCCTCGGCGATCCGCGCGACGGCCGCCTCGACCTGGGACTCGTCCGAGACGTCACAGCCGACGGCGATGGCCTTGCCACCGGCGGCGGTGATCTTCTCGACGGTGTCCTTGCACGCGGCCTCGTCGAGGTCGATCACCGCGACGGCACGGCCCTCGGCGGCCAGTCGTACGGCGGTGGCGGCGCCGATGCCGCGCGCGGCGCCGGTGACGACGGCGACCCGCTGATCGGTGGTGGACATTGGTGGTTCTCCTCGCCCTTGGAAAGCCTGGAACACCTTCGGAACGTCTGTTGAAAAGCTTCTGCGGCTGACGGCGCTCTCTCGATGAGCGACCGCTTAGTACCTTCAGCAGACGTGACGCTAGAAGCCCTGGCACCCGGTGTCAACGGCACACCCGGCGCATGTGATCCATTACCTCACCAGGAGGCCCAGCAACCGCTCCGCCTCGGCCGCCGGGTCGGCGGTCAGCCCGGTGTGCACGGGCCCGGGCTGCACGACCGTGGAACGCGGCGCGATCAGCCAGCGGAAGCGCCGCCCGGCGTCGTCGCGCGCCGCCTGCCCGGCCGCGGCACCGCCCGCGCACACGCCCTCGACGGCACTGAGCGCGGCCCGCACGCCCGCCACGTCCGCGTCCGGGTCGAGGGCCAGCAGTTTCCGCTCGTCGAGGTGCGTCCGGGCTGCGACGAACGACTTGGCGCGGCAGTAGACCAGCACGCCCGCGTTGATGCACTCGCCACGCTCGATCCGCGGCACGACCCGCAGCAGCGCGTACTCGAAGACGTCCCGCTCGCTCACTTGTCCCCCTGACCGGTCCGAAGGCCCTGGATGCGTTCGTGGATGACGGCGGCGCGGGCGAGCAGCGGCCGTTCGTAGGCCCGGCGCAGGTCCTCCGGGGAGTCGAAGCCGGGCTCGCCGGTCAGCCACTCGTCCGGGATGTGGGCGGTCACCTCGGCCAGCAGTTCCTCGGTGACGAGGGGCGCCAGGTCGGCGGCGGCACCCGCGACGTCCGGCGCGAAGGGGGCGAGGGCGTGATCGGAGGCGTCGTAGGGGCGCGCGGCGGAGGCATCGGCGCCGGGCCAGTTGTGGTGCCAGATCATGGTCGCGCCGTGGTCGATGAGCCACAGGTCGCCCTGCCACATCAGCAGGTTGGGGTTGCGCCAGGAGCGGTCCACGTTGCCCACCAGCGCGTCGAACCAGACGATCCTCCCGGCCTCCTTTGGCTCGACCCCGAACGCGAGCGGGTCGAAGCCGATCGCACCGCTCAGGAAGTCCATACCGAGATTGAGTCCGCCGCTCGCCTTGAGCAGCTCCTGCACCTCCTGGTCGGGTTCGCCGAGGCCCAGCACCGGGTCGAGACCGAGGGTCACCAGACCGGGTACGCGCAGGCCGAGCCGGCGGGCGAGTTCGCCGCAGACGACCTCGGCGACGAGCGTCTTGCGGCCCTGTCCGGCCCCGGTGAACTTCATGACGTAGGTACCGAGGTCGTCGCCCTCGACGAGCCCTGGCAGGGAACCGCCCTCACGTAGTGGCGTGATGTAGCGGGTCACAGTGACCCGCCTCAGCGTCGTCCCCGGCCCCACGACTCTTCCTACCTCCGAGCAGCCCATCAACGGCTCCGCGCTTGCTTCCGGTGCCTGCGGCCTCCGGCATGAAGTGAGCATAGTAACCGAGCGTGACAGCCGGCGAGCAGACGTGTGGCGCGGTGGACTGCCGTCGCCCTCCGCCGGAAGGTGAGTGAACCCGTATGGCGCCGCCGCGTCACACGCGACGAACGGTCATCTCTGGCATGTTGATGCTCCCGGTACGCCGACGTCGGCGGCCGCCGTCGGTACGTCCGCGCCAGGCCGCCCGGCCGATCCAGACCTATCGCCTCTCTCGGGGAACGACCGGCCGAATGCTGACCGGTGGGCTGGTTCAGCGCGTGGAGGGCGCCCATGTCACAGACACTGCCAGGGCCGGGCGAGCCGCAGGTCACGACCCGTGAGCCTCGGGTCCCCGCAGCGGAGCGCATCAGGGACTACCTGACGACCACCGACCACAAGAAGATCGCACACCTGTACTTCTTCACCTCGTTCGGGTTCTTCCTGTTCGCCGGCGTGCTGGCGATGATCATGCGTGCCGAACTGGCCCGCCCCGGACTGCAGATCGTCACCAACCAGCAGTACAACGAGCTGTTCACGATCCATGGCACGATCATGATGCTGCTGTTCGCCACCCCCACCTTCGCCGGGTTCGCGAACGCCGTCATGCCGCTGCAGATCGGTGCCCCCGACGTCGCCTTCCCCCGCCTGAACGCACTGTCGTACTGGCTGTTCCTCTTCGGTGGGCTGATCGTCGTTTCCGGCTTCTTCGTCGATCAGGGTCCGGCGGCGTTCGGCTGGTTCGCCTATTCACCGCTGAACGACGCGGTCCACTCCCCCGGCCACGGCGGCGACCTGTGGGCCATGGGCCTGGCGGTCGCGGGCGTGAGCACCACACTCGGCGCCGTCAACTTCATCGCCACCATCCTGTCCCTGCGGGTCCCGGGGATGACCATGTTCCGGATGCCGATCTTCACATGGAACATCCTGTTCACCTCGATCCTCGTGCTGCTGGCCTTCCCGGTGTTCACCGCGATCCTGCTGGCCCTGGTGGCCGATCGCGCCTACGGTGCCCACATCTTCGACTCCGCCACCGGCGGGGCACTCCTGTGGCAGCACCTGTTCTGGTTCTTCGGCCATCCGGAGGTCTACATCGTGGCGCTGCCGTTCTTCGGTGTCGTCACGGAGATCATCCCGGTGTTCAGCCGAAAGCCGGTATTCGGGTACGGCGGCATGGTGGGCGCGACGATCACCATCACGGTGCTGTCGGCCACCGTGTGGGCTCACCATATGTTCGCCACCGGAGCAGTGTTGCTGCCGTTCTTCTCGTTGCTGTCGTTCCTGATCGGCGTGCCGACGGGGGTCAAGTTCTTCAACTGGATCGGCACCATGTGGCGGGGCAGCGTGTCCTTCGAGACGCCGATGCTGTGGTCCGCCGGCTTCCTGGTGACCTTCCTGCTCGGCGGTCTCAGCGGCGTGATCATCGCCTCACCGGCCCTGGACTTCCACCTGACCGACAGCTACTTCATCGTCGCCCACCTGCACTACGTGCTCTTCGGGACGATCGTCTTCGCCATGTTCGGCGGCTTCTACTTCTGGTGGCCGAAGATGACGGGCAAGCTGCTCGACGAACGCCTGGGGAAGATCCATTTCTGGACGCTGTTCGTCGGCTTCCAGGCGACCTTCCTCGTTCAGCACTGGCTCGGGGAGGTCGGGATGCCCCGCCGTTACGCGGACTATCTGCCCACCGACGGCTTCACCACCCTGAACACCGTTTCCACGATCGGCGCCTTCCTGATCGGTGTCTCCACCCTGCCCTTCCTGTACAACGTGTGGAAGACCGCGCGGTACGCCCCCAGGGTCGAGGCGGACGATCCCTGGGGCTGGGGCCGCTCCCTGGAGTGGGCGACCTCGTGTCCCCCGCCCCGGCACAACTTCACCGCGCTGCCCCGCGTACGGTCCGACTCCCCTGCGTTCGATCTGCACCACCCCGAGGTGCGTCAGGAGCTCGGTCCGCCGGAACGCGGCACCGTGGAGCCGACCCCCGACCCCCTGGGAGAGCAGAGCGAATGAAGTCCGAGGGCTACCTCTTCGCCGGCGTGGCGCTGTTCTTCCTCCTCACCGACGCCGCGTACATCTGGTTCGCTCGCGAGCCCGCCGGCATCGCCGCGCTGAGCGTGTCGTTCGGCATGTCGTCGGTCATCGCGTTCTTCTGCCTGATCAACTACCGGCGCAAGGGTCCGCGCCCGGAGGACCGCCCGGACTCCGACGTCCGTGAGCGCAGCGGCACGATCGACTTCTTCCCGCCGCACAGCGTCTACCCGGTCGTCACCGCGCTGGGCGCGGCGGTGATCGCCATCGGCATCGTCTACGGCGTGTGGATCATCCTCATCGGCTTCGGTCTCCTCTGGCCCGGCGTCCTCGGCATGGTCTTCCAGTTCGGGACTCGAGAGAGCCATTGAGGCAGGTGCGCTCCCTCCCCTGCCGTCCCCGCGTCGGACCGGTCACTCCTGGCCGTCGACTCCGCCCGACACCGGATCCGCTGTGCGGCCCGTGATCTGCAGCCGTTCCTCCGCCGTGGTGGGCAGTTCGACCCGGTCGCGGTAGTACCACGAGCTCAGTGACGCCTTGAGGCGACGGCGCATCGGTGCCTGACGGCCCGGATGCTCGAGCGGCCGGGGAAGTTCCCTCACCAGCAGGCGGTAGCGCCGCTCCCGGCCCAGACGGGCATGACGCTCCCCCATGCCGCCCGCGAGGTCCTGACGCACCACGCCCGTCTCCTCGCCCTCCCGGTACAGCTGCCGCTCATGCAGCTGCAGCGCCAGACACAGGCGCCTGGTGAGGAGGTGAGCGAGGACCGGGCCGACGATGAGAACGATACGGAAAAGCCAGGTGAGGCCGTTGACGGAGACTCCGAACTCATAGGCCATCACGTCGTTGCCGCCGGCCATCAGCAGGACGGCGTAGAAGACGATGCCCGCCACTCCGAGCCCCGTGCGCACCGGCCGGTCGCGCGGCCGGTCGCACAGATGGTGCTCCACCAGGTCCCCGGTCACCCATCGTTCGAAGACGGGGTACAGGTACAGCACGACGAACAGCAGCGCGGGCAGGACGACCGCGGGCAGCAGGACGTTCCACATGAAGGTGTGGCCGGCGACGTTCGTCTCCACGCCCGGCATCAGCCTCAACGCCCCCTCCAGGAAACCGACGTACCAGTCCGGCTGGGCGCCGGTGGAGACCTGGTCGGCCCGGTAGGGGCCGTAGGCCCACACGGGATTGATCTGTGCGACCGCGGCCAGCAGCGCCGTGACGCCGAAGACGATCAGGAAGAGGCCGGTCGACCTGGTGACGAACGAGGGATACATCGGCTGTCCCACCGCGTTCCGGTTGGTCTTCCCGGGTGCCGCCCACTGCGTGTGCTTCAGGTACACCACCATGACCAGATGCACGGCGATGAGGGCGATCAGCAGGCCGGGCGCGAACAGCACGTGCACGATGTAGAGCCGCTGACCGAGCATCTGGCCGGGGTAGGAGCCGCCCCACACGAAGAAGGCCAGATACGTCCCGACGACCGGGATCGACAGCACGATGGTGTGGGCGGTGCGCAGGCCCGTGCCGGACAGCAGGTCGTCCGGCAGGGAGTAACCGCAGAAGCCCTCCAGGAGGGCGAGCAGGAACAGCGTCACGCCGATGACCCAGTTCAGCTCCCGCGGCCGGCGGAACGCGCCGGTGAAGAAGATCCGGAGCATGTGCACGCCGATGGCCGCGACGAAGACGAGGGCGGCCCAGTGGTGCATCTGACGGATCAGCAGGCCACCGCGCACGTCGAAGCTCACATGGAGCGTCGAGTCGTACGCCTTCGTGACCAGCAGGCCCCGCAGGGGCTTGTACGAACCGGCGTAGGTCACCTGGGCCAGGCTCGGATCGAAGTAGAACGTCAGATAACTGCCGGTCAGGACCAGAACGACGAAGCTGTAGAGCGCGATCTCACCGAGCAGGAACGACCAGTGGTCGGGGAAGGCCTTGCGCAGCAGCTGTCCGGCCAGCTCCGAGACGGGCGCACGACGGTCCATCACCACGTAGGCCTGGAACGCCGCCTGCCTGGCCTTCGCCTCCAGCCTCGCCCTGCGTCGCCGCACCAGCACGCCGCACCACGCTCCTCCACGTCCCGTCGCCGCACCGGCGTGCCGCGCGGCTCGGCCGGCCGCACGGCACGCCGCGAGTCCCGAGTGCCGCGTCACCCCATCTTGATCGCGACCTCGAGGCACCGGGCGCAGGCGTGCCGAGGGCACACGCTTTTCAGCGGCGACCGGGTGCCGAGCGGCGCCGCAGGCACGTCACCGATGTGTCAGGTACCGGTACCGGCGCCCCGGCCGACATGGTGTTCCGGCAGGCGGTCAGCGCCTCGTGGATGAGCGGCACCGGCGCCCCGCCGTGCGCGCTCGGCGCGGCCGGGTTTTGCTGGAGGTGTGGGCAGGGCCGTGCCTGCTTCGCCGCCTGCCAAGGGAGCGACCCCGCAGGCGGACCGGAAGGAGTGAATCGCCATGGCCGAATACCAGGGACAGGAGCCGCGTCCCGAAGCCTCCACTCCCGGCGCGCAGGGCCCGACGTCCGGAGCGCCTTCGGAACCCACGACGAACGACGCCGCCGAATACGAGGCGTGGCTCGCTCGCAGCCGCGTGATGCTCACCCCCATCGCGGCCCCGTCGATTCTGGGCCTGTTCGGCTACGCCACCGCCACCTTCATGGTGGCGTCCAACCTCGCCGGGTGGTGGGGCAACAAGATCGTCTCCCCGATCATCCTGGCGCCGCTGGTCATCTTCTTCGGCGGTGTGGCCCAGCTCGCCGCCGGCATGTGGGCCTACCGGGCGCGCGACGCCGTCGCCACGGCCATGCACGGCACCTGGGGAGCCTTCTGGCTCGCGTGGGGCATGATGCAGCTGATGGTGGCCGGCGGTCTGCTGCCGCTGGACACCACCCTCACCGAGGCGTTCGGCTTCTGGTGGATCGGGCTGTCCCTGACCACCCTCTTCGGGGCACTGGGGGCACTGGGCAGGAACCTGGGGATGTTCCTCACCCTGGCTCTCCTCGCCGCCGGATCGGCGTTGCAGGCCGCGGGCACCCTGGCCGGCGCGAGCAGTGTGATCACCGCCGGCGGGTGGGTGCTGGTCGCCTCGTCGGCCGCCGCGTTCTACACCGCGGGCGCCATGATGCTCGAGGAGTCCTTCGGCGGCCGGGTCGTCCTGCCACTGGGCCGCTGGAGCCTGCGCGGCAACCTGCCCGGCCACAGGGTGACACGCCCCTTCGAGTACGCCGCCGGCATGCCGGGCCTCAGGGCCGGACAGTGACCGTCGCGCGAAGAGCTGCGGCCGTGGTCCCGCGGCTCGGTCCTGGCGCACGACACCGGTCGGGGCGGGACGTCACCAGGGAGTGGGAGTGGGCACTCGCAGCGGCATCATCGAGGTACTGACGGCGGACCACCGGCGGATCCAGCGACTTTTCGACCGCATCCGTTCCTCGGCGCCCGGCAGCGACGAACGGAAGACCCTCGTGGAGCAGGTCGGCATGAGTCTGGTCCGCCATGCGGTGGCAGAGCGGGAGCACTTGTATCCCGCGGTGCGCCGATTCGTGGTGGACGGCGATGCCTGGGCGGACCGCGCACTCGCCGGGCACTGCCGGATCGAGGAGTTGCTGAGCTCCCTGGAGGCTCAGCAACCGGACAGCGCGGAGTTCGGGCACCTCCTGCTGCCCGTGATCAACCGGGTGACCGAACACGTCGTCGAGGAGGAGCAGCTTCTCTTCCCACGCCTGCAAGCGGTGTGTCCCGCCGAAGTCCTGCAGGATCTCGGTGCGAAGGCCCGCGGCACGGAGGCTTCCGCACCCGCCCGGCCGCGGCCGGGCGCACCGGAACCGGCCCTCCTGGTCAGGGCCACCGCACAGTTCTCGGGCCCCTGCGACCGCCTGCGCGACCTCGTGACACGCCGCGGCCGTCGGTGACTCCGGAGGTGCGGCGTCCGGTCGGCGTCACGGGGTCGCGTTGTGCCGATGCTGTGCCGTCTCCCGGGGTCCGTGCGGGTGTCCGGTCCGACGGAGAGCCTCTTGGGCAAGTGATGCGGGACGGGTCAGTTCGTGGCTGGGGCTGGGGCGCGCCGGAGCCTCAGAGTGAGGACACGTTCGGCGTGGTGCTCCTCGTGGAGGTCGATGCGGCGGGCGGTGAGCAGCTGGCGCAGGCTGATGATGCCCTCCACGCGGGGCCGCTCGTCGCGGGTGACGACGAGCAGGCGGGTGACGTCGTGCCGGGCCATGCGGTTGGCCAGGGCCCGCAGCGTCTCGTCGGGGTGGGCGGTGACCGCCGGGACGGCCAGTTCGCCGAGCGGGGTGGGGTCGGCGGGATCGGCGTGGATCATCCGGCTGCGGGTGACGACGCCGACGACGTCGCCGTGGGCGTCGAGCACGGGGTACAGGCGCTGGGCGAGAAGCCGGCCAGGGTCGCCGGCGTCGTGCGCCGCGCGCAGCGAAGTGGTGATCTCACCCGCCGTGCGGTCGCTGCCGAAGGTCACTGCGGCGGGGGTCTCCAGCTGGCGGACGAGGTGGACCTCGAGCGGGTCGACGGAGTACTCGCGGGTGAGATGCAGTCCGCGCCGGGCGAGCTTCTCGGTGAGGACCGAGCGCTTGAGGAGGATGACCGACAGCAGATAGCCGGCCGACGCGGTGATCACCATGGGGATCAGCGCGTTGATCTCGTGGGTGAGCTCCAGACAGAAGACGATGCCGGTGAGCGGGGACCGCATGACGCCGCCGAGGACTCCCGCCAGTGACACCAGGGCCCAGAAGCCGGGGCTGACATGGGGGAAGACCAGGGCTTCGGCGGCTCCCAGGGCGCCGCCGACCATGAACATGGGGGCGAGCACACCGCCGGAGGTGCCCGAACCGAGGGACAGGCCCCAGATGAGGGTCTTCACGACCAGGACCCCGACGATCAGGCCGACCGTGGCGTGTCCGGTCAGCAGTCGGCCGATGACGTCGTAGCCGACACCGAGGGCGCTCGGTTCGATCAGGCCTCCGACGCCGATGATCGCCCCGCCGATGGCCGGCCACCACATCCAGTGGATGTGCAGGCGGGAGAACACGTCCTCGGAGAAGTAGACGAGGGCGGTCGCGCCCAGGGCGAGCAGTCCGGCGGCTGATCCGGCGACGACGCACAGACCATAGGCGGGAAGGGGGAGGCGGTCGGGCACGTGGGCACCGCCGAAGAGGGGTGCCGTGCCCAGCAGCGGTCCGCGGACCAGGGTGGCGGTCACCGAGGCGACGGCGACCGGCAGGTAGGAGCGGGGCCGCCATTCGAACAGCAGCAGTTCGACGGCCAGCAGGATGGAGGCGAGGGGTGCGTTGAAGGTCGCGGCCATCCCCGCGGCGGAACCGGCGACGAGCAGTGCCTTGCGCTCGTCGGTGGTGACACGCAGGAACTGGGCCAGGAGGGAGCCGACGGCGCCGCCGGTCATGATGATGGGGCCCTCTGCTCCGAAGGGCCCGCCGGTACCGATGGAAATGGCGGCCGACGTGGGCTTCAGGACGGCGACGCGGGGCTGCACCCGGCTGCCGCCCACCAGGATCGACTCGATCGCCTCGGGCATGCCGTGCCCCCGGATCTTCTCCGAGCCGTAGCGGGCCATGAGACCGATGACCAGACCGCCGATGACAGGCATCACCAGCAGCAGCCATCGGTGCGCGGTGTCGGCCGGCATGGCGGTGCCGAAGCCGAACCGCCAACGGAAGCTGAGATTGGTGATCAGGGCTATCAGCTTGAGCAGGCCGGCGGCCACCAGGGCCGCGACGGCACCGACGGGTGCGGCCAGCGCGGTGATCATCACCACGCGCGTCGGTACGTGGAAGTCACCCAGGTGCGCGATCTTCACGGCGGCGTAGGAAGACCGCTTATGACGCTGTGGGCGGTTGCGGGCACTCGGCCGGGATCTGGTGGGTACGGACGCGGACATGGCACCTCCGGTGGATGCGGCGGCAGGGGCAGCGGTGGCCGCCGGTTGTTCGGGTCGGGTCCCGGGCCGTGCCGACCCGGGGGCAGGGTCGGGCGGGCGCGGGGACGGCGGGCGGCGGGCGGCGGGCGGCGGGCGGCGGGCGGCGGGCGGCGCTGCCCGTGCGGTCGGCGGGTATCCGTGAGTGGGGCGGCGCGAGCCGGAGCCGGGCGGGCTCCGGCACGGCAGACGGACGCGCGTCGTTGCGCGTCCGTCAACGGTGAGGAGGCAGGGCCTTCCTCAGATCAGCGGAGGGCGTGCGGACAGCACCCGGCCGGGACGCAGGATGCGGATCCTGCGGCCTCCGCACACCCGGCAGGTGTTGTCCGTGAGCGGTGAGGACACCCGTACACCGCCCCTGACGCGGTACTCGGCGCGCAGACGGCCTTGGGCGTCCCGGACATGCCGGATGTCGTACCGGCCCTCCCAGGCGTGCCCGCAGCGCAGGCAGACGAACGAATAGGCTTCGTGTATCGGCTCGCTTCTCATGGTCATCACCCTCGTCGCCGGCACGGTCACGCGGTCCGGCCGGTGTATCGGCGATCCTATCATTGCATTCTGCAATGGTAACCAAATGTGAGCGAGTGGGAGCCCGGCCGTTCGTGGACAGACAGCGGAACGAGGAATGCATGACTCAGCAGGACCACGACGAACAGCAGCCCCTGCGGCATCCGGCCCCATTCGAAGAGGGAGCGGACCACGAAGCGGAACAGGTCACCCTTGCGGTCATGGCCGCGTCCCGGCTCATCGTCGCGCTGTCCGCCCGCGCCCTCGCCTCGGTCGACGTGTCGCTGACCCTGCCCCAATTGCGCTCGCTGGTCGCGCTGCACACCTGCGGCCCCGTCAATCTGGCCGCTCTGGCCGCCACCCTGGGCGTCAACTCCTCCACGGCCCTCCGCATGGTCGAACGCCTCGAGTCCCTGGGCCTCATCGACCGGCGGGTCAACCCCGACAACCGCCGCCAGGTCGTCCTGCGACTGACACCGGCGGGTGGGGAGCTGGTCGAGCGGGTGCTCAGCCATCGACGGGCCGAGATCCGCGCCCTGGTGGAGCGCCTGCCCGCACAGCAACGCGCCGGTCTCGTCCCGGCGCTCAGGGCCCTGACCGCCGCGGCGGACGACCTGGGACTGGACCTCACGGACGAGACCGGCCGCCTCGCCGGTCTCGTCGACAACCCGCTCAACCCCACCCCGTAGAGCGGCCCCGCACCGACGTCCCGTCCGGGCGCATGTCCATCTGACAGCGGAACGACAGGCGTGTTTTACGCCTCCCTCATCCCGGACAGGTCAGGATCTCGACGGGGTCTGAACGGTCGGTGCCCGCAGACCGTACCTCCGTACAGATTTACGGAACGTCCGTGGAAGGGAACGTCAGCATGACCAGCGAATCGCTTCAGCCCGTCTCGGCGCCTGCCCGCCGCAGTGTCGTGGCGGCGGTCGGGGTGACGGGGCTCGCCGTCGCGCTGACCGCGTGCGGAGGCTCGGACGACACGTCGTCGTCGAGTCCGTCCGGTGCGCAGGACAGCAGCAACACGAGCACCGCCGCCACGGGCGGGGGCGGCGGCGCCGCCGCGGCCGGTTCCGGCGGCACGGCGCTGGCGAAGACCTCGGACATCCCCCAGGGTGGCGGCAAGGTCTTCGCCGACCAGGGCGTGGTGGTGACCCAGCCGTCGGCGGGCACGTTCAAGGCGTTCTCCTCCAAGTGCACCCACGCGGGCTGCGCGGTGAAGGACATCTCGAACGGCGTGATCAGCTGCCCGTGTCACGGCAGCCAGTTCTCGGCGGCCGACGGCAGCGTGAAGAAGGGCCCGGCGACCCAGCCCCTGCCCGCGGCGAAGATCACCGTCTCGGGCGACGAGATCAAGCTGGCCTAGTCCCGCCTCGGGGTGTGCGGCGCGGGGGTGTGAGGCAGGTCAGCAGCTCGTCGGTGGTCGTGACGGTGGCGACCAGGGAGAGGGTGTTGCGGATCATCGCGGGGGTGTAGTCGGAAGGCACCCCCGCGATGGCGTCCGCGGGCACCACGGCGGTGTAGCCGCGGTTGACGGCGTCGAACACCGTGTTGGGGATCGCGACGTTGGCCGAGACGCCGGTGACGACCAGGGTGCGGCAGCCCAGGTTGCGCAGCAGTGCGTCGACCTCGGTGCCCGCGAGGGGCGACAGTCCGTGCAGCCGGCGGACGACGAGGTCCTCTTCCCGCACCTCGATGGGCGCCGCGACCCGCACCGCCCTGGTGCCGGTCAACTGCTGGACGGGGAGCCGTTCGGCCGCGTGGAAGAGGCGGGCGTTGCGGCTGGCACCACGACCGTCCGGGCGGCGTTCGGCGATCGCGTGGATCACCTGTACCCCGCCCTCGTGGGCGGCGGCGACCAGCCGGGCGACGTTGGTGAGCGCCCCCGAGGAGCGCGCCTCGCGGGCCAGTTCGGGCAGCGCGCCGTCCGGGCCCACGACCCCCTGCTGGCACTCGACGGTGAGCAGCACCGTTGCCGGAAGGTCCAGGAGGTCCCTGAGGTGTTCGCGCGACGGCATGGCTCCCCCTGTCGTCGACGGTCCGAGGCGGCGAGGCTAACGACCATTGAGGACGGACGGAAGACCACCCATTCTTTTCTGACGTGATGTCAGAGGATCTCTCTGACACGACGTGGGAGAAGAAGAGGGGGCCGCATGTCCGTCACCACGCAGCGCCGGGGCCGGAAGATCATGATGACACCGGGTGAGCTGGACGAGTTCCTCGCCGGCCAGCGCACCTGCCGCGTGGCCACCGTGTCCGCAGACGGCGCCCCGCACGTCAGCGCCCTGTGGTACGTCTGGGACGGCACCTCGCTGTGGCTGTACTCGGTCGTGCGCAGCAAGCGGTGGGCGGATCTGCGCCGCGATCGACGGATCGCCGTCGTGGTGGACACGGGTGAGGAGTACGACCAGCTGCGGGGCGCCGAGCTGTCCGGCACGGCGGAGTTCGTCGGCGAGACACCGCGCACCGGGGAGCTGTGCGCGGAACTCGACGTGCCGGAGATGCTGTTCGCCCGCAAGAACTTCGGCCTGGAGGAGATGCCGCACGACGGCCGCCACGCCTGGATCCGGCTGACCCCGACGAAGATCGTCTCCTGGGACTTCCGCAAGCTGGGCGGGTAGACGCCCTACCCGCCCACCCGGGCCGTCACGGCCTCGCCTGCCGCGCGCAACGCCTCCACCGCCGCCCGGATCGAGGGGCGGCGGTCGGCGTCGGCCCGCCACACCACGTAGACGTGCCGTCGCACCTGCTGCCGCACGGGCACGGTCACCACTCCCGCCGGCACCGGGTCGCGCCCGAGACGCGGTGCGATGCACACCCCGAGCCCGGCGGCGACCAGCCCGAGCTGGGTGTGCGTCTCCCCGGCGCGGTGGCCGACGCATGGCTCGATGCCCTTGGAGCGCAGGGTGAACATGAGCCACTCATGGCAGAACTCGCCGTCGCCCCACGTGATCCACTCGTCCTCGGCGAACTCCTCCAGGCCGACCTCCGCCCGGTCGGCGAGCCGGTGCCCGGCCGGCATCGCCACGTCCGCCGGATCGTCCAGGATCGCCGCCTTCACCAGGCCGTCCGGCAGCGGCATCGGCTTGTTGTACCAGTCGAGGACGATCGCGAGGTCCAGGTCGCCGCGCACGACGCCGGCAACTCCGTCCTCGGGTTCCAGTTCGCTCGAGCGCAGCCGCAGCGCGGGATGGTCGGCGCGCAGCGCGGCCAGCGCGGTGGGGAACAGCCCGCGCGCGGCCGTGGGGAAGGCCGACAGGCGTAGTTCGCCCGCCACCTGCCCGCGCTGTGCCTCCAGGTCGGCCCGGGCGAGTTCGACCTGTGACAGGATCCGCGCCGCGTGCTCGGCGAGCAGCCGGCCCGCGTCCGTGAGCCGCACCCCACGCCCGTTCCTGGCCAGGAGCTGCTGCCCCACCTCGCGCTCCAGCTTGGCCATCTGCTGGGAGACGGCCGAGGTGGTCACGTGCAGCCCCTCGGCGGCGCCGCTGACCGAGCCGTGCCGGGCGAGGGCGTCGAGGGTGCGCAGACGCTCGAGATTCAACATGTAAGCGATACTACGAGATACCGGGTGCGAAATCTCGATTGTGCTACGAGATCACCTGGGCCATTGTGGGGCCATGAGCACCGTCTCCACTCCGCGAACCGTCACCGCCCCCACCACCGCCCCTCGCCGCAGGGCCGCCCTCGACTGGCGGATCCGCTTCGGTGTCCTCTCGCTGATCTGGGGATTCAGCTTCCTGTTCATCAAGGTCGGCACCGAGGCGTACGCCCCGTTCCAGGTCACGCTCGGCCGGCTGGTCTTCGGCACGGCGGTGCTCGCCGTCGCCATGGCGGTCAAGCGCGAGCGCCTGCCGCGCTCCGCCCGCACCTGGGGACATCTGGCGGTCGCGGGATTCCTCCTCAACGCGCTGCCGTTCTCCCTCTTCGCCTACGCCGAGCTGACGATCCCGTCGACGCTCGCCGGGATCTGCAACGCGACCTCGCCGCTGTGGGGCATGGTCCTGTCCCTGGTGGCGCTCTCGGAGGACCGGCCGACGCGGCGCCGGGTGGCAGGGCTCGGCATCGGCTTCCTCGGCGTGCTGACGGTGCTCGGCGCCTGGCAGGGCTTCCACGGCCTGGACCTGACGGGCACGGCGCTGGCCCTGCTGGCGTCACTCAGCTACCCGGTGGGCTGGATCTACGTCCGCCGCACCCTGGCCGGTTCCACCCACTCCAACCTGTCGCTGACGGGCGGCCAGTTGGTGCTGGCCACGCTGCAACTGGCCGTCGTCACACCGGTCTTCACCACCCTGCCCACGCACGTCGCGGTCCTGCCCCTGCTGGCCGTCGCCGCGCTGGGCGCACTGGGCACGGGTGTGGCGATGCTGCTCCAGTACGGCGTGGTCGCCGAGGTCGGCCCGACGACGGCGCAGATGGTCACGTACTTCGTCCCGGTCGTCGCCATCGCGGCGGGCGTGGCGGTCCTGGGCGAGCCGCTGACCTGGTCGACGCCGGTCGGTGCGCTGATCGTCCTCGCGGGCGCGGCACTGACCCAGTCCCGCCCCAAGGGCGAGCGGCATTAGACGTAGCTCCGCGCAGGGGCCGGACCCACGGCGGAGGCGATCGCGTCCGCCAGGGGCCCGGTGTCGTCCGCGGACAGGGTCGAGACGGTGATCCGAATGCCGGGCGGCGCGCTCAGCCGGAAGCGGGCTCCGGGGGCGACGGCCCAGCCGGCGTGCAGCAGCCGGGCGACCGCTCCGGTCTCGTCGGGCACCGGCACCCACACGTTCATGCCCGCGACGCCGTGGGCCGTGACACCGCGCTCGGCGAGCGCGTCGATCAGCGCGCCGCGGCGCCGCCCGTACTCCGCAGCGACCGCCCGCGCGTCCACCGCGTCGTCCGTCCACAGACGGACCACCGCCCGCTGCACGAGCAGGCTCACCCAACCGGGTCCGAGCCGCTGCCTCCCGCGCACCCGGTCGACGGTGACGGTGTCCCCGGTGAGCACCGCGAGCCGCAGATCGGGGCCGTACGCCTTGGCGACCGAGCGGACGAGGGCCCAGTGCCGGGTGACCCCGGCGAGGGGATCGAGGGGCACGTCGACGATCCCGTGGCCGTGGTCGTCCTCGATCAGCAGGGTTCCCGGATGGTCCCGCAGCACGGCTCGCAGGGCACGCGCGCGAGGGGCGCTCACCGCGGCGCCGGTCGGGTTCTGCGCCCGGTCCGTGACGATGAGGGCGCGCGCGCCGGACTCCAGGGCGGCGCGTACGGCGCCTGGCAGCGGACCCTCGTCGTCGACGCCGACCGGAACCGTGCGCAGCCCGAGCGCCGGCACGAGGTCGAGGGTCCTGCCCCAGCCGGGGTCCTCGACAGCGACGGCGTCCCCGGTCTTCAGATGGACGGCGAGCACCCGTTCGACGGCGTCGAGCGATCCGGAGACGACGGCGAGCGGGCCGTCCGGCACCCCGTCGGCGTCCAGGGCGGCCCGCGCGATGCGCGCAAGCTCCGGTTCCACGGCGACGTCGCCGTACAGCACCGGTGCGCGGTCGCCCTCGGCGGCGGCCGCCGCGAACGCCTCCGCCAGCGGGGGCAGCAGCGCCGGATCCGGATTGCCGCTCGACAGGTCGCGTACGCCCTCGGGCACGTCCACACGGATGTGGTCCCGGCCCGTCGTGGCCGGCGCGGGCCGTACCCGGCTGCCGCGGCGTCCGGCGGTCTCGATGACGCCGCGCTCCCGCAGGATGCGGTACGCGGCCGCGACGGTGTTCGGGTTGACGCCCAACTCGACGGCCAACTCCCGTTGCGGCGGAAGCAGTTGCCCCGGCTCCAGCTCCCCGGCACCCACCGCCCGCTCGACGTCGGCCGCAATCTCCGTCGCACGCCGCCCTGTGAACCGATATCCTCCTAGCACAAAAGATATTATGCACTAGTGCAATGGAGGCGCACCATGCAGGGGGCGCACATGCAAGGGACCCGACAGCCGACACCGCGGCCCGCCGCCTACACCCCGACCGACCGCACCGTCCCCACGCGCTCCGCGGAGCGTGCGTCGTACGACAAGGAACTGGTGCACGCGATACTCGACGACGGCTACGTCTGCCATCTCGGCTTCGTCCGGGACGGCGCGCCGGTCGTGCTTCCCACGCTGTACGGCCGGGTCGGCGAACGGCTGTACGTCCACGGTTCGACCGGCTCGCGCCCGCTGCGCATGACCGGCGAGGCCGACCCGGGGCTTCCGGTCTGCCTGACGGTGACTCATGTCGACGGCCTGGTCCTGGCCCGCTCGGCCTTCCACCACTCGATCAACTACCGCTCCGTGGTCGTGCACGGCATCGCCCACCAGGTCACGGACCCCGAGGAGAAGCGGACGGCCCTGGACGCGCTGGTCGACCACGTCGTGCCGGGCCGCTCACACGACTCCCGGCCCGCCAACAAGAAGGAGCTGGCCGCCACCGCCGTGATCCGCCTCGACCTGGACGAGGTCTCCGCAAAGCTCCGCACCGGCGGCGCGAATGACGAGCCCGAGGACCTCTCGCTCCCCCACTGGGCCGGCGTGGTCCCGGTCCGCAGGGAGTACGGGACCCCGCTCCCGGACGCCGGACTGGCACCCGGCACCGGCGTGCCGGACTACCTGGCGGCCCTCTGAGGGTGCCGTACGGGTGCGGAACCTTGCCGGAGTCCTTGGGCTCCGCCAAGGTTCCGCACCCCGTCATACGAGGACCGGTTCCTCCCGCCGCGCCCGAGCCCTTCGTGCCTCCGCGAGCGCGAGCCCCGAGACCGAGCCGAGCATCAGTGCCGTGCCCACGAGCGTCCCGAGCGTCAGCCGCTCACCGAGCAGGGCGATGGCCAGGACGGCCGCGCCGACCGGCTCGAGCAGCATGATCACGGACACGGTGGCGGACCGTACGACGGCCGCCCCCGCGAAGTAGAGGGCGTAGGCCAGGGCGGTGGGCACCGCCGCGATATAGGCCAACAGCCCCGCCAGCACGGCGGGGTGGGCGGCGTGCGGGAGCAGCCCCTCGTCCAGTGCGAACGGCAGCAGGCACAGACTGGTGATCGCGAACGCCGACACGGTCGTGGCGGACCCGTCGGCCGCGCCGTCGCGCCCCCACCATCGGGTGAGCAGCGTCATGACGCTGTAGCCGGCCGCCGACACGACCGCAAGCAGCACGCCCCACGGGCGCACGGTCGCGCCACCACCGCCGAGCACGAGCACCCCCAGCCCGGCGAGCGCCCCGGCGACGGCGGCCGCCCCGCCGCCTCCGAGCCGCTCCCCCAGGGTGAGGCGGGCGCCGAGGGCGATCAGGACGGGCCCGGCACCGAGGGTGACGACGGTCGCCACCGCGAGCCCGGTGGCGGAGACGGCCGAGAAGTAGGCGGTCTGGAAGACGGCGAGCCCCAGCCCGATGGCACAGGCGCGCAGCGCCCTGCGGCCGAGCGGCCCAGGTGCGGCGGTGCGGGCGGCATGCGGGCGCATCAGGCGGGCGGCGACCAGCAGCACGAGCCCGGCCGCGCAGCGCCAGAAGGACAGGGCGACGGGGCCCATATCACTGGTCCGGTAGACCAGGGATGCGGCCGCGCCCGCGGTACCCCAGGCGGTACCGGCGACGATCAGGTAGAGAAGGCCTCGCCCGACGGGCAGGCCGGAGGCAGCATTCGACACGAGTTGTCTCCGCAGAGGTGCAGAAGTTCGGCGGGGGACCCGTCATGCGCCGGGTCCGTGGACTTCTTCTGCGGGCAGCACACCGCTGCGCCCGGCGATTCGCCGGGCGCGGTTTCCGGAGGGCCCGCCTCAGGCGGCCGGAGGCGGAAGAACGAGCGCGTCCGAATGCATGATCCGTACCCTAGGCGGCGGCTTTGCGGGCGGACAACTCCCTTTCGTCGCCGGCGCTCGCGATCGGCTCGTCGGAGCCGCGCGCGGGCGCGGAGGACTGGGCGATGAACGCGCCCACCAGGACCACCGCACCGCCGATGATCTGCGGGGCCGAGAGGTGCTCGCCGAGCAGCACCCAGGCCAGGACGGTGGCGATGACCGCTTCGAGGCAGGCCACGACGCCGGCGACCTGGGGCGAGAGCCGGCGCACGGACAGCACGCCGGTGACGTAGGCGAGGACCGTGGCGATCAGCACGATCCAGGCCAGGAGGAGGACGGCCGGGACGCGCGTGCCGTTCATGTCCGCGGTGCCGGTGAGCACCGGCCAGTCCATCGTCCAGGGACGGGCCAGAACAGTGAGCACGGCGGCACCGACGAGCAGTCCGTACGCGATGACGCCGAGCGGGTCGGGGGCCTCGTCGCCCGCCTCGCTGCCCTGGTCGGACAGGACGAAGTAGCCGACCTGGCAACAGGCGGCGCCGAGCGCGAGCAGTATCCCGAGCGGGTCGAAGCCCAGCCCCGACCACACCTCGACGACGCAGGCGAGCCCGCCGACCGCGAGGGCCACACCGACCGCCGCGGCACGCGTCACCGGCCGCCGCTGCACGAGGCGCACCCAGCCGAGGACGAGCGCGGGCGCCAGGTACTCGATGAGCAGGGCGACACCGACGGGTATGCGGGACAGCGCGGCGAAGTAGCAGGCCTGGACGCCGGCGACGGCGAGCAGTCCGAATCCGGCGAGCAGGGCGGGGCGGCGGCGCAGCAGGGCGCGGTGGCGTACGGCGAGCGGCAGCATCACGAGCGCGGCGCCCGTGACCCGCAGCCACACCACATGCAGAGGGTCGAGCCCCGCCTGGATCAGCGGCTTGGCCGCGACACCCGATCCACCGAAGGCGACCGCCGACGCGAGCGCGAGCCCCAGCCCGATGCCTCTGCCACGGTTGCCCTGACTGCCCTGAGACGTATGCACCGGCACATGATGGCAGGAGACGACATGAGCGTCACCATCAATAGCTCCTGTCTCAACGGCTGGACGGAACCGCGCCCGCCGCCTCGATCCGGTCCGCGAGCACTCTCACGTCGACGCCCGCGCGGCCGAGGACCTCGACGGCGCGTGACTCGGGGTCCGCGACCATCGCCGCGAGCAGGTCGAGCCCGCGCGCGTGTGCGTCGCCGCGACCGGCGGCGCGCCCGTACGCCGCCCCCAGGGCGGTGGCCGCGGCGGGCGACCAGCCGTCCGGCTCCTTCAGCACGGGTACCGCGCCCGAGTCCTCGACGGTGGCCTGCCAGCGCAGGCCGTAGCCGATGGCGCGCTGGACGAGATAGCCGAGCAGCCGGGCGACCTGCGGCCCGTCGAAGACGGCGCGCACCTCGGGGTCGGACTCCAGCAGCGTGTGCAGCAGGTGGGCGGTGTCGATCTCCCGGTCACCGTCACGCAGCGCCCTCCTGCGGGCGCCGGAAAGCACCGCTGCCAGCTCCAAGGAGACCCTGGCATCGAGGTGGGACTGGTGCGTGCCGCGTTCCGCGGCCGGTCGCTGGACATGACGGGGTGGCACGTCCCCCACCCCATCAGCCCCAGCGGTCCGAGTCATCCTCGGCGGGCAGCATGTTCGCGTCCGACACAGGTTGGGCATGGCCGACCCGGTTCTCCTCCTTGCGGATGACATCGCGCCCTCTCCGCTCGGGGACCGCGCGTCGCCCGGCCCGCGGCCGGCGCTGGACGGGCGCCTGCCATTTCTGACTGTTCATCAGTTTGAATGTTGCGAACCCTGCGGCTGCGTTCCGCGACACCACAGCTGCGCGCGGCGCGGCAGCCGACGCGAAGGGGTGGTCGCATGGCCGAAGTCAGTGCGGAAGCTCGCATCGAGGCCCCCGCCGAGAAGGTCTGGGCCGCCCTCACGGACTGGTCGGCGTACGGCGAGTGGAACGCGACCCACACCGGCTTCCCGAAGGGCGGCCCCGAAACCCTCGCGGTGGGCGGGACCTTCGGGGAGAACATGAAGCTGATGGGCTTCCCGGCCGAGGTCACCTGGACCATCGACGAACTGCGCCCGGGGCGCGTGCTGTCCATCCGCGGCAAGGGCCCGATGGCCGTGGACCTCGCCACCCGTTACACGCCGACACCCGACGGCGAAGCCACCTCGGTGCGGATCGACGGGGAGTTCACCGGCGCGGCGGTGTCCCTCATGGCGGGCAAGCTGAAGGACTCGGCGACGGCCGCGCTGAACGAGTCGCTGCGCAGGCTTGGCGCACTGGTGTCCTGACGGTACGTACGCCGACGCGAGGGCGCCCCGCGGACGCGGTGCCGCGGGGCGCCCTCACCTCACCGCGCCGTCAGTGCTCGTCGGCGAGGATCAGGTACAGCTTCTTGCGGGCCTCGTTGATGACCGCGAGGGCCTTGTCGCGCTGGTCCTTGTCGCCCGTCTTCCAGACCTGGCCGAACGCCTCCATCAGACCGACGCCGGCCTGCCGGATCTCGTGCAGCGCCTCCCAGTCGACACCGCGCGAGGCCTCCTCCCAGGGGGCGTCGGGGCCTTCGTCGGCCGCGGCGCGACCCGGCTCGGTGAGAGAGAAGAGCTTCTTGCCCCCCTCGCTCTCACTGGTGATCAGGCCCTCGTCCTCCAGCAGTTGGAGGGTCGGGTAGACCGAGCCCGGGCTGGGCTTCCACGCCCCGCCGCTGCGCTCGGCGATCTCCTGGATCATCTCGTAGCCGTGCATGGGCCGGTCCTTGAGAAGAGCCAGGATCGACGCGCGTACGTCGCCGCGGCGCGCCCTGCCCCGCGGTCCGCCCCGGCCGCGCCCGCCCCAGGGGCCGCCCGGACCGAAGAAGCCCGGTCCGCCGAAGCCGGGGCCACCGGGTCCGCCCGGCCCGAAGGGCCCGAAGGCTCCGCGCCGGCCGTCGAACCCGCCCCCCATGTGGCGACCGGGGCCGCCGTGGTGTCCGTGTCGCTCGTATCCGAAGTCCTGTCCATGGGAACGCATCCCCACCACTCCATTCGTTCGTTGATCTGTCGCGATGCCTCAACGATATATCGGGACTGTTCGGGTGACAAGGCCCTGCCGAAGCTCTGAAGGTCGCGCGGTGAGCGTCACTTTCCGGGTCGGCTTCGAGCCCTGGCTGGAACGGGACCGACTGCTGCCGATGGACTTCGAAAGCGGACAAGCCGGCACCATCGGCCGTCCGCGCGCAGGCTTGCGCACCGACATCCAGCGCCCCGCCTGCCGCCGTTGCACCCACGCCGCAGGCATCACCACGCCCGCGGCCTGCTGGACCACTCACGACATCGCCGACGCCCGCGAACCGGATCTGTCCGTCTCAAGTGATCTGGTCCGAAGCCGCGGCTGTGACCTGGGCGAGCAGAACGGTTCAGGCACTCGGGTGGCCGAGAAATCTCAGTTGATCCGGGCCCTGACGCAGGAATACTGGCTGTCGTCTCAGTTGATCGGGTCTGCTTCCGGCGTTTCGAACTGGACCAGTGGAGGGGCCTGCGCGCATGACCATGCACGATGACCAAGTGGACGTGACCACCGAAATCGTCGCGACCTTGATCCGAGAACAGTTCCCTCAGTGGAGCGGCAAGGCGATCCGACTCCTGTCGTCGACCGGGACGGTCAACGCCATCTTCCGTATCGGGAACGACCTCTCTGCGCGTTTCCCCCTGCGTCTGGCCGATCCTGCCGAGGCTCTGGCGGTTCTGGAGCAGGAAGCCCGGGCGAGCGCGGAGCTGGCACAGGTGTCTCGGTTCCCCGTCCCGGAACCCGTCGCCTTGGGAAAGCCCGGAGCGGGTTACCCCATGCCGTGGTCGGTCCAGACGTGGCTGCCGGGAACGGTCGCCTTCGATGCCGACCCCAGTGGGTCGGATGCTTTTGCCGAGGACCTTGCGGCCTTCATCGCAGTTCTGCGGGAGTCCGAGACGCGGGGGCGGCTTTTCAGCGGCGAGGGCCGTGGCGGCGTTCTCGCTCACCACGACGATTGGATGGCGAAGTGCTTCGAGGAGAGTGAGGGGCTGCTCGACGTGCCCCGGCTGCGCCAGGTGTGGAGCTGTTTCCGGGAGTTGCCACGCACGGGTGCCGACGTGATGAGCCATGGTGACCTGATTCCCGGCAACGTACTGGTCGCGGGGGACCGGCTCGGCGGCGTACTCGACACCGGCGGCTTCGGCCCGGCCGACCCCGCGCTGGATCTGGTCGGTGCCTGGCACCTGTTGGAGTCGGGCCCGCGGGAAGTGCTCCGCCGCACACTGGTCTGTGACGATCTGGAGTGGGAGCGCGGCAAGGCATGGGCGTTCGAACAGGCGATGGGCGTCGTCTGGTACTACGCCGAGAGCAATCCGACGATGAGCGGAATGGGGCGCCGGACACTCGACCGCATTCTGGAGTCGATGGAGTGAGGTCGCCCCGATCGCAGGCGGTGATGGAGACCATCGCTCGCCGCCCTCACCGACAACAGCCCGCAGCCGTCGACACCAGTCCAGCCGCCCCGAATTGGCCTTGGCCCTCCCCGGCCAAGGGCCTCTAGCGTCGGCCCATGCGGATTCGTATCGTCGACGCCTTCACCGACCGCCCCTTCGCCGGCAACCCGGCCGGCGTCCTCCTCCTCGACTCCTTCCCGGACGACGACTGGCTCCAGAACGTGGCCCGCGAGGTCAACCACGCCGAGACCGCCTTCGCACACCCTCTGCCCGACGCAGGCGAGGCGGACTGGGCGTTGCGCTGGTTCACCCCCACCACCGAGGTGGCCCTGTGCGGCCACGCGACCCTGGCGACCGCCCACGTCCTGCACACCACGGGCGCCCACGAGGGCCCCGTTCGATTCGCCACCCGCAGCGGCGTCCTGAGCGCCGCGCCGCACGAGGACGGTTCGGTCACGCTGGACTTCCCCACCGCGCCGCTCACCCGCGTCGAGATCCCCGACGGCGTGGCCGAGGCCCTCGGCGCACAGCCCCGCACCGCCGTCGACACCGGGCCGGGCGTCGGTGACCTGGTCCTCGAGCTCGCCGACGAGAAGACGGTCCTCGGCCTCACCCCGGACCTCCGGGCCCTCGCCCGCCACTCACCGCGGGGCATCATCGCAACCGCCCGCGCCGAGGATCCCTCCCGCGGGTACGACTTCGTCTCGCGCTGCTTCTTCCCGAACGTCGGCATCGACGAGGACCCCGTCACCGGCAGCGCCCACACCGCCCTCGCGCCCTACTGGTCCGAGCGCCTCGGCCGCCCCGACCTCACCGGGCTGCAGGCCTCCGCGCGCTCCGGCCGCGTCCGCACCGAGCTCCGCGGCGACCGCACCCTGCTCACCGGCCACGCGGTCACCGTCATCGAGGGCGAACTGCTCGCGTAACGGGACACCAAGGGGCGCGCCACGCCCTGGTGCGCCCCTGTCCGGCCCGTTCACGCCGTGGGCAGCCAGCCCACCTTCCCCGCCAGCAGCGCGTATCCCACGAACGCCCCGATGTCGAGCAGTGAGTGGGCCACCACCAGGGGGCCGACCCGCCCCCAGCGCCGGTAGAGGTAGACGAAGACCACGCCCATGACCATGTTGCCGAAGAAGCCGCCGATGCCCTGGTAGAGGTGGTAGGAGCCGCGCAGCACCGAGCTGGCCACCAGCGCGGTGCCGGGGGTCCAGCCCAACTGGCCCAGCCGGCGCAGCAGATAGCCGACGACGATGACCTCTTCGAGGACGGCGTTCTGCACCGCCGACAGGATCAGTACGGGGAACTTCCACCACACGTTCGGCAGCGCCTCGGGCACCACCGTCAGGTTGGCGCCCAGCCCCCGGGCGGCCAGGTAGAAGGCGATGCCCGTGGAGCCGATCACCGCCGCGATCGCCGCCCCGCGCCCCAGGTCCGGCCACGGCCTCCTCCGGTCGAAGCCGAGCGTGCGCAGCGACGCGCCCTCGCGCAGCAGGAAGTGCGCGACCAGCGCGACCGGGACCAGCGCGGTGGCGATCCCGAAGAGCTGCCAGGCGAGATCGAGCCAGGGGCGGCCGGGCGCGGCCGAGGCGTTCATGGTGGCCGCCTGGTCCTTGAGCCCGCCCGGTTTGGTGACCGAACCGACAAAGCTGATCAGCGCGGAGACCCCGCTCGCCCCGAGCGAGAGGCCCAGCACCAGCAGCGTCTCGGCACGGAAAATCCGTCGTGTCGGTCCTTCCGCCGTAAAGGAATCGGCCACCGACCCTGCCTCCACCCGCACTCCGCCTCCAGTTGAGCGATCCCGCCTCGTCCCCATCTTCTGCCATACGGCTGTGTACGGGCACGGGGCTCAACAGGGAGGGGCCTGTTCAGGGCAGACGGACGAAGGTGGCCGTGCGGCGGTCAGCCCGGCCGCACGGGATTGCTCACCTCACGCCCGCCGGTTCCGGTAACCCGACCGGCCAGGTGTGGACCGGCTCTCCGGCGTGCATCAGCTCGCGGTACCGCACGGTCGTCGCGGCCAGCGCGGCGTCCCGGTCGAGCCCCCGCTCCAGGGCCCGGTGGAACATGGCGGCCTGCCAGCTCGCGCCGTTGACCCGCCGCCGGCACCGCTCCTCGATCACTCCGAGGTAGAAGTCCCGGTCGGCGGGTTCGACTCCCCAGGCGTCCAGGCCCGCCTCGGCGAGCGGCAGCAGTTCGTCGCGCACCAGGTCAACGGCCGCGACCTCGGTTGTCCCGCCGTACCGGCCGCGCTTCGGCCACTGCAGGCGTGCCTCGATGCCGTACCGGCAGGCGGCGTCGAAGTTGGCGGCGGCGGCCTCGAACGGCAGCCGCGTCCACACCGGCCGCGTTTCCTCCGCGAGGGCGCGGACCACGCCGTAGTAGAAGGCCGCGTTGGCGATCACATCGGTGACGGTGGGTCCTGCGGGCAGCACGCGGTTCTCGACCCGCAGATGCGGGACGCCGTCCGCGATGCCGTAGACGGGTCGGTTCCAGCGGTAGATGGTGCCGTTGTGCAGGACCAGTTCCGAGAGCTTCGGGACGCCTCCCTCGTCCAGGACGCGCAGGGGTTCCTCTTCGTCGCAGATCGGCAGCAGCGCGGGGAAATAGCGCAGGTTCTCCTCGAAGAGGTCCTGGGCCGAGGTGATCCACCGCTCCCCGAACCAGGTGCGCGGCCGGACACCCTGCGCCTGGAGTTCCGGCGGCCGGGTGTCGGTGGACTGCTGGAACAGCGGCGGCCGGGACTCGCGCCACAGCTCACGTCCGAACAGGAACGGAGAGTTGGCGCCGAGTGCGACCTGCACCGCCGCGACCGCCTGAGCCGCGTTCCAGAGGTCCGCGAAGCGGTTCGGGGTGACCTGGAGGTGCAGCTGGACCGAGGTGCAGGCGGCCTCGGGCGTGATGGACCGCGCGCTGCACTCGAGCCGTTCGACACCCTCGATGTCGAGTCGGAAGTCCTCGCCCCGCGCGGCCACGATCTGGTCGTTGAGCAGGGTGTAGCGGTCGACCGCGGAGAGGTTGGAGGAGACCAGGTCGTCGCGGTCGAGCGTCGGGAGGATGCCGATCATCAGGATCGACGCATCCAGCTCGTTCGCTTTCCGGTCGGCATAGGCGAGCGAGATCCGCAGCTCCTCGGCGAGCCGGTCGAAAACCCGGCCGCCCAACCTGTGTGGAGCTATGTTGACCTCGAGGTTGAACATGGCGAGTTCTGTTTGGAAATCTCGGCTCGCAATCCTTTCCAGAACCTGGGCGTTCATCATTCTCGGAGTCCCGTCCTGCCCGACGAGATTCAACTCGATCTCCAGGCCCATCAGGTTCTTGGGGCGGTCGAACCGCTTCTCCTCCAGCAGTCGCGCGAGTCCCGTCAGGCACTGCCTGAGCTTGTCGCGGTAGTGCTGGCGATCGGACAGGTCGAACGGCCCTGCCACGACCTTCTCTCCCATCGAAGCGTCCCTCCTGAGATGGGCAGGCCGACGTACGTTACGGCCGCTGCGGTCCCGGGTCACGGGGGATGATGCCCAGGCAACGCGATCGATAACGTCCCAGTTGCGACCGTCACCCGCTACGCTGGGGGCGGCGTGCCGCCGGGCACATTCACGAGGCATGGAGCAGGACGCAGTTTCACTGTGCAACCGGTCGTGAAAAACGCCGACGAGAATCGGCCGACCGCTACGGACAAGTATTCCGAGGTCGCCGCCCTGACGCCTGCGCAGGATCGGGACGAACCCCGCTTATCGCCGACCGGATATCGCCTTGCCGACATAAGCGCGTCGTTCCGACGAAACAGTGTATGAACACGCGTCGTATAAACTTTGCGCACGGGGCAGAGAGTTGGCGCTCACGGTTCGGGCCCTGTCGTCAAAGCGCCGCCATTCGTACGGGCTCGGTTACCCCCATCCCTCCCTCTGACCCCGAGAGCTGACAGCGCCGTCCGCCCGCCCCACCACGCCCTCGCGCCCCTGTGCCTGTCGAATGAGAGGCGACCCACCATGCAGCTGCATGTCCCTCAGGCTCCCGCGCCCGCTCTCCGCTCCGTCCTCACGGCACTCGGTTCTCCCACCGCGGTCCGGGAGGCTCCCACCCCCTCCCTGCGCACGGCCCAAGGACCCGCGACCCCCGAACTTCCGCTGCCCGTCCACGTCCTGGACCGGATCACCCCGCACGGCGCGTCGGCCACCCGGCTCGCCGGATGGCGGTTCCTCATCCGCGCCGGGGGCCGCGCCGTGGCCGCCGCCGAGACCATGTTGACGCCCGACGGCTGGGCCTTCTCGCACTTCTTCGAGGGCCCGTACGTCGCTGCCACCGAGCGCGCCGTGCTCCAGGCCGAGACCTCGCTGACCGAGCCCTACCAGGCCCGGCTGCTGTCCGTGCCGGAGCTGTACATGCTCACCCTGTGGCTGCACGGCGACTGCACCGCCGACGGCGCGACGGGCCACCCGGCGGCGAACGACCTCCTGGTGCCGCTCGCCCCCGCACCGCCCGGCATCGCGGCGCACCGGCCGCACCGCGTCGCCGACCTCCTGCCGGTCCTGACCCACCGGGTGACCCGGACCCCGCTGCTCGGCCAGCCCGCGTAGCTTCCGGGCCTCGTCTCACCGTGCCCCGCCGCCGGAGACGGCCGCGGGGCACGCACGTGTTCGGGCCGTCGAATGCCTTGGGCCGCCTTCGCTCATTCGCGCCCCATCACGCTCGTACGAGGGTGATCTGCGGCTCGGCCCGTACGGACTAGCCCCTCCCGGCCACCTCGAACCATCCGAAGTGACCGTGCGGTCGGGCCGAACCGTCCGGGCGGGGGACGCGTCATGAACCTGTGAGGAGCGGTGCTGCGAAATCCCTGCGGATCGACGCCCGTGGGGCAACACTGGGTTCCTGACCGACGTATCACCGACGGGGGGGCGGCCATGAGCGACACGACGAGCCGCAGGACAGACACGACAGCCATCTCACACATACCGACAGAGCGAAAGATCCCCACCACCATGTGCCAGCACCAGCCACCGTGCCCGACCGCCGAATCCGCCGACCGGGAGTCCGCCCGTCTCGTGGCGCACCACCCGGAGCAGGGATGGAGCCTGCTGTGCAACGGCGTACTCCTGTTCGAGGACACCGGTGAGCTTCTGCCGGACGGCCAGATCATCGCCCCGCACCGCCCGCTGGGCACCGACCAGGTGATGACGGCCGCCTGAGCGCGCACCAGGGCATCGCTGCCCTACACACGAGGGGCCGGCCGGAGACACATGCTCCGCACCGGCCCCGACGCATCTCCGAGGGTGATCACTCGTCGTAGGCGTCCAGCGGCGGGCAGGAGCAGACCAGGTTCCGGTCGCCGAAGGCCTGGTCGATGCGGCGCACCGGCGGCCAGTACTTGTCCGCGACCGACACACCGGCCGGGAAGACGGCCTCCTCACGCGTGTAGGCGTGCTTCCACTCCCCGCCCAGCGCCGCCGCCGTGTGCGGCGCGTTGCTCAGCGGGTTGTCCTCCGCCGGCCACTCGCCCGAGCCGACCTTCTCGATCTCCGCACGGATGGCGATCATCGCGTCGCAGAACCGGTCCAGCTCGGCGAGGTCCTCCGACTCGGTGGGCTCGATCATCAGCGTGCCGGCCACCGGGAACGACATCGTCGGCGCGTGGAAGCCGTAGTCGATGAGCCGCTTGGCGACGTCGTCCACCGTCACGCCGGTCGCCTTGGTCAGCGGCCGCAGGTCGATGATGCACTCGTGCGCGACCAGACCGCCGGGGCCGGTGTAGAGGACCGGGTAGTGCGGCTCCAGACGCTTGGCGACGTAGTTGGCGGACAGCACGGCCACCTGCGTGGCGCGCTTGAGGCCCTCGCCGCCCATGAGCCGGACGTACGCCCAGGAGATCGGCAGAATGCCCGCCGAGCCCCAGGGGGCGGCCGAGATCGGCCCCACGCCCGTCTGGGGACCCGCCTCGGGCTGCAGCGGGTGGTTCGGCAGATAGGGCGCCAGGTGCTCGCGGACCGCCACCGGGCCGACACCCGGGCCACCGCCGCCGTGCGGGATGCAGAACGTCTTGTGCAGGTTCAGGTGCGAGACGTCGCCGCCGAAGTGGCCCGGCTTGGCGAGGCCGACCAGCGCGTTGAGGTTGGCGCCGTCGACGTAGACCTGCCCGCCGGCCTCGTGCACGGCCGCGCAGATGTCGGCGACGTGCTCCTCGAACACACCGTGCGTGGACGGGTACGTGATCATCAGCACCGACAGCTGGTCGCGGTACTGCTCGATCTTGGCCCGCAGGTCCTCGATGTCGATCTCGCCGTCCTCGGCCGTCTTGACCACGACGACCTTCATCCCGGCCATCACGGCGCTGGCGGCGTTGGTGCCGTGCGCGGAGGACGGGATGAGGCAGACGGTGCGCTGGTCGTCGCCGTTGGCGCGGTGGTAGCCGCGCACGGCCAGCAGACCTGCCAGCTCTCCCTGGGAGCCGGCGTTGGGCTGGAGGGAGACCTTGTCGTACCCGGTGACCTCGGCGAGACGTTCCTCCAGCTCGCGGATGAGCGTGAGGTAGCCCTCGGCCTGCTCGGCGGGCGCGAACGGGTGCAGCTGACCGAACTCGGGCCAGGTGACCGGCTCCATCTCGGTGGTCGCGTTGAGCTTCATGGTGCAGGAACCCAGCGGGATCATGCCCCGGTCGAGCGCGTAGTCACGGTCGGCCAGCCTGCGCAGGTAGCGCAGCATCGCGGTCTCGGAGCGGTGCTGGTGGAAGACCGGGTGGGCGAGGTAGTCGTCGCTGCGCAGCAGGGCCTGCGGCAGCGCGTCCTCGATGGTGGCGTCCAGCGCGTCGATGTCGCCCGCGACGCCGAACGCGGTCCACACCGCGCGCAGCTGGGCCCGGCCGGTGGTCTCGTCACAGGCGGCCGAGACGTGGTCGGCGTCGACGAGGCGCAGGTTGACGCCGTTCTCCCGGGCGGCGGCGACGACGTCGGCGGCCCGCCCCGGAACCCGGGCGGTGACGGTGTCGAAGTAGGTGCCGTGGACGACCTCGACCCCGCCGGCCGTCAGGCCCGCGGCGAGGACCGCGGTGTACCGGTGGGTGCGCCGGGCGATGTTCCGCAGGCCCTCGGGCCCGTGGTAGACGGCGTACATCCCGGCCATCACGGCGAGCAGAACCTGGGCGGTGCAGATGTTGCTGGTCGCCTTCTCGCGGCGGATGTGCTGTTCGCGCGTCTGCAGGGCGAGCCGGTACGCCTTGTGGCCGTCGGCGTCCAGGGAGACTCCCACCAGCCGGCCGGGCAGGCTGCGGGCGAACTTCTCGTGCACCGCCATGTAGCCGGCGTGCGGGCCGCCGAAGCCCATCGGGACGCCGAAGCGCTGGGTGGTGCCGACGGCGATGTCGGCGCCGAGCTCGCCGGGCGACTTCAGCAGGGTCAGCGCGAGCAGGTCGGCGGCGACGGTGACGAGGGCGCCCAGCTGGTGGGCCTGGTCGATGAGGGGCTTGAGGTCGCGCACGACACCGGAGGCGCCCGGGTACTGGACCAGTACGCCGTTGATCTCCCGCTCGGCGATCTCGGCCGGAATGCCGGCGCTGAGGTCGGCGACGACGACCTCGACACCGGTGGGCTCGGCGCGGGTCTGGATCACGGCGATGGTCTGCGGCAGCGTGTCCGCGTCCACCAGGAACAGGCCCTTCTTGTTCCTGCCCATGCGCCGGGACAGCGCCAGGGCCTCGGCGGCGGCGGTGCCCTCGTCGAGCAGGGAGGCGCCGGAGGTCGGCAGGCCGGTGAGGTCGGCGACCATGGTCTGGAAGTTGAGCAGGGCCTCCAGCCGGCCCTGGGAGATCTCCGGCTGGTAGGGCGTGTACGCGGTGTACCAGGCGGGGTTCTCCATCACGTTCCGGAGGATCACCGGGGGCGTGAAGGTCCCGTAGTAGCCGAGACCGATCATGGAGTCCAGGACCTGGTTGCGGTCGGCGAGGGAGCGCAGCTCGGCCAGCACCTCGGCCTCGGTGCGCGCGCCCGGCAGGTCGAGGGCGTCGGCGTTCTTGATCACATCGGGCACCGCGGCGGCGGTGAGCTCGTCGAGCGATCCGTAGCCGACGTGCGCGAGCATCTTGGCCCGCGCCTCCTGGTCGGGCCCGATGTGGCGCTGCTCGAACGGAGTGCCCTGTTCGAGCTCGGAGAGCGGGATACGCTGGGCGGTCATTGCGGAGGCCTCCTGGTCTGACGCGACCTTCGAGGGGCACCACGGCGCGGGTACCCCGACGGCCTCCCCCTCTGTCATCTCGACCTGAGAGCTTCACCGGTCCGCCCGAAGGCTCGCCGGCTTTCACCGTCGGTGAGAGCGGAAGCCGTCGACACCCGCCCTGCTTTCCAGAGTGACCTCGTCCGTGCGGTACCTGGGCCTGAGAGATTCCGGGGAGGATTTGCTCCTTCGGCGCCTCCGGATCGCTCCGGAGGACTCTCCCGCACGGGGTCAACGGCCGCTTGCCAGACTACCAGCGAGGACAAGTCGGCAGCCTGCCCGGGAATCTTCAAGTGGCCGCCATCCCGAATGTGCTCTTTCGTAGTGCTTACGAATGGGTTGCGACCAGTTGGAGGGACCGTGCAGACCGACATCGATCCGCGGAATCTGATCGGCCGCAAGGCGTTCGACCGCAATGGCCACAAGATCGGCACGATCGACGAGGTGTACCTCGACGACGCCACGGGTGTACCGGAGTGGGCGGCCATACGGACCGGCCTGTTCGGCAGGGACGCGTTCGTCCCCCTGGAGCCCAGCGAGCTGGTCGAGGGCGCACTGTACGTCCCCTTCGACCGCGCCTTGATCAAGGAGGCCCCCGACTTCGGCGTCGGCCGCCACCTGTCCCCCGAACAGGAACTGCAGCTCTACCACCACTACGGCCTGGACGTCTCGGCACCGCCGCCGCCGGACCATGACTTCGGCCGTCTGGCGGGGTCGGACGAGACGTGACGGGTCGGGGGCAGACTTTGCCTGCTCACCGGTCTCATGCGCCCGTGCCCGTGGGGGCCGGGCGTCCCGCGGTCCCGGGGACGTCGGGCACCAGGGGCAGCGGGTCCGCGGGCTCCAGCTGAGGGTCGTCGACGCTGAACGTCCGGACGCGGCCCGGCTCCGACTGCGGTGTCTCGAACCGTACGGTCACCCTTCCCAGCCCGCTGCCCTGCACCCATCCCGGCCCGTACTCGGCATGCCGGACGTCGTGCCCCGCCAGCCAGACCCGCTCCGGTGAAGCCGCCGTCTCTTCGGCGGGCGGCTCCTCCGCCTCCGGTCGCTCGTCCGTGGCGGCCTCCCCCGCCGCCAGGTGGGCCTGGGCGAACAGGTCCTCCTGTGTGTAGTCGGCGAGCCCGCTGACCCCCACGCCCAGCAGCCGTACCCCTCCGGTCGTGTCCACGGGCTCCAGCAGCCGCGCCGCCGCCTCCCGCACCACCGCGGGATCGTCCGTGGGCCCCCTCAGGGTCTCGGACCGGGTCAGGGTGGAGAAGTCGTACCTCCGCACCTTCAGCACGATGGTCCGCCCCGACAACCCCGCGTCCCGCAGCCTGCGCACACACCGGTCCGCCAGCCGCTGCACCTCCAGGCCGATCCGCAGCCGGTCGTGGATGTCGACGTCGTACGTGTCCTCGACGGACACCGACTTGGCCTCCCGCTCGGCGACCACCGGCCGCTCGTCGTGCGCCAGCGCCATCGCGTACAGCGCCTGGCCGTGCGCCTTGCCGAGCAGCCGTACGAGCTCGTCCTCCCCCGCCTCGGCGATCTCGTCGATCGTCGTGATCCCGGCCCGCCGCAGGTGGTCACCGGTCGCCGGGCCGACCCCCGGCAGCGTACGCACCGGCATCGGTCCGAGCAGCGCGCGCTCGGTACCCGGCTGTATCAGTACCAGGCCGTCCGGCTTGGCCTGCTCCGAAGCGATCTTGGCGAGCATCTTCGAGGCGGCGAGCCCCACGGAGCCCGTCAGCCCGGTGCCGGACCGGATGTCCGCGCGCAGCTTCACGCCGACCAGCCGCGCCGACTCCTCGTCCCAGGCTGCTCCCCCGGCCTCCAGGTCCACGAACGCCTCGTCCAGGCTCAACGGCTCCACCAGCGGCGACAGGCCACGCAACAGGGACATCACCTGCTCGCTGATCCTGCGGTAGATCCCGAAGCGCGGCACCAGATACGCGGCGTTGGGCGCGAGCCGGCGTGCCTGGGCCATGGGCATCGCCGAGTGCACCCCGAACACCCGCGCCTCGTACGACGCCGTGGCCACCACTCCGCGGGGCCCCAGCCCGCCCACGATCACGGCCTTCCCGCGCAGGCTCGGCTTGGCTGCCTGCTCCACCGAGGCGTAGAAGGCATCCATGTCGAGGTGCAGGATGGTCGGCGCGGTTCTCACATCTCCGATGCTGCCCTACACCACTGACAACGCGGCCCTGCCGCGGCCTGCCGCTCAGACGGCCCGGTTGCGCCGGCGCGCCAGCTCGTCCGCCGGGTTGTGGCCCACGATGGTCTCGCCGGTGTCGACACGTTCACCGTGCAACTGCGACAGGGCGTTCTCCACGTCCCGCCACACGACGCCCACGGCGATGCCGAAGATGCCCTGCCCGCCCTGGAGCAGGGCGTGAACCTCGTCCGGGGACGTGCACTCGTAGACCGTCGCGCCGTCGCTCATCAGCGTCATCCGCTCCAGGTCGCGAAAACCCCGCTCCCTGAGGTGCTGGACGGCGGTCCGGATGTTCTGCAGGGACACCCCGGTGTCGAGGAAACGCTTGACGATCTTCAGGACGACGACATCGCGGAAGCTGTACAACCGCTGTGTCCCCGACCCGTGGGCGGGGCGCACGCTGGGCTCGACCAGACCGGTCCTGGCCCAGTAGTCCAGCTGCCGGTAGGTGATGCCCGCGGCGGCGCACGCCGTGGGGCCGCGATAGCCGATGTCCTCGGAAGCCGCCCCTCCGCCGCCCGGCACGGGCGTCGGCCGCTGCGGGGCGGAGCCGGCCGCGTTGCCGTGAAGCCGGTACGGACCGCTCTCCCCCAGACTGTGTCCAGGGGCACCCCCAGCCGTACCGCCGCCGCTGCTTCTCACGCCGACCTCCGTCCTTGACCTGCCTTCTCGACGGTAGGCAGTCACCACGGGTGCGTCAACGATCGCCACACTCGGCACGCCGAGTGATAATCACCCTAGGAGTGGTTTCCCGTGCCCCCCGCGGGGAAAGGCTAGCCGAATGCCTTAGCGGGCCCCTCGAGCGCCGCTGTCCCGGCCGCCTTCCCCTGCCACACCGCCCGACGCCGCACACGGCGGCGACAGTTGTCCGGCGCCCGGCACACACGGCTTCGTGCCCTCGGCCATCCCCTTCAACGCGGTGCGCAAGCCCACACCACGGTCGGCGCGCGCTCGGGCCCGTGCCCGGCAGAGGGACGCCGCAGACACACGACGGGCAAGCCGCGGGCGCCGCGTCGCCCGTCGGCCCAACCCCCGGGAGGGAGCGTCACTGGCTGCTGGTCCCGAAGTCCTCCGGTGAGATCTGGTCGAGGAACTCGCGGAACTTCTCGACCTCGTCCTCCTGCTCGTCCGGGATGGCGATCCCCGCGTCGTCCAGCACACCGTCGCTGCCGTAGATCGGCGTGCCGGTGCGCAGCGCGAGCGCTATGGCGTCGGACGGGCGGGCGCTCACTTCGACACCGCTGGCGAAGACCAGCTCCGCGTAGAAGACGCCTTCACGCAGATCCGTGATGCGCACTTCCGTGAGCTCCTGCCCGACGGCCTCCAGCACGTCCTTGAACAGGTCGTGCGTCAGAGGGCGCGCGGGGGCCATGCCCTGCTGGGCGAACGCGATGGCCGTCGCCTCCCCGGGGCCGATCCAGATGGGGAGGTAGCGGTCGCCTCCCACTTCACGCAGGAGCACGATCGGCTGGTTGGAGGGCATCTCGACCCGGACACCTACGACATCGAGCTCGTTCACACAGCAACCCTAGGCCGTGCTCGGGATGTTTGGGTAGTCGGGCACAGAAGGCCCGGCCGATCCGCCCACGGCGAACGCCCGGATCAAGGCAACCGCACACCCAGGGCGGACTGCACCAGCGCCGCGTGCAGTTTCACCGCGAGTCCCGCGAGCTCCTTCGTACGGGCCTCGGCATGCGCCCTGGTCTGTGGATTGCGATGGCGGCGCAGCGGGGCCACCACCTGGTCCACCAAGCCGGCCTCGCGGTCCGCGGCGGCCTTCACCGCGCGCAGATGACGTGGTTCGATGCCGTGCCGGCCCAGTTCCACCACGAGAGTGGCCACGGTGATCGCCTCGGCGTCGTACGTGCCGTCCGGCAGCGGCGTGAGCAGCCCGTACGACTCCCACTCCTGAAGCTGCTCGGCACCGATCCCGGCGGTCGCCAGCAGCTCCTCGCGGCCGATCCGGGCGGGCGCGGGGCTCTCCGGCTCGCCCAGGAGGTCTCCGAGCAGCTCTCCCTCGCCGGTCTCCCCGGGCCGGCCCAGGGACGGCAGCCGCACCTCCTCGCCCCGCTCCAGGGCGTCCAGGTGCTCACGGATCACCTTCAGCGGCAGATAGTGGTCCCGCTGCATCCTGAGCACCTGGCCGAGCCGCTCGACGTCACGGGCACTGAACTTGCGGTACCCCGAAGGGGTCCGCTGCGGCTCGATGAGCCCCTCGGACTCCAGAAAACGGATCTTGGAGATGGTGACTTCGGGGAACTCCTCGCGCAGCACGTTCAGCACCGTGCCGATACTCATCAGCCGGCCGTCCGCCGCGGCGGTGCCGCTGTCGGCACCGCCGCTCGGTGTGTGAAGCATGGACCCTTCCCCGTGCGGGTCAGATGCCCCGCTGGCTCGCGTAGAAGACCAGCCTGTACTTGCCGATCTGCACCTCGTCGCCGTTGTGGAGCGCGACCTGGTCGATGCGCTCCCGGTTGACGTACGTGCCGTTGAGGCTGCCGACGTCGGCGACCGTGAACATGCCGTCGGGACCCCGGCGGAACTCGACGTGGCGGCGCGAGACCGTCACGTCGTCCAGGAAGATGTCGCTCTGCGGATGGCGCCCCGCCGTGGTCAGGTCGCTGTCCAGCAGGAAGCGGCTGCCCGAGTTCGGGCCCCGGCGCACCACCAGGAGCGCCGAGCCGAACGGGAGCGCCTCCACGGCCGCCTGCGCCTCGGGAGACAGCGTCGGCACCGGCGTCTGGCCGGTGGCCTCCGCGTCGTACGCCTCCAGGCCCGAGATGGAGATCGTGGACGTCGTCTCCGACGCACGCTCCGGGACCGCCCCGGCCCGCAGCGGCGCACCGCAGTTGGAGCAGAAGCGGCTGTTCTCCGCGTTGCGGTGACCGCACCGCGTGCACACCAGGGCCGACATGTCCCCGGAACCTATGCCGCCGGACGCGGCAGGGTCAACAGACGGCGCGCCCTGACCTCCGGAAATGTGACCGCCCGGACCACTGACCTGATCGCGGAACAGCGGCCGCTGGCCCTCAGCGTCTCCCGGCTGTGCGCGATGGCGGGCAGTGGCGTTGTCGCTGCCCTCTCGCGCGCTCTTGCCGAACAACTTCGCAAACAACTTCACGGGCGATTCCCCTTGACCGAAACAGACCCGCCCGTGGGGCAGGACGAACCCTGATTGCATACACCGGCCGACCCGGACATCCTCACAACGTCCGTTTCCACCAGACAGTTTCCACCACGCACCACCCAATCGGTGCGCCGACCCCCCGCAACCTCATGCCCCTGCCGGACGGCCTCCATGCACCCCCGGTTCACTGGGAGGACGACCGAGCGTAGTCAGGCCGCTTCGCGGCTCGCAAGGCGTCCACGACGATCTTCGTGGAACGCTCCACGGTGACCGTGGCCTGCTCCTTCTCGAGAGTCTGCACCACGCCTCCGGGGATGTTGAGTGCCGGTTCGAGGTCCTGCGGTTTGCCGATGACCTTGAAACGATAGGGCCGCGTGATCTTGTTCCCGTCGACGCTGACACCTTTCCCGGCGTCCGACAGATAGGTGCCGGCGACGACCCGTACGCCGTTCACCTCTATCGCCTCCGCCCCGGCCGCGCGCAGCTCCTGGATCGCGTTGAGCAGCATGTCCGCCTGGACCGTCCCCTTCGTGTCCTGGATCGTCATCGTGATCCCGGGCCCTTCGGCGGCCACCGTGCCCGCAAGGATTCCGAGTTGCTTCTCCTTCTCGGCGGTCTGCTTGCGGGCCTCCTCGGCCCGGTCCGAGCTGTTCTCCAGCTCGGCCCGCTGATCCTCCAGACCCTGCTTCTCGTCCTGAAGACGCTGCGTACGGTCGTCGAGTTCATCGAGGATGCGCACAAGATCCTCTTGACGCGCGCCGCGCAGGGCACTGCTGCCGTCACTGTTGGAGGCGACCTGGACGGCCAGGCCGAAGCCGAGGCCGAACAGCAGGACCGCCACGATGAGTTGGGCACGGGTGACGCGCGGCGGCCACAGTCCCTGCACCAGGCGCTGACGACCGGTCAGTGCGGTGGCCGGCTCCTCGTCCGTCGTCCCCGACGTCTCGCGCGCCGCGGCCGGAACCTCCTCGGGCAGTTCCCTGCGCAGTCGGTGCTCCGGGGTCTGCGGCGGCTCTGTCGTCTCGTCCTCGTTGCTCATCGACCTCACGCCCGGAACACATGCCGGCGGATCGCCGCCGCGTTGGAGAAGATGCGGATGCCGAGGACGACCACCACACCGGTGGACAGCTGCGCGCCGACGCCCAACTTGTCGCCCAGGAACACGATCAGCGCCGCCACCACCACGTTGGACAGGAACGACACCACGAAGACCTTGTCGTCGAAGATGCCGTCGAGCATGGCCCGCAGACCACCGAACACGGCGTCGAGCGCCGCCACGACGGCGATCGGAAGGTAAGGCTCGACGACCGCCGGGACCTCGGGCCGGACCAACAGCCCGACCACCACTCCGACGACGAGGCCCAGTACCGCGATCACGATGTGCCCTTCTCTGTACTCGGTTGTGCTGTTCGTACGATCACACTGGGTGCGGCCGGCAGCCGAAGGTCACCCTCGGTGGAGATGGCGGTCCGAATCCCGTAGTTCTCCTGCAGCGCGTGCAGGTAGAGCCCGTCGGCGCTGTTCTGGAACCGCGTGCTGAGCCTGCCCCCGTCCCCCACCGCGAGGACCGTGTACGGCGGCACCAGCGGCCTGTTGTCCACCAGTATCGCGTCACCCGCGGCCCTGATCGCCGACAGGGCCGTCAGCCGCTGCCCGTTGATCGCGATCGCCTCGGCACCCGACTCCCACAGCCCGTTGACGACGCGCTGCATGTCCCGGTCGCGTACGCGCCCCGTGTCGGAGAACCCCGAGGTCTCACGAGGGTTGCCGTCGCCACCCGTGGTGGCTTCCTTGGCGTCGTCGACGACGAGCTTCACCCCAGGACCGCGCACCGCGACGGCGCCCGACAGAATCCCGACCAGGTCGGCCGGGTCGCCGCCCCCGTCCTGCCGCAGGGCCGCGCGCTGCCGCGCGCTCACGTCGTCGCGCAGCTTGTCGACCGTGCCCTCGAGCTTGTCCGCGGCGGCGGTCTCGCGCTGGATGCGGTCGATGAGTTCCTGACGCTCCTTGGCGACCGTCGGCGCGGCGATCCGCGCCTGAGCGGCGCCGACGGTCACCACCAGGGCGGCGAGTACGAGGCCCGCCGCAAGACCGAGCTTCGCCCGCAGCGTCCTGGGCATCCCCGCAGCGCCCTCGGACCTCTTCCGGGCAGCGGCCTCGGCGTATCCGTCGTCGAGGCTGTGATCCATGACGTTGGTGAGCAACGACATGGAGGCGTCCGGGCGCGAGGGGCGCGTCGGTGTGCTCCGAACGGGGGGCGGATGCGGCATGCCGCACATCGTCGCACGTCGCGCGTGCTACCTCCGAATGGCCCCACCCGCGTGCCGGACAGGCCCCCTTGGGGGACACTTGTCCGGCACGCGCGCGTGGCGCGTCTGTCACCGTCCGGCGCTGTCCACTACGGTCGACCATTCGTCCAGCAGGGCCTGCGCGGAGGCGTCGTCGGGCCCTTCGGCCCACAGGTGGGTGACGGCCTCGGCCGGGTCGGGCAGCACCAGTACCCAGCGTCCGTCGGTCTCCACGACCCTCACGCCGTCGGTCGTGTCCACGAACCGGTCGCCTGCGGCCTCCACGACCCGGCGCATCACGAGTCCCTTGACAGCCCAAGGAGTGGCGAGATCGCGCTTGAGGACGTGCGCCCGCGGAATCCGCGCGTCGATCTGGCTGAGAGTGAGCTGGGTCCGCGCCACCAGCCCGATCAGCCGTACGAACGCCGCCGTGCCGTCGAAGACGCTGCTGAACTCCGGCACGATGAAGCCGCCACGGCCGTCGCCGCCGAAGATCGTCGACTCGTCGCGGCCCACGCGGGTGAGGTCGTCGGGCGATGTGGTGGTCCACTCGACCTGCGTCCCGTGGTACGCCGCCACCTGCTCGGCGATCCTCGTCGTCGTCACCGGCAGCGCCACCCGCCCGCTGCGCCGCTCGGCGGCCACGAGATCGAGCATCACCAGCAGCGCCCGGTCGTCCTCGACGATGCGCCCCTTCTCGTCGACGAGCGACAGCCGCTCACCGACGGGGTCGAACCTGACACCGAACGCGGCCCCCGACGACGCGACGATCTCACCGAGCCGCACCAGCCCGGCCCGCCGCGCTTCCGCGGACTCGGTGGGCCGGGACTCGTCCAGTCCGGGGTTGATCGTCAGGGAGTCCACACCGAGCTTGCCGAGCAGACTGGGGAGTACCAGCCCAGCACTGCCGTTCGAGGCGTCCACGACGACCTTCAGGCCCGACTCGGCGATGCCCGTGGTGTCGACGCTCCGCAGCAGCGACCCGGTGTACGAGTCGAAGACGCTGGACGGGAAGTACAGGTCCCCGATCTCACCCGGGAAGGCCCGCCGGTACTCCTGTCGCGCGAACACCCGGTCCAGCTTGCGCTGACCGGCCTGGGACAGGTCGGCGCCCTGCCCGTCGAAGAACATGATGTCGACGGAGTCCGGCACACCGGGCGACGTCCGGATCATGATGCCGCCGGCACTCCCTCGCGCGGTCTGCTGCCGCGCCACGGGCAGCGGTACGTTCTCCAGGTCCCGTACGTCGATGGCGCTGGCCTGGAGCGCCGAGATGACCGCGCGCTTCAGCGCACGCGCACCCCGGGAGTGGTCACGTGCCGTGGTGACCGTCGATCCCTTCTTGAGGGTGGTGGCATACGCGCCGGCCAGCCGTACGGCCAGTTCCGGTGTGATCTCCACGTTCAGGATGCCCGACACACCGCGGGCCCCGAAGAGGTGTGCCTGTCCGCGCGACTCCCAGATGACCGAGGTGTTGACGAAGGCACCGGCCTCGATGGTCTTGAAGGGGTACACCCGTACGTTGCCCTGGACGATGGACTCCTCGCCGATGAGGCACTCATCGCCGATCACCGCGCCGTCCTCGATCCGGGCCGCACGCATGATGTCGGTGTTCTTGCCGACCACACAGCCCCGCAGATTGCTGTGCTGGCCGATGTACACGTTGTCGTGGACGACCGCCTTGTGCAGAAACGCCCCGCTCTTCACGACCACGTTCGAGCCGACGACGGTGTGCTCCCGTATTTCGGCACCGGCCTCCACCTTGGCGTAGTCACCGATGTACAACGGCCCGCGCAGCACCGCGTCGGGGTGCACCTCCGCGCCCTCCGCGACCCAGACGCCGGGGGAGATCTCGAAGCCGTCGATCTCGACGTCGACCTTGCCCTCCAGGACGTCGGCCTGGGCCTTCACATAGCTCTCGTGGGTGCCGACGTCCTCCCAGTAGCCCTCGGCGACATAGCCGTAGATCGGCTTGCCCTCCTTCATCAGCTGCGGGAAGACATCGCCGGACCAGTCGACCGGCACGTCGGGTTCGACATAGTCGAAGACCTCGGGCTCCATGACGTAGATGCCCGTGTTCACGGTGTCCGAGAAGACCTGGCCCCAGGTCGGCTTCTCCAGGAAGCGCTCGACCTTTCCCTCGTCGTCGACGATGGTGATGCCGAATTCCAGCGGGTTGGGTACACGCGTCAGACAGACGGTGACCAGGGCGCCCTTTTCCTTGTGGAAATTGATCAGGTCGGTGAGGTCGAAGTCGGTCAGGGCATCGCCGGAGATCACGAGGAACGCGTCGTCCTTGAGTGCTTCCTCGGCGTTCTTGACGCTCCCGGCAGTACCGAGTGGCTTCTCCTCGTTGGCATATGTGAGCTCCATACCGAGCTCTTCGCCGTCACCGAAGTAGTTCTTGACGAGTGAGGCCAGGAACTGCACGGTTACGACGGTCTCGTTGAGCCCATGCCTTTTGAGCAGCCGCAGCACGTGCTCCATGATCGGCCGGTTGGCCACCGGCAGGAGCGGCTTGGGCATACTCGAGGTCATGGGGCGAAGGCGCGTGCCTTCGCCTCCGGCCATCACGACGGCCTTCATGTCGGAAGCGTCCTCCTCCAAGAGACGACGGTCCAGCCGACTTCACCCGTCTAGATTGTCCCGCAGTTTCCCTGGGCGGGCCATCGAGCCGCGCGTGGCGGGCAATCAGTGGGCTGAATCGGCCACGGCGTCCGCCCTGACAAGTCGGCGGACTTGGACCACGTAGAGGACTCCTGCCCACCAATAGAGCGTTGTACCCCATCCGGCGAACGCCCATCCGAAAATAGCAGCGAGTGACGCGATCCATCCACTTCCGTCACTGAGGAGCAGCAGCGGGAAGGCGTACATCAGGTTGAAGGTGGCGGCCTTCCCGAGGAAGTTCACCTGTGGCGGCGGATAGCCGTGACGCCTGAGGATGCCCACCATCACCAGCAGAACCAGCTCTCGCGCCACCAGTGCCCCGGTCAGCCAAAGAGGCAGAATGCCGCGCCAGGTGAGACCGAGGAGGGTCGAGGCGATGTAGAGCCGGTCGGCGGCGGGGTCGAGGAGCCGGCCGAGGCTGCTGATCTGGTTCCAGCGCCGGGCGAGCTTGCCGTCGAGATAGTCACTGACACCACTCAGCACCAGCACGAGCAGGGCCCAGCCGTCACTCTTCGGCCCGCCGAACTCGGGCCTGAGGATCAGCCACAGGAAGACGGGCACGCCGACCAGCCGCGCCATGCTGAGGATGTTCGGGATGGTGAGGACGCGGTCCGTCTGGACACGGGTCTCCTGGACCTCCACCCGGGGGCCTCCTGCGGGAACGAACCAACGATGCTCCCTGACCTTACCCGGCGGGTTCGCGCCTGTGTGCGGAGGGGTTCGCTTGCGGCCCGGCTCAGGAGCCTGG
>NZ_PQSR01000029.1 GCF_002920635.1 Streptomyces sp. Ru72 | reverse complement strand
TCGGCGAGCAGCTCCGCGGTCGCCGCGGCGATCGCGTCCACCGCGTGCTCGAACACCTCGCGGTTGTGGGCGGCCGGGGCACGGAACCCGGAGACCTTGCGCACGAACTGGAGCGCGGCGGCGCGGATCTCCTCCTCCGTGGCCTGATCGGGCAGGGCGGGCGGGCGGAGCGTCTTGATGCTGCGGCACATGACTCCAGTGTGGCCTCATACCCCGGGAGGCGAGGAGGGTTTCCGCTTCCGCCGGCGCCGGGGAGGCGTCGGCCACGCCCGCGCCGTGATCCACGAGACGGACGTCCGTTCGAGTGAACGCAGGGAAGAGGGTCGCACCCGAAAATCGAACAGGCGTAGCATTGGCCTGTGGCTGCGAGCTATGAGTTTCCGAGTGACCTCCTGGCCGGCCAGGAGGAGTTGCATCAGGTCCGGGCAGAGCTCCTGGCCCTGCTGAAGCGGCTGCCGTGGTCGGTGGAACCGCTGGACGGATTCAGCGACGACACCGGCTGGCGCAAGGTGGAGCGCCCCGCCTCTCCGGGTTGGACCGAGGACGAACAGGCGGAGGTGGAGAAGCTCCGCCGGCGCGAGCGGGAACTCGCGGTGTTCGTCTCCTGCCACCGCTTCTGGGACGAGGTGGCGGCCGAGGACAGGATGGACGCGCGGACGCGCCTGAAGCACGTGCACGAGGACGAGGGGAACGACGAGCACAAACAGAACTGAACGCGAAGACCCCGGCCGGGAGCAGCCGGGGTCTTCGGGTCTTCGCGGAACGGGGAGCCGCAGGTGGCGCCGTTGCCTGCGGCGACCAGGGCGCGGGAAGGCTCCCGGTGTTCAACTGCCCGGAACGCCGACCAGATCTGACGTCACGGCACCTGCGCCCGATCTCAGGGTCACCGATAGTCCTCCGGGTGACCCTGCATCCAGGCATTGATCCTGTCGCGCGTACCGGTCAGAAGGTCCTGGTGCTTCTTGAGGTTCTCGAAGGACCTGTCGTCGCCGAGTTCGGCCCGCAGTTTCGCGATCCGTGCGAGGGGTTCCTTGAAGTGGCCAGGGCCCTGGAGGTCGGCTTTCATCGCCTTGTCGAGGCTGCTGAGCTCATCGAGCACCCGCCCCAGGAAGTACTCGCAGTTCCCCGGCGTCGTGCACCCGTCGTTGTAGGTGGCCTGAAGCCGGGCGAACACATCGCGAACCTTCTCCGTACCCGGTGCCGGCTCTGCCGCGCTCGGGGCGGACGGCTCCTGGGTCGCGGATGCCGATGCCGTCTGGCGGACATCACGGGCGGGCGACTCCCCATCCGTGGACGTCGCACCTGGACCGCTGGAGCAGGAGAGCAACAATGACGCCAGGACCACGACGAGCGTGGAGCCGCCGAAAGCCTGCCGTGCGCGCGTGCTGATCATGCCGCGTACGACTCCTCGGCGGGCCCCGTGGTTGTGCTGCGCGCCAGAACTGCGCTGCGATTGCCGGTTCGCACCGGGTTGGGAATACCCCCGGGGGGTATTCCGTTCGGTGGAGCAAAGACCTGAGCGTGCGAGGGGAATCGGCGATGGACCACAGCGCACATGAGCACGTGCACGAGCACCACGATCACCATGCACCCGGCACCTCCTGGCGCACGGCCGCACAAGCCACACTGCACTGCCTGACCGGCTGCGCCATCGGCGAAGTCCTCGGCATGGTCATCGGCACCGCCGCCGGCCTGCACAACGCGGCCACCGTGGTCGTCTCGATAGCGCTGGCCTTCGTCTTCGGCTACGCGCTCACCATGCGCGGCGTGCTCCGCGCCGGGCTGCCGGTCCGGCAGGCGCTCAAGGTCGCGCTGGCCGCGGACACCGTGTCCATCGCCGTGATGGAACTGATCGACAACACCGTCATGGTGGGCGTGCCCGGGGCCATGGACGCCGGTCTCGGCCAGATCCTCTTCTGGGCGTCGCTCGGCCTTTCCCTGGCCCTGGCCTTCGTACTGACCACCCCGGTCAACCGGTGGATGATCGGCCGCGGCAAGGGCCATGCCGTCGTCCACGCCTACCACTGACCCCGCGCCCGACACGGGAGAGCCCCGGAAGGGCCCGTGTAGGCCACTTCCGGGGCTCTGCCGCGATCATCCGGTGGGCGCGGACGGTTTCGAACCGCCGACATCCTGCTTGTAAGGCAGGCGCTCTACCCCTGAGCTACGCACCCGAGACGAGTCGACAGCCTACATTGCCTGAGGGGATGCCTCGCAAACCCGTAACCGGGGGATATCCCCACCCCGAACCCGGGAGCACGCCGGATCCTCCCGAGAGCCGCGGCTCCGTACCGTCGAAGCACTTCGGCGTTGGGGGCATCCGGCCCTCCGGCTCTCAGGGGGAGACATCATGGCTCGTACGACGGTGCTCGCGCAGCGCACCCGGGTGGTTGCCGTAGCGGGGATCGCCGCCGTGCTCATCGGCACCGTCGCCGCCTGTGGGAACGACGCCCGCGACGACCCGCACCCGGACCACGCGGCCTTCGCGCTGCACGGCCGTACGCTCACCGTCGACTCCGACGACTCGGCGTTGGAGATCGTCCCGGCCGATGTGGACAAGGTGCAGGTCACCCGTTGGTTCCGCGGGACGGTCGTGGTGGGTGGGGATCCGCGTGTGACCTGGGCCATGAAGGGCGACCGGCTCGTGCTGCGGATGAAGTGCTCGGGGATCGTCGCGGACTGTTCCGCGCGGCATCGGATCGAGGTGCCGCGCGGGGTCGCCGTCACGGTGGACGACGGCGACGGGAGCGTGCGGGCCGAGGGCTTCGCCACGGCTCTGGACATCCGGACGCGGGACGGATCGGTGCGGGTGAGCGATTCCACGGGGCCGCTGGTGCTCGCCAGCGACGACGGGTCGGTGCGCGCGTCGGGCGTACGGTCGCGGCGGGTGCGGGCGACCACGAACGACGGGTCGGTGAGCCTGGAGTTCCGTGACGTGCCCGACCGGGTGGAGTCGAGCAGCCACGACGGGTCGGTCGCCATCGCGCTGCCGCACGGCACGTACCGCGTGACGACGCACTCCGCCGACGGCTCCGTCCATGTGTCCGTGCCGAAAGAGGCGGCAAGCTCCCACCTGATCGACGCCCGGACCCGTGACGGGTCGATCAGCGTAGGCTGAGCCGGCCGTCATCGGCACGGCGCATCGCCGACCGGCCGTCACGGGTGCCGCGTACCGCGAACCGGTCGCCCTGAGTCCGGCGCACCGCGAACCGACCGGCCCGTGTGTTCGTCCTCTACCGGTGGGAGAATGACACCGGGCAGGGCGGATCACGGTACGGGAGAGGGATGTGACGGCGACACCACGGCAGGAGTCCGACCGCGTCGCTGGGCCCTTCTCCGGAGCCCTCCTCCTTCCTCTCCTGGTCGTCCTCGTCCTCCCCGCCGCCTTCGCCTCGGGCGGTACGCGGCGGTGGTTCGGGGGGCGGGGCGAGGCTCAGCGGGCCGAGGCTCAGGGAGCCAAGGACGCAGCCGCAGAGGCGTTCTACGAGCTGGACACCGCGCAGCGGGATGTGCGGATCTCCGTCGAGACCATCACCGCTGTCGACGACTCCCCGGCCGCCCGCCGTGCCCTCGCCGACTTCGAGGCGCTGGGGCGGCGGATCGACGAGGTCAGCCACCAGTACATCCAGGCCGTGGACGCACATGATCTGGACCGGGTGGATCTGGAGGCCTCCGCCGCCTCGCGGGCCCGGGCGGATCTCACCGCCGCCAAGGACGAGCTGGTCCGGGTCAAGCAGGAGCTGGATCGATTCGCCCAGAGTCTGGGGCCGCTGCTCGGCAAGGCCGAGACCCAACTGGCCCGTCTCGCCCCGGCTGTGGAGCGCGCCCGTCAGGCGCTGCTCGCCGCCAGCGACGCCCTGGACGGGGTGCGGGGTTCCGGGTTGAAGGCCGACGACCTGGCCGCCCGGCTGGCCGCCCTCGGCCCGGAGCTGACCAAGCTGAACCAGGGCGCGGGGCAGCACGGGGTGCAGCAGACGCTGGAGCGTGCCGAGCGGGTCACGCGGGAGGCGGCGGCTGTCCGGGCCGAGGCCGAGCGGCTGCCGGAGAAGGCGGCCGAGATCGACCGCCGGCTGGTGTCGCTGCGCACCCGGGCCGAGGCTCTGACCACACGGGCCGGGCAGGTCGAGCCCGTGCTGAGCGAGCTGCGGCGCAGGTTCGCGGCGGCCTGCTGGCAGGATCTCCAGCAGGTGCCGGAGCTGGCCGTCGACAACGTGCGGCAGGCCGAGCTGAAACTGCGGCAGGCGCAGGGCGCGCGTGACGCACAGCGCTGGGCGGACGCGACCTCGCTGCTGTCGACCGTACGGGCGCTGCTGAACACCACCGACGAGGCCGTGTCGGCCGCCGGGGAGCGCCTGCGGCGGCTCAACGCCGTGCAGAAGGACCCGGAACAGGAGATCGAGCGCACCCGGTTCGCGATCCGGGACGCGCAGCGGCTGGCGATGGCGGGCCGTACGACGCCCGATCCGCGGCATGCCCGCCCGCTCGACGACTCCGTGGCGCGGCTGGAGCGTGCGATCGCCGCGCTGGAGGGCCGTCACCCGGACTACTGGCACTTCCTGACGGAGACCGAGGCGGTGCGGCAGGCGGTCGCCCAGGTCGTGGCGCGGATCCGGGAGGAGCGGGGAGCCGGCCACTGACCCGGCCCCCGCCCCGGAGGACCACCGGTCAGGTGCGGTAGGCGTAGTAGTACGCGTTCGGGTAGGAGGCGATGAGGCTCGCCACCGACCTGCGGAGGGTGTTGTTGGAGTGGTACGTCACGTACGGGACGCCGCCGCTCTTGTAGGTGACGATCATCGTGTGGTCCTTGGACCCGTCCCGGTCGAAGTCCATCTGGAGCACGTCGCCGACTTCGAGCTGGTAGACGTTGGCGAGCGGCTTGGTCCGCTTGGAGTTCTGGGCGAACCAGGACCACTCGTTGACGCCGACGAACGAGTCCGACTGGATGTCGGCGTTGCCGAACCATTTCGTGTAGTCGTACACGTAGCCGGGAACGTGCTTCCAGCCGCCCGCCTTCAGGGACTGGCTGACGAAGTTGGTGCAGTCGCCGCCCGCGCCGTGCCCGTTGTAGTCCGGGTAGTCCTTGTTGTAGACCTTCCAGTACTTCTCGGCGTAGGCCGCCATGGCCTTGTAGTTGTAGGCGGTGCCGGTCTTCGGAACGGCGACCGGGTTGCGGGTCGTGGCCGCGCGCGGGGCGTTCGGCATGCCGCCGTCGTCCGCGGTGGCGGGCGCCTTGACGGAGGGCTTGGACAGCGTGTTCACGGCCATGCCCGCGTCGGTGTCGCGGATGCCGGTCAGCTGCCAGGTGCCCTGCCGGTCGGCCCGGAAGGTCAGCTGGTGGTGGGCCTGGAAGCCGGTGGTCCGCGGCCCGTTGCCCGTGGCCTTCTCGTACGTCAGGGTGGTGGTCTCGGTGACGTCGACGGTGGCGTGCCGGCCCTTCACCCGCGTCCGGTCCAGCGAGACCGTGGTGTCGGCCTTGCTGTACTTCTCACCCAGCGCCGCGAGGCGGGACTTGCGGCCGCGCAGCGTGGACAGGGCGGAGTCCTCCTGCTGCGACAGCGTGGACGACAGGCGTACGTCGCCGGAGAAGCGGGACGCCAGCGGCTTGCCCCGTCCGCTGTCGCCCTTGTCGACCAGGGCGTCCGTACGGTCGGTGAAGACCGCGTCCGCCAGCCGCTGGAAGGTGGCCCTGGTCCCCGGGTCCACCGTGGGTTCCGCGACGCTCGCCGCGTTCGCGCCCCAGTTGGGCAGCAGTGCGGCGCCGGCGACGACCGAGGCGGCGGCCGCGGTGACTATGGTCGCGCGGCGCCGCTTACGGCTCAATCTTCTTGATTTCAATGATGTTCCCCTCTACCTCCGGTACTCCGATACCGGGGGCCGCATCTTCGCACGCCGTGTGTGGCTTCTGTGAAGAGGGTGGCCCAAGAGGCTTGCGGGAACGGCCGGTTGTCACTGCACGACGGTCGCCCAGTCCGGCGACTGCCCCGGGTCGAGGGTGCGGAGCCGTTCGAGGGTGGCGGGCTTCTGCACGTCCAGCCAGTCGGTCAGCTCCTTGAAGGACACGCACTTGACGCCCTTCTTGCTGCAGACCTTCTTGATGACCTGGTCGATGGCCTTCATGTAGATGCCGCCGTTCCAGTTCTCGAAGTGGTTTCCTATGAACAGGGGCGCCCGGCTGCCGTAGTAGACGCGGTTGAAGCCGGCCATGTAGGAGTCGACGGTCTGCTGCTCCCACTGGTTGTACTTCGCGGGGTCGCCGTCGGTCTCGCCCTTGGACTGGTTGTAGAGGAAGTTGAAGTCCATCGACAGGCCCTGGTACTTGCCGCCCTCGTAGGGGAGCATCTGCAGCGGGAAGTCCCAGACGCCGTTCTTCTTCGCCGGCCATATCTGGAAGTTGCCCGGGGAGCTCGCGTCGTAGCGCCAGCCGTAGCTCTTGATGGCCTTCAGCAGGTTCGGCTGGCCCTCCAGGCAGGGTGCGCGGCCGCCGGTGACCTCCCTCTGGAAGTCGAAGGGCAGCGGAGCGACGCCCTTGTTGCCGGTGTTGGTCTTCCAGTTCTGCACGAAGGAGTAGAACTGGTCGATCTCGCTCTTCCACTCCTCCACGCTCCAGTCGCCGCCGCCCTTGGCGCCGCAGAAGTGGCCGTTGAAGTGGGTGCCTATCTCGTTGCCCTGGTCGTACGCCAGGCGCAGTTGCTGCACGGTGTCGCGGATGTGCTCGTCGGTGGCGTAGTCGATCGCCGCGGAGCCCACCGGGTGCTGCGGCGGGTGGTAGAGGTTCTTCTTGCTCTTGGGCAGCAGGTAGATGCCCGTGAGGAAGAAGGTCATGTGGGCGTTGTACTGCTCGGCCATCTCACGGTAGTGGGAGAAGAGGTGGTCGTCGCCCTCGAGTGCGCCGTCCCAGGAGAAGACGACGAACTGGGGCGGTTTCTCACCCGGCTTGAGCGGCTTCGCCTTCAACTGCCCCTTCTGCGGGCCGGTGTACGAGGTGGAGCCGTCACCGATGATCTTCGTCTTGCCGTCCCACTTGGGTTCCGTGGTGGGCCGGGGAGTGAATCCTTTGCCGATGCTCTTGCCGGCGTCCGCCGTGGCGGTCGCCGCGGTGCTGTCCGGCCGGGACACCGCCAGGAAGGTCACCGTCACCGACGCGACGGCGAGGAGGGCCGCCAGCGTCATGAAGCTCGGGCGGCTCTTCCACTGCTCGATGCGGGACGGGCGAGGGCGGCGGCGACGGCCGTTTCTGGTGGTCATGGGCGGCTCGTTCTCCGAGGAGGAAGGTGGGGGGTTGCATGCTCGGCCGGTGGCGTCAGCCGAGCGGACTCATGGCCGCGGACCAGATGCCGTAGGGGGCGCCGTCGTTCGGCGTGCCGGCGACTCCCTTCAGCGGCAGCGGTTCGAGGCTCCTGGACAGGTCCATGCGGTAGGCGACCACCGCGGTGGACACGGACCGGGCCGTGCCCACGTACCAAGAGGCCGTGTCGTCCTGGGTGGTTCCGGCCTTCCCGGCGACCTGCGCGGAGGCGGACGCCGCGCCCGGGTGGGCGGCGCGGAAGGAATCCCTGAGCGCCTCGGTGACCTCCCCGGCCACCTGGGCCCCCACCGCGCGGCGGGGCTTCGGCGCGTTCAGGGCCACCGTGGCGCCGTTGCGGGTGACGCGCCGCACCGAGTACGGCTCGGTGTGCGTGCCGCCCGCCGCGAACGTGGTGTATCCGCTCGCCATCCGGATCGCGCTCGGTGTGGAGTTCCCCAGGGACAGCGCGGGCACCTGTGGTCCCATGCTGTCGGGCAGCAGCCCGGCCGCCACGGCCGTCTCGCGCACCTTGTCGAGGCCGGCGTCCATGCCGAGTTGCATGAACGGCGTGTTCACCGACTGGACGAGGGCCTGGTGCAGGGTGATGTGCGCGTAGGACTTGTTTCCGTCGTTGTGGGCGGAGACCTTCTTGCCGCTGCGGTCCCAGTACGGCCCCTCGGGGGTGGTGACGGGGATGTTGTCACGGCCGTCGTAGACCGACTCCGGGGTGACCGGGGTCGCGGGCCCGCCGCGCGTCTTGTGGACGCCGTGTTCGAGGCCGGCGGCGTAGACGAACGGCAGGAAGGCCGAACCGGCCGGGACGGTGGCCGAGTTGGACTCGTTGTAGCCCTGGGTTCGGTGGTCGGGGCCGCCGTAGACGGCCAGGATCCGGCCGTCGGTGCTCACCGAGGCGGCGCCGAAGTGGGCGGTCGGCGCCGTGTCCGGGTGGTCCTTCCGCGCCTGTTCGCGGGCCTTGTTGACGGCGTCGGTGAGCGCGCTCTCCCGCTTGCGGTCGAAGGTGGTGTAGATCTGGTAGCCGCCCAGGTCGAACTGCTGGTCGGAGACGTGCGCCGCCTTCTTGACGTAACTCGACGCCAACTCGACCAGGTAGTCGCTCTGCTGACCGGTGTCGTAGAGCGGGTTCTGCTCGAGCGGCTCGGGGAAGGTCGTGTACGTGGCCCGCTCCGCCTTCGACAGCTTGCCGATCTTGACCATGCGGTCGAGGATCCACTTCCAGCGCTCGACGGCCCGGTGGTGGTTGGCCTTGCCGAGGGTGGGGTCGTAGAGGCCGGCGCCCTTGAGCAGGGAGGCGAGGAACGCGGCCTGGCTCGCGTCGAGCTGGCTCACGTCCTTGCCGTAATAGGCCTGGGAGGCGCGTTGGATGCCGTAGGTGCCGCGTCCGAACCAGCTGGTGTTGAGGTATCCCTCGAGAATTTTGTCCTTGCTCATCCTGTTGTCGAGTTTGAGGGCGATCATCGCCTCGGTGAATTTGCGGCTGATGGTCTGGTTCTGCGTCAGATAGACGTTCTTCACATACTGCTGGGTGATGGTGGAACCACCCTCGGTGTCACCCTCACCGACCGTCCTCCACAGGGCGCGGCTGATGCCTTTGACTGATATGCCGGGGTCGGAGTAGAAGCTCTCGTTCTCCGCCGCCAGCACCGCCCAGCGGACCTGCTCGGGTATGTCCTTCAGTGGCATGGCCTGGCGCTGCACCCAGCCGGTGCGGGCCATGGGTGTGCCGTCGGACCAGAAGTAGACGTTGTCCTGCTGGGTGGCGTACGAGTTGAGGTTGGCCGGTATGTCGGTGACGGCGTACGCGACGACCAGGAACACACCGCTCAGACCGAAGGAGGTGAGCACGGCGCCGAGCCACTGCCGCCATGAGGGCGTCCAGCGGCGCCAGCCGACGCGGCCCGGGCGCGGATAGACGGGCCTGAGCTTGCGGGCGTACGGGGCGAGCCGCCGGGCGTACGGGCTCAACCGCTGGGCGTACGGGGCCAGTTTGCGGGTGTACGGCGTCAGGGACGAGGTGACACGAGTGAGGATGGAGGGGCGTGCGGCTTTGCGTCGCACGCCCCGGGGCTTGGGGGCCTCCGGCGGTCGGGGCATCCGCAGTTGCACGGTCTCGTCCAGCGCCGGCGGCGTTACGGCCTTCAACTGCATCGTCTCGTCCGGCGCCGGGAGCCTGACGGCCTTCAACTGCATTGTCTCGTCCGGCGCCACGGGCCCGACGGTCTTCGACTGCGTGGGTTCGTCCGGCGCCACGGGTTCGGCGGCCCTCGACTGCGGGGCGCCGTCGGAATCGGAGGGCAAACCGGCCTTCAACTGCAGGGTGACGTCCGGATCGAAGGGCGTCCTTGACGGATCGTCGGCCTCGGCGCGGCGGTCCGCACGACGGTCCGGACGGCCGCCGTCGTGGCTAGCCACGGCACGCCCCGGTGCGCGGACGGCCCTGGGACGGCCTGTCACCTATTCGATGCCACGCCTCGGTCACGACTGCGTCTCCCTCCGCACTACGAATTGCACGCGCGGGTAGATGCAGCGGCCGGACATGCGGCAGCGAGCCCCCCTCCCCGACCTTGCGGCTCATCGCGGCTTCCTTAAATTAGCAGCGACCTTTGTGATGTCCTCGATCAGGTACCGGCGAGTAGGTGGTCGCGGAGAGAATATTAAGGAGATCTCGAGGAGATCGTGCGGCATTCACAAAGCGGTGCGGCCCCGGAAGTCCTGTGATCGCCGGTGAGCGCCCGTTAATCTGTGCACATGCCACGCTATGAGTACCGCTGCCGTACCTGCGGCGACACGTTCGAACTGAGCCGTCCGATGGCGGAGTCCTCCGCCCCCGCGAACTGCCCGCAGGGCCACGACGACACGGTGAAGCTGCTGTCCACCGTGGCGGTGGGCGGCACGGCCTCCGCCCCGGCGCCGGCACCGAGGGCGAGCGGGGGCTCAGGGGGCGGCTGTTGCGGCGGTGGTTGCTGCGGCTGAAGCGTCATGGGCGGCCGCCGCGTGCTGAGGATCCCGTCGGCGGCGGCTGCCGCGGGGTGCGACGCCGTCAGCGGCGGCGGGCCAGGGTCAAGCCGTCCGCGATCGGCAGCATCACGCTGTCCACCCGGTCGTCCGCCTTCACATGGGCGTTGAAGTCCCTGATCGCCGCAGCGAGCCCGGTGGCGTCCGGGTCCGTCACACCGCCGCGGTAGAAGACGTTGTCGACCACCAGCAGCCCGCCGGGGCGCATGCGCGGCACCAGTTCGTCCCAGTAGGCGACGTAGTTCTCCTTGTCCGCGTCGATGAACGCCATGTCGATGTGCGGCTCGGCCGGCAGCTCCCGCAGCGTCTGACGCGCGGGGGCGATGCGCAGCTCGATCCGGTCGGCCACGCCCGCCTTCTCCCACGCCTCCCGCGCGTGCCGCGTCCACTCCTCGGAGACGTCGCAGGTCAGCAGCGTCCCGTCGGGCGGCAGCGCCTGAGCCATGGACAACGCCGACAGACCGGTGAAGGTCCCGACCTCGACGATCCGCCGCGCCCCGGTCAGCCGCACCAGGAAGGCCAGAAGCGGCCCCTGCTCCTCGGCGACCTGCTTGCCGGCCACCAGCGGCAGCTGCGTGTGCGTGACCTCGACGAGCATCCGCTGCACGGGGTCCAGCGGCGGGTTGTGGCCGAGCATGTACGCGTACAGCTCGCTCGTCAGCGGCGTCCCGTTCCCCTTGGCCACCCCGCCCCTCCTCGTCTCGGCTCCTCCGCCTGCGGGGCGCCGCAGTACCGATATGCGCCTATCGGCACGTGGCGGTCGAGTCCGCGGCAGACTCGGCCCGAGGTCCTGAGCGCTCCCCGCTCTCCTCCACCGTAGCCTCGAAGGCCCCGGTGCCGGACCCGGTCACGCCTCCTTGGCCGCCTTCAGGAACTCCCGCAGGATCCGCTCACCGGCCACCACGCCCCGCTCCGGCAGCGCGCCGATCCCGGGGGCCGTCCAGCCGGTGTCGGCCAGTTCGCCGTGGCCCGGGCGCCAGCCGCGGTCCGCGGCGAGCAGCAGGTCGGCGTCGAGCAGCGAATCCCCGGCGGCCAGCGTCAGGGTGGCGCCGGTGCGGCGGGCGACCTCGCGCACGGCCGCGCTCTTGGTGAGCGGTTTGGGGACCGCGTAGATCTTGCGGCCCTGCAGCGACACCGTCCAGCCCCGGTTCTCCGCCCAGACGGCCAGTTCCTTGACCCACTCCTCGGGCAGCAGCTCCCGCTCGACGACGAGGTAGGCGAACAGGTCCTCCGCGACCCGGTGCTTGCGCACCCAGGCCGGATCGGCGGTGGCCGTCAGATGCTCGCGCACCTCGGCCAGCGGCGCGCACTCGTCCGCCAGCCGGGCCAGCACCGCGGCGTGCCAGTCGTGGTCCGTGACCCCGTCGACGAGCAGATGGCCGCCGTTCGCGCAGATCGCGTACGCCGGGGTGGGTCCCGGCAGGTTGATGCGCTGGTACTGCTTGCGGGTGCGGGTGGTGGTCGGTACGAACACCGCCCGGTCGCCGAGGTCGGTGAGCAGCCCGGCCGCGGTCTCGGTCAGGTACGACAGCGGCCGGCTCTCGTGGACCTCCACGCACAGCAGCCGGGGCGCCCGCGCGTCCGGCATGGTCAGCGCGAGCGCGGCGGACGAGTAGATCAGGGTGCGGTCGAGGTCGCTGGCGACCAGTACGGGGCTCATCCGGCCACCGCCCTGCCGTCGGCGCCCGTCGCACCCCGCGTGTACCGGGGGTGGATCAGCCCCACGCAGGTGTACGGCAGCCCGTCGACCTCCTCCACCGGCACGCCCCGCTGGGCGGCCAGCAGGCGCACATGGTCGAGGTCGGCGCCGGCCCCGGCGCGGGCCAGGATCTTCCAGGGCACCCGGCGCAGCAGCACGCGCGTGGTCTCGCCGACGCCCGGCTTGACCAGGTTCACGTCGTGGATGCCGTACTCCTCGCTGATGCGCTCCACGGCCGCCCAGCCCTCCCAGGTCGGCGTACGGTCACCGGCCAGCAGTTCCTTGGCCTGGAGATCGACCGCCTCCTCGACCTCGGCGAAGCGGGCGGAGACGGCGTCGAGGAAGGCCACCGAGACATCGGCTCCCGCCAGCTCGCGGTAGAACTTCGCGCCGTGGTAGTCGTGCGGGCCGACCAGGTCGGCGCGCAGCACCGTGCGCGAGATCAGGCCGGAGACCGTGGAGTTGAGACAGGCGGACGGGATGAGGAAGTCCTCCCGGGTGCCGTACGTCCGTACGCACGAGCCCGGGTCGGCGAGCACCGCGATCTCCGGGTCGAAGCCGGTGATGCCGTCGGACGCCTCGAACTTGCTGATCGCCTCGGCGAGTTCCCGGGTGATGGCGCCCTTTCCGGTCCAGCCGTCGACGAAGACGACGTCGCCGGGGTCGTACCGGTCGGCGAGGTAGCGCAGCGCGTTTGCGTCGATGCCGCGGCCGCGCACGATGGACACCGCGTAGTGCGGCAGGTCCAGGCCGTGCCGGTGCTGGGCCCAGCGGCGCATGAGGACGCCGACGGGGGTACCGGCGCGGGCCAGGGAGACCAGGACGGGCCGCGGCATGGGGGTCCCCCCGCTCGAGCGAAGTCGAGAGTGGGGGCGCTCGGCGAGGATCGTCTCGGTGACCACGCCGACGGCCTGCGCCAGACGGGCGGCCGATGCCTCGAGGGCCGCGTGGAACAGCTCCTGGTACTGCTCGCTCGGCTGGTACTCCACCGGCAGCGACTCCGCGTAGTGCGCGCCGCCGCGCTGGATGGCCTCCTCCCGCTCCTCGGTCGGTGCCTCGAGGGTGACGTCCGAGAGGTCCTGGAGCAGCCAGCCGACCTCGTCGGGCGCGTACGAGGAGAAGGCGGGACCGCGGAGGGGCTCGGGCAGCATGGCGGATCTTTCCGGGGAGGCGGCGACGCGCGGGGGCGGCGCGGGGACGTAGGCGGGGACGACCGCGAGCAGGACGTGCGGGGTGTGCGCGGCGAGCCGGTCCAGGAGGCCGCCGGGGGCGTGCAGTCGGGGGGTGTCGGCCGCGGAGTCCACGACCGCGACGACGGCGTCGAAGCCGGCGCCCGCGACGTTGTAGGCGTAGCGCTCGCCGGGGCCGTCGGCCGGGTCGTCGTGCGCGGGGAACACGATGCGGGTGCGTATCGCGTAACCGGGGTCGTCGACCGCGAGGACCGGCGAACGGGTGGTGGTGGAGTAGCGGACCTCGGCGGGAACCGTCTCCTCCAGCTCGCGGGCGAGCCTGAGCGGCGCGTACATCAGCTCCTCGAAGCCGAGGACGAGGACACGGCGGGCGCCGGCGGGCAGTTGCCCGGCGAGCCGCGCCGCCATCGCGGGCAGGGCGCGCTCGAGGCGGGAGCGGTGCTCGGGGGTGAAACCGTGCCGCCCGCCGTCGGGCAGCCCGTGGGGCCAGCCGAGGTCGACACGGGTGATCGTCCCGTGGGCCTCTTCCTGGCGCACGGACGTCTCGTGCCGGGCGACCAGCTCCTGCCCCTTCTCCAGGACGCCCTCGGGCAGCTTCACCGTGCCCGACGCCGCGGCCACCAGGTCCACGCGGGCGCCGATCCGCCGGGCGAAGTCCTCGAGCCGGCCCAGATCGGCGGGCGAGCGCAGGTCGACCAGGGCGACGACGACGTACCGCTCGCGCGGGTACCGCTCGTGCAGGTCGCGGATCGTGTTCATGACGGTGTTGCCGGTGGAGAACTCGTCGTCGACCAGGACGAGCGGGCCGTCGCCCGCCAGCAGCGCCGGGTCCTCCGGGAGCAGCAGGTGCGAGGTGGCGTGGGAGTGGGACTCCTCGAAACCGCCGGCGCGGGCGACGCCCTCGACGGGGCGGCGGGTGGAGTGCAGGTAGGGCACCGGGCCGAGGCCGTCCGCGACGGAGTGACCGAGTCCGGTGGCCGTCTCCGCGTAGCCGAGGACGACCGCGTGGCCCGCCGCCTCCTCCCCCAGCAGGTCCCGCACCCGCCGGCCGAGCGCCACTCCGTGGCCGTGGACGACGGACGGGAACTGCGGGACGTGCTTGCCCAGCACGTTGGAGACGAGCAGGTGGGCCCGCTTGGGGTTGCGGCGCAGCGCGAGCCCCAGCAGCTCCGTCAACCGCTCGTCGCCGACGAGTTCGACCCCGAGCCGCTCGGCGACCCAGGCCCCGGACCAGACCACGTTCTTCATCGGTTCCTTCACTGCTGTCACTGCGGCAGTCCGGCGGCCAGCAGCTCCACGAAGCCGATGTTCTCGTTGGCGACGCCGAAGACCTCGGCGCGGCGGAGCGTGCGCTCGGCCCAGGCGCGGTGCGGCTTCACCTCGTTCATCTTGTTGGTGTACGCCGAGCGCATGACGCCGCCGCCGAGTCGCTCGGGCCGCAGGATGTCCTGGGCGTCGCTGTACTCCTCGTGGCTGACGACCGACAGCGCGTGCACCGGCATCACGTGCGAGGGGTGGATGCAGGTCTTGCCGAGCAGGCCGTTGGCGCGGTCGAGGGCGATCTCGCGCAGCAGCCCGTCCAGGTCGTGCTCGATCAGCGTCTCGCGCAGTTCCTCGACGTGGCCCTCGAGGAAGGGGCTGCGGCGCAACTGTGGCTTGAACATGCGCTCCTGGACCCGGAAGTACTCCCACACGGGTCCGGTCACCGTGAACCCGGTGCCGTCGGCGCGGCCGAGGACGTTGACGACGTCGGCGATCACGGAGGCGACGATCTGGACGTCGTAGGCGGTCATGTCGGGGGCCCGGCGCAGGCCGTAGGAGGAGCAGAAGTCGGTGACGCCGAGGCGCAGCGCGAGGACGCGGTCGCGCCACTTGTCGACTGTGCGGAAGATCCCGTCCAGGGTCTCCCGGCGCGACTCCAGGTAGAGCAGGTCGGGCGACTCCAGGACGGGCATGGCGAACAGGCGGCGCCCGCTCGCCGCCTCCGCAGTGGTGAGCGCCTCCAGGAAGGGGACGCCGCGTTCCTCGGTGAACTTGGGCAGCACGAAGCCGGAGAGCAGCCGGACGGCCGGGCCGAGCCGGGCGACCAGGTCCGGGATCTGCTCGGGGAAGCGGACGCGGACGAACAGCAGCGGCAGTTCGACGTCACCACCGGACGCCAGGTCGGTGAACTGCCGGACCAGGTTCTCCTCCGCGGGCACGACGTCCGCGTCGTCGATGGAGTCCTCCAGGCACAGCACCATGGAGACGACACCGCGGGCCGCCTGCTTGACCACGTCGTCGGCCAGGTACGGGCGGGTCGCCGGGCTGTAGAGGGTGGCGCCGAGGGCCGCCGCGAGAACGGGGGCCGGCGAGTCGGCGGTGAAGACGGCCGGCTCGCGGTAGAAGAGACGCTTCCGCTCCTCAGGGGCGATGTGCCCGAAATGACGCATATGACTCCCCCGTGATGCAGGACTGCCCAGAAAGACGTGGCCGGTAATAGTACGTACAACTCCGTGTCATGGGTTCCCCTCGGGCATGAAGTTCAGGTAACTCGGTCGTGTCGACGACCGTGCGGAGAGCATGCGGACGGATGGCCCCCGCGTTGTCGTGACCAGGACGGAGAGGGCAGGATGACGGGCATGACGCACGCGATGCTGAAGGGGTCGAACGTACTGCTCGAGGCGACGGCGGTACGGGCGGTGCTGCGCTGGGCGCCGGGGCAGGGCGTGCCCGAGGTCGACGCCTCGGCGCTGCTGCTGGGTTCCGACGGTCGTGTGCGGTCCGACGAGGACTTCGTCTTCTACAACCAGCCCCGGCATCCGTCCGGGACGGTACGGCTGCTCGGGAAGAAGCGGGAGACGGACGGGCTGACCGACACCATCCAGACGGACCTGGCGGGCGTCGAGCCGGGGGTGGGGCGGATCCTGCTGGTCGCCTCGGCGGACGACGTCACGTTCGACCGGGTGCGGGGGCTGCGGATCCTGCTGTACGACGCGGGGGGCTCCGACGGGGAGCCGCTGGCCTACTTCGACGTCAAGCCGGAGACGGGTGCGGAGACGGCGCTGATCTGCGGGGAGCTGTACCGGCGGGGGGAGAACTGGAAGTTCCGGGCGCTGGGTGAGGGATACACCAACGGGCTGAAGGGCCTCGCGAACGACTTCGGCATATCGGTGGACGAGTCGGAGGAGGCGGCCGCAGCGGAGGCGCCGGTCTCCACGCCGGAGGCGCCGGTCTCCACGCCGGAGGCGCCGGTCTCCGCGTCGGAGGTGTCGGTGCCGTTGCCACCGGAGCGGCCGGTGGGGGCGCCTGCGGCGTACGGGTATCCGGCGGAGGCGGGGACGGTGGCCGCGCCCGCGACTGCGGCGGCGCAGCCCGCGTACGGGTATCCGCAGCCGGCGTACGGGTATCCGCAGACCGCGCCGGTGCCCGCGTACGGGTATCCGCAGACGGCTGTGGCGGTGCCGGACCCCGACTTCGAGTTGCCGCCGCAGGGGCCGCAGTTCATCGGGCGCCAGGGGTAGCGCGGTGGGTGGCTTCGGCTGCCCGGGGGCCGGCTCCGCCGCCCGGCGGTACGAGGCGCCTGTGTCAAGGCTCTGGGGCAGGCACGGCTGCCGGCGGCGGGGCGGCTACGCCTTGGTCTTGTAGCCGCGGCCCCACTGGAGGCCCCAGCCGTACAGGCGGTCCAGTTCTGCCTGGAAGCCGTAGACGAACCTCACCTCTCGACGGACGATGAGCTCGCCCTTGACGTTCTCTATGAGGACGACCGCGCAGGAGCGGGCCTGGGGGTGGCGTTCGTCGAGGCCGATCTCGATGCGGGGGCCGCTGCTCGGGTAGAGCGTGACGTGGGCGTGGGTGCGGTCGAACGCCGGCGTCTGGTCGTAGATGTAGACGAAGACCAGCAGCCGCTTGAAGTCGTCCCGGTGGTCGAGGTTGACGAAGATCGTCTCACCGGAGCCGGAGCCGAACCGGTCGTCGCCGCTGAGCTTGATGTACGGCGGGTCGTTGAGCTCCCCGAAGAAGCTGCCCAGCGGCTGCACCACGCCCTTCGTGCCGTCGCTCAGCTCGTACAGGCATCCCAGGTCGAGGTCGACGTTGACCATGCTCTGGGTGTGCGCCTGCACGACCTCGGGGGTGAAGAACCGCAGCGGGTTGCGGAGCACGCTGCCGCGCTCGGGGCCGCCTATGTCGGACGTCCGCATGCGCCAGGACAGGTTGATGCGCAGGTTGCCGCTCGCCGCGCCCTGCTTGGTGAGCGAGACCCGTTGGTGCCGCTTGGTCAGTTCGATGGCGTTGGTCGCCGCACTGCCCGAGTCGAAGTCCATCGCCCGCCCGCGCCACACGCCGTCCCAGAAACCCATGCCCGCCCCCTGCCTCACCATTGCACCGTTCCACAGCCGCGGGGCGGCCGCCGAGGACGCCTCCTCGCGACCGCCCCGCACAGAGCGTTCCCTTACCCCGAGAACTCTCACACCCCGGACGAGACCTCAGTCTTCTCGTCCGAGGCCGCCGCTTTTCCCTCGGCCGCGGCGAGCGCCCGGTTGCGGCGCACGGAGGACCAGAAGGACGCTGCGATCAGGACGACGCCGACGAGGCCGGTGACCACCTCGTTGATCTCGTACTGGATGGTGACCATGAGGATCACGGCGAGCGCGCCGATCGCGTAGTGGGCGCCGTGCTCCAGGTAGACGTAGTCGTCAAGGGTGCCCTGGCGGACCAGGTACACCGTCAGCGACCGCACGTACATCGCGCCGATGCCGAGGCCGAGGGCCATCAGGACGATGTCGTTGGTGATGGCGAACGCGCCGATCACGCCGTCGAAGGAGAAGGACGCGTCCAGGACCTCCAGGTAGAGGAACATGAAGAACGCGGCCTGGCCGGCCAGCAGCACCGCCGAGCGCGGCTTGCCGCTGCGGGCGGCCTCCTCTTCCTCCTCGTGCTCGCGCTCCTCCTCTTCCTCGAGCTTGTCCTCGAAGTAGCCGGAGAGACCACCGACGATCATGTACGTGATCAGACCGGCGATACCGGAGATGAGCACCGTCTGGGCCTTGTCGACGTGCGCGCCGCCGTGCTGGTGGGCGTGGGCCGCGAAGGTCATGGAGGCGATCAGCAGGGCGATCAGCGCGATGCAGACCGACAGCATGTCGACCTTGCCGAGCTTGGCGAGCGGGCGCTCGATCCAGCGCAGCCACTGGATGTCCCGGTCCTCGAAGATGAAGTCGAGGAAGATCATCAGCAGGAACATGCCGCCGAACGCCGCGATCGCCGGATGGGCGTCGGTGACGAGCTGCTGGTACTGGTCCTTGTCCGTCAGCGCGAGGTTGACGGCGTCTATCGGATTCTTCTTCGCGGTGACGGCGACGATGACGACGGGGAAGACCAGTCGCATGCCGAAGACCGCGATCAGCACGCCGACCGTGAGGAAGATCTTCTGCCAGAAGGCGTTCATCTTCTTCAGGATTCCGGCGTTGACCACCGCGTTGTCGAAGGACAGCGAGATCTCGAGGATGGAGAGGATCGCCACGATGCCGAAGGCGGTCCACCCCCCATAGAGGACCGCCAGGGCCAAGCCGACCGCGGTGACCACGAACGACCAGCCGAAGGTTTTCAGAAGCACTGGCTACCCAATCCGTATGTGTACGGGGCTACCCGTCGCCGTACCCGGCTTTACCCAACATTGACCACAGAGTCTAGAGGTGCCTCGGCCCGGCCGGGACATGTGGTCCAGCCGGACCGGGACACCGCAGGTCCGGAGGGGAGGGCCTGGGAGCGCACAAAGCGGAGAGCCCCTTTACGAAACGTTCACTCCGAAGTCCAGAGCGATGCCGCGCAGGCCGGACGCGTACCCCTGACCCACGGCACGGAACTTCCATTCGCCGCCGTGGCGGTAGACCTCGCCGAAGATCATGGCTGTTTCCGTGGAGGCGTCCTCGCTGAGGTCGTAGCGGGCGAGCTCCTGACCGTCGGCCTGGTTGACGACGCGGATGAAGGCGTTGCTGACCTGGCCGAACGTCTGGCCGCGCTCGTCAGCGAGATGGATGGAGACCGGGAAGACGATCTTGTCGCACTGGGGCGGGACCTTGGAGAGGTCCACCAGGATGGTCTCGTCGTCGCCCTCGCCCTCACCGGTGAGGTTGTCGCCGGTGTGTTCGACGGAGCCGTCGGGGCTCTTCAGCTGGTTGTAGAAGACGAACCACTCGTCACCGAGGACCCGGCCGCCGCTGCACAGCAGTGCGCTGGCATCGAGGTCGAAGGGGGCCCCGGTGGTGGAGCGCGCGTCCCAGCCGAGCCCGATCATCACCTGCGTGAGGTTCGGCGCGGCCTTGGACAGGGAGACGTTGCCTCCCTTGGCGAGCGTGACGCCCATGATCCTGATCCTCCCCGGTACGTGGTTGCCCCGGGGGCGAGACCCCCGGTGGCCGGGGGTTGGCCCCCCCGGTCGCGGGGGCTCCTCCCCCGGTGGCCGGGGTTGATCCCCGGTGACGAGGCCGGCCCCGGTCAGGGCGCGGGCCCGGCGCCAAGGGCTCGGCCCCGGCGCCAGAGGCTCGGCCTCGATGCTCAAGGGCTTGGCCCCGCTGATGGAGCTTGGCCCCGGTGAGGGAGCTCGGCCCCGCTGATCGGGTCGACCCGTTCGATGGGGATCTCCTCCCCCGGCTGGTCGGGTCTCCCCCTGGTGGTCCTGGTTTCTCCCCCGGTGGCCGAAGGGGAAACCCCCTCGGCGGCCGGAGGCTTGGTGCCGCGCGTACGGAGTCGTCGCAGCCGGAGGCAGCCGACGAGCCCGGGGGCACACGGCCCTCGCGGAACATACGGCTTTCCGCACCGCCCACGCCGGACGGTGCGGAGGAGTCCGTGGCCGGCGCGCTCGGGTCAGACGTTGACGCCGAAGTCCTGGGCGATGCCCCGCAGACCCGAGGCGTAGCCCTGGCCGATGGCGCGGAACTTCCACTCGGCGCCATGGCGGTACAGCTCGCCGAACACCATGGCGGTCTCCGTGGACGCGTCCTCGCTCAGGTCGTACCGCGCGATCTCCTGCTGGTTGGCCTGGTTCACCACGCGGATGAACGCGTTGCGCACCTGGCCGAAGGACTGCTGACGGTTCTCGGCGTCGTAGATCGACACCGGGAAGACGATCTTGTCGACGTCCGCCGGCACCCCCGCGAGGTTGACCTTGATCACCTCGTCGTCGCCCTCGCCCTCACCGGTGAGGTTGTCACCGGTGTGCTCGACGGAGCCGTCGGGGCTCTTGAGGTTGTTGAAGAACACGAAGTGCTGGTCGCTGACCACCTTGCCCGACGAGTTCAGCAGCAGAGCGCTGGCGTCCAGGTCGAAGTCGGTGCCGGTGGTGGTGCGGACGTCCCAGCCGAGTCCGACGAGGACCGCGGTCAGGCCGGGGGCCTCCTTGGTCAGCGATACGTTGCCGCCCTTGCTGAGGCTGACTCCCACGAGTCCCTCCATTGGTGTCCAGGGGCGGGGAGCCCCGTCGTGCGATGTACCGGATCAACGAGTCGATCCTAGTGACGGGTTCCCGCGCCCCACAGGCCTTGGAACGGAAGTAAGCCGAAGGGGCGCGCCCCTCGGGCGGACCCTTCGGCGCGGGATCACAGGGTGTCGAGCGCCTTCACGTACTCGTTCAGGTCACGCGCGTCCGGCAGGCCGTTGACGACGGTCCACCGCACCACGCCCTCCTTGTCGATGATGAAGGTCCCGCGCACCGCGCAACCCTTGTCCTCGTCGAAGACGCCGTAGGCGCGCGAAATGTTGCCGTGCGGCCAGAAGTCGGACAGCAGCGGGTACTCCAGGCCCTCCTGCTCGGCGAAGACGCGCAGGGTGTGGATGGAGTCGTTGGAGACGGCGAGCAGCTGGGTGTCGTCGTTGACGAACTTCGGCAGGTTGTCGCGCAGCGCGCACAACTCGCCGGTGCACACGCCGGTGAAGGCGAACGGGTAGAAGAGCAGCACCACGTTCTTCCGACCGCGGAAGTCGGAGAGCTTCACGGCCCTGCCGTGGTTGTCCTTGAGCTCGAAGTCGGGGGCCTTGTCGCCGACCTGGATGGCCATGGTCCTGCTTCCCTTTCGACGGGACGGTTGAGGCAGGACCACCCTACGCAGCGACCGGGGCACGCGGTGCGAGAGGCCGGGCCGGGCTGACGTTTCAGCCCGGCCCGGCGAAATCAGCCCGTCCTGGGGGTGCCCCCTGCTCGAAGAGCTTGGGGGAGTCTGAGGACGAGGCCGTCAGGCCGACGGGGGTCCGGGGGCGCAGCCCCCAGGTACGGCCACCCCAACCGGGGGCACCGTTCAGCGCACGGCACCCCAGCGGAGCGTCACCGCTTGGACTTCGCGGCCTTCGGCGTCACCAGACGCGAGCCGCTCCAGTCCTTGCCCACACTGACGCTCTTGGACGCCGACAGACCCGCCGTCGTCGCGGCCTCCGAGATGTCGCTGGGCTCCACATAGCCCGTTCGGCCGGTCTTCGGCGTGAGGAGCAGGATCGAGCCGCCTTCTTCGACATACGTGGTGGCGTCCACCAGCGCATCCGTCAGGTCGCCGTCCTCGTCGCGGAACCACAGCACCACGGCATCGGCAACGTCGTCGTAGTCCTCGTCCACGAGCTCGCTGCCGATGACTTCCTCGATGGCCTCGCGAAGCTCCTGGTCGACATCGTCGTCGTAGCCGATCTCCTGGACCACCTGCTCGGGCTGGAACCCCAGCCTCACGGCAGGGTTCGTCCGCTCCTCCGCGTGGTCCGCGGTCGCGCTCACGGGTTGCCTCCTGATCATGTCTTGGTGAGTATCTCAGCCACGCGCGTACGCGAAGCATTGGCCGTAGTCCACACGGGCGGGGCGGATCGCGCAAGTACCCGGCGGTTCAGACCGCCGAAACGGTGACGATCCTGGCCGTGTCGCCGCAACTCCAGGCACGGTATCGCGACGCGAGGTGACCTACACCACACCGTTCTGCCCGGTTTGCGCATTCCGGAATCATCCGCGGGTACGAGTCCCGAATGACTTTGCGGGGCGCGTCACGGCCTGGGCGTATCGTTGCGTTTTGATCGGGCCCGCCCCTGAACATCCGGTCCGCCGCCGTGTTACCGCGCGGTAGAGATGACGTTTCGCTTCCCCGAGGTACACGATGGGGACCGGTGCAGGCACAGGAAAAAGTGGCCCTCTGACAGGTAAGGAACAGCGTGGCTTCCGGATCCGATCGCAATCCGATCATCATTGGCGGCCTTCCGAGTCAGGTTCCTGACTTCGATCCCGAGGAAACCCAGGAGTGGCTCGACTCACTCGACGCCGCCGTGGACCAGCGCGGCCGTGAGCGGGCCCGCTACCTGATGCTCCGTCTGATCGAGCGGGCCCGTGAGCGGCGCGTGGCCGTGCCCGAGATGCGCAGCACGGACTACGTCAACACCATCGCGACCAAGGACGAGCCGTTCTTCCCCGGCAACGAGGAGATCGAACGCAAGATCCTCAACGCCACCCGGTGGAACGCCGCCGTCATGGTCTCCCGCGCCCAGCGTCCGGGTATCGGCGTCGGCGGCCACATCGCCACCTTCGCCTCCTCCGCCTCGCTGTACGACGTGGGCTTCAACCACTTCTTCCGCGGCAAGGACGAGGGCGACGGCGGCGACCAGGTCTTCTTCCAGGGGCACGCCTCCCCGGGCATCTACGCCCGCGCGTACCTCCTGGACCGGCTCACCGAGCAGCACCTGGACGGCTTCCGCCAGGAGAAGTCCAAGTCCCCGTACGGCCTCTCCAGCTACCCGCACCCGCGCTCGATGCCGGACTTCTGGGAGTTCCCGACGGTCTCCATGGGGCTCGGCCCGATCGGCGCGATCTACCAGGCGCGGATGAACCGCTACATGGAGGCGCGCGGCATCGCCGACACCTCCAAGTCGCACGTGTGGGCGTTCCTGGGCGACGGCGAGATGGACGAGCCGGAGTCGCTCGGACAGCTGTCGATCGCCGCCCGCGAAGGTCTGGACAACCTGACCTTCGTCGTCAACTGCAACCTGCAGCGCCTGGACGGCCCGGTGCGCGGCAACGGCAAGATCATCCAGGAGCTGGAGTCGGTCTTCCGGGGCGCCGGCTGGAACGTGATCAAGCTCATCTGGGACCGCACCTGGGACCCGCTGCTGGCCCAGGACCGGGACGGCGTGCTGGTCAACAGGATGAACACCACGCCCGACGGACAGTTCCAGACGTACGCCACCGAGTCCGGCGCGTACATCCGTGAGCACTTCTTCGGCGACGACCTGCGGCTGCGCGCGATGGTCGAGAACATGACCGACGACCAGATCCTGCACCTGGGCCGCGGCGGTCACGACCACCGCAAGATCTACGCCGCCTTCTCGGCGGCCAAGGCCCACAAGGGCCAGCCGACGGTGATCCTGGCCAAGACGATCAAGGGCTGGACGCTGGGTCCGAACTTCGAGGGCCGCAACGCCACCCACCAGATGAAGAAGCTGACGGTCACCGACCTCAAGCACTTCCGGGACCGCCTGCACCTGCCGATCTCCGACAAGGAGCTGGAGTCCGGCCCGCCGCCGTACTACCACCCGGGCCGGGACTCGGAGGAGATCCAGTACATGCACGACATGCGCAAGGCGTGCGGCGGGTACGTCCCGACGCGCGTCGTGCGGTCCAAGCCGCTGGCGCTGCCGGACGACAAGACGTACGCGACCGTGAAGAAGGGCTCCGGTCAGCAGTCCATCGCCACGACCATGGCGTTCGTACGACTGCTCAAGGACCTCATGCGGGACAAGGAGATCGGTCGGCGGTTCGTGCTGATCGCGCCGGACGAGTACCGCACCTTCGGCATGGACTCGTTCTTCCCGAGCGCGAAGATCTACAACCCGCTCGGCCAGCAGTACGAGGCCGTGGACCGGGACCTGCTGCTCGCGTACAAGGAGTCGCCGACCGGGCAGATGCTGCACGACGGCATCTCCGAGGCGGGGTGCACGGCGTCGCTGATCGCGGCGGGCTCGGCGTACGCCACGCACGGCGAGCCGCTCATCCCGGTGTACGTCTTCTACTCGATGTTCGGTTTCCAGCGCACCGGCGACCAGTTCTGGCAGATGGCCGACCAGCTGGCGCGCGGTTTCGTCCTCGGCGCGACCGCCGGCCGTACGACGCTGACCGGTGAGGGCCTGCAGCACGCGGACGGCCACTCGCAGCTGCTCGCCTCCACCAACCCGGCGTGCGTGGCCTACGACCCGGCGTTCGCCTACGAGATCGCCTACATCGTGCAGGACGGTCTGCGCCGGATGTACGGCTCCTCCCCCGATCACCCTCAGGGCGAGGACGTCTTCTACTACCTCACCGTCTACAACGAGCCGATCCAGCACCCGGCCGAGCCGGCGAACGTGGACGTCGAGGGCATCCTCAAGGGCATCTACCGCTTCAGCGAGGGCACGGCGGGCTCCGTCCCGGCGCAGATCATGGCCTCCGGTGTCGCCCTGCCCTGGGCGATCGAGGCGCAGAAGCTCCTCGCCGAGGAGTGGAACGTGAAGGCCGACGTCTGGTCGGCGACCTCCTGGAACGAGCTGCGCCGCGAGGCGGTGGCGTGCGAGGAGCACAACCTGCTGCACCCGGAGGAGGAGCAGCGCGTCCCGTACGTGACGCGGAAGCTCAGCGGTGCTCAGGGGCCGTTCGTGGCGGTGTCCGACTGGATGCGGTCGGTGCCGGACCAGATCGCGCGCTGGGTGCCGGGGACGTACCAGTCGCTGGGCGCGGACGGCTTCGGCTTCGCCGACACGCGCGGTGCTGCGCGCCGCTTCTTCCACATCGACGCACAGTCCGTCGTCGTGGCGGTGCTCGCGGAGCTGGCGAAGGACGGGAAGATCGACCGCTCGGTGCTCAAGCAGGCGATCGACCGGTACCAGCTGCTGGATGTGACGGCGGCGGACCCGGGCGCGGCGGGCGGCGACGCGTGACGTCACGCTGCGCTCGGCCTGCGCGGTAGCGGGGGTAACGGTGGAAGGGCGGCGGGGTTCGGTTCCCGCCGCCCTTCCACCGTCCTATGTCTTTACGTTCTTTACCATGCGGGCATGAACGAGCAGTCGGCGCAGGACCGTTGGGAGTACCACACGCAGCGCCCCCTGCTGGCGCTGGCGATCCTGTTCGGCGTCGCGTACGCCGTGCCGATCGTGGAGAGCGGGGCGAGCCGGGCACTGGCGACCGCTTGCGCGATGGTGGAGTGGGCGGTGTGGGCGGCGTTCGCCGCCGACTACCTGGTGCGGGTGGCCCTGTCCGGGCAGCGGCGTGAGTTCGTACGGACGCACTGGCTGGACCTGTGCGCGGTGGTCGTGCCGATGCTGCAACCGCTCAGGCTGCTGCGGATGGTGGCCACGCTGATACTCGTGGGGCGGCGGGCGCGCATGGCCTCACAGATCCGGCTGACGACGTATGTCGGTGGAGCCGTGATCGGGCTGCTGATGTTCGGGTCGCTGGCCGTGCTGTCGGTGGAGCGGGAGTCGCCGCGCGGGAACATCAGGACGCTGGGCGACGCGGTGTGGTGGTCGTTCACGACGATGACGACCGTCGGGTACGGGGATCACGCGCCGACCACCGGGCTGGGGCGGATGATCGCGGTCGGGCTGATGCTGTCGGGGATAGCCCTGCTGGGCGTGGTGACCGCCAACATCGCCGCGTGGTTCATCGCGCGGTTCGAGAAGGACGACGTGGAGGAGCGGCGGCAGACCGCGGCGATCGAGGCGTTGACGGAGGAGGTGCGGGCGCTGCGGGCGGAAGTCGCTTCGCTGGTGCGGGAGCGGGAGGAGCGCCTCCCAGGCCGTTGAGGCACTGGGGGAGGCGCCCTGCCCCGCCGGTGAGCGGCACCCGGCCCCGCCCGGCTACAGCACCGGGCTCAGGAGAGCCCCGGTGTCCCACCCGCCAGCCACACGATCGCCAGGAGCGTGTCGATCGCTCCCAGGACCACGGCCACCAGGGCCGGCAGCGAACGGTTTCCCGTCCAGGTGCGGCCCATGGCCAGCCAGCCGCAGATGACCGCGACCGGGCCCAGGATGATGCCGAGGGCGAAGAAGCCCGCGATCGCGCAGATGACTCCGACGATCCCGAGCGTCGCGCGATCCGGCCCGCTCCGGGACCACGTCCGGCTCCGTGAGCGGGGGTACCTGCGCGTGCCGTGTCCGAAGCCCGCCATCATCAACTCCCTGACTCAGCCGTCGGTTCGGGCTGATGTGCGGGTACCCCCGTTTCGCGTTTCAGTCCTGCCGGTGCGCTGCCCCCCTCCAGCAGCGCACCGCAGGACGTGACCCACTGTGACCCGCGGCGCGCGCCCGGCGGGAGGGATCTTGAACGCCTTCACCCTGATGAGCGAACCTGCCCTCCGGCGGCGTCAGATGTGCGCGGCGCCCGCGCCCGCCTCCGCGTTCTCGCCGCGCCTGGTGAGCAGCGCGACCAGTACGGCCACGGCCGCGACGCCGGCCGCGACGAGGGAGGCGAGGCTCATCCCGGAGATGAACGTGTCGTGCGCGACGGAGGTGATCTTCTCGGCGAACGCCTCCGGCGTGCCCTTCGACACCGGGGCGACGCCGACCTGCACCGCCTCGGATGCCTGGTCCAGCTGGGCCTGGCTGAGCGGCGGGAGTCCCGCGGCCTTCCAGTTGCCGGGCAGGTCGTGGTCCACCTTGGATGCCATCACGGCGCCCAGCACCGCCGTACCGAGGCTGCCGCCGATCTGCATGGCGGCCTGCTGGAGACCGCCGGCCACACCGGACAGCTCCATCGGCGCGTTGCCCACGATGACCTCGGTGGCGCCGACCATCACGGGGGCCAGGCCGAGGCCCAGGAGGGCGAACCAGAGCGACATGGTGGCGCTCCCCGTGCCCGCATCGAGCGTGGACATGCCGTACATGGCGACGGCGGTGGCGAGCATGCCGCCGGCGAGCGGGACCCGCGGGCCCAGCTTGGTGATCAGCGCCCCCGCGAGCGGGGAGCCCACGATCATCATGCCGGTGAGCGGCAGGAGGTGCAGGCCGGCCTTGATCGGGCTCATCGCGTGCACGTTCTGCAGGTAGAAGGTGACGAAGAACAGGCCGCCCATGAAGGCGATCGCCATCAGGACCATCAGGACGACGCCCGCGGACAGCGGCACCGAGCGGAACAGCGACAGCGGGATCAGCGGCTCCTTCACCTTCGTCTCCCAGAGGGAGAAGAGGGCGAAGCCCAGCACGGACGCTCCGATGAACAGCCAGGTCTTCCCGTCGCCCCAGCCCCACGTCGGGGCCTTGATCAGTGCCCAGACCAGGCAGAACATGGCGCCGGACAGCAGCGCGATGCCGAGGACGTCGAAGGAGCGCGGCGCGTTCTCGGCGCGGTGGTCGGTGAGGATCAGCAGTCCCAGGACCAGCGCGAGGGCGCCGACCGGAACGTTGATGAAGAACACCGACTGCCAGTCGACGTGCTCGACGAGGACGCCGCCGAGGATCGGGCCGCCCGCGGTGGAGGCGCCGACGACCATGCCCCAGATGCCGATCGCCATGTTCAGCTTCTCGGCCGGGAAGGTGGCCCGCAGCAGGCCGAGCGCGGCCGGCATCAGCAGCGCGCCGAACAGGCCCTGGAAGACGCGGAAGGTGACGACCGCGGCGATGCTGTGCGACAGGCCGATGGCGCCCGACGCGGCGGCGAAGCCGGTCACGCCGACGAGGAAGGTCTGACGGTGGCCGAAGCGGTCGCCGAGCTTGCCCGCGGTGATCAGGGAGACCGCGAGGGCGAGGAAGTAGCCGTTGGTGATCCACTGGACATCGGCGAAGCTGGCGCCCAGGTCCTTCTGGATGGCCGGGTTGGCGATGGCCACGATGGTGCCGTCCAGGGCCACCATCATGACCCCCACGGCAACGGTGATCAGGGTGAACCACGGGTGCCCGCGCAGCCCCCTGTCCTGCGCGGGGTCCGACGGGGCCGCCGGCGCCTTGTCCCCCGGCCCTGTCGTGTCGATGGTCTGACTAGTCATGTGTTCGAGGCTAGTGACAGCCACTGACAATTGACAAACCAGTTCACAAGTCGGTAGCTGTCACGGCGTTCCCGGATAGTGTGAGCGGGACGGATGAACGGAATGAGGACTGATGGAAACGGCGTCACGGCCGGGTCTGCGTGAGCGCAAGAAGCAGCGCACCCGGGACGCGCTGTTGCGGGCCGCCCTGGAGCTGTTCACCACCCGGGGGTACGAGGAGACGACCGTCGACGACATCGCCGAGGCCGTGGACGTCTCGCAGCGCACCTTCTTCCGGTACTTCGCCGGCAAGGAGGACGTCGTCTTCTTCGCCCAGTCCGTCGCGGAGGAGCACTTCGTCGACCTCCTGCGCGGACGGCCGCTCGACGAGGCCCCGTTGGAGGCGCTGCGGCAGGCGGTGCTGGAGGGCTGGGACGGCATCGGCGAGGCCATCGAGCGGATCGTCCCGGTGGAACTCCACATGCGCACCTACCGGTTGATCGAGTCGACGCCCTCCCTGTTCGCCACCCATCTGCGCCGCTCGGCGGAGCTGGAGGAGGAGATCGCCCGGATCATCGCCGAGCGCGAGGGGCTCGATGTGGACACGGACCCGCGGCCGCGTGTCGCGGTGGCCGTGTTCGGCGGGGTGATCCGGGTCACGGAACGCCTGTGGTGCGCGGGCGGCGACACCAGCGTGGAGGCGATCCGCGCGCTGACGGCCTCATATCTCGACGCCCTCCGGCCCGCGTTGGCGGACAAGTGGCGCGCGGAGTGACGACGTTCGCATTCGCCAGGAACTGATTGCGTGTCGGCCCCGTGGGCGTCAAGTGAATTCCCGGCGCACCCGGGGGCGGCAGCGGCCGGGCCGGTGATCTCTCCGTGACGGCGCGTACCAAGTGATGTGTACCTCATCGACCCAGCGTGACGACCGAACGTAAGGCCTACCCGTTTTGCCCTAATTGGCATATGAGAAACGTGAGACGCGTCACTCGGTTAACGCGAGACCCTCTCGTTCTCCTAGTGTGTCCTCCCAGTGACTTCCTTCGACACCTCCCCGCAACTCAACGTCTGGCGCGCACTGCTCGCGCTGGCCGTGGTCTTCGTGATGCTCGCGACGACCGGCTGGACCGCCGTGCGCAACCACCGTGGCGCGACGCCCCTGGAGGCGTCGCGTTCTGCGTGGGAGCACGGCACGATCGCCGGTCGCAGGCTGCCGGACCCCGGTGACTCCCCGGCCCACCTCGCCCGCTTCTTCTCCTCGATCGGCGCCCACCAGCGCTCCCGGCTCGCCCACCGTTACCCGCTCGCGGTCGGCAACATGAACGGGGCGCCGGTGGGGCTGCGTTACGAGGCCAACCGCATCGCCCTCGACCGGCAGCGGAGGGTCGAGCGCGCCCGGATGCATGACGACCGGCTGTCGTCGGTGGGCCAGCAGGAGGCGGGCCGCCTCATGCACCGCTTCGAGGCGCTGATGCAGAAGGGCCGCCAGATCCTCGCCTTCGACCCGGACGGTTCGGGCCGCATCGCGGAGGTCTTCGGTGACCTGGACTCCGCCCGGCGGATCTCGGTCGTCGTGCCCGGTGTCGACACCGACCTGCTCACCTTCCAGCGCACCGTCCGCAAGTACTCGGCCCCGGTCGGCATGGCCCAGTCGCTGTACGCGGCGGAGCGTGCGGCGAGTCCCGGGACCCGTACGGCCGTGATCGCCTGGGCCGACTACACCTCGCCCAGCGGCCTCGGCATGGAGGCGGCGACCGCGATGCGCGCCGAGGCGGGCGCCGTCCGGCTGAACGCCCTGCTGCGCGCCCTCCCCGGTCGCTCGCCCGTCCAGCTGTACTGCCACAGCTACGGCTCGGTGCTGTGCGGGATCGCCGCGCGCACGCTGCCGGCACGGGTGTCCGACATAACGGTGGCGGGCAGCCCCGGCATGCGCACCGAGTCGGCCACCGGGCTGCACACCACGGCCCGGGTGTGGGCCATGCGGGACGCCGACGACTGGATCCAGGACGTGCCCTACCTGGAGGTCGGGGGCCTCGGCCACGGCGCCGACCCGGTCTCCCGCGGCTTCGGCGCGCGGGTGCTGTCCGCGCAGGGGGCGGAGGGGCACGCCGGCTACTTCGCGCCGGGCACCGAGAGCCTGCGCAACTTCGCCGAGATCGGCGTCGGAGCGTACGACGCGGTGCACTGCGCACGCGACGATGACGCGTGCCGGGCGGATCTGCCCGGCACGGCGCCGGTCGGACGCGCGTAGAAGACCAGGAATTGCGGTCTGCTCGGGGAGCGACGGAGGAGCGCGTGCCGCATACGATGAGCCGCATGGGTGACGTACTGGCCGGATTTCATGCCGTCTGGGAGTTCGAGTCCGACTCCGTGCTCATCCGCTTCGAACGGGGGATCCGCACACCGAAGCTGTTCCAGGCACTCGGGCAGCGCCGTGTCCCCCTGGAGGCGATAGCGGGGGTCACACTGAGCCCGGGCAGACGCGGGACGTTGGTCCTGCACGCGGTGCCGAGACCCGGCGCCGACCCGCTGATGGAGGCGGCGGACGGACAGCTGAAGGAGACCTCCGACCCCTACCGGCTCGTCCTGCCCGCCGACCGCGAGGCCCTGGCGGAGTCCTACGCGGACGAGCTGCGCGCCCGTATCGGCGGGGACGACACTCCGGCCGAGCGGTTCCTGGTCGCGCCGCCCGAGGCGCCCCTGCAGTTCAAGGCATACGACGGGAAGGCGTCCTTCGACGGCAAGGCGGTGTCCTTCCGCTGGTTCTGGACGGGCGCGTCCTCGGCCAAGTGGAAGGCCGGCGACCAGAGTTTCCCGGTCACCGGCCTCAGCGGGGTGGAGTGGCGCTCGCCCGAGGTGTTCGACGGGTATCTGCGGTTGCTGCGCCGGGATGCGGGTGGTCTACCGCCGGCTCAGCCGGACCAGGACCCGGCGGCTGTGGTGTTCGGGCTCGGCTACGGCCCGGTGCACCAGTCGTTGCCGTTCGCGGCGGCCGTACTGGCCGCTGCGCGCGCGGCGGGCACCGCCCCGGTCGCGGTGCCCGCCGCTCGTAGGGACCCGGCGGACATCGCCGAGCGGATCCGCCACCTCGGGGAGCTGCATGAGGCGGGGCTCGTCACGGACGAGGAGTTCTCCGTGAAGAAGGCGGAGTTGCTGGCGGAGCTTTAGCCCTGCCGGGTACGGGGCGATCTCCCTGCCGCGTTCGGGGCGATCTCCCTGCCGCGTGTGGTGGGTGTCCGCTGCGGGCGCGTCGTGGCTGGCCGCTCGCCCAAGTTCTCGGCTTCGCTCGAACAGGGGGCGCCGCCATCGCGACGGAGCCGCACAATGTCGCAGGCCCGCGCCCCTGCCGGGGCGCACCACCCCGGCCCGGGCGGCGTGCCCTACTCCCGGCCCACCGACGTGAAGCTCATGTCCGGGTAGCGGTCGCCCGCCACCTTGGACGCGATCGGCTCCAGCAGGGACAGTTCCTCCTCCGTCAGGACGATGCGTGCGGCCTCCACGTTCTCCTCGATGCGGTGGCGCTTGGTCGTACCCGGGATGGGGACCACCGCGAGGCCGCGGACCGCGGCCTGCTGCTGCACCCAGGCCAGCGCGATCTGCGCCGGTGAGGCGCCGTGGTCCTTCGCGACGGACCGGATCGGCTCGAGGAGCGCCACGTTGGCGGCCGCGTTCTCGCCGGTGAAGCGGGGCATCGTACGGCGGAAGTCCTGGTCCGTGAGGTCCGTCTCCGCGTTGGAGAAGGAGCCCGTGAGGAAGCCGCGGCCGAGCGGCGAGTACGGCACCAGGGCCACGCCCAGCTCCTTGGCGGCCGGCACCACATGGGCCTCGATGTCACGGCTGAACAGCGACCACTCCGACTGCACGGCGGCGATCGGGTGGACGGCCCGGGCCGCCCGGAGTTCGTCGGCGGTGACCTCGCTCAGCCCCAGGTGCTTGACCTTGCCCTCGCGCACCAGCTCCGCCATCGTGCCGACGGTCTCCTCGATCGGGACGTTCACGTCCCGGCGGTGCATGTAGTAGAGGTCGATCACGTCGACGTCCAGGCGCTTCAGACTCGCCTCGACGCACTGCCGGATGTAGGGCCGGTCGTTGCGGACGATCCGCTTGAACGGGTCGTCGGGCGAGGTCGAGATCGCGAACTTGGTGGCGATGACGACCTCGTCCCGGTGCGCCTTGAAGAACGGCGACAAGAACCTCTCGTTCTCCCCCGCGCCGTACATGTCCGCCGTGTCGTACAGGGTGACGCCGAGCTCCAGCGCCCGCTCCAGGGTGGCACGCGACTCCTCGGCGTCCGCGGGGCCGTACGCGAAGCTCATGCCCATGCAGCCGAGGCCCTGCACACCCACCTCGGGACCGTCCTCACCGAGCCGCACCTGCGCGATCCTGCTGTCCGTCATCGGGGCCTCTCCGACGCCAGGGCGCGCCCGGCGTCCGCGTAGAAATCGATCTTCCGGTTGAGCACCGCGAGCGTGTCCTGGAGCTCCGCGATCCGGGCGAGCACGTCCCGGCGGGTCGCCTCCAGGAGCTCATAGCGCTCGGCGTACGTGTGGTCTCCGGCGCGGACCAGCTCGGCGTAGCGCACCATGTCGGCGACGGGCATGCCGGTGAGCCGAAGCTTGCCGACGAGGTCGAGCCAGTCCAGGTCGGCGTTGCAGTAGCGGCGCTGCCCGGTGTGCGAGCGGTCCACGTGGGGCATCAGCCCGATCCGCTCGTACCAGCGCAGGGTGTGCGCCGTCAGACCGGTGAAGGCGACGACCTCGCTGATCGTGTAACTGTCCTGCCCATCGGGGCGGGGGTGCCGCCCGGGCGGTACGCCGCAGATGTCGGTCCCGTTTTCGGCCGCCTCGGCCAAGGTCTCGATCACCGTCATGGCCTCCACGCTAGAACCTTGGAGTGCACTCCAAGCAAGCGAAATGAAATGAAAATGCCGAGACCCGTCCTACAGGCTGTGGCTAGCGTGCGGGACATGAGTCTCGTACGCCGGGCCGTGCCCGAGGACGCCCACGAAGTGCTGCGCCTGCGCCAGGTGATGATCGATTCGGTCTTCCCGTCCGGCTCCTCCGTCTCCTCGACCGAGTGGCACGAGGAGTCCCTGCCGGCCCTGCGCGGCCGGCTCGCCGATCCGGACGGCGGCTTCGCGGCGTTCGTCGTGGACCATCCGGAGCGGCCGGGGGCGCTGGCCGCGCTGGTGGCCGGGACGATCGAGTACCGGATCGGGCGATTCGGCAATCCGCAGGGGCGGGTCGGACACGTCTTCAGCGTGGCCACCGATCCGGACGTGCGCCGCCGGGGCTACGCCCGTGCCTGCATGGAGGAGCTGCTCGACTGGTTCCGGGAGCGGGGCGTCCCCCAGGTCGACCTGAACGCGTCCGCCCAGGCGGAGCCGCTGTACGCGTCCCTGGGCTTCGTACGCAAGCCGGACCCCTCGATGCGGCTGCAGCTGTGAGCCGCTTAGGCTCGGGGCATGTCGCTGCAGAGCCCGGCCCTGATCGCTGACTGGCCCGTCCCCACCGCCGCCGCGGCGGTCGTCCGCGCGGACGGCACCGTCCTCGGGACGCACGGTCCGGTCGACCACCGCTTCCCGCTGGCATCGGTCACCAAGCCGCTCGCCGCCTACGCGGTACTCGTCGCGTACGAGGAGGGGGCGATCGAGTTGGACGAGCCCGCCGGGCCGCCCGGCGCGACGGTGCGCCATCTGCTCGCGCACACGTCCGGGCTGGCGTTCGACGAGCACCGGGTGACGTCGGCGCCCGGGGAGCGGCGGCTGTACTCGAACGCCGGGTTCGAGGTGCTGGGCGACCATGTGGCGAAGGCGACGGACATCCCGTTCGCCGAGTACGCCCGGCAGGCGGTCCTGGAGCCGCTGGGCATGTCGTCCACGTCGCTCGACGGCTCCCCGGCGAAGGACGGCGTCTCCACGGTGGCGGATCTGGCGCGGTTCGCTGCGGAGGTGCAGGCGCCGCGGCTGCTGGATGTGCGGACGGTGGCGGAGGCGATGACGGTGCAGTACCCCGGGACGAAGGGGGTGCTGCCCGGGTACGGGCACCAGAACCCCAATGACTGGGGGCTCGGGTTCGAGATCCGGGACTCGAAGTCGCCGCACTGGACGGGGAGTTCCTCGTCGCCGAGGACCTTCGGGCACTTCGGGCAGTCGGGGACGTTCCTGTGGGTCGACCCGGACGCGGGGGTGGCCTGCGTGGCCCTCACGGACCGGGCGTTCGGACCTTGGGCGATCGAGGCGTGGACGCCGTTCACGGATGCGGTGCTGGCGGAGGTGCGGGGCTGAGGACGCCCCTGCCCGGCTCGTCCGGCGCCTCGACCGAGTGACCGATGGACAGGCTCAGGGCCCGCGGTCGTCGCGGATGCCCGGCGCGGGCGGTGACCGGTGAGGTCCGGGGCGGCGTCGACCCGACCTCACCGATCCCCGCTCGACGTCGGTGAAGCCGATGAGCACCGTCAATGTCGGCGGTGGTACTTGGAGCTACGGCACCACGACCGGCTCATGGGGCCTCAAGCGCTGCTACTCCAACTACGTCCATCCGTCGAAGTACCACTCGGCGACATCGGTCATGGCCGACGGCAACGACAAGACGTATGCAAATGCCGGCAGCTGGGCAAATTCCCACGTTGATGCCGGCTGGGCCTACACGTGCTACGCCTACTGGGCCACGTACTAAGAGTCCCTAGGCTTTCCGTTGCGGTCCCGGCGCTCCACATTCGGCCGGGACCGCAGCATGTCAAGGCCCCGCCTCCGAGCCCTGAGCATCTGTAGTGCAGCGCGGGTGATGGGCGCTCAGGCGATCTCGTGGACTCACGGCGACCGCCATCATAAGATGAGCTTTCCACGGCTCTCTTGCTGCCACCGAAAAGGATTTTTCGAACACAGTGTTCTCCTATCGATCCCGTGTCGTGGCACCTGTCGCCGCACTGACAGCCGGCACATTGCTGGGGATACTCGGCCCCCTGCTTCTCACGACCGGCGGTTCGGCAGGCCGTGTGGCAAGTCTCGTCCTCTCCGCTGGATGGTCCTGGGCCGCATTGGCTTTCTGTGTCGGCCTGGCGCGAAATTCGAGAACGGAGTCCGTCGTTCTGGCCCCCGCCGCCTTGGTCGCGGCGGTAATCGCTTATTACGCGACAAAATTGAGGCAGGGACAATTCCTGGCAGCCGACCTGAATGACCCTACCGGGCGAACGACGCAGGTTGACTGGTCCGGCTTCTTGTCGAAGACGGTTTTCTGGTGCATAGTCGCCTGCGCTCTCGGCGCGCTTTTGGGGTTGGCTGGGAACCTGGCACGCAGGCACGGCCTTCGCGGACTTCCCTTCCGACTGCTGATTCCGCTGGTGGCCGTCGTCGATACGTCACAGCGACTCCGCTTCGATGCTCCGTTGCAAGGATCGGTCGCCACGACGACGTGGAGCGTCATCCGCCTCGTTGCGGTGGCTGTCATCCTCGCCGTAGCAGGGCACGCGGTGATCTCCTCGCGGTCTCGACCATCCGCCGGACAGGCGCGCAGGTAGCCGGATTCAGCCGCCGGGGTTGAGAGATCCGGACCCTGGCGCGGCACCTGCCGGTCACCGATCCGTCATCTCCCACACCAGCAGTTCCGCCCCCGTCACCGCCACCGCCTCCAGGTCCTTGGCGTCCGTGATCCGCGCCACGTCCCCCGGCCGCAACTCCTCACCGTCCAGCCGCACTTCGCCACGCACCACGTGCAGGTACAGGTACGGCGCGTCCGGAACCGCCGTCCGCTCCCCCGCCCCCAGACGCCTTACATGGAGCATCGCGCCCGCCTCCGGGACCGCGTACGGGGTGGAGTCGGCGATGCCGTGGACGACCTCGTAGACCGGGTCGCCGCCGGGTGTCAGGGGGGACAGCCACATCTGGACGAAGACCAGAGGGGTCTCACCGTCGTTGCGTTCGACGTGGCGGACGCCCGCCCCCGCGCTCAGGCGCTGGACGTCGCCGGGGCGGATCACCGATGTGTGGCCCGTGGAGTCGCGGTGGGTCAGTACGCCCTCCACCACCCATGTGACGATCTCCGTGTGGCTGTGCGGGTGCTCGTCGAAGCCGGCACCCGGTGCGAGCCGCTCCTCGTTGCAGGCGATCACCGCGCCGAAGCGGAGGTTGTCCGGGTCGTAGTGCGGGCCGAAGCTGAAGGCGTGCAGGGACTCGATCCCGGCGGCAGGGTCCCCTCCGCGGTAGCGCTCGCCGGCGCGCCGTACGTCCATCACAGCCCCCACCGTAGCCCCGCACCTCCCGCGCTCAGGGACCCCCGCCACACGGTCCCGTCCCGATAAGGCAGTCTTGTCCCCGTGCCCGAACCCGAAGCCCGCCTCACCGAGCCCGCAGCGCATTCCATCCATCCGCACGCCGCGACCCTGAAGCGGCTGGAGAAATCGTCCGGAAGCCTCGCCGCGCAGGCCATCGCGCGCATGGACGAGACGCTGCCGTGGTACCGGGCGATGCCTCCGGAGAACCGTTCCTGGATCGGGCTGGTGGCTCAGGCGGGTATCGCCGCGTTCACCGAGTGGTTCCGGCACCCGGACGCCCCGCAGGCCATCTCCACCGACGTGTTCGGGACCGCCCCGCGCGAGCTGACCAGGGCGATCACCCTGCGGCAGACCGTGGAGATGGTGCGCACCACCATCGAGGTCATGGAGTCCGCCATCGACGAGGTCGCCGCCCCCGGCGACGAGTCCGTGCTGCGCGAGGCGCTCCTGGTGTACGCGCGGGAGATCGCCTTCGCCACCGCGCAGGTCTACGCCCAGGCCGCCGAGGCCCGCGGCGCCTGGGACGCGCGGCTCGAGTCGCTCGTCGTGAACGCCGTGCTCAGCGGGGAGGCCGACGAGGGGGCCGTCAGCCGGGCCGCCGCACTTGGCTGGAACTCGCCTGAACATGTGTGCGTGGTGCTGGGTACGGCGCCCGACGGTGACAGCGAGTTGACGGTGGAGGCCATTCGACGGGCTGCCCGGCACGCCAAGTTGCAGGTCCTCACCGGGGTGCTCGGGGACCGGCTCGTGGTCATCGCCGGCGGCAGTGACAATCCGCTCGCCGTCGCCAAGTCGCTGATCGGGCCGTTCGCCGCCGGGCCGGTCGTCGCCGGGCCGATCGTGCCCGATCTGCTCGCCGCCACCCGGTCCGCGCAGGCCGCCGCCGCGGGACTGAAGGCGTGTTCTGCCTGGCAGGACGCACCGCGCCCGGTCCTGGCGGACGATCTGCTGCCGGAGCGCGCGATCGCAGGCGATCCGAGCGCGCGCGAGCAACTGGTGGAGGAGATCTACAGACCGCTGGAGGAGGCGGGCTCGGCGCTCCTGGAAACGCTCAGCGTGTATCTGGAGCAGGCGTCCAGTCTCGAGGGCGCCGCACGCATGCTCTTCGTTCACCCGAACACCGTCCGCTACCGGCTCCGACGTGTGACTGACGTCACCGGTTGGTCGCCCTCTGATGTACGCTCCGCGTTCACGTTGCGGATCGCGCTGATCCTGGGGCGTCTGGCCGAGGGTGATCCCCAGACCTAGTCTTTTGTCGGGGGCCCACAAAACCCCCTGCGGTTCTTCGTCCTTGTCCCCACGGGCGGCCCCGGCCGTCCCCAAGAGAGAGTGTGAGAGTGCTCGTACTCGTCGCTCCCGGCCAGGGCGCCCAGACGCCCGGCTTCCTGACCTCCTGGCTCGACCTCCCCGGCGCCGCCGACCGCGTCGGCGCCTGGTCGGAGGCCATCGGACTGGACCTCGTCCACTACGGCACGCAGGCCGACGCCGACGCCATCCGGGACACCGCCGTCGCCCAGCCGCTGCTGGTGGCCGCCGGGCTGCTGTCCGCCGCGGCACTCGGTATCGACACACTTGCCGCTGACGCGGCGGGCGTCCCCGGTGCCGTCGCCGGACACAGCGTCGGTGAGATCACCGCGGCGGCCTTCGCGGGCGTCCTCGGCGACACCGCCGCGCTGACCCTGGTCCGCAAGCGGGGCCTGGCCATGGCGGACGCCGCCGCGATCACTCCCACCGGCATGTCGGCCCTGCTCGGCGGCGACCCCGAGACGACGATCCCGCACCTGGACAAGCTCGGCCTGACCCCGGCGAACGTGAACGGCGCCGGGCAGATCGTGGCCGCCGGCACCCTGGAGCAGCTCGCCGCCCTGGAGGCGGACAAGCCCGAGGGTGTGCGCCGGGTCGTACCGCTGAAGGTGGCCGGCGCCTTCCACACCCACCACATGGCCCCCGCGGTCGACGCCCTCGCGCACGCCGCCGAGGCGCTGACGCCCGCCGACCCGCAGGTCACATACGTCTCCAACAAGGACGGCCAGACCGTCGAGACCGGAGCCGAGGTGCTCAAGCGCCTGGTCGGCCAGGTCGCCAACCCGGTCCGCTGGGACCTGTGCATGGAGACCTTCGAGAAGCTGGGCGCGACCGCGCTGATCGAGGTGTGCCCCGGCGGCACCCTCACCGGCATCGCCAAGCGCGCGCTGCCGGGCGTCAAGACCCTCGCCCTGAAGACCCCCGACGACCTCGACGCGGCTCGCGAACTCGTCGCCGAGCACAGCGCCTGATCAGGAGAGCGAGAGCATGTCGAAGATCAAGGCACGCAAAGGCGCCCCCTACGCGCGCATCCTCGGCGTCGGCGGGTACCGTCCGGTCCGGGTGGTGCCGAACGAGGTGATCCTGGAGAAGATCGACTCCTCCGACGAGTGGATCCGCTCCCGCTCCGGCATCGAGACCCGGCACTGGGCGAACGACGAGGAGACCGTCGCCGCGATGTCGATCGAGGCGGCCGGCAAGGCGATCGCCGACGCCGGGATCGCCGCCGACCAGATCGGCGCGGTCGTCGTCTCCACCGTCTCGCACTTCAGCCAGACCCCGGCCGTCGCCACCGAGATCGCCGACAAGCTCGGCACGGACAAGGCCGCGGCCTTCGACATCTCGGCGGGCTGCGCGGGCTTCGGCTACGGCCTCACGCTCGCCAAGGGCATGGTCGTCGAGGGCTCCGCGGAGTACGTCCTCGTCATCGGCGTGGAGCGGCTGTCGGACCTGACGGACCTCGAGGACCGGGCCACCGCCTTCCTGTTCGGCGACGGTGCCGGCGCGGTCGTCGTGGGTCCCTCCGAGGAGCCGCACATCGGTCCGACCGTGTGGGGTTCCGAGGGCGACAAGTCCGAGACGATCAAGCAGACGGTGCCGTGGAACGCCTTCCTCCCCCACTCTCGGCTTCGCTCGAGCGGGGGCACCCCCACCGGCGACGTCTCCCAGCTCCCGGTGGACAGCGAGGGCAACGTCAAGTTCCCCGCGATCACTCAGGAGGGCCAGGCGGTGTTCCGCTGGGCCGTGTTCGAGATGGCGAAGGTCGCCCAGCAGGCGCTGGACGCGGCCGGGATCACCCCGGACGACCTGGACGTCTTCATCCCGCACCAGGCCAATGTGCGGATCATCGACTCGATGGTGAAGACTCTGGGGCTGCCGGAGCACGTCACGGTCGCCCGTGACATCCGCACCACCGGCAACACCTCGGCCGCCTCGATCCCGCTCGCGATGGAGCGGCTCCTGGCGACCGGCGAGGCGAAGAGCGGCGACACCGCGCTCGTCATCGGCTTCGGGGCGGGTCTCGTCTACGCCGCCACGGTCGTTACCCTCCCCTAGGCACTCCGTGCCGGATCATGCGGTCCGGTGCGGGAACTGCACCACCTGCCGCTGACGCGGCGGGCGCCACACCCTGATGGATATCTACGAAGGAGCGCCTGACATGGCCGCCACTCAGGAAGAGATCGTCGCCGGTCTCGCCGAGATCGTGAACGAGATCGCCGGGATCCCCACCGAGGACGTCCAGCTGGACAAGTCCTTCACCGACGACCTGGACGTCGACTCGCTGTCCATGGTCGAGGTCGTCGTCGCCGCCGAGGAGCGCTTCGACGTCAAGATCCCCGACGACGACGTCAAGAACCTCAAGACGGTCGGTGACGCCGCCGAGTACATCCTCAAGCACCAGGCCTGATCGACCGATCACCTGGGCAGACAGCCGGGCGCCGGGCCAGTGGTCCGGTCGCCGGGCCGTTGCCCCGCCACCCGGCGGTGGCGCCGCTGAATCCTCGTATCCGTTGGAGAAAGAATTCCCGTGAGCTCGACCAATCGCACCGTGGTCGTCACCGGTATCGGCGCAACCACACCGCTGGGTGGCGACGCGGCCTCTACCTGGGATGGCCTGATCGCCGGCAAGTCCGGTGTCGGACCCCTGGAGCAGGACTGGGCCGCCGAGCAGGCGGTCCGCATCGCCGCGCAGATCGCCGTGGAGCCGTCCGAGGTCATCCCGCGGCCCCAGGCCCGCCGTCTGGACCGTTCGGCGCAGTTCGCGCTGATCGCGGCCCAGGAGGCCTGGAAGGACGCCGGTTTCACCGCCAAGGCGGGCGAGGACGCAAGCGTCGACCCCGACCGGCTCGGCGCGGTCATCGCCTCCGGCATCGGCGGTGTGACCACCCTGCTCGATCAGTACGACGTGCTGAAGGAGAAGGGCGTCCGCCGGGTCTCCCCGCACACCGTGCCGATGCTGATGCCGAACGGCCCGTCCGCGAACGTGGGTCTGGCCGTGGGCGCCCGCGCCGGTGTGCACACCCCGGTCTCCGCCTGCGCCTCGGGCGCGGAGGCCATCGGCTACGCCATCGAGATGATCCGCACCGGCCGCGCCGACGTGGTCGTCGCCGGCGGTACGGAGGCGGCGATCCACCCGCTGCCCATCGCCGCGTTCGGCAACATGATGGCGATGTCCAAGAACAACGACGACCCGCAGGGTGCCTCGCGTCCCTACGACGTCGAGCGTGACGGCTTCGTCCTCGGAGAGGGCGCCGGCGTCCTGGTCCTGGAGTCCGCAGAGCACGCCGCCAAGCGCGGTGCCCGCGTCTACGCGGAGGCGGTCGGCCAGGGCATCTCCGCCGACAGCCACGACATCGTGCAGCCCGAGCCCGAGGGCCGCGGCATCTCGCACGCCCTGCACAACCTGCTGGACAACAGCGACCTCGACCCCGCGGAGATCGTGCACGTCAACGCGCACGCCACCTCGACGCCCGCCGGTGACATCGCCGAACTGAAGGCGCTGCGGAAGGTGTTCGGGGACCACGCGGACCACATCGCGGTCTCCGCGACCAAGTCGATGACCGGTCACCTTCTCGGTGGTGCGGGCGGTGTGGAGTCGGTGGCGACCGTGCTCGCGCTGTACAACCGGGTGGCGCCGCCGACGATCAACGTGCAGAACATCGACCCGGAGGCCGAGGCCAACGCGGACGTCGTCCGCGGGGAGGCCCGGAAGCTGCGGGCCGAGGGCCGTATCGCCGCGCTGAACGACTCGTTCGGGTTCGGCGGCCACAACATGGTGCTGGCGTTCCGTACGGTCTGATCAGCACCCGCCGCTACGCATGAGGGGCCCCCACCGGCTGGTGGCGGCCCCTCATGTCGTGTGCGGAGGTCTTCAGACCACCTGGTGCAGCCAGCGCACCGGCGCTCCCTCGCCCGCGTACCGGAACGGTTCCAGTTCGTCGTCCCACGGCTTGCCCAGGAGCCGGGCCAGTTCCGCCTCCAGGTCGCTCTCGCCGCGCTGGGAGCGGATGAGGGCCGCGCGCAGCCGGTCCTCGGGGATCAGGATGTCGCCGTGGATGCCGGTGACCGCGTGGAAGATGCCCAGGTCGGGGGTGCAGCTGTACCGCTCGCCCTCGGCGGTCGGGCACGGTTCCGCGGTGACCTCGAAGCGCAGCAGCTGCCAGCCGCGCAGCGCGGAGGCGAGCTTGGAGGCGGTGCCGGTCTCGCCCTGCCAGGAGAACTCCGATCTCCAGGTGCCGGGGGCGGCGGGCTGCCGGATCCAGTCGAGGTTGACGCGGGTGCCCAGCACGCCCGCGACGGCCCACTCGACGTGCGGGCACAGTGCGCGGGGCGCGGAGTGCACGTACAGGACTCCACGTGTCGTCACCTGAACCTCCGGGCAGAGCGCCACATCTTGTAACTTTACGGAACGGGCGTGGCAAGGGCGGCCACGGGGCGAGGCTACCGTGCGGCAGGCCGAGGAGTGTGACGTACCGTCGGTCCCGTTGCCCGTGAATGCCGAGGTTTCACCCAAGGGGACGCGGGCCTGACCCAGCGTGTTCGAAGCGCTGCCGAACGAGGGGACCAGCGATGCGGAAGCGAAGTCACCGCTTCAGGGCCGTCGCCGCGGTCGCGGCCGCGGTCGTCCTGGGGCTCGCCGGGTGCGACGCCTCGGGCGGCGACGGGGAGCGGGGCACCGCGCCGTCGTCGCGGCCGTCCCCGAAGCCGGTGTGGAACCGCTCCCCCGACTCGATCGCCGCCGTCGGCGACTCCATCACGCGCGGCTTCGACGCCTGCACGGTGCTGTCCGACTGTCCCCAGGCGTCGTGGGCGACGGGCACCGACGCCGGCATCGACAGCCTGGCCGTACGGCTGCTCGGGGCCACCGGCGCCGCGGAGCGCAGCTGGAACTACGCGGTGACCGGGGCGCGGATGGCCGACCTGGCCGGGCAGGTCGCGCAGGCGGTGCAGCGCAGGCCGGAACTGGTGACGGTGATGGTCGGGGCCAACGACGCCTGCCGCTCCTCCACCTCGGCGATGACTCCGGTCGACGACTTCCGGGAGCAGTTCGAGGACGCGATGGCCGTCCTGCGGCGGTCGCTGCCCAAGGCACAGGTGTACGTCTCCAGCGTGCCGAACCTGATGCGGCTGTGGTCCGAGGGCCGCACCAGTGCGCTCGGCAAGCAGGTGTGGAAGCTGGGCATCTGCCCGTCGATGCTGGGCGACGCGGACGCGCTGGACGCCGCCTCCACCCGGCGGCGCGCCACGGTGCAGTCCCGGGTGGAGGAGTACAACCAGGTCCTGAAGGAGGTGTGCGCCAAGGACCGGCGGTGCCGCTTCGACGGCAACGCGGTCTTCGACTACCGCTTCGGGCCCGCGCAGTTGAGCCCCTGGGACTGGTTCCACCCGAGCAGGAACGGACAGGCACGACTCGCCGAGATCGCCTACCGTGCCGTCACCGCCGAGGATCCCGTGACCTAGGGTTTCCACATGAGCGAACTTTTCGGCACCCTTTCCGACGGCACGGCGGTCCACCGCTGGACGCTGGAGCGGGGCGGGGTGCGGGTGCGCGTCCTGTCGTACGGCGGGATCGTGCAGTCGGCGGAGGTCCCGGACCGGGAGGGGAGCCGGGCGGACGTGGTGCTGGGCTTCCGGGATCTGGACGGCTATCTGCGCCATCCGGAGCCGTACCTCGGGGCTCTGGTCGGGCGGTACGCCAACCGCATCGCGGGCGCCCGCTTCCCGCTGGACGGCCGGACCTACGCGCTGGAGCCGAACAACGGCCCCAACTCGCTCCACGGCGGGTCGCGGGGGTTCGACAAGCGGGTGTGGGACGTCGAGCCGGTCGAGCACGGCGTCCGGCTGTCCCGGGTCAGCCCGCACGGCGAGGAGGGCTTCCCGGGTCGGCTCGAGGTCTCGGCGACGTACACCCTCGACGCGGACGGCGCGCTGCGGATCGTGTACGAGGCGGTCACGGACGCGCCGACCGTGGTGAACCTGACGAACCACTCGTACTGGAACCTCGAGGGTTCCGGGAACGCGGGCGGCCACGAGCTGAGCATCGCGGCCTCCCGGTACACCCCGGTGGACGCGGACCTGATCCCGACGGGAGCGCTCGAGACCGTCGAGGGCAGCCGTTTCGAGTTCCGGGAGTCCCGGAAGGTGGGCTCCGGCTACGACCACAACTTCGTGCTCGACAAGGGTGTGACGCGGACCCCGGTGGAGGTCGCACAGCTGCACGCCCCGGCGTCCGGACGCCTGCTCACCGTGTCCACGACCGAGCCCGGCCTGCAGCTCTACACGGCGGACCACCTCGGCGCCCCGTTCGCCCCCGGCGACGGCATCGCACTGGAGACCCAGCACTTCCCGGACTCCCCGAACCGCCCGGACTTCCCGAGCACGCGGCTGCGGCCGGGCGAGGTGTACCGGTCGGAGACGGTGTACGGCTTCTCGGTGCGCTAGGGGGTGTTTCGGCCCGGAAGAACGACGAGCCCCGGTCCGGCCGTCAGGTCCCGGACCGGGGCTGTTCGTAGGGGGACTCGGCCCCGCGTCAGACGTTAATCGTCGTCGTGACCCCGTGGCCGGGAATCGAGCGGCCGACCAGGATTTCGTACGAACCTTTCACAAACACCCACGCGTGCGCGCTCGTGCCGCATCTTCGGCGTCCCTCAGAGGCGTCGCTCCGGCCCGCGGGCACCGGCCCTGTCTCCGGTCGGCGAGTCGTTCGGGGCGGCCTCGCGGGAGGCACCGGCGTACCTGCCGGGGCAGCCGTCAGGGCAGTGGGTGATCCGCTCGCCCTCGGAGTCCTCCTCCGTCTCCCGGGCGTTCTCCTCGCCCAGCAGGTCCCGGGCCAGCAGCGTGGCTCCCGCAACCGCGCCCGGCATCAGGAAGACGGCGACGAACGGGACGAGGAAAGCAAGGCCGAGGGGGGTGCCGAAGCCCCAGACGAGCAGCTTGCGGGAGCGCAACAGGGTGAGGCGGTCGCGGAGTTCGACGCTCCGGCGCTGGAGCGCCACGGCGGTGAGTTCCTCGGTGAGGAAGAAGCCGGTGACGAAGAAGCCGATGACCGGGACGACGGTCTGGCCGACGAACGGCAGGAAGCCGAGGGCGAAGAGCAGGACGCCCCAGAGTGTGGCCCGTACGAGGACGCGGAGGCTGTCACGGGCCGATATCCACATCTCCCGGTGGAGGGGCAGGCCCGACTCGGGCGCCGTGCCGTCCGGGGAGACGTCGCGGTCGACCTTCTCCGAGAGGTTCTCGTAGAAGGGCTGGCCTATGAGGAGGGTGACCGCGGTGAAGGTGAGGACGGCGAGGAGGAGGGCGAGGGCGAACAGCACGACGGTGAGGAAACCGCGGAAGAGCCCGAGCCAGGGGTCCGGCCAGCCGTCGGCGAAGGGGGTGGCCCAGGTGACGAGGTCGTCGCCCCACAGGGCGAGTGCGACGAGCGCCGCCGCGTACAGGACGAGGGTGATCAGCCCCGGCAGGATGCCGGCGCCGTACTGTTTGCCGTGGCGGGCCACCCAGCGTTGGCCCTTGAGGAGATAGCCGAGTCCCGCGCCCAGATCATGCATGGGAAAACCCTATCGGCGCTCACCCTTTCGATTGTCATGATGGCGTCACGGGCACCCGTCATGCCGGTGCCACCGCCGCCCGTCATGCCGGTGCCACCGTCACCACGACCGCCCGCTCCGCCGCCGGGCTCATCGCCGCCGACACCCGTACCGCCGCCGCCCTGGTGACGCGGCCCGCGCGCGGCCGCCGCCAGGAGTAGCGCCTGGATCTGCTCCAGGCCCGTGACGAGGAGTTCCTCGCCCGCCAGAAGGCCGCACCCCACGTCCAGGGGCGCGGCCTTCGCGGTACACAACGACCGTGGTCAGGCGGGCGTCACGGTGAGGCGGACGGTGTTCCGCCGGTCAGAGCTCGACGATCATCTTGCCGACGTTGTCGCCGCGCAGGACGCCGAAGAACGCCTCGAGGTTGTTCTCGATGCCCTCGACGACGGTCTCGCGGTACTTCAGCTCGCCGGAGCGGACCCAGGCGCCGACCTCCTCGACGAACTGCGGCTGCAGGTCGTAGTGGTCGCCGACCAGGAAGCCCTCGATCCGGCCGCGGGTCTGGATGAGCCGGGCGAGGTTCTTCGGGCCGGGGGCGGGCTCGGTGTTGTTGTAGACGGAGATCATGCCGCAGACGGCGATGCGGCCACCACGGTTGAGGGAGCCGATGGCGGCCTCCAGGTGGTCACCGCCGACGTTGTCGAAGTAGACGTCGATCCCGTCGGGAGCGGCGGCGCGGAGCTGCTCGCCCACGGGGCCGTTCTTGTAGTTGAAGGCGGCGTCGAAGCCGTACTCCTCCAGCAGCAGCTTGACCTTCTCGTCGGAGCCCGCGGAACCGATGACCCGGGAGGCGCCCTTGAGCTTGGCGATCTGGCCGACCTGGCTGCCGACGGCGCCCGCGGCACCGGAGACGAAGACGGAGTCGCCCTCCTTGAAGGCGGCGGTGCGCAGCAGGCCGGCGTAGGCGGTGAGGCCGGTCATGCCGAGGACGCCCAGGTACGTGGAGAGGGGCGCGGCCTCGGGGTCGACCTTGACGGCGTTCTTCACGTCCACTGCCGCGTATTCGCGCCAGCCGAAGAAGTGCAGCACGTGGTCGCCGACGGCCAGACCCTCGGCGTCGGAGGCCACGACCTCGCCGACCGCTCCGCCCTGCATGACCTTGCCGAGTTCGAAGGGGGCGACGTAGGACTTGGCGGCGCTCATACGGCCACGCATGTACGGGTCGACGGAGAGGTACTTGTTCCGCACGAGCACCTGACCCTCGCCCGGCGTCGGGACCTCCGCCTCGACCAGGGCGAAGTCCTCGGGCTTCGGCCAGCCGACCGGTCGGCTGAGCAGGTGCCATTCGCGGTTGATCATGACTACGCCTTTCGGATTTACTTCAGTACCTAAAACAACCATGCTCCTGAATATTTCAGTGTGTCAAGTAACCGGGTATCCTAAAGCGCATGGCCACTCCGCGGAAGACACCTCGCCCCGACGCCCTGACTCTGGAAGTCGTCGAGCTCATCGGCGAGGTGGTGGCCCGCTTCTACGAGGACTACGAGACCGCGGCCGGCGAGCACGCGCTGACAGGCGCACAGGCACGCCTGCTCAGCCTTCTGTCGCTGGAGCCGCTGCCGATGCGCAAGCTGGCCCAGAAACTGAAGTGCGAGCCGTCGAACGTCACCGGCATCGTCGACCGCCTGGAGTCCCGCGGCCTGGTCGAACGCCGCCCGGACCCGGCGGACCGCCGGGTGAAGCTGGCCGCGGCGACGGACGACGGCCGCCGCGTCGCGCGCAGCCTGCGCGAGTCACTGCGCTTCGCGAGAGAGCCCCTGGCGGCGCTCACCGAGGAGGAGCGCCATGTGATGCGGGGACTGTTGCAGCGGATGCTGACCTCGGGCACCCCCCAGGGACACTGAGAACGGGTGGTGCCGCAGGCCCTGTCGGCCTCGCGCGCCACCGGGGCGGAAACGGACGAGCGGTCCGGAGCACGGAGTGCCCCGGACCGCTCGGACTGGCAACGTCCCTTACGGATCAGGTCTTCTTTCGGGCCGTCATGATCCGCTGGACCAGGATGAACACACACAGCAGCACACCGGTGGCGATCTTCGTCCACCAGGAGCTGAGCGTGCCCTCGAACTGGATGATGCTCTTGATCAGGCCCAGCACCAGCACACCGAACAGGGTTCCCAGCACGTAGCCGGAGCCACCCGTCAGCAGCGTGCCGCCGATCACGACCGCGGCGATCGCGTCGAGTTCCATGCCGGTGGCGTGCAGCGGGTCACCGGACTGGATGTACAGGGTGAACAGGAGACCGGCGAGCGCCGAGCAGAAGCCGCTCACCGTGTACACGGCGATCTTCGTGCCGCCCTGCGGGAGACCCATCAGCATGGCCGAGTGCTCGTTGCCGCCGATGGCGTACACCCGGCGCCCGAAGCGCGTGTAGTGCAGGACGTAGAACGCCACGGCGAGGACGACCAGCGCGACGATCGCACCGATCGACAGGAAGCCCACCCCCAGCGACACCTGTGCATCGGCCATGCTGCTCACCGAGGCGTCGCTGATGGAGATCGACTCCTTGCTGATGACCAGGCACAGGCCGCGGAAGAGGAAGAGGCCGGCGAGGGTCACGATGAAGGGCTGGATCTCGAAGTTGTGGATCACGTAGCCCATCAGGAAACCGCCGAAGGCGCCCACGCCCAGCGCCAGGGGGATCACGAGCGGCAGCGGCACCCCCTGGCGCTCCACCAGCCAGGCCGTGAACATCGTCGTGAAGCCCATCATCGAGCCGACGGACAGGTCGATGCCGCCGGAGAGGATGACGAAGGTGGCGCCGACGGCCGCGACCAGCAGATAGCCGTTGTCGATGAACAGGTTCAGGAAGACCTGCGGTTCGGCGAACCCGTAGTACTGGTAGCGGCTCAGACCCACGCCGTACATCGCGAGGAAGAGCAGTGCCGTCGCGACGACGGGCAGGCGCTGGTCACCGAGCAGACGTCGGGCCTTGGACGGGGTACGGCTGTCCGGCGCCGTGGGGCTCTGGGTGGTCGCGCTCATCACGACACCTCCATCTTGGGAGCGGCGTCGGCCGCCGCGGCGGTGTCCGCCGGGGCCGCGGCCGGCGTGGTGCTCCCCTTCGTGCCGAACCTGGCACCGAACAGCCTGGCGCGGAACTTCGGGGACTGCAGCAGGCAGACGACGATGACGACGGCGGCCTTGAAGACCAGGTTGGTCTGGGTCGGCACACCGATGGTGTAGATCGTGGTGGTCAGGGTCTGGATGACCAGGGCGCCGACCACCGTGCCGCCGATGGAGAACCGGCCGCCCAGGAGCGAGGTGCCGCCGATCACCACGGCGAGGATCGCGTCGAGTTCGATCCACAGGCCGGCGTTGTTGCCGTCCGCGGCCGAGGTGTTGGAGCTGATCATCAGGCCCGCGATACCCGCGCACAGGGCGCAGAACACGTACACCATGATCTTGATGCGCCGGGACCTGATGCCCACCAGGCGGCTGGCCTCGGCGTTGCCGCCGACCGACTCGACGAGCAGACCGAGTGCCGTGCGGCGGGTCAGCGCGACGGTGACGGCCACGACCACGGCCACCACGAAGATGGAGAACGGCAGCGTCAGCCAGTAGCCGCCGCCGATCAGCTTGTAGGGGTCGCTGTTGACGGTGATGATCTGGCCGCCGCTGATCAGCTGGGCGACACCGCGGCCGGCGACCATGATGATCAGCGTGGCGATGATCGGCTGGATGCCCATCCTGGCGACCAGGAAGCCGTTCCACAGACCGCAGACGACCGCGGCCAGCAGGCCCAGGCCCATGGCGAGCAGCACTCCCGACAGGGCGTTCTGGTCGGCCTGGTGGCTGATGTACGAACAGGCCAGCGCTCCCGTGATGGCCACTACCGCGCCGACGGAGAGGTCGATGCCGCCGGTCGCGATGACCAGGGTCATGCCGACCGCCACCAGGATGAGGGGCGATCCGAACAGCACGATGGAGACGAGGCTGCCGTACAGGTGGCCGCCCGACATCCGCACGGAGAAGAAGTCGGGCGTGAAGGGAACGTTGACGAGCAGCAGGAGGACGAGGACCGCCACCGGCCAGAAGAGGTGGTGCTGGGTCAGCGCTCGCCATCGGGAAGGGGTGGTCACTGGTGCTCTCCGCTCGCGATGGTCTCCAGGATCCGGCTGGTGGTGATCTCGGGCCCGTTGGCGATCTGCGCCACCAGCCGGCGGTCGCGCAGCACTCCGATGGTGTGACTGAGCCGGAGTACCTCCTCCAGCTCGGCCGCGATGTACAGGACGGACATGCCGTCCTCGGAGAGTGAGACCACGAGCTTCTGGATCTCCGCCTTCGCGCCGATGTCGATGCCGCGCGTCGGCTCGTCCAGGATCAGCAGCTTCGGCTGGGTGATCAGCCAGCGGGCCAGCAGCACCTTCTGCTGGTTGCCGCCGCTGAGCTGTCCGACCCGGGCCTCGGGATTGGCGGGGCGGATGTCCAGCGCCTTGATGTACTTGGCGACGAGTTCGTCGCGCTGCGAGACCGGGATGGGCCGGGTCCAGCCGCGCGCGGCCTGCAGGGCCAGGATGATGTTCTCCCGCACCGTCAGATCCGGCACCAGGCCCTCGGCCTTGCGGTTCTCGGAGCAGAACGCGACGCCGGCGCCGATCGCGTCGTTGGGAGCGCTCATCGACACCTGCCTGCCGCCGATGGACAGCTTGCCGCTGTCCGGCTGGTCGGCGCCGAAGAGCAACCGGGCGAGTTCGGTCCGGCCCGATCCGAGCAGGCCGGCGAGTCCGACCACCTCGCCCTTCTTGATCTCCAGGTCGAAGGGGGCGATGCCGCCGGTCCTGCCGAGGCCGTCCGCATGGAGCAGCGTCTCGCCGAGGTCGGAGTGCAGCTGCTGGTCGTGGAGCTCCTCCAGCTGGTCCAGAGCCTTGCCGATCATCAGCTGGATCAGCCCGACCTGGTCGAGCTCGCTGACCAGGTGCTCGCCGACGAGCGTGCCGTTGCGCAGCACGGTCATCCGGTCGCAGATCTCGTAGATCTGGTCGAGGAAGTGCGAGACGAACAGGATCGCCACGCCCTCGTCCTTGAGCCGCCGCATCAGGCGGAACAGCTCCTGGACCTCGTCACGGTCGAGGCTGGACGTCGGCTCGTCCAGGACCAGCACCTTGGTGCCCGAGCCCTGGCCGTCGCTGTCGCCGGTGCCCACCGACCGCACGATCGCGACCAGCTGCTGCACGGCCAGCGGGTACGAGGACAGGGGCGCGGTGACGTCGATGTCGAGGCCGAGCCGGTCCACCAGCTCCGCCGCCTCCTTGCGCATCCGCTTCCACTGGATGCGGCCCATACGGGTCGGTTCACGCCCGATGAAGATGTTCTCCGCCACCGACAGGTTCGGGCAGAGGTTGACCTCCTGGTAGACCGTGCTGATGCCGGCCTGCTGCGCCTGCAGCGGGCTGCCGAACCGCACGGACTTGCCGTCCAGGGTGATCGTGCCGCCGTCCAGGGAGTAGACCCCCGTCAGCACCTTGATGAGGGTGGACTTCCCGGCGCCGTTCTCGCCCATCAGGGCGTGGATCTCGCCGGGGAAGAGCCGGAAGTCGACGCCCGACAGAGCCCGTACCCCCGGAAACTCCTTCACTATGCCCGTCATCTCCAGGACGGGCCGCGGCTCTGCCATGGCAGTGCTCCTCGTGGGATTCGTTCAGGCCCGCAGGGAGCCCCGTGACCGAGGGCTCGGCCGGACGGAGGCTCCCTGCCGGTGGGCGCGGTCGGTCAGTACTTGCGGTTCGGGAGCGCGGCTGCGGCCTGGTCCTGCATGAAGTCGCCCTCCTTGGTCTTGATCCAGCGCTCGACCTTCTGGCCTTCGTGGACCTGCTTCACGACCTCCATGAGCTGGGGGCCGAGCAGCGGGTTGCACTCGACAATGGCGTTGATCTTGCCCTGGGACATCGCGACGAAGCCGTCGTGAACGCCGTCGATCGAGACGATCAGGATGTCCTTGCCGGGCTTCTTGCCCGCCGCCTCGATGGACTGGATGGCGCCGAGGGCCATGTCGTCGTTGTGCGCGAAGAGCACGTTGACGTCCGGGTTGGACTGCAGGAAGGCCGCCATGACCTGCTTGCCGCCGGCGCGGGTGAAGTCACCGGTCTGGCTCACGACGATCTTCCAGTCGTCCTTGTGCTGCGCGTCCATGACCTCCTTGAAGCCCTTGGCGCGCTCGATCGCCGGGGCGGCGCCGGTGGTGCCCTCCAGCTGGGCGATCTTCACGGCACCCTTGTGGCCGGCCTTCTCCAGGACCTTCTCCAGGATCCTCGCGGCGCGGCGGCCCTCGTCGGTGAAGTCGGAGCCGACCAGGGTCACGTACAGCGAGTCGTCGGAGGTCTCCACCGAGCGGTCGGTGAGAACCACCGGGATCTTCGCGGCCTTGGCCTCCTTGAGCACCGCGTCCCAGCCGGTGACGACCACCGGCGAGAAGGCGATGACGTCCACCTTCTGCGCGATGTAGCTGCGGATGGCGGAGATCTGGTTCTCCTGCTTCTGCTGGGCGTCGGAGAACTTGAGGTTGTAACCCGCCTCCTTGGCCGCGTCCTTCACCGAGGTGGTGTTGGCGCTGCGCCAGCCGCTCTCCGAACCGACCTGGGAGAAGCCGAGGGTGATCGTCTTGCTGCCGCCCCCGGAGGAGCCGGAGGAACTGTTGTCCTTCTTGGCGCAGGCCGCCAGGCCGCCCGCGGCCGCCACGCCGACCGCCGCCGTGAGGAAGTTCCTTCTGTTGAGCATGTTCTTCTCCTTTGAAGAGCCGACCCGGGGATGGGACCCGCTGGTGCTTGAGGGGAGCCGGCCGCGGTGCGTCCAGCCTGTCGATCATTGTTCGAAATTTCGGCCACACTGCTGAGGCGGTGCGGCCGACCGGTCGGTCAGTGGGGTACGCCCTCCGTTCGAGCGGCGTACGGGAAAGTGCTGGCGCGGACGACGAGTTGGGGTTCGATCGTGATCCGGGCCGTGGTGGCGGGTGGCCGGCCCTCGATCAGATCCAGGAGCAGCGCGATGCCGCGCTTGCCCACTGCCGAGAAGTCCTGCCGGACGGTGGTGAGAGGAGGAGCGTAGAACTCCGACTCCGGGATGTCGTCGAAACCGACCACCGCGACGTCCTGGGGCGTTCGGACACCCGCCTCACGCAGGGCCCGCAACACCCCCAGTGCCATCTGGTCGTTGGCCGCGAAGACGGCGGTCAGCCCTCGGCCCACCCAGCCGGCCAGTTCCTGGCCTGCGCGGTAACCCGACAGCGGACTCCAGTCCCCGCGCAGCGGCACGGGCGCCTCGACGCCGGCCGCTTCCAGGGTCGCCCGCCAGCCGGCGGCCCGGTCGGCCGCCTCCTGCCAGTCCTCGGGTCCGGCGAGGTGCCAGACCGTGCGGTGGCCGGCGGCCAGCAGATGACTGGTGGCCAGCGTCGCTCCCAGGTGCTGGTCCACACTGACGCCGGGGATGTCGACTCCCGGCGCGCTGCCCACGACCACCACCGGGAAGGGGTAACGGAGTTCGGCGAGAGCGTCCACCGCCGACTGCTGCGGAGCGATGGCGACCACCCCTTCCACTCCGCCCTCGCTGAGGTGGTCCATGGCTTCGGAGAGCGTCTCCATGGTCAGCTTGCGCAGGCTGACCGTCGAGACGAGATACCCCTCGGCACGGGCCGCCTCTTCGAGCGCGAACAGCGTACTGGCCGGCCCGTACAGGGTGGTGTCGGAGGCGACCACACCCAGCGTCCGGGTGCGCCGGGTCACCAGGGCCCGTGCGGAGGAGTTGCGGCGATAGCCCATCTCCTCGATCGCGCGCAGCACCCTGGCCCGTGTCGCGTCCCGCACATTGGGGTGGTCCCCCAGTACACGGGACACGGTCTGGTGGGACACACCGGCCACGCGCGCCACGTCCGCCATGGTGGGCGGTCGGAGTTCACTGTCTGGCACGACCACCCCTCCCCTGGCGCTCGCCTGCCGGTAAGTCCTGCGATGTGGGCGGTTGTCGCCGCGCCGCGGGCTTCACTCCGTGGTTCCGGGATGCCCGACGACGCCTGCGGGAAGGGCGAGTTGACGCGCTGTACACACGGCCCTCGTGACCCCCGTCCTGCGTCGACCGCTCACTGGTGAATGCGGGGGCTATTGTGAGCGCTAACAATTCACGGGAGTCAAGAGGGCTGCACCGATATCGTCGTTCACGGTTGAATAACGCACCTGGCGGCGACACGTCCGCCCTGGTCAAAGGCCCGGAGCAGCCCCGGCCACCCATGCCGAGCGGCGGCTCGGCAACGCCGCGGCGACCTCGACAAGCCGACACGTGAGCCCCACTGGGGACGTTCGGGGCACGGGGGTGTCGGGCAGGCCGCCCCCCGAACATCAGCCTCCCGGCCGTCGCCCTACGTGCACCACCACAGGAAGCGCGTGCACGTCCGGGTCGGCGAGGGCTCCGGGTTCGACGTCGTGGGTTGCGCCGTCGGCCTGCCCGTCTCGGCCGGACGCGTCGTCGTCGGACCCGGCGTCGGCGTGACCGGTGAAGCGCCCGCGGTCGACGACCGGGTGGCCTTGCCGTCGGCGCTCCTGGACGCGGAGGGCGACGGGGACTTCGAGGCCGATACGGACGCCGAGGGGTCCGGGGACGTCGAGCCGGTGCCCCTGCTCGTCGGGTAGTCCAGGGACCGTGCCGGCCGTGCCGTCCTCTGCGCCTCCGACGACGTACCGCCCTCGGCGTTCGCACCCCCGGCCGCCGGGGGCCTGGGGTCGGTGAAGGGCGCGTCGACGCCGAGTTCCGCGAGGCTCAGGCCGCCCGCCGCGAGGACGAAGCCCGCGGTGATCAGGAGAGTGCGCCGGCGGCGCCGGCGGTGGGCCGCGGCCTTGCGGTCACGACGACTCGCACTGCCACCGACCGCCGGTCCGGTCGCCTCCTCGTCGGCTTCCCGTCCGACCCGTCGGCGCCCTTGCGCCCGGCGCCTGGCCGCTCGCCCCTGCGGCACGCTTCCGTCGTCCGTACCGTGCATGTGCTGGTCCGCACTGGCGGATTCCTCGTCGCGGTACGGCTCGACGGCGACGTCCGGCTGCGGAGCGACGTCCGTTTCCTCCGCATGCGCGCGCAGTTCTTCGACTGCTGTGCCGCACCCCGGGCATGCGAGGGCGCCATTGAGGTGCCGTCGGCACGGGTGGCAGAAGTCCATGACGCGGGAAGACTAGGTCCCCCGTCGGGGACGTCCCCGGGAGCACCTGTGAAAGTTGTGTGGGAAACAGGCCGCTCGGGTGCGGCGACTTGATACCGGCACTCCACATTCCGCGCCATCTCGCGGCATCCCCTCGGCAACCACGGCATCCCCCGCCCATCCCCCCGATGCCGGCACAAAAGCGGCTTGAGAAAGTATCGGAACCGTTACTCGTTCGCCCCATTGACACTCCTGCCGCGCCAAACTTACTGTCTGGCCAGCATTTCGAACGAGTGACGAAATCTCGAACAGCTGAAAGGCGAGCTCCGTGCGCATCACCGGAATCAGCACACACGTGGTCGGTACGCCCTGGCGCAATCTGACGTACGTACAGGTGCACACCGACGAGGGCATCACGGGCGTCGGCGAGACCCGCATGCTGGGCCACACCGACGCGCTGATCGGCTACCTCAAAGAGGCCGAGGTCAATCACATTCTCGGGTCGGACCCGTTCGCTGTCGAGGACCTGGTCCGCCGTATGAAGTACGGCGACTACGGGCGCGCCGGTGAGATCGTGATGTCGGGCATCGCCGTGGTCGAGATGGCCTGCTGGGACATCAAGGGCAAGGCCCTCGGCGTGCCCGTCTGGCAGCTGCTCGGCGGCAAGGTCACCGACAAGGTCAAGGCCTACGCCAACGGGTGGTACACCACCGAGCGGACCCCGGAGGCCTATCACAAGGCCGCTCAGGGGGTCATGGAGCGCGGTTACCGGGCCCTCAAGATCGACCCCTTCGGCACCGGCCACTTCGAGCTCGACCACGAGCAGACGATGTACGCGGTCTCCCTGATCGAAGCCGTGCGCGATGCCATCGGGCCGGAAGCCGAGCTGATGCTGGAGATGCACGGCCGCTTCTCCCCCGCGACCGCCGTGCGGCTCGCCAAGGAGCTGGCGCCGTTCAAGCCCGCCTGGCTGGAGGAGCCGGTTCCGCCGGAGAACCTCAAGGCGCTCGAGAAGGTCGCCGCGAAGGTCGACATGCCGGTCGCCACGGGCGAGCGCATCCACGACCGCATCGAGTTCCGCGAGCTGTTCGACAGCCAGGCCGTGGACATCATCCAGCCCGACCTCGGCCACATCGGCGGCATCTGGGAGACGCGGAAGCTCGCCGCGACCGCGGAGACCCACTACATGCTGGTGGCCCCGCACAACGTGGGCGGCTCGGTACTCACCGCCGCCTCCCTGCAGGTCGGCTTCACCACGCCGAACTTCAAGATCCTCGAGCACTTCAACGACTTCGCGGACGCGGAGATCAAGAAGGTGATCAAGGGCGCTCCGCAGGTGAACCCGGAGGACGGCTGCTTCCACATCTCCGACGCCCCCGGTCTCGGTGTCGAACTGGACACCGACGCGGCGGCCGAGTTCCCGCAGCAGCGGGCCCACTTCGACCTGTGGGCCGAGGGTTGGGAGAAGCGGAACCCGAAGGACGGGCAGTGAGCACCGCTGTCGTCGTCGAGGCCCCGGGCGTGCACCGGCTCGAGGCCCACTCGCCGCGCGAACCCGGTCCGGGCGAGGCCCTGGTGCGCGTGCACGCCGTAGGCATCTGCGGAAGCGACCGCGAGGTCTACCAGGGCAACCGCCCCGAGGGTTACGTCCGCTACCCCCTCGTCCCCGGCCATGAGTGGTCCGGGACGGTGCAGGCGGTCGGCGGGGGTGTATCCGAGACGCTCGTCGGCCGCAAGACCGTGGGCGAGGGCTTCCGCAACTGCCAGGTCTGCGACCGTTGCCACGCGGGCGAGTCGACCCTGTGCACCTCGGGGTACGAGGAGACGGGCTTCACCCAGCCGGGCGCGATGGCCACCACCCTCACGCTCCCGGCCCGCCTGCTGCACCTCCTGCCGGACGACGCCGACCTCACGGCGGCGGCGCTGCTGGAGCCGGCCGCCTGCATCGCGGCCGCCGCGCTGAAGGGGAACGCCCAGCCGGGCGAACGGGTCGCGGTCGTCGGCACGGGCACGCTCGGCATGTTCGCCGTCCAGTTCCTGAAGGCGATCTCGCCGTCCGAGCTGCTGGTGGTGGGCACCCGGAGCGACCGGGAGGCGCTGTCACGCCGGTTCGGCGCGACCGACTTCCGCACCAAGGACCAGGAGCTCCCCGACGACTTCGACGTCGTCATCGAGACCGCCGGGTCCGCGTCCGCCGCGCGCACCGCGGCCTCACTGCTCAGGCGCGGCGGGCGTCTCGTCCTGACGGGCATCCCGGCGCCGGGCGCGGAGGGGCTCGACCCCACCGACCTCGTCGTACGGCAGCTGGAGGTGCACACCGTGTTCGGTGCGCCGCCGGACGCCTGGGCGCACACGGTGCGGGTCTTCGGCGCGGGGCTGCTCGACCCCTCGCCGCTCGTCACGCACGAGCTGCCGCTCGCCGAGTTCCCGCAGGCCATCGAGCTGGTGGGGTCCGGCGATCCGAAGGTGGGCAAGGTCCTGCTCCGGCCCTGACGCCCGCTCCCAGCCGTACGCCGGTACGGAGCTGTCCGACAAGTTCTGTACCGGCGTACCACTCCACCCACCCGCACCCCGCGCCGCGAACCTCGTCCGAAATCCCGAACGTGAAGGACTCCTTGTGACCGACTCCGCTACGGCAGCCCGCAGGCCCGGCGAGCAGGCGCTCGCCGCGCTCGGCCTGCGTGCGCCCGACCTCTCTCCCGCCGACGCCTCACCGCACACCTTCCCCGAGGGCGGCCGCTGGCGCACCGAGATCCCCTCGTGCGAGGGCCCCGAGGCGCTCGCGGTGGTCCTCAAGGAGTCGTCCCGGCTCGACGTGCCGATCCACCGGATCAGCCAGGGCTCCGGCGTATGGATGCTGACCGACGCCGAGATCACCGAGATGGTCGGGGCCACGGCCGAGCGTGACATCGAGCTCTGCCTGTTCACGGGCCCGCGCGGCACATGGGACATCGGCGCCTCGGTCCGCACCGACTCGCGGGGCGCCGGGCTCAGGGCACGCGGCCACGACGCGGTCGCCGGCTGCGTCGAGGACGCCGTCCGGGCCACCGAGCTGGGCGTCAAGTGCCTGCTCGTGGCCGACGAGGGCGTGCTGTGGACGCTGCACCAGGCCCGCGAGAAGGGCATCATCCCGGCCGACACCACGCTCAAGGTGTCGGCGCTGATCGGTCCGGTCAATCCGGCGGCGTACGCCGTCTACGAGCGCCTGGGTGCCGACTCGATCAACGTGCCCAGCGACCTGACGCTGGACCACCTCACCGAGATCCGCCGGGTTTCCGGGGCACCGATGGACATGTACATCGAGGCCCCGGACGACCTCGGCGGCTACGTCCGCATGTACGAGGTCGCCGAACTGATCAGACGCGGCGCGCCGCTCTACCTGAAGTTCGGTCTGTCCAAGGCGCCCGGAATCTACCCGTACGGACACCACCTGCGGGAGCTGACCCTGGCCACCGCCAAGGAACGGGTGCGGCGCGGCCGGCTCGCTCTCGACCTGCTGGCACGCCACGGAGCGGACGGCGACATGGCGCCGCTCGGTTCGCGGCTGCCGGGACCGCTCAGCCGGTTCGACGTCCCGTCATAACGTTCCGGAAACTCGGCTTCACACCAGCCGACACACCCGCGCAGAATCCCACACACCTCTTCTCGGTCGACAGACCGCACGGCATCCGTGTGGCCGAACCTCCCGCACAGCAAGGACTGATCATCATGCGCACTCGCAGAGCCGCTCTGACCGCGATAGCCGGAGCCGCGTCCCTCGCCCTCACCCTGACCGCCTGCGGCCAGAACAGCGAGGGCGGCAGCAAGGAGAAGGCGGGCAGCGCCAAGGGCGGGACCATCGGCATCGCGATGCCGACCAAGTCCTCCGAGCGCTGGATCAACGACGGCAACAACGTCGTCAAGAACCTTCAGGCCGCGGGCTACAAGACCAAGCTGGTCTACGGCGAGGACGACCCCGACACCCAGGTCTCGCAGATCGAGAACCTGATCACCCAGGGCGTCAAGGGCCTGATCATCGCGGCCATCGACAACAAGTCCCTCAACAACGTCCTCCAGCAGGCCGCCCAGGCGAAGATCCCGGTCATCGCCTACGACCGCCTGATCCTCGGCACCAAGAACGTCGACTACTACGCCTCGTTCGACAACGAGAAGGTCGGCGTGCTGCAGGGCACTTACATCGTGCAGAAGCTCGGCCTGGACAAGGGCAAGAAGGGCCCCTTCAACATCGAGCTGTTCGCCGGCTCGAACGACGACAACAACACCAAGTACTTCTTCAACGGCGCGATGAGCGTGCTGCAGCCGTACATCGACAAGAAGGAACTGGTCGTCAAGTCCGGCCAGACCCAGCTCAACCAGGTCACCACCCTGCGCTGGGACGGCACCACCGCGCAGAAGCGCATGGAGGACATCCTCACCTCCGCCTACAAGAGCGGCAAGGTCGACGCGGTGCTCTCGCCCTACGACGGCATCTCCATCGGCATCCTGTCCGCGCTGAAGTCGGACGGCTACGGCTCGGCGAGCAAGCCGCTGCCGGTCATCACCGGCCAGGACGCCGAGCTCGCCTCGGTGAAGTCGATCATCGCCGGTCAGCAGACGCAGACCGTCTACAAGGACACGCGTCAGCTCGCCAAGGTCGCCGCGACCATGGTCGACGACGCCCTCAACGGCAAGAAGCCGCAGGTCAACGACACCAAGACCTACGACAACGGCACCAAGGTCGTCCCCGCCTACCTGCTGCAGCCGGTGAGCGTCGACAAGTCGAACTACGAGGACGTGCTGGTCAAGGGCGGCTACTACACCGACGCCCAGCTCAAGTAACCGGCGCACACCCTCACCGACCGCACACGACTGGAAGGCACGACCATGGCGGGACCCGTCCTGGAAATGCGCTCGATCGTCAAGACCTTTCCCGGCGTCAAGGCGCTGTCGGACGTCACTCTGACCGTCCGTCAGGGCGAGGTCCACGCCATCTGCGGAGAGAACGGCGCCGGCAAGTCGACCCTCATGAAGGTCCTCTCCGGCGTCCACCCGCACGGCACGTACGAAGGGGAGATCCTCTTCGAGTCGGAGATCTGCCGCTTCAAGGACATCCGGGCGAGCGAGCAGCACGGCATCGTGATCATCCACCAGGAGCTGGCGCTGGTGCCGTTTCTCTCCATCGCCGAGAACATCTTCCTCGGCAACGAACACGCCTCGCGCGGGTTCATCAACTGGAACGACACGCTCAAGCACGCCACCGAACTGCTGCGCCGCGTCGGCCTCGACGAGCACCCGGAGACCCGGATCGCCGACATCGGCGTGGGCAAGCAGCAGCTCGTGGAGATCGCCAAGGCGCTCTCCAAGGACGTGAAGCTCCTCATCCTGGACGAGCCGACCGCGGCCCTGAACGACGAGGACAGCGGCAAGCTCCTCGACCTCATCCTGGAGCTGAAGAACCAGGGCATCACCTCGATCATCATCTCCCACAAGCTGAACGAGATCCGCAAGGTCGCCGACTCGGTGACGATCCTGCGCGACGGCCGCACCATCGAGACGCTGGACGTCAAGGCGCCGGAGACCACCGAGGAGCGGATCATCGCCGGCATGGTCGGCCGCGACCTCGACCACCGGTTCCCCGAGCGCTCCGCGCACGAGGCGGAGGAGGGCGCGGCGCCGGCCCTGGAGATCCGCAACTGGACCGTGTTCCACCCGATCGACCAGCAGCGCAAGGTCGTCGACGACGTGTCGCTCCAGGTGCGGCGCGGGGAGATCGTCGGCATCGCGGGCCTGATGGGCGCGGGCCGTACCGAGCTGGCCATGAACGTCTTCGGGCGCACCTACGGCCGTTACGCGGGCGGCACGGTCCTCAAGGACGGCAAGGAGATCCGTACGAAGACGGTCGCGGAGGCGGTCGCGCACGGCATCGCGTACGTCACCGAGGACCGCAAGCACTACGGCCTGAACCTCATCGACACCATCAACCGGAACATCTCGCTGACCGCCCTGAACAAGGTCGCCAAGCGGGGTGTGGTCGACGAGCAGGAGGAGCGGCAGGTCGCCGAGGGCTTCCGCAAGTCCATGAACATCAAGGCGCCGACCGTGTTCGAGCCGGTGGGCAAGCTGTCGGGCGGCAACCAGCAGAAGGTCGTCCTCAGCAAGTGGATCTTCGCGGGTCCGGACGTGCTGATCCTGGACGAGCCCACGCGCGGCATCGACGTGGGCGCCAAGTACGAGATCTACACGGTGATCGACCAGCTGGCCGCGCAGGGCAAGGCGGTCGTCTTCATCTCCTCCGAGCTGCCGGAGCTGCTCGGCATGTGCGACCGCATCTACACCATGGCAGCCGGGCGGCTGACCGGTGAGGTTCCGCGGGCCGAGGCCACGCAGGAAGTGCTGATGCGCCAGATGACGAAGGACAAAGAGGTAACGCGATGAGCACGGATGTGACCGCCAAGACCCCGGCCCCCGCGCCGCCGGGCAAGAGCGGATCGGCCACCGGCGGGGGCCTGCTCCAGCTGGTGCTGAGCGGACTGCGCCGCAACATGCGGCAGTACGGCATGCTGATCGCGCTCGGCCTGATCGTCATCCTCTTCGAGGTCTGGACGGGCGGCGACCTGCTGCTGCCGCGCAACGTCTCGAACCTGGTCCTACAGAACAGCTACATCCTGATCCTGGCGATCGGCATGATGCTCGTCATCATCGCCGGGCACATCGACCTCTCGGTCGGCTCACTGACCGCGTTCGTGGGCGCGTTCGCGGCCGTGCTGACGGTGGAACACAGCGTGGCGTGGCCCATCGCGCTCGTGCTGTGCCTGCTGGTGGGCGCGGTGGCCGGATCGGTACAGGGATACCTGATCGCGTATCTCGGCATACCGTCGTTCATCGTCACCCTCGCCGGGATGCTGCTCTTCCGCGGTCTGACGGAGATCCTGCTGAAGGGGCAGACCCTCGGTCCCTTCCCGGACGGACTGCAGAAGCTCGGCAACGGCTTCCTGCCCGAGGTCGGCCCGAACACCAACTACCACAACCTCACGCTGCTGCTCGGCCTCGTCATGATCGCGGCCGTGGTGTGGCAGGAGGTCCGGGACCGGCGCCGGCAGCTGGAGTTCTCCCTCGACGTGCTGCCCGCGCGGCTGTTCGCGCTGAAGCTCGTCGCCATCGTCGCCGCGATCCTGGCCCTCACGATGCTGCTCGCCAGCTACCAGGGCGCGCCGATCATCCTCATCGTCCTGGGCGCCCTGGTGGTCGGCTACGGCTACGTCATGCGCAACGCCGTCTTCGGCCGCCACATCTACGCGATCGGCGGCAACCTGCCGGCCGCGAAGCTGTCCGGAGTCAAGGACAAGCGGGTCACCTTCCAGGTGTTCCTGAACATGGGCGTGCTCGCGGCCCTGGCGGGCCTGGTGGTCGCCGCCCGCCTGAACGCGGCCTCGCCGAAGGCGGGCGTGAACTTCGAGCTCGAGGCGATCGCCTCCTCGTTCATCGGCGGCGCGTCCATGAGCGGCGGTGTCGGTACCGTCCTCGGCGCGATCATCGGTGGTCTCGTCCTCGGCGTGCTGAACAACGGCATGAACCTCCTCAGCGTCGGCACCGACTGGCAGCAGGTCATCAAGGGCCTGGCCCTGCTGGTGGCGGTCGGCTTCGACGTGTGGAACAAGCGCAAGTCCGGTTCGTGAGCCGGTAAGGGCCCCCGCCGCAAGGCGGGGGCCCTTTTCCCGTTACAGGAGCCGCACGTGGAACCGAGCGGACGCACGGTCATCGCGGGAGCGGCGGCAACGACACGACCGCGGCCACCTCGGGCACGGCGCAGGCAGCAGAAAGCAGGAAACCCGTGAAGGAACTGTTCGGCAAGCTCGCCGACGGCACCGAGGTCCACCGCTGGTCCCTGGAGAACGGCGGCACCCGGCTGAAGGTCCTCTCCTACGGCGGCATCGTCCAGTCCCTGGAGATCCCGGACCGCCACGGCCGCTGCGAGAACGTCTCCCTCGGCTTCGACACCATCGACGACTACGTCGCGAAGAGCCCGTACTTCGGCGCCCTCATCGGCCGCTACGGCAACCGCATGGCCAAGGGGCGGTTCACCCTGGACGGCAAGACCTACCAGCTGTCCGTCGACGACGGCGAGAACAGCCTGCACGGCGGCGCCGAGGGCTTCGACAAGCAGGTGTGGGACGTGGAGCCGTTCACCAAGGGCTCCGACGTCGGCCTGTACCTGCACTACACCAGCGTCGACGGCGAGATGGGCTACCCGGGCACGCTCAAGGTGAAGGTGACGTACACCCTCGACAAGCACGGCGACTGGCGCATCGACTACGAGGCCACCACCGACAAGGCCACCGTCGTCAACCTCACCAGCCACGTCTACTGGAACCTGGCGGGCGAGGGCAGCGGCACCATCGAGGACCACGAGCTGCAGATCGCCGCCTCCCGCTACACGCCCACCGACTCGGGCCTCATCCCCACCGGGGAGACGGCGGAGGTCGCCGGCACCCCCTTCGACTTCCGCCACGCCAAGGAGATCGGCCGGGACATCAGGGCCGGCCACCCGCAGCAGGTGCGGGCCAAGGGGTACGACCACAACTGGGTCCTGGACAAGGGTGTCACCGCGAAGCCCGAGCACGTGGCCACGCTCCGCGACCCGCACTCGGGCCGCACGCTGAAGATCCTCACCGACCAGCCGGGCCTGCAGTTCTACTCGGGCAACTTCCTCGACGGCACCCTGGTCGGCACCGGCGGCCGCACCTACCGTCAGGGCGACGCGCTGTGCCTGGAGACCCAGCACCTCCCGGACTCGCCGAACCACGCGGACTTCCCGTCGACCGTCCTGCGTCCCGGGCAGACGTACCAGACGACGACGATCCACTCGTTCGGCGCGTGAACGCGAGGGAACTCACACTCGACGCACACCAGTTGAACAAGGCCACGTCCGCATCCGTATGAGTGGCTGGCCCGTGCTCCCCCGCACGGGCCACCCACCGCACGGAGGTTGCCTTGGCAGACAACGTCACCTCGCTGTTCCGCAGCTCCGCGGCGCACAGCCCCTCGATGGCGGCGCTGGCCCGGGAGAACGACGGAGTCGGCCCGGTGGACTTCTGCATCCCGTGCAACCCGTACTTCCCCACGCCCGCCATGTTCGAGGACATGGCGGGCAGGCTGCGTGAGATCCTCACCTACTATCCGAGCAGCGCGGAGACGATCACGGCCGAGCTGTGCGGTCTGCTCCAGCTGCCGCCGCAGTGCGTCGCCATGGGCAACGGCTCGACCGAGCTGATCACCTGGATCGACCACCTGCTGGTCCGCGAGTCCCTCGCCGTCCCCGTCCCCACCTTCGGCCGCTGGACCGACCAGCCCATGGAGACCGGCAAGCGGGTCGACATGTTCCCGCTCCAGGAGTCCAGCGGCTTCTCCCTGGACCTCGCCCAGTACGGCGAGTTCATCCGCAAGCGGGGCACCCGGGTCGCCGTCGTCTGCAACCCGAACAACCCCGACGGCGGCTACCAGTACAAGCACGCCCTGGTCCAGTTCATGGACCAGATGGCCGACCTCGACCTGGTCGTCGTGGACGAGTCCTTCCTGGAGTTCGCGGACGCCGAGGCCGACCCCAGCGTCGTGCAGGAGGCCATGCTGCGGCCCAACGTCCTCGTGCTGCGCAGCCTCGGCAAGAACTTCGGCCTGCACGGTGTCCGCTTCGGCTACCTGGTCGCCAACCCGTCGCTCGCGGGCCGGATCCGCTCCATGCTGCCGAAGTGGAACCTCAACTCCTTCGCCGAGCACGTGGTGTTCATGATGAAGGAGCACGGCGCGGAGTACCGGCAGAGCCTGCAGCAGGTGCGCCGCGACCGTCTGGAGATGGCCAGCCACCTCTCGGCGCTGCCCGGCTTGACGGTCTACCCGTCCCAGGGCAACTTCCTCTTCGTGCGCCTCCCCGTGGGTGCCGAGGGCACCGTGGTCCGCGACCGGCTGCTCACCGAGCACCGGATCCTGGTCCGCGAGTGCGGCAACAAGATCGGCTCCTCCAGCCGCTTCCTGCGACTCGTGGTGCGCCCCCAGGTGGACGTGCGTCGCCTGGTGTCCGCCCTGGAGCAGGTGCTCTACGGGTCCAGGAGGGGAGCCGCCGTGCCCGAGCCGAGCCAGGGGACCGGCTACAGCTCGGGTACGGCGGCGGTGGACCGCCTGGTGAGCGAGACCAACGGGGCCGGGGTGCGGGGGCTCGCCGCCCGGGCCGCGGGGTCCCCTCCAGGGCTGCCGGCCGCCGCGCCGCTCCCCGCCGCGCAGCCGGCCGTCGGCGGGACGCCGATGCCCGCGGCAGCCCAGGCCGCTCCCCTGCCTCCCGCGCCCGCGCCACTGCTCACGCCCGCACCGGCACCGGCTCCGGGCCCGCTGCCGACGCCGGCGCCCGCTCCGGGCCCGTTCCCGGCGCCCGCGCCGGCCTCCGCGCCCGCCTCGTTCCCGGCGCCTGCCCCGATCCCCGCGCCTGCCGCGGCGACCGGCCCCACCCCGCCGGGCGTGCCCGCGCGTGGCGGTCTGACCGCCGCCCAGGTGCGCGGCGTGACCGCGCCCGCCCCCGGCATCCCCGGCCTGGCACCGGCCCCGGCCGCCGGTTGGCCCAGCCCGCCGGCCTGGCCGAACGCGGCGGGGATGGGGCAGGCGGGGTAGGGCCGCGGCGCAGATGCCGACCGGGTGACACAAAAGCCACCGAGTTATTCCTCGATGTCCGATTTACTCCTATAAATACCAAGGCATCACCAAGCAACTGTTTCGCCCATTGGGCACCCCCACCTGAAATGCCATTCGACCCCGAGTGACGCACTTCACTTACGATGCGTCTTAGTGTTTTACCCGGTCCTTAACTCCCCGGCTTTGCGGACATGACCCAATCCGGGGCCCGGGCGGCAACTAGCCTGCTTAGTAAAGACGGGAATTGTCGAGTTATTCCCAGCGGCTAAGAATGTTCCCGCCGCAGCGCACCGCAAACGAAATGCGGTGCTGTTTGTCGAGGGGAACCGGCAACTGCGGGCAATGCAATCCCCGGACCAAGGACCGCACCATGCCCAAACACGCCTCCAACCGCTCGCGCAGGGCGCGCCGGTTCTCCACCGGCGGCGCCCTCACCGCTTGCTCTTTCGCCCTGGCCTGCACGGCCGTGCTCGGGACGGCCCAGGCCGCCAACGCCGCTCCGGCCGCTTCGGCCGCCGCGGTGACTCCGGCCGCGTCCGCCGGAACGACCACCTACGTCGTCCGGCTCGGCGACCACCTGGCCGCCATCGCACGGGCCCACAAGGTGCCGGGCGGCTGGCAGGCCATCGCAGCGGCCAACAAGATTTCCAGCCCGTACATCATCCGGCCGGGTCAGGTCCTGATTCTTCCCACCGGGTCCTCCTCGATCAAGAAAACCGTGTCCGCCCCGGCCACGAAAACCGCGCCGGCTTCCAGCGGCGTGATCTATGCCAACAACCTGGACGGCTGGATCAAGCACTCGCTGGCGGTCATGAAGCAGCACGGAATTCCCGGGTCCTACAACGGCATTTACCGCAATGTCATGCGCGAGTCCTCCGGCAATCCCAAGGCCATCAACCTCTGGGACTCCAACGCCGCGAAGGGCACCCCGTCCAAGGGTCTCCTCCAGGTGATCGACCCGACCTTCCGCGCGTACCACGTGCCGGGCACCTCGTGGGACATCTACGACCCGGTCGCCAACATCACCGCCGCGTGCAACTACGCCTACCACCGCTACGGCTCGATCGACAACGTCAACGGTCCTTACTGAGGCACCTGATCCGCGCCCTCGGGGTGGTGGCCACGCAGCGTCGCGCGGCCACCACCCCGTCCGCGTTCAGTGGTCGCCGAACAGGACAGGCGACCTCAGGCGGCAGCGGGCTTGCCGTTCCCGTAGAGCCACGTCCGGAACAAACCGGACAGGTCCTTCCCTGACGTGCGCTCGCACAGAGCGATGAACTCTGCGGTGTCCGCGTTGCCGTGGCGGTGCTGAGCGGTCCACGCGCGAAGGATCGTGAAGAAGGTGCCGTCGCCGACGACCTCGCGTAGTTCGTGCAGAACCATGGCGCCTCGCCCGTACACCGGCGGATCGGACACCCGGCTGCCGCTGGGAGGATCTCCCGGCGGAAAATCCCAGATGCCGTCGCTCTCAGGATCGCTTCCTTCATAGAAGGCGTCGAAGACCTGCTGGGCCGTACTGCCGCCGTGGTCCTCCTGCCAGAGCCACTCTGCGTAGGTGGCGAATCCTTCGTTGAGCCACATGTCCCTCCACGCGCGTGGCGTGACGGAGTTCCCGAACCACTGGTGCGCCAGCTCGTGAACCAGCAAGCCCTCCTCGGGCTCCGAGCCGAAGTACGGTTTGGTCTGGGTCTCCAAGGCGTACCCGAGGTCGGGGAGATGGTCGATCACGGCGCCCGTGGAGCGAAAGGGATACGGCCCGAAGCGGTCGCTCCCCCAGGCCACGATGTCCGACAGCGAGTTCCGCAGCTTCTCGGCTCCTCGGGCCTCGTCGGGATCGACGGCGACGTACACGGGCAGGCCGTCGGCCGTCCTGCCCTCGCGGATGTCGAAGGAGCCGATCGCGATGGTGGCCAGGTAGCTCGCCATCGGCTCCTTGCTGCGCCAGTGCACGGTGACGTGGTCCTCGTCGACCTCCTTACCCACCAACTCGCCGTTGCTGACGACGTCGTAGGGCTCCCCGTCGCCGTCCTTGGGCACAGTGACCTCGATGTCGTACGCGGCCTTGTCCGAGGGGTGGTGATTGCCCGGGAACCAGGCAGCGGAGCCGTCCGGCTCGCCGAGGGCGACAGCCCCGTCGTCCGTTTCGAGCCAGCCCTCCACCGCCCCTTCGGAATCCCTGAGTGTCCTTGGCTCGCCGTCGTACTGGATGGTGGCTGTGAAGGTCTTCCCCCGCTCGATCACGTCGGAGGGTGTCAACGTCATCTCACTCTCGGATCGGCTGACCTGAGCTTCTGCACCGTCCACCACCGCGCGTCGCACCGTCAGTCCGGTGAGGTCGAGATTGAAGCGGCTCAGGTTCTGGGTGGCGCGTGCGCTGATCACCGCCGAGCCCTCGAGGTGGTTGGTCTCCGGGGTGTAGGTGAGTGCGAGGCCGTAGTGGGAAACGTCGTAACCACCGTTCCCCGCGGACGGGAAAAGCGCGTCCTCGACACCGAGCGCGCCGGGCCGCCCCTCGGCGGCCCGCTCAGGGTTCGAACAGGCGACGCTCACGAACAGGAGCAGCGCGAGGAGCAGGGCGCGTCGCCCCGGGCAAGCTGCCCGTCGGGGCCCTCCCAGCGCGAGACGTTGCGGCATCACGAGGGATGCCCGTCGGTGCGGCGGCGCTCACGTCGCCGTTGTGCCACATTGATCACATTCCCCCCATTGTGTTTGCGGCAACCTCACGATCATCCTGGCTCGGCTTGACCCGGTCACGCCAGAACACATGACCGGGAATCACGAGTGGTCGAGGTCGTCCTTCCTACGGCGGCGTGCGGCTGCCCCGGGCTCCGAGTACCTCGGCCGCGCCCGGGACCGGCCGGTTGTCACGGGTTCTCCCACGACGCCGGTTCCGCGGCGAGGCGGCGGACCGGTTCCGGGAGGGTGTCCGTCGCGATGTCGGCGAGCGTGACGCCCTCGAGGATCTTGCGCACGTTCGCCCGCAGGGCGATCCACAGGGGCAGGAGCGGCTGCGCCGAGCCTGTGTAGGTGAGGCCCGTGGGCCGCTCCCCCCGTACCGACACGATCGGCCCGTCCACCGCGCGGATGACGTCCGCCACGGTGATCGCGGACGGCTCCCGGGCCAGGGCGTAGCCGCCGGCTCCGCCGCGTCGGCTGGTGACCAGGCCCGCGCGGCGCAGATCGCCCAGGATGCCCTCCAGGAACTTGTGCGGGATGCCCTGCGCGGCAGCGACCGTCTCCGCCTTCACCGGGGCGGCGCCCTCGCGCACGGCCAGCTCCAGCGCCGCCCGTACCGCGTAATCCGCCCGTGCCGAGATCCTCATGCGGCCATTCTGATGCCTGCCACGGGTGACAATCCCGATGTGGTGATGAGCCGACGTACATTCCATATGATCACCGGCACTGCCGCGCTCGGTCTGGCGCTCGGCGGCAGCGGTGAGATGTGCGCCGCCATGAGCGCCCCGACCGGTCCGGCCCCGGAACCACCGCGGGCGGACGGACGGGCGCACACCGTCGGCTTCGACCGGTACTCGATGCTCGTCGACGGCCGGCGCGTCGTGCTGTGGTCGGGCGAGATGCACCCGTTCCGGCTGCCCAGCCCGTCGCTGTGGCGGGACGTGCTGCAGAAGATGCGCTCCGACGGGTACGACACCGTCAGCGTCTACGTGGCGTGGAACTTCCACTCCTTCGCCCCCGGCCACCATGACTTCACGGGCGTCCACCGTCCGCGTGCCGGTACCCGGCCTCGACGCCCGGCTGCTGGCCGCCGGGATCTCGCTCGGGCGGCGGACGCTGCGGTACTCCTCCGCCCAGCCCATGCTGCGGCTGGCCGTCGGGGGGCAGGACCTCGCCGTGTTCACGGGCCGTTCGGGCGAGGCGACGACGACCGTCCTGGAGTGCGCACGCGAGCCGAGGGTCACCGTGCTGGAGGGGGACGCGGCGCACGCGTACGCGCAGGGCGCCCTGCGCCTGGACGTGCGGCTCGGCGGGCTCGCCCGGGTGCTGGTGGAGGGCGGAGGCGTGGCGCGTCCGCTGCTGCTCCTCCTCGCGGACGACGAGACGTCCGTACGGCTATGGCCCCACCCCACACCGTCGGGGCCGTTCCTGGTGTACGGGCCTGCTCTGCTGCGTACCGCCGAGCGTCACGGCACCACCGCCCAGCTCACCGGTGACACGGTCGACGACGCCGATCTGGAGGTGTGGGCACCGCCCGGGGTGACCGAGGTCGCCTGGAACGGGGCTCCCGTGCCCGCGCGCGGCACCCCGTCCGGCAGTCTGCGCGCCACCCGGCGGCTGCCGGGCGCGGCACCGGTCCGGCTGCCCGCGCTGACCGGGTGGCGCCGGAGGGCGGAGAACCCCGAGGCCGCCGTCGACTTCGACGACTCGGCGTGGCGGACGGCCGACCTGACGACGTCGTACGCCACGACGCCCGTGCCCGTCGGGCAGCCCGTCCTGTTCGCCGACGACTACGGCTTCCACTACGGGGACGTCTGGTACCGGGGCCGCTTCGAGGACGCGGCGGGCGCCAAGGCCGTCTCGCTGGCGTACGTGACCGGCACCCAGGGGCTGCTGATGGCGTGGCTGGACGGGAAGCCGCTGGGCACGCACCGGATGCCGGTCCCGGACGCCAGGACGGTACGCAAGGAGACGTGGTCCGCCACGGCGGCGTTCCCCCTCGCGCCGGATGACGGACCGCACGTGCTGTCCGTGCTGGTCCGGCGCATGCAGCACGACGAGGACGGCGGCGCGAACGACAGCCACAAGGCGGGCCGGGGCCTGGTCCGCGTCGCCTTCGACGGCGCGTCACCCGCCATGCGCTGGCGGATCCAGGGCCCGGCGGCCCCGGACCCGGTGCGCGGCCCGCTGAACAACGACGGACTGTACGGGAGCGGCACGGCTGGCATCTGCCCGGGTTCCCGGACGGGGACTGGGAGACGGTCCCGCTTCCGCGTGCCGGGCGGGGGCAGGGTGTGGTCTGGTACCGGACGCGGTTCCGGCCGGCCGTCGAGCCCGGCACGGACGCGTCCATCAGGCTCACCCTGACGGACGATCCGGCGCGTGCCTACCGGGCGCAGATCTTCCTCAACGGCTGGAACATGGGCCAGTACATCAACGACGTGGGCCCGCAGCACACCTTCGTCCTGCCCAACGGCGTACTCGACACCCGGGGCCCGAACACGCTCGCGCTGGCGGTCCTCGCCGACGGGACCACCCCGTCGGGGCCGGGCGCCGTCGAACTGACGCTGCTGGGACGGTCGGCCGGCGGTGTCCCGGTGGCGCCGGTGGACTCCCCGGGGCCGACGCGGTTCAGGGCCCCCACCCGGTGACGACCGAGCGGAGGCCCTGAGCGGACGAGGGGTCAGCCGGCGAACGCGGGCTGCGCCAGGCCCTTTCCGGCGCCGGGGACGACGAGGAGCGAGCCGGAGAGCGGGTGCGGGGCCTCCAAGCCGGTACGGGCGGTGGTGACGTACAGGTCGGCCAGGTCCGCGCCGCCGAACGCGCACGCGGTGGGGCGCTCGACGGGCAGTTCCAGGACGCGGTCCAGGTCCCCGGACGGGGTGTAGCGGTGGATCGCGCCGCCGTCCCACAGGGCGACCCACACACAGCCGTCGGCGTCGACGGTCAGCCCGTCCGGGAAGCCGCGCTCGACGTGGGCGAGAGCGCGCCTGTCCACCGGGAGCCCGTCGTCACCGATGTCGAAGACGTCGATGCGGCGGGTCGGCGAGTCGATGTAGTACATCAGCCGGCCGTCGGGGCTCCAGCCGGTGCCGTTGCTCACCGCGACGTCGTCGAGGACGGTGCGGACGGTTCCGTCGCCGGTGACCCGGGACAGGGTGCCGCCGCCCGGCACCTCGTCGTAGCGCATGGTGCCCGCCCACAGGGAGCCATCGGGGCCGACGGCCGCGTCGTTGCCGCGGCGGCCGGGGACCGGCTCGTGGTGCAGCCAGCGGAAGGTGCCGTCGGGGTCCCGCAGGCCCACGCCGTCACGGAGGTTGAGCACCAGGCCGCCGCCGGAGCGCGGCTTGGCGGCGCCCACGTGCTGCTCGGTGGTCATGACCGTGCGACGCCCGGAGGCGGGGTCGTACGTGTGCACCCGCGATCCCAGGATGTCGACCCAGATGAGCCGTCCGCCGCCGGCGTCCCACGTCGGGCCCTCACCGAGGGTCGCCTCCTCGCGTACGGCGAGCTCGTACGTCGTCGTCATGCGGGGCTCCGGTGGCCGAGGCGCTCGGAGAGTTCCGCGGCGCCCTTGGCGGCGAGCTGCTCCAGCTCGGCGAGGCGCTCGTCGCTCCACCGGATCATGGGCACCGAGATGGACAGCGCGGCGACGACCTGCCCGGTGCGGTCGCGCACGGGGGCGGCGACGCAGCTGACGTCGGGATTGGACTCGCGGCTCTCCACGGCGATGCCGCGGGCGCGGATCCCGGCCAGGGTCTCGCGCAGGGCCGCCGGGTCGGTGATGCTGTTGGGAGTCATCGCGACCAGCTCGGCGTCGTCCGGGACACGGGCGGCGAGTTCCGGCTCGGGCAGGGACGCGAGGAGCATCTTGCCGACGGAGGTGCAGTGGGCGGGGAGCCGGCGCCCGGCGGCCGACACCATGCGCACGGCCTGCGTGGAGTCGACCTTGGCGATGTAGATGACGTCGGTGCCCTCGAGGATGGCCACGTGGACGGTCTCGTCGCAGGTCTCGGCCACGGACCTGGCGACCTGCAGTCCCTCGGCGGCGAGGTCGAGCTGCTCGGCGTAGCGGCTGCCGAGCTGGTACGGGCGGACGCCGAGGCGGTACCGTCCCGGCTGTCCCTGCACCGGCACGATGTACGAGCGCGCGGCGAGCGTGGTGACGAGCTCGTGCACGGTGGTGCGCGGCAGCTGGAGCTTGCGCACGATGTCGGGGGCGGACAGCGTGCCGTCCCCGTCGAGGAAGAGCTCCAGGATGTCGAGAGCCCGGGTGACGGCGGGTACGAGGCGTCCCACGACCGGCCCCCTCTCCATGTTCGAAATTTCAACTGACGATCGGCATGACGAACACAGGCTAGTCATAGTGCGCTGGGGCGGCAATGGTCGTGCGGGGTGCGGGATTCGGCAGGTGTTCGGCGAGGATGGACGGCATGCCGTCCGCCTTCACGCCCCGCGACTTCCAGCTGGTCCTGCTGCGCCGCATGGCCGACCACAATCCGGACCTGGTGGAGGACGCCCGCCACGCACTGGGCGCCACGATCGCGGACATGCGGGAGGCCAACAAGCGCTGGCAGGCGATGGTCCGCTCACCGCGCTCCCGCTCGGCCCTCTCGCGGTACCGCTCGGTCCTGGGCGAACCGGAGTCCACCGCTGCGCGCCGCATCGGCGACCTGGACTGCGACGCCCTGCTGTGGCCGGTCCCGCTCTGGCCCGGCCTGCGCTTCGAGGTGCTGGTCGCGCCGAACGGGGCGGTCTGGAACGAGTGGCTGGTACGGGCCCCGGGGGCGCCGTCCCCCGAGCTGAAGACCCTGGAGGACCTGACCCCCTGGTCCTGCACGGTCGACGAGGCGGCCCGCGCCTTCGCCCCGGCCCGCCCACTGGAGGGCACGGCCCCCACGCGCTGGGGTCTGGCCTTCACGGCCCCGGACGCGCGGGGCGCATGCCACCAGGTCGCCGCGGAGTTCACCTGGGGGCTGTTGCAGCGGATCGGCGTCAGCGGGCAGCTCTGAGGATCTCGTCCACAACCACGGGCACCGACCCGGTGTGGAGGTCGAGGAACAGGTTCGGCTCCACGAGCTCCAGCTCCATCACGCACGGCTGCCCGTCCGCCCCGTCCACGAGGTCGACGCGGGCGTAGAGGAGGCCCGCGTGGCCCGGTACGGCGGCCAGGGCGCGCTCGGCGGTGGCGAGCTCGGCCGGGGTCGGGGTCCAGGGCTCCAGGCCGGGATGGGCCACCTTCTTCTCGTCGTACGGGGTGCCGGGCGCGAGGACGGCACCCTTCCGGCTGGCGTGCAGCAGCCGCCCGCCGAAGAACTGCACCGCGCGCTCCCCGCTCACGTCGATGTCCTTCACATAGGGCTGCACCATCGCCGTGAACCCCTCGGCGTGCAGGCGGGCGAGCTGTCGTACGGCGGTGTCGTGCTCGCCGGGCGCGTAGCGGGCGGCGAACCGGGCGCCGGCGCCCGAGGTGGGCTTGACGACGTACTCGTGGTCGCCGGGCAGGTCGGCCCGGTCGCCGGGGGCGATGTACCGCGTGGGGACGGTGGGGACACCCGCGGCGGCCAGGTCTCCGAGGTACCGCTTGTCGGTGTTCCAGCGCACGACGTCCGCGGGATTGGCCAGCCGGGTGGCCCTCCCGCACCGCTCGGCCCACGCGGTGAACTCGGCCGCCCGCCAGCTGTAGTCCCAGGTGGACCGGATCACGGCCAGGTCGTATCCCGCCCAGTCGACGTCCGTGTCGTCCCAGTGGACGGCGTCCGCCTCGGCCCCCGCCGCCCGCAACTCCCGTATGAGCACGGGCAGATCGCGATCGACGGTGACCTCCGGCCCGGGACGGCAGGTGACGAGTGCGACTCGGGCCACGGCTGATCTCCTGTTCGTACGACGCATGCTCCGCGACGATTCCTCCGCGCAGGCTAACAACAGGGCGTGGAACCCGGAACGGGCCGTTGACCTTCACCCTCGGTGAAGCCCCAGCATCGGTGGCGGAACGGACGAGGAACGCCGGAAGGACGAGGTGCGGCGGTGGAGATGCTGACGATCGGGGCGTTCGCGAAGGCGTGCCGGCTGTCGCCGAAGGCGCTCAGGCTCTACGACGAGCTGGATCTGCTGCGCCCGGCCCGGGTGGACCCGGAGACCGGCTACCGCTACTACGCCGCCGGCCAGCTGGAGCAGGCGCGGCTGGTGGCGTGGCTGCGGCGGCTCGGTATGCCGCTGGCAGGCATCCGGCAGGTGTGCGCGCTGGACGCCGCGGGCGCCGCCCGGGAGATCCGCGCCTACTGGGCACGGGTCGAGGCGGAGACTGCGGCGCGCCGGGAGCTGGCGGCGTTCCTCGTGGACCACCTCTCACATCCGTCGAGGAAGGACACCACCATGCTGGAACTGCGCTACTCGGCCCTCTCGGACCCCGGTCGGGTCCGCACGGCCAACCAGGACACGGCGTACGCGGGCGCCCGGGTGCTCGCGGTGGCCGACGGGTTCGGCTCCGGGGGCGCGCCCGCGAGCACGGCCGCGATCGAGGCGCTGCGGCACCTGGACCGGGAGCCGCTGCCCGCGGGCGGTGTGCTCAACCTGCTGGAGGACGCGGTGCAGGGCGCCACCCGAGCGGTGCGGGACGCGGCCGGGGCCGACGCCGAGGTGGGCACCACCCTCACCGCGGCGGTGTGGACCGGCTCGCAGCTCGCCCTGGTCCACATCGGTGACTCCCGGGCGTATCTGCTGCGCGACGGTGAACTGTTCCGCGTCACGCACGACCACACGGTCGTCCAGTCGATGATCGACGAGGGCCGGCTGACACCGGAGGAGGCTGCGGCCCATCCTCAACGCGCCTTGCTCCTCAAGGCGTTGACGGGCGGCGACGACGCCGGTGCCGTGCCCGATCTGCGGCTGCACGACGCGCTGCCGGGCGACCGGTACCTGCTGTGCTCGGACGGCCTGTCCGGGGTCGTGCCGGAGGAGGAGATCCGCACCGCGCTCTCGTGCGCCTCCGCCCCGGACGAGGCGGTGCGGGCGCTGGTGGGCGCGGCGAACGCGGCCGGCGGTCCGGACAACGTGAGCTGTGTGGTGGCGGAGGTGGTGGAGGCCGCATAGCGGACGGGGCCGTGCGGCACGATGGGTCCGTGGGTCCCGTCCGCATGTCCGCCTCGGCATGTCCGCCTCGACGCAAGGAGTGTCCGCGTGTCCTCCCTCTTTCCGGCGCTGTCCGATCCCTCGGCCGGGCGGCGGCCCGCCCTGCGATTCGGGGAGCGGGGCCTGACCTATGCGGAGCTGGCCTCGGCGCGGGGCGCTCGCCGGGCGGATCGGCAGTCGGGTCGGCCGGGAGGGGAGGGTCGCCGTGTGGGCCACCCCCGTCCCTTGAGACCGCCGTCGCAGCGGTCGCCGCGCTGAGCGCCGGTGTGCCCTTCGTCCCGCTCAACCCGAAGTCCGGGGAGCGGGAGCTCGGGCACATCCTGGCGGACAGCGAGCCGTCGCTGGTGCTCGCCGGGCCGGGCGTGGAACTGCCCGGCCCGGTCGGCGGACGGGAGCGCGTCGACGTCGATGTGCACGGCTCCGGGGCTCTCCCGGAGGACGAAAGCGGCGACGAGGACCCCGCCCTCGTCGTCTACACCTCCGGCACCACGGGCCCGCCCAAGGGCGCCGTCATCCCCCGCCGTGCCGTCGCCACCACCCTGGACGCGCTCGCGGACGCCTGGCAGTGGACCGGCGACGACGTGCTCGTGCACGGGCTGCCGTTGTTCCATGTGCA
>NZ_PQSR01000028.1 GCF_002920635.1 Streptomyces sp. Ru72 | reverse complement strand
GAAGGAAAGGCCGAGGACATCCTCCGCATCCTCGACCTCCGAGGCATCGACACCCCCGAAACCGCCCGCGAGCGCATCACCACCTGCACCGACCTCCACACCCTCGGCACCTGGTTCGACCGTGCACTCACGGTCACCCGCGCGGAGGAGCTGTTCGCGCAGAACTGACCCCCTTGCGGCAGCGACCGAGGGCGGTCGACGGGCGTACTGCCATGCAGGGGCGAGCGGTCCGCAGGACCCGCGTGTGACCTGGGACCGCCCGCCGCGCTGGTCCTCCTACGGCTTGGGCAGGACGCAGCCGCTCGCGCTGAGGTTCAGCTTGTTGCCGGCGCCGAAGCAGGCCGGGATCTGGTAGGTCTCCTCGGCGTAGTTGATGCCCTGGCGGACGGTGACGTTGCCGCTCGCGTCGACCTCGCACGGGTTGTTCTCCGTGCATCGCTCGCCGTCCTCGTTGCCGGTGTTGTTGACGGCGACGACCTTGCCGGTGGCGTTGTCGATGACGGGCGACCCCGAGGTGCCGCCGATCGTGTTGCAGGCGGACGTGTAGCGGACGGAGTCCTTCCAGGTCCAGCCGCCCTCCTTCAGCCGGTACACGAACCCGTCGATGTTGCAGCTGTAGATGCGCTTCCAGTAGCCGGAGACGACCTTGATGGCGGTGCCGGCGACGGGGTGGGTGTCGGCGACGGTCAGGGGGCTGATGCCGTAGGAGCTCTTGATCTGCGCGTAGGTGGTGGTGAGGCGGTAGATCGTGACGTCGGTGTCCGTCATGGTCGAGTAGACGACCTGGTTGGCGCGGAGCGTGGCGATCCTGCTGCCTGAGGCGTTCAGCAGACCGAAGGAGCGGCTGGAGGACTGGCCGGTGATGACCTCGCCGGGCTCGGGGAAGCCGGTCTCCAGGCAGTGGCCGTTGGTCAGGACGAGCGCCGGGTCGCTGTCCGCGGAGTTCGGGAAGCGGATGACGGAACCGGAGCAGTTGCTGAGCGAGACGGTACCGGCGAAGTCGACGGCCTGGATCGTGGCCGTCCTGTCCTTCGTCGTCGTCCCGGCGGCCCCGGCCGTGGCCGCTGGGGCGGCCGTGACCGTCGCCGTCCTGGCGGTCGCGGCGTCCGCGACCGCCGGCGCCGCGCCGGCTCCGGCCATGGCCAGAGCGAGGAGCGCGGCGGCGAGAGGCTTTCTCATGTGGGGGGTCCCCTCTTGAGTGAGGATGTGATGACAGGGAGGGTCGAAGGGTGTACGGCCTCCTTTTTGTCATGCGCATTCTCACTAGCGCGGTTTGCGTGAGCAAGGGGCTGTTTTCGGCCAGGCGGGGCATGCAGGACACGGACGCGACGCGCCACGACCAGGCCCGCCTGTCGCCCTAATCGTCCAGACGAGTTCTCACGCCGTGCGTCCACGCTCAGGGGTTGCACCTCACGGGTGACGGCTGCCGTTCGCGACCTTGCCAGTGCGTTCGGCGCCGAGCAGACGCGGGTTATCGGGACACAGCGATGCGCGCACCACTCCCCACATGCCAGCGCTTTCCGCAGCCGAAACCACCACCGTTCCCGGAAACCCATCCCACCCATCAGGTCGCCACCGACATTGGCCATGGAAAATTAATTTCGACTTGCAGTCGATTTAACCCCCTCAAGCATTTAGCCAACGCGAATGCGACTCCAACTTGATCAGTTAATCCAAAGGCCGCCCAGATATGACTGGGCGACAGTTAGATAATCTTTCCAATCCACCTTCCTGGTGATTCTGTGCAGCTCGAGATAAGGGCATTCCACCAGGTAAATCAAAATGTAGACATCGCCTGGATACAGTGAAAGTCACTCACCGGCACCAATAACGCCCTGGAGATTTTCGTGCGTACGCTGGACATTGATCAGTTGCTGATCGAGAACGTCATTTCGGCCGCTACGGCACCCGCATCGGAGATCTCTGCACGGGTGGCCGATCTAGGTCCAGCCACCGTCGCGGAGGTGGCCTTGGCCGAGGTGGCGGGCCGCGCCGCACTGCACGGCAGGCCTGCGATCGAGCAGGTGGGCATCCAGTTCCAACTGGCCTTCGGCTCGGCTCGACTCGACTACGTCGTCCACCTCGGCCCGGAGAAGATCGCCATCGAGGCGAGCAGCAGTGAGGATGCTCCTGTCACGATCAAACAGGATCTGGTCGATCTGCTGTATGAGACCTTCGGCCCCGCGGGCAACCATGGTGCGACGCGCGAGGTAGCGATCATGGAAACCGTCCCAGCCGTTGATCCCGCCGATCCCGTCCACCGTCGGCGTGCGGCAGCCGTGACCGCATTCCGGCAGTTGTTGGTTGCCCTGTCGGGGCGTCGCCCCAGCCTGACCGACTTGGCCCTCGCATTCGGGTCCGATAAGTGGGGTGGGCACTGGTACACCCCCTTGTACGAACGGTACTTCGAGCCCTACAGCGAGCAGCAGGTAAAGGTGCTGGAGATTGGTGTCGGCGGCTACCGTGCCGTTGACGCCGGCGGGGCGTCGCTGCGCATGTGGAAGCACTACTTCCGACGCGGGATGATCTACGGTCTCGATCTCTTCGACAAGAGCGGACTTACTGAACCCCGCCTACGCATCCTGCAGGGAGATCAGGGCGACCAGGAATTTCTAGCCACGATGGCCCGCGAACACGGGCCGTTCGACATCGTGATCGACGACGGAAGTCACTTCTGTCACCACGTCATCGCCTCGTTCAACGCGCTCTTCCCGCATGTGCGTCCCGGCGGCATGTACGTGGTCGAGGACCTGCAGACTTCCTATTGGCCGGGCTGGGGCGGAAATGTGGACCCCACGGCTTCAGGAACCTCCATGAGCATGATCAAGTCACTGCTGGACGGCTTGAACCACCAGGAACAGATGCGAGAGGGCGGCTCCGCTACCCTCACCACGGAACGGCTGGTGACTGGTGTGCACGCGCATCACAACATCGTGTTCATCGACAAGGGACTGAACACAGAGCAGGGCGCTCCGGCATGGATTCCCCGGACTGCTGAGATCCAGCGCTTGTACGACAGCGAGTAACAGACAGTTGGGACCGTCGCGCCACCAGGCCGGTGCCACCGTCCGCCGACGGCACGACCCCTACTTCGGCCCCTTGGTGGCCCCCCGTCCGCGGCCGGGCTTGCTGCCAGAGTTGCCCGGCGCGGTGGCGCCCGAGGTCCCGGCGGTAGAAACGGAGGGCGCCCCGGCGGTCGACGCGGCGGATGCGGGCCTCTCAGAGGCCGCCGTCACCGGGGCGGCGCCCTGTGAGGCGCCGGGCGTGGCGGACGCCGTGGTGCCGGCGGCCACGGAGGCGGCGCTGCGGGACGGCTCGGTGGCGCCGGAGGGGGCCGCGGTCGCCTCCGTGGGCGGCGCGGACGGTGCCGCCTTCGGCCGGGCCGACTGCCCGGCGTCCGTGGGCGCGCCGGAGGAACCGGAACCGAAACCGCCGGCGAGTGCGACGGCGACGCCCACGGCACCGAGCGCACCCACGGCCACGGCAGCGCGGCGGGGCAGGCGAGAGCGGGAGCGGGGCCGGGCGGCCTTGCGCCGTGAAGCACGGCCCTCACCGGTGACTCCGGGACCACTGACAGCGTCGAGAGCCACGGGCAGCTCGCGGGTCTCGTCGTAGGCGTTCTGCCAGCCATGGGCGGCCGCAGGATCGGCGTAACCCTCGTAGTCCGGCGCCGCTACGGCATACGGGTGATACACGTTCGGCTGATTCCGGTCGTCGCCGCCGTCCGGATGTGACCCGTCGGAGGAGAACCCGGTCACCGCGCCGTTCGCGGCGTTCGCACCGTATGCCCCGCCATTCGAGCCGTACGCGCCATCGCCGGACTGATGCTGCCATGACTGTGGGCGCATTCTAGAGGCGTGAGGGATTCATGGTGCGGTCGCGGTGACAACCGGCCGATCTCCCCCGTCTCACGTGGTGGAAAACACGCCGCGTGCGGCGTTACGCGGCCGTAAGCTCGCGGACATGCAGGTGATCCAGTCCACGAAGCTCGCCAACGTCTGCTACGAGATCCGGGGCCCGGTTCTCGAGGAGGCGATGCGGCTGGAGGCGGCGGGTCACCGCATCCTCAAGCTCAACACCGGCAATCCGGCCGCCTTCGGCTTCGACTGCCCGCCCGAGATCCTCGAGGACATCCTCCGCAACGTCTCGTCGGCACACGGCTACGGCGACGCGAAGGGCCTGCTGGCCGCGCGCCGCGCGGTCGTGATGCACAACCAGACCCTCGGCATCGAGACGGACGTCGAGCACGTCTTCATCGGCAACGGCGTCTCCGAGCTGATCGTGATGGCGATGCAGGGCCTGCTGGACGACGGCGACGAGGTACTCGTACCGGCACCGGACTACCCCCTGTGGACCGCGGCGGTGTCCCTGTCGGGCGGCACGGCGGTCCACTACCGCTGCGACGAGCAGTCGGACTGGATGCCGGACCTGGCCGACGTGGAGCGGAAGGTCACCGACCGCACCAAGGCGATCGTCATCATCAACCCGAACAACCCGACGGGCGCGGTGTACGACGAGACGGTCATCCGGGGCCTGACGGACATCGCCCGCCGCCACAACCTGCTCGTCTGCTCCGACGAGATCTACGACAAGATCCTCTACGACGGCGCGCTGCACACCCCCACCGCCGCGGTGGCCCCGGACCTGCTGACCCTCACCTTCAACGGCATGTCGAAGGCGTACCGGGTGGCCGGCTACCGGGTGGGCTGGATGTCGATCTCGGGCCCCCGGGCCCACGCGGAGTCGTACATCGAGGGCCTGACGATCCTGGCGAACATGCGTCTGTGCGCGAACATGCCGGGCCAGCACGGCGTGGTGGCGGCACTCAGCGGCCGCCAGACGATCAACGACCTGGTACTGCCGGGCGGACGGCTCAAGGAGCAGCGGGACGCGGCGTACGACCTGCTGACCCGGATCCCGGGCGTGACGTGCGTGAAGCCCAAGGGCGCGCTGTACCTCTTCCCCCGCCTCGACCCGAAGGTCTTCAAGATCAAGGACGACCGGCGGATGGTCCTGGACCTGCTGCGCCGCGAAAAGATCATGGTCGTCCAGGGCACAGGCTTCAACTGGACCGAGCCGGACCACTTCCGGGTGGTGACCCTGCCGACGGTGGCGGACCTGACGTCTGCGATCACCCGGATCGGAAACTTCCTGGACGGCTACAGCCAGCCGTGATGCTCGCACTGGCTCACGCGGCGTGAGCGCCGACCACATTCCGAGATTCAGCCAACTTTAGACGAGTTCTAAGCTAAGATGGCTTCCTGCCAGAGGTCAGGAGGCCGTCCCATGTACGAACCGATCCGCACCAAGTCGGTCCACACGATGGCCGACACCGCTGACGCCGACTTCCCGCACCGTTCACGCGAGGAGGAGCTGGACATCCAGCTCGCGGGCCATCTGGCGGCACTTCTCACAGTGACGGACGAACTGCGCGCCCTGGCCCCCTCCGCCGACCTGGACACGGCCGCGCAGCGGCTCGCCGGCCAGGTGACGCGGTTGCGCGGCGGCGTGACACCCGTACGCGCGACGACCGCCGCACGCGGCTCGGAACCGCGCATCACAGCACTGCACCGCCGCGCCCACGCGCTGGCGGGCCGCGCCCTGGTGGTGGCCGCGTCCCGCGCGGACACGGCGGCGGCGATCCTGTCGGCGGAGCGCATGGACGCGCACAGCGCCGCACTGGCCGACCCCCGCGAACCGATCACCACGGGCTGACCCCAGAGCCGCACAACGGCTCCCCCGACGGCCCCGGTCCGCGTGGACACCCAGAGACGCGCGGACCGGGCGCCATGACAGTCCGTCCGCTGCCTAGCGTCTACGCCTGGTCGTTGCCGCTTTGGGAAGTTTGCGACGGGCGGCTCGACTGGAGGGGACGCCCAGCACCTGAAGTCGCTGGGCGGCGAACTCCCGGTTGGCAAGCGTCTGCTCGCGTTGCGCCTCTGGCAGATCGCTCATGGCAAGGAGCCGGTCGCATGCCTGCAGGGAGCCTGGCCAGTCCCCCACCCAGTAGGCGGTGATCGAGAACTCGAACAGCAGCCCCCACCGATACACCCAGGGACTGACGAAGAGCAGGTCGTTCGGAACGGGCCGGTTCAGACCGGCACAAGCGAAGACATGTGCGGCCCGGTACCGGCCCATGACACGAAGCCGTGAGCACAGCTCGTAACAGGCCTCCAGGCGCTGGGGCCGCGTCTCCCAAGCCCCCACGAGTGCATCCATGGCGCCCGGCCAGTCGCCCGTCTCAGCCTTGAGAACACCCACCTGGAGCTGCGAGTAGTACACCTCTTCCAGCCAGCCGCCCATCTCGGCGCGACGCTGGTACAGCTTGATGGCCTCTTCGGCCCTGCCCATGTCGCGCATGGTCTGGGCCAGGTAGAAGACAGTGCGGGTGTCGTCCGGGTTGCGCTCGAGTTCGGCGCTCAGCAGACGTTCGTCGCGCTCGAACTTGTCGTGACGCGATCCACCGTCGGCGTGGTCCACGATGACCAGGGCGTCGAGGTTCTCCTGATCCGCCGCTTCGTCGGTGGTGATGTATTCGTGAGTGACACCTTCGTAGCGCCACGCGATGTCGCCCCTGACCAATCGCTTGATGCGGTATTCGAGGCTGCCTTCGTGCCGCAGCATGTAGGAGTCGGCGGTCAGTCTCGGCAAAGCACCGTCCTGCCGGATCTCCAAGTCGGCGTCGAGCAGGAGCAGATAGTCGGCCTTTCCACGCGCATGAGCGATGTTCAAGCTCCGGTTGTGCCCGAAGTTGACCCACGGTTCCTCGTGAAGCTCACCCGGGATGCCGCTGAGTGTTTTACGGATCAGCTCCTGCGTGCCGTCCGTGGACCCGGTGTCGGAGATCACCCAGGTGGTGATGAGCTCACGGACCGACGAGAGGCAGCGCTCGATGACGCCGGACTCGTTCTTCACGATCATGCAGAGGCAAATGGACGGTTTCACATCATCACCGTTCGCTGTGTGACTGTGCGGGTCCCCCTGTCGACGACTGTCAGCTCTTGTGCCTGAGCAGGACGAACCCCTCCTCGGCGGCTACCGTGCGATACCCATTGGCACGCTGGCGGTCCAGTGACCACTGCTCCTGAAGGGGATTCAGCGGCCATTTCCGATCCAGCGGCACCCGGGTGTCCACGATGATCCATTCAGGGTTCGGCCGGCTGTCGCTCCAGCCGTACATGCTGACGCTCGTGCGGTTGGTGAGCTGGGGCACCAGTTGGTTGGACGCCTGGACCGTGGCACCGTCGGGGATGCGGTCCATCAAACGGTGTGCGACAGCGACGCGCGGATCGGTCCGCCAGGTCGCCCGCTGGACCAGCTGCCACAGCGGAAAGCTCGGGAGGATCATGAGAGTGATCGCGGTTGAGCCCGCGAGGTAACGACGCACATTGGCCCGGCTCAGCCGCAGCCGGGCCAAGGCGTCGATGAAGGCCGCGAAGACGATCGGCATCAGCACAAGCGAGTACTGGTGGCCTGTGTCCCAGTGGGAGGAGTTGCCGGAGGCGAAACGCCAGAGCAGCGTCGGCAGGACGACCCAGAGCAGCGGGGACCGCAAGGCCAGGAACAAAGTCGGAGCCAGCAGGAACAGCAGGGTTGAGACCTTCGTCTGAGGCGTGAGGAGACCGACCGTGAACTTGTAGAGCAGGGCGAGCGGGCCTCCCATGCCGCCTGAGGAACCGGTCAACCAGAACGTGTAGGCATAGTCCCCTTGGGGATTGAAGGACGGCAGGATCACCAACATCGCCAACATGGTCCCGCCGAGGCCTACCGCGGCTGTGAGGATTCCGAGCCTACGCTCGCCGCGCAGGGCGATGAGGACACCGATCACGGCCACCGTGAGCCCGAGGTCTTCCTTCACCAGCAGCATGGGCATGGCCCAGTACACCGCCGCGTACAGCCGGTCGTTCGCGAGAGCCGTCAGCGAACAGGCCAGCAGGGGAACGGCGAAGGCCCACTCATGGAAGTCGAAGCCCACCGCGCTCGCGATACCCCAGGAGAGGCCGTAACAGACGCCGATGACCGCGGCGGCGACGCCGCCCAGTGTCCGGCGGGCCCAGCACACGAGGGGTACGACACTGACGGCGATCAGTCCGGCTTGAACCACCAGCAGAACAATCGGTGACGGCCAGAGCCGGTAGAAAGGCGCCATCAGGGCCAGGATGGGGTGGAAATGGTCCCCCAGTACGGGGAAACCCGGTCCCTTGATTTCGGAGACGGGCAGGTGCCCGTGGGCGTAGGAGCGGACGGCCTGTTCGAAGATGCCGAGGTCAAAGGCGTTGGAGAGCATCCGCAGATGGATACGGACGGACAACGTCGTATAGACCGAGAACAGCGCTGCCGACAGGACCCAGACCCACCACGGGATTTCTGATCGCATCCCTCGAGTCGGCTCCGCTGTCGCCTTTTTTCCGGAGGCGGACTGTTGTGGTGGGAGCGTGACGCTGTCGGTGGTGGGCGCTTGCATGAGGGATTCCTTCCACAGCGGAGGCTGAGGACCCTCAAGATGCCAGCGCACGTGAGGACATGGCACGGAGCCACCTCCTGCGCGGACGGATTCCACCGAATGGCCGCATGAAGAGCGCAAGCCTCATGGCAAATCAGTAACGCTGCGCAAGTAAGTGCGCGCACACATCAAGGCGCCGACAAGTCGAATCGTTCTCGTATGGCGCGCGGGCCTTCATCCGATCGGACCGTTCATACTCGGCCGATGTGCTGATCGTGCCGTGCGCCTTTCCGCAGGAATGCCCGGTCAGCCAAATCATGCCGATGAGGCACGAATGCGCCTCTGGAGGGTCACTCCACTCGGTTCCCCAAGGAGCGATACATGAGTCCTGAGACCAGGACCCCATCATCCGGCCTGGGCCCGCTGCCGCGGCAGGGCAGAAGGCTCGCGGGCGGCGCGATGGCGACGCTCGCCCTCGTGATGCTGGGCTTTGCCACGCCCGCGCTGGCGGGTACTCAGACGGCCAAGGGCCCGGCCGGCGTGCGCGCGGTCGGCGGCGACGACGACTGCAGGGAGGGCAGGAAGGACCGTATTCTCCCCGACGACCACGGGGGCGAGTGCAAGGAAAAGGAGAAGGAAAAGGAGAAGGGCAGGACCGGTCCCACCGGTCCCACCGGACCCGCCGGCCCCACGGGCCCGACCGGACCCGCCGGTGCCGCCGGGCAGTGCGTCCCTGACATCGACTCCGACCAGCGAGGCGCCGACTACGAGCTCAAGGCCTTGCTGGACCCCGCCGGCAACCCCTTCGGAGCCGTCAGGCAATTCAACCCGCCCGCAGTTGCACAGCCCTTCATCTGGACACCGCTCACCAGGGCCGGCTTCCCGCCCAACCCCTGTGGCATCACGGTCACAAACCAGGTGTCCGCCGCGAGCGGCGGGGAAGAGGCCCACTTCCAGGTCGTGGACGCAGCCGGGACCGTCTACACACTGGACTGCAACGTGATCAACAGCTCGGGCCGATTCGTGCTCTTCTGCGGTAACGCGACTTGGCAACTGGCCGTCAGCCAGCCGTGACCTACCCTCCATCGGCCTGACGCTGAGCCAAGTGAACCCGTAGGCCGTCGAGAAAGGCTGTCCAAGAGCCACACGCTGTTCTGACCTCGACGGGACCCGCTGAAGTGTGCCGTGCTCGAAATCATCCGGGCACGGCACACGCTCATGTCAAGCCGAGATACGCAGACACCATACGAAAACAGGCATCACACGCGTGTAGCCCGCCGAGTCCTCGAAGATCGGGGGCACATGTGCGATGACGGGTCGGCACGACGTAGTCGAGGCCATGAGCGGCCGCCCATCGATCAGCGATCTCGCTACTCCCGGGCGGGCGGCCGACCGGAGCAACGGTACGAAGCGTACGGCCGCTGAAGCAGATCCGGGCGGTCACGTGCGTGAAGCCGGATGCGGCACGCCGAGCGGCTCGTAGAGCAGGGGGGCTCTGCTGTGAGGCTGGCTGCCACCGCTACATGCGATGTGACTACGGCCGGCGATGAACCCCCGTGTCCGCCGCACTGCACCGGCGCGCCCAAGCCCGGCTCGAAAGCACCCTGACAGTGGCATCGAGCGCGGACGCGCCGGTGGCGCTCGTCCACGGAAGACATGGTCGAGCGCAACGCCGCACTGGCGTACAGCACGGCCCTGGCTTTGACCGACGGTGGCTCACACCATTTCTGGCCCCACCAACACTCGCGAGCCAAGCTTGCGTTGTGCGGCCACGAGGTTTCGGGACACACGATCGCGCTCCTGGGCAGGCAACTTGCCATCACGGAGCAACCGTTCAGAGCACTCCACCGACTCCCGGTACTTTCCGACCCAGAAGGCGATCACCGCCAGCTCGTCGAGCGCCTGCCAGTCGTACCAGCTGTACTCGACGAACAGGTTGTCGCTGGGACGCGGGATCAGTGCCGCCTGCTGCGCAGACTCGTATGCCACGTCCCAGCGGAAACCGTTGAGGCGACACAGCTGCGCGAGAGACCCGAGGGCTTCCGCGCGTGAGGGGCGGCTGTCGTGCGCCTGCTGAAATCGGTCCATGACCTCGGTCAGCGGCCGCTGCAGCATCCCCGCCAGCCGCGCGGCATAAAGGCGCGAGCAGAAGACCTCCTGGTCCCAGCCCCCCATGGTCGCTCGCCGGTCATAGGCTTCAAGTGCCTTCTCGTACTCACCGGCATCTCGCCAGCTCTGGGCGAGGTAGAAGACGTAACGGGAGTTCTCCGGCTCCTTGAGTAGAGCCTGCCGAAGCGTCTCCGCGTCTCGCAGGTATTTTTCCTGCACGCTTTGGTTCCTTTGGCGTCCCCCGCGCCGACGATGCGCATGTGGATCCCCTGGAGAGTCCCGAGCGTGAGCGGCGGGTCGCAGTAGAGGTACTCGTGCAGGACGCCGATGTAACGCCAGGGGAGCCGCGTTGCGGCCAGGGTGGGCCGCCAGTGGATGACCGGCCCATGGTGCACGGCGATGCTGTACCCGTCATGGGTCAGCTCCGGCATGCGAAAGCCGGGCTCCACCTCCATCACATCATCGGCATCCATGAAGAGCAGGTAGTCCCCGCTGGAACGGGCCAGTTCGATCGCCTCCGTGCGACTCCCGTCAAACCCCTTCCACGACCGCTCGTACAACACACCAGGCACATCGCTGTAAACCTCGCGAATGACGTCCTGGGTGCCATCACTGGAGCCCGTATCCACGATGACCCACGTGTCGATCAAGGAGCGCACAGATTCGAGACAACGCCGGATCACCGGGGCCTCATCCTTGACGATCATGTTCAGACAGATCGTTTGCTTCACAAGGGACCATCCCACTCAAGGGTTCCAACTGACCGGCACCTGAAGGCAACCAGCCGTTTCCTCCCACCCAACCAGGGCAGAACCAGAAAGCATTGCGAGGCGCAAAGCTCAGTTCACACCATTTCAGGTCCTACTAGCACTCTCGATCCAAGCTTGCGTTGTGCGGCCTCAAGGTTTCGGGACACGCGGTCGCGCTCCTGGGCAGGCAACTTGTCACCGTGCAACAACTGTTCGCAGCATCGCTTCGACTCCGAGTACTCGCCGACCCGATAGGCGGACACCGCCAACTCGTCGAGCGCCCGCCAGTCGTACCAGCTGTACTCGACGAAATGGGCTTCGATGGGACGTGGAAGAAGCGCTGCCTGCCGCGCAAACTTGTAAGCGTCCCAGCGCCGGCCGTTGACTCGGCACAGGCGCGCGAGCTCGCCGAGGGCTTCGGCGCGTGAGGGGCGGATCTGGTGTGCGCGATAAAAGCGGGCCATGACATCGGTCAGCGGCCGCTGAAGGAGCTCCGCCAGCCGTGCGCCGTAGAGGCAAGCCCAGAAGAGCTCCTGGTCCCAGCCCCCCATGGTCGCTCGTCGGTCATAGGCTTCAAGTGCCTTCTCCGGCTCACCGGCGGCGTCCCAGCTCTGGCCGAGGTAGAAGACGTAACGGTAGTTGCCCGGCTCCTTGACCAGAGCCTGCTGAAGCATCTCCGCATCACGCCGGTACTTTTCCTGCACGCTTTCTTTCCCTTGGCGTCCCCCGCCGCCCACGATGCGCATGTGGATCCCCTGGAGAGCCCCGAGCGTAAACGGCGAGTCGCAGTAGAGGTACTCATGTAGAACATCCATGTAACGCCAGGGGAGCCGCGTTGCGGCCAGGGTGGGCCGCCAGTGGATGACCGGCCCATGGTGCACGGCGATGCTGTACCCGTCATGGGTCAGCTCCGGCATGCGAAAGCCGGGCTCCACCTCCATCACATCATCGGCATCCATGAAGAGCAGGTAGTCCCCGCTGGAACGGGCCAGTTCGATCGCCTCCGTGCGACTCCCGTCAAACCCCTTCCACGACCGCTCGTACAACACACCAGGCACATCGCTGTACACCTCGCGAATGACGTCCTGGGTGCCATCACTGGAGCCCGTATCCACGATGACCCACGTGTCGATCAAGGAGCGCACAGATTCGAGACAACGCCGGATCACCGGGGCCTCATCCTTGACGATCATGTTCAGACAGATCGTTTGCTTCACAGGGGACCACCCCACTCAGGGTTCCAACTGACCGGTACGTCAAGGTATCCAGTCGCTTATGGCGATACAAAGAGGCAGGACCGCGCAACAACTACGAGCGCCTGAACGGCCGCCGAGTCGGCTTATCAGCGGACGATTTGACGAGCAGCAAACCCAATCGCTACCGCAAGGTTCACAACGGAGGGCATCGGTTTTATCCAACCGGTGCTGGACCGACTGCATTTGGGTGATATGGAGCCCAAAATCGCCTGCCGAATGGCGACTTCTTCTTGGAGCCTCGTAACGTCGCCGGAAAAGACCATGGTTCCGACTCCGGTAGCGTCGGCACCCGCCGCGGCCCGTTCTGTGCGGACCACGCAAAGATCAGCCACATCCATCCGACCCCACCATTCCACGAGATGTGACCCAGTGAAACGTAGGACATTGTGGACAGGGCTCGCCGGCTTCGCCGCGGCGGCCGTGGTTGCCACCGGTGCGACCCTATGGGTCATTCGACCCGAGTCCGCCACGCCCACGGAATCCAAGGCCGCGTCAGCGTCCCGGGTCCAGGAGGCGAACCGACTTTTGCAGGATGCCCTTGTGCAACAGCAGCACCGGGATTTCCAGGGTGCTACCCGCACCTACCGGCATGTGCTGGAACTGGACCCCGCCAACAAGTTCGCCTGGTACCAATTGGGCATCATCGCGCAAGCGAACGGCAACACATCCTATGCGCGTGCGGCTTACGACAAGGCTCTGAAGATCGATCCATCCTTCATGTCGGCCCTCTTCAGTGAGGCCATGATGCTGAAGTCGAGCGACCCCGACCGGTCCATGCGACTTCTGCAACGTGCCGCTGCCACCGCGCCGAAGGCTGCCTCGCTCCACATGCAGCTCGGGCTCCTCCTTGCTGAGAAGAATCGCAACGACGAGGCCAAGGATGCGTTCCGTCGCGCTGTCGCAGCCGATCCCGCGCTCCTTTCTCAGGTACCGGAGCGGTTCCGGAATGCCGTAAGCCCCTCACCGACATCGAGCCACGCAGGGAGCAGCAGATGACGTCGACCTCGACCCCCAGGTTCTCCGTCTTCACGCCCAGCCACATGCCTCGTTTCCTCGACGAGTGCCTGGCGGCCCTGCAGGCGCAGACCTGTCCCGACTGGGAGTGGATCGTCCTGCTCAACAACGGTGCCCGTTGGCGTCCGGAGCGCCCCGACGAGCGGGTCCGCGTGGAGATCGCGGACGACATCCACGGTGTCGGAGCAGCGAAGCGCAGAGCCTGCGAACTGGCGCGCGGCGAGATCCTCGTGGAACTGGACCACGACGATCTTCTGGCGAAAGCGTGCCTGGCGGAGCTCGGTAAGGCCTTCGACGAGCATCCCGATGCCGTGCTCGTCTACAGCAACACGGCGCAGATCACGGAGGACGGAGGGCGGGACGACACCCGTTTCAACGAGGCGCACGGCTGGCAGTACGAGGAGGTACGCGTCGACGGCCGCAACCTGCTTCAGGTCAGGTCCATGGCTCCGACGCCGCACAACGTCTCCTACATCTGGTACGCCCCCAACCACGTACGGGCGTTCCGCAAGGAGAGCTACGAGAAGGCCGGCGGCTACGACGCCACTCGCACCGTCCTCGACGACCAGGACCTGATGTGCCGTCTGTTCCACGTCGGCGACTTCCACCACATCCCTCGCTGTCTTTACCTGCAGCGGGTGCACCCGGGGTGCACGCAGCGAGACCCGGACATCAACGCATTCATCCAGCGAGAGACGGTGGCCCTGTACGACAAGTACATCGAGGCCAACGCCCTCGCCTGGACCCTTCGGCGGGGACTGCTGGCGTTGAACCTCGGCCCGGGCCACCGCAAGCCGCCCGGGTACGTGGGTGTGGACCAGCATCCGGGAGAAGGCATCGACATCGTCGCGAGCCTGCCCGGGAAGCTGGACCTGCCCGACAACTCCGTGGGCCTGATGCGGGCGGTGGAGTTCCTGGAGCGCGTTCCCGCGAAGGTGCCGCTGATCAACGAGCTGTACCGGCTGCTGGCACCCGGCGGCATGCTCCTCACCATGACGCCCAGCTCCGACGGCCGCGGCGCCTACCAGAACCCGACGTATGTCGCCTACTACAACGAGAATTCGTTCTGGTACTACACGGACAACCAGTACCGGGCCTTCGTGCCCGAGATCGAGGCCAAGTTCCAGAAGTCGCGGCTGGTCACCTACTTCCCGACCGAGTGGCACGCTGAGAACGACATCTCCTACGTGGTCGCCAACCTCATCGCGATGAAAGAGGGTGCCGACCGGTGCGGCGGACTGCTGCTGGTCTAGGAACGTGAAGAGACAGGAGGCGCCTCGCAGAGCTGTCAGGCTCTACGAGGCGCCTCCTGTGTTCAGTCGCTCTCCGTCCTTCGCGCCGTGGCGGCCAGATCGGCGAAGGGAGGCGTCTTCAGGGCCGCCGTCAGTTGGTCGTCCCATGTCGGGAGAGGAGCAAGCCCAGCACGGACCCAGGTGCCGTGACCGAGGACCCCGAACGCCGGGCGGGGGGCCGGACGCGGGAACTTGTCCGAGCGCACCGGGCGGATACGCTCGGAATCGAGGCCACTGAGGCGGAAGATCTCACGTGCCAGGCCGCACCATGTGGTGTGTCCGGCGGACGTGCCGTGGTAGATGCCTGCCGGCGCTCGCCCGGTCAGCGCGGCACGGCCGAGGGCTGCCAGTTGCCGGGCGAGCGCGCGGGACCAGGTGGGCTGGCCGTGCTGGTCCGCCACCACGTCGATCGTCTCTCGTCGGGCGGCGAGTTCGAGCATGGTGGCGACGAAGTTGGGGCCGTGTGCTCCGTAGAGCCAGGCGGTGCGGACGATGTATCCAGTGCACGGCAGGAGCTCGACAACTGCCCGCTCCCCCGCCAGTTTGCTTCTCCCGTACGCGTTGACGGGCCCCGTCGAGGCGTCTTCGGCATACGGTCGGCGGGCGTCACCGGGGAACACGTAGTCGGTGGAGATGTGCAGCAGGACAGCGCCGCTCTCCGCGCACGCATGCGCAAGGTGACGCACGCCTGTGCCGTTCACGGCTGTGGCCGCCGCCTCGGAACGCTCGGCGCCGTCGACGTCCGTCCAGGCGGCGCAGTTGACGATGACATCGTGACCGGTGACAGCACGGAACGCGGCTGTCGGGTCGGTGATGTCGAGCTGGTCACGGCTCAGTCCCGTCACGATGGCGTCCGGATCCGCGGCGAGCTCGGCCAGCATGTCCTGGCCCAGGAGCCCGCGCGCCCCGGTCACCAGCCAGCTCGTCGTCACCGCAGCCGGGCCCTCTTCTTGAGCGGCTCCCACCAGGAGCGGTGTGCGCGGTACCAGTCGACCGTGGCGGCCAGGCCTTCCTCGAAGTCCACCTGCGGGGCGTAGCCGAGCTGCTCGCGGATCTTGCTGTCGTCGATTGAGTAGCGCAGGTCGTGGCCTTTGCGGTCGGCCACGTACTGGACCCGGTCCCAACCGGCTCCGACCGCGTCCAGCAGCAGCCCGGTGAGCTTGTGGTTGCTCAGCTCCGTCCCGCCGCCGATGTGATAGACCTCCCCGGCCGTGCCGCCGTGCAGGACCAGGTCGATGCCCCGGCAGTGATCGGAGACGTGCACCCAGTCGCGGATGTTGCGGCCGTCCCCGTACAGGGGAACCGTCTTCCCGTCGATCAGGTTGGTGATGAAGAGCGGGATGACCTTTTCGGGGAACTGGTACGGCCCGTAGTTGTTGGAGCACCGGGTGACCACGACGTCGAGGCCGTGGGTCCGGTGGTAGGCGAGCGCCAGCAGGTCGGAGCCGGCCTTGGACGCGGAGTAGGGGGAGTTCGGCGCCACCGCGGACCCCTCTGTCCACGACCCTTCGGCGATCGAGCCGTACACCTCGTCGGTGGACACGTGGATGAAGCGTCCGACGCCGTGCCGGAGGGCGGCGTCCAAGAGCACCTGCGTGCCCAGCACGTTGGTGCGTACAAAGGGGCCGGCCCCTTCGATCGATCGGTCCACGTGCGACTCGGCGGCGAAGTGAACCACAACGTCCTGGCCTGCCATGGCCTGGTCGACCACGTCCGGTTCGCAGATGTCGCCCCTGAAGAAGATGTAGCCCGGGTGTTCCGCCACAGGCGCCAGATTGGCCACGACCCCCGAGTAGGTGAGTTTGTCGAGGACAGTGATCCGTGCGGTCGGATCCGAGGTAAGTCGTTGGCGGACGTATTCAGAGCCGATGAATCCAGCACCGCCGGTCACAAGGATGCGCATAGTTCTCCGAGTTCTTCTCGCCACGCTTGTGTGGCCGATCCGAGGCTTCCTCGCCGAGCACCCGGTGGAATTCTATTTTCTTCTCGATGCCTGGTGGGGCCACGACCCTATGCCCCGTCGGAGCCCCTACCCGACGCTTTCCCGCCAAGGCACGGAGAGCATGCGGACGGTGCCCGCGAGGCTGAAGCCCCCGGGCACCGTCAAGCATTCCCAGGTGAAGCGGAGAGGACGTTCCGCACCGCCGCTCACATGGGAGTCACGGAGCAGGGACGCAGATCGCGAAGACGGTGGCCGTGGCGCCGCTTGCGCCACCCGCGAAAGCGTTGAAGACAGACGGCACAGTGCCGGTGACGACCGGCTCAGATTCGATGAGGACCCCCAGGGCGTCAGCTCCGGTAGTGGCCGGGGTGACTCCGCCGCCCGTAGTCACGAACCCGGGCGGGCACACGGCCGTCGCCACGGTACCGAGGGCGCTGACGGTGGACACAACCGTCAGGGCGCTAAACCCACCCGTGCCACCCTGCGCACCCTGCGCACCCTGCGCACCCTGCGCACCCTGAGGGCCCTGAGGGCCCTGAGGGCCCCGGGGCCCCTGAGCGCCCTGGTGCCCCTTCTCGCCCCTCTCACCCTTCGGGCCCCGGTCACCCTTCGGACCATGATCGCCACCGAATTCGGCACTCACCGCGCCGTTCGGGCCGGGCACGGCGGCAGCGCCGTCGCCGCCGGACCTGTGGATCGCATCGGCGATGGCCACGGTGTTCGGCACGACCTGGAGCGCTACGGAAAGCGCGCCCGCCGTCACCATCGTGGCGGTTTTCACGCGTGCAATTCGGATCGTTCTACGGCTCACCAGAGAACCTTCCTCACGAACTTGGAGGGATCGGACCGCAAGCGCGCACTCGGTGTGCTTCATTCGCATGCGTGTCACGTCGCCTTCCGCTACGGACAGAGCCATTCTTCGCTCATCCGCGATTGAATGATTACGATTCAGGGCGTGTCCTCGACCGGAGATCACCCAAGCGGCCTCTCCACCCAGTGGTCCGAGGTTCTGGAACCTGCAATTGCCCACTTCGGCTGGGCCCGGCTCCGGCATAGTTCTGCAGTGGCCACGCGGTTCATCCGGGCAATCTGGGGGCCGCGTCCACCGGACGGTAGTGCCCTCAATTCGGCTCGGCTAAAGGGACCGGCGATGGTCATCCCGACCGAACACGACAGCTACTGGCCTCGTAGGAGGCCGGGTACAAGACGTGTCGCGCCGTCAGAGTCAGGGATGGGCGTCCGTTCGGCACTGCCCTGCCCGGCCGTCAGACCCCTATCTCTCAGCCGCAAGCTGACCCCTCCGGGAAGCCCCCAGTTTCCGACCCAAGGCTGGACGCTCATTGGACCGGTCGGTCGGCGGCGGAGAAGCCCAAGCATTTATGCGCTGGGACTGGTTGAGGTGCACTGAACTTCGCCGAGGGATCTGCACCTGATCCCACAGGCCAAGCTCACCCCGGATCGCCTCGTCACTGGCGATGAGGCGCGACCACACCCATGGTCAAGGCCTTGTCGAAGCCAGCGGGCGCCGCGCTGCTCACCAGGCTTCTGCGATACTCACTGCACTCCTCGATTGAAGGCAGCAAACCCTGCCGCTCTGCTTCCTCCAGCGTGGGTGCCGCGGCGTCCTTGTCGGAAAGGTGCGGTGCAAGGTCCTCGGGCCAGGCGATGGCCAACGCCGGGTCCAACGGGTTGATCCCGTACTCACGCTGCGGCGCGTAGCCCTTCGAACACAGGTAGACAACAGTGGAGTTGTCCTCCAGGGCCATGAAGGCATGGCCCAGTCCTTCCGAGAGGTAGACGCTGCAGTGCGTGGTGTCGTCCAGGCGCACCGCCTCCCATTTCCCGAACGTGGGGGAGCCGGTGCGGATGTCGACCACCACGTCCAGGACGGCGCCACTCACGCAGGTCACGTACTTGGCCTGGCCCGGCGGGACAGACGCAAAGTGGATGCCGCGAAGAGTGCCGCGAACCGAGCGGGAGCAGTTGGCCTGCTCGAGCCGGAGTCCCTGGCCAACGGAATCGTGGAACCTGTCACGCTTGAACCACTCATGGAATCGGCCCCTGCTGTCCGTGAATACCTTGGGCGTGTCCACCCAAGCCCCTTCGATACCCAATGGCCTCACGTGACTGATTCCTTCCACACAGCGCTCTATTTGCTGTTTACGACGACCCAACGACTACGTCAGGCTCTTCGAGACATCCTCCGCAGAGCGTGCCGGATGCATTACCGAAACCGGCGGTCTGTCATCGCCGGGAAGCGCAGCGAGTGCGGAACGGAGGATGTCCGTCGCGCAACGGGAGCGCATGATCGACTGCCCTACATCCGCTCGAGCACGACGCTCATCGTCATGGTTGACGTAGTACCTGCAGAGATCAGCGATTTCAGCGTACTCACCGAAGATCATCCCGGGAGCGAACGGGGCCTCCTCATCGGGGTTGCTGCCGCGCTCGGATACAACGAACCTGCCGTTGGCCAGAAGGTAGGACACCCTGACGATCTCGAAGACCCTCGCTTGGTGGAAGTGGAGGTTCAGCACGATCTTCGCTCTGGCGATCAGCTCGTCACGCTCTTCGCCATACACGCCGAACCTAGCCACGGCGTTCAGGCCGGTCGAACTGAGCTGCCGGATCAATTCGAGGCGACGCTCGTTCAATGAGCCGACGAGCAGAACATCGATGTCCTCCTGGACCGCCGGCTTGATCCGTTCCAGCTCCGGAACATGACCGATCGGGACGTGGTAGGTGCCATCCACACCCATACGCTGCAGTTCGAGGATATTACGAGCACTATAATCCCAAACTGTGTATTTTCTGAACAGACTTAGCAGGTCGTCACCGACCCACGGCGAGCCTCTGTACACTTGTTCAAGGTTATACAGAATTGAATCTTCCGGAATGTCGACAGGGTATCCCGGGAGCAAGTTGCATCCAAAGATGATGTGCCTGCGCCGAGGCAGCCGGGGTTCACGTGTCAGCACGCTGTCATGACCGAGGCGCAGGAGGGCGAAGTGTACGGTCTCAGCGACCTCCCTGAACGCCTCCGAATGCTGGTACCCGGGCGGCTGAATGACGGTGACGGCAAAACGCATGTACTGTGCCTCCAATGGCTTCGGTTGAGTCGTGGCCGCAAGTTTCGTCACAAGATCTTCCGGCCCTGGGCGCAATAGCGCTCGCCGTCAGAGCTGACGGCCCGGCCCCGTTCGCAACAGCTCCTCGCGGCGCGGTCCACTGCCCCGCTGAGGCATGACGAGATATCGCGAGTCGGTTTCTTCCAGCAGCCCCAGCAAATACCGCCCGTACCCGCTCTTGAGCAGCGGCTGCGCCAATTCCCGGAGTTGGTCGTCATCGATCAGTCCGGCTCGCCAGGCCGCCTCCTCGATGCAGCCGACCTTGAGCCCCTGGCGCTCCTCGATCACGCGGACGAACTCCGACGCCTGAACCATGGAGGTGAAGGTTCCGGTGTCCAGCCACGCGGTGCCCCGGTCGAGCCGGGTCACATTCAGGGCACCGGCCTCCAGGTAGACGCGGTTGAGGTCGGTGATCTCCAACTCGCCCCTGGAACTCGGTCGCAGGCCACGGGCGATGTCGACGACGCTGTTGTCGTAGAAGTACAACCCGGGGACCGCGTACCGGGACCTGGGCCGGACCGGCTTCTCCTCGATGGACAGCGCCTGGCCGAGCTCGTCGAATTCCACCACGCCATAGGCCGAGGGATTGGCGACCTGGTAGGCAAACACCCTGCCGCCCTTCAGATCGTCGTGGCGCGCCAAGTTGGTACCGAGCCCGCTTCCATGGAAGATGTTGTCGCCCAGGATCAAGGCGACCGACTCACTCTTGATGAAGTCGGCTCCCAGGATGAAGGCTTGGGCGATTCCCTCCGGGCGCTTCTGCGCCATGTACTCCAGCCGTAGCCCCAGTTGGCTTCCGTCGCCGAGCAACCGGCGGAACTGCTCCTGATCCTCGGCGGTGGTGACGATCAGAATTTCCTGGATTCCGGCCATCACCAGTGTGGAAAGTGGGTAATAAACCATGGGCTTGTCGAACACCGGCAGCAGTTGCTTCGACACCGAACGGGTCAACGGCCACAGCCGCGAGCCGGTTCCCCCGGCCAACAGGATTCCGCGCATGGCAGCACCATAGGCGGATCGTCGGTGAGGGCCGCATTTTCACACTCCTCGCGGCGTGTGCAGAGTCGGCATGCGGCCATTCGGTTGATTCTCACCACACGGGAGTTTAAGCGTGGTTCGAAGGCCACGACGTGCTGGCATGTTGATGGCCGCCAGAATCGTTCCCTGAAGGGCTCTCGATGCAAGCACCACCCACCAAGAGCGCGACAGTCCCTGCGCAGCAGTCATCTTTCGGCGAAGAGGCAGTGGCCGGGTCACCGCACAAAGGCCGTGTCGTCGGCACATGGTGGATCTGGGCCATGGCCGGCGCACTGTTCGTGATGTACGCGGCTGTCTCGCTGCGCCTTCATCAACGGATGCTCACGAGCAGTTACGATCTTGGAATCTTCGAACAGGTCGTTCGCTCCTATGCAGAGGGGCACTTGCCGGTCTCTGAAATCAAGGGGCAAGACTTTCCCGTCTTGGGCGATCATTTCTCCCCCATCCTGGTGCTCGTGGCGCCTTTCTACTGGATGTGGCGAGGAGCGGAAACGCTTCTCATCCTGCAGGCCGCGCTCCTCGCGCTGAGCGTGGTGCCGCTGACACTCTGGGCGCGTCGAACGCTGGGCACCACGGCCGGGGCGGTGATCGGTGCCTGCTACGGGCTCTCTTGGGGCATCGCGAGTGGGGTCGGCTACGACTTCCACGAAGTGGCCTTCGCAGTTCCTCTCCTGGCGCTCTCGCTGACTGCCCTCGCGAACGACCGACTGATCGTAGCGGCGTGCTGGGCCCTGCCCTTGGTACTCGTGAAGGAGGATCTCGGACTCACGCTTGCCGTCATCGGTGTCCTCATCGCCCGGCGCGGCAACCGCAGGCTGGGTATGTTCGCGGTCGCGGCCGGCCTCGCCGGGACCGCGTTGGCGCTTTTCGTGGTCCTGCCCGCCTTCAACCCAACTGGGTCCTTCGCCTATTGGTCCCTGGTGCAGGATTCATCCGGAGCGTCTGAAATCCCGCCTGGTGGTGCGGGCAGTCTGCTGGATCTGTTCCACCGGGGCACTATCGGTCTCCTCACCCCCGAGACCAAGGTGACGACTTTCGCGCTCCTGCTGGCTCCCACCGTGTTCCTGGCGCTGCGGTCCCCCTTGCTGGCGATCGGCCTTCCAACCTTGATGTGGCGATTCGCGTCGAACAACGCCCTGCACTGGGGGACTCTCTACCACTACTCGCTCGTCCTGATGCCGATCGTCTTCGCGGCCTTCATCGACGCCCTGGTGCGGCGCGGGACAAGCGGACGCAGTCTGCACCGATACCTCATGGCCTCCGCCGCGATCACCTTCATGGTCCTTCCGAACTTCCCTCTGTTCCAGTTGGTCCAGCCGGAGACCTGGCGAACCGATCCTCGTGTCGCCACCGCGCATCGCTTGATGAACGTGATCCCCGATGGAGCCACGGTTCAGGTCTCCGACCATCTGGTACCCCAGCTCACCAACCGTACGAGTGTCAGTCTCTATGGCGCCGAGAGCAGCCGGCCCAACCCTCAGTGGATCATGGTGGACACATGGGTACCCGCGGGCGCGAGAGGCTGGCTCGGCGCGCCGCTGAGCATCGAAGCGGAACAGCAGAACTTGGCCAAGGACCTGCGTGAGTGCGAGCTGGTGGCGCGGCAGGACGGGTTCGTGCTGCTACACCGACGGGGATGACACTCACTGTTGCGGGTGTTGACCGCCGTCACCGGGCAATCGGTGGAACTTGGAAAGCCTTGCTGCAGCTGTGGGCGATCCGCGGAGGGTGACAGACCCAGCCGTTTACGGGTCGTCTGAGTGGGATCGCCACCGGTGAGCAAGCGGTGGAACGGGACCGACAACGGGCCGGGGCCCGCACCGTACGCCGTCGTACGGTGCGGGCCCCGGCCCGTTGGAACGCGGTGCTGTCACCGCGGCCGGTCCTGGTGACGTCGCAGGTCAGGGCAAGTCCGACCGGCCGCGGGGTTCAGGTGGGCGTCAGCCCAGGCGCTGCACCAGGGCGCGGTACTCGTCCCACAGCTCCTTCGGGGTGTGGTCTCCGAAGGTGTTGAGGTGCTCGGGGACCAGGGCGGCCTCCTCGCGCCAGACCTCCTTGTCGACCGTGAGCAGGAAGTCCAGGTCGGACTCGGAGAGTTCGAGGCCGTTGGTGTCCAGGGCTCCCTTGGCCGGCAGGATGCCGATCGGGGTCTCGACGCCCTCGGCCTTGCCCTCGAGGCGCTCCACGATCCACTTCAGGACGCGGCTGTTCTCCCCGAAGCCCGGCCAGACGAACTTGCCCTCGTCGTTCTTGCGGAACCAGTTGACGTAGTAGATCTTCGGCAGCTTGGACTGGTCCTTGTCCTTGGCCACGTCGATCCAGTGGGCCATGTAGTCGCCCATGTTGTAGCCGCAGAAGGGGAGCATCGCGAAGGGGTCGCGGCGCAGCTCGCCGACCTTGCCCTCCGCCGCCGCCGTCTTCTCGCTGGCCACGTTCGCGCCGAGGAACACGCCGTGGTTCCAGTCGAAGGACTCCGTCACCAGCGGGACCGCCGTGGCCCGGCGGCCGCCGAACAGGATCGCCGAGATCGGCACGCCCTTCGGGTCCTCCCACTCCGGCGCGATGATCGGGCACTGCGAGGCCGGGACCGTGAAGCGGGCGTTGGGATGGGCGGCAGGGGTCTCCGACTCGGGAGTCCAGTCGTTGCCCTTCCAGTCGGTCAGGTGGGCGGGCGACTCCTCGGTCATGCCCTCCCACCAGATGTCGTTGTCGTCGGTGAGGGCGACGTTGGTGAAGACCGCGTTGCCCCACAGCGTCTTCATCGCGTTCGCGTTGGTGTGCTCACCGGTGCCGGGTGCGACGCCGAAGAAGCCGGCCTCCGGGTTGATCGCGTACAGACGGCCATCCTCACCGAACCGCATCCACGCGATGTCGTCGCCGATCGTCTCGACCGTCCAGCCGGAGATCGTCGGCTCCAGCATGGCGAGGTTCGTCTTTCCGCAGGCGCTCGGGAAGGCGGCGGCGACGTACTTGGACTCGCCCTGCGGCGGTGTGAGCTTCAGGATCAGCATGTGCTCGGCCAGCCAGCCCTCGTCACGCGCCATGACCGAGGCGATACGCAGCGCGTAGCACTTCTTGCCCAGCAGCGCGTTGCCGCCGTAGCCGGAGCCGTACGACCAGATCTCCCGGGCCTCCGGGAAGTGCGAGATGTACTTGGTCGAGTTGCAGGGCCAGGGGACGTCGTCCTGGCCGGGCTCCAGCGGGGCGCCCAGGGAGTGGACGGCCTTGACGAAGAAGCCCTCGGAGCCGAGCTCGTCGAGGACCGCCTGGCCCATGCGCGTCATGGTGCGCATGGAGACCGCGACGTACGCGGAGTCCGTGATCTCCACGCCTATCGCGGAGAGCGGCGAGCCGAGGGGACCCATGCAGAAGGGCACGACGTACATCGTCCGGCCGCGCATGGAGCCGCGGAACAGGCCGTTCTCGCCCTGGAAGATCTCCCGCATCTCCGCGGGCGCCTTCCAGTGGTTCGTCGGACCCGCGTCCTCCTCCTTCTCGGAGCAGATGAACGTCCGGTCCTCGACCCGGGCCACGTCCGTCGGGTCGGAGGCGGCGTAGTACGAGTTCGGGCGCTTGATCGGGTCGAGCTTCCTGAAGGTGCCCTTGCGGACGAGCTCATCGCACAAGCGCTCGTATTCGGCCTCGGATCCGTCACACCAGACCACGCTGTCCGGCTGCGTCAGTTCGGCGATCTCGTTGACCCACGAGATCAGGTCCTTGTGCTGGGTGGGGACGGTTGAGGGAGCCGCGATGTCGCGCGCCACGATCGCTCCTAGATGAGGGATTTTGTGTTGATTGCCCCGTGGGGGCTGCGACCCGGATGCTTCGTAGCCGCTCATCCGGTGCCGACCGCACTCATTTGATCATCCGACGAGATTGCGCATCTGTCCAGAGGACGTCACACCTGAGCGGAGTGGGGATCGCCACATGTCGCCGCGTTTCTTTGCGTGCACGTAGAGTTCGACAGAAGGTTTTTTTGCGCGGTGGCCGTACCGACACAGTACGGACGGGCCGGGTGATATCGGTCGCACTCTGATCCACTACTTACGGTTCCGTAGGTACCATGCCGCGCATGACTGCGTCCGTCCCCGACGCGCCCACGGACTCGCCGGCAGCAGGCCGCGGTCCCGTAGCGCTCTCCCTGCCCCACCCGGTCAAGCCGAAGCTCCGCGGCTGGCTGCACCTGGGCATGTTCCCGGCCGTACTCATCGCGGGCCTGATCCTCACGGCCCTCGCGCACTCGACCAGAGGCCGCATCGCCTGCGGCATCTACGTCCTCACCGCCTGCCTGCTCTTCGGCGTGAGCGCGCTCTACCACCGCGGCAACTGGAGCCCGCGCATGGACGGCGTGCTGCGCCGGCTCGACCACGCGAACATCTTCCTGATCATCGCGGGCACCTACACGCCACTGACCCTGCTGCTCCTGCCGGGCACGAAGGGGCGGTGGCTGCTGTGGGGGATCTGGGCCGCCGCGGCGGCGGGCATAGCCTTCCGGGTCTTCTGGGTCGGCGCCCCGCGCTGGCTCTACACGCCGTGCTACATCGCGATGGGATGGGCGGCGGTCTTCTTCCTTCCCGACTTCATGCGGACCGGCGGGATCGCCGTCCTTGTGCTTGTCATCGTCGGCGGGCTGCTCTACAGCGCCGGGGGCGTGATCTACGGGATCAAGCGACCGAACCCGTCACCGCGCTGGTTCGGCTTCCATGAGGTCTTCCACTCCTTCACGCTCGCCGCGTTCGTCGTGCACTACGTGTGCATCTCGATGGTGGCGTACCAGCACGCGTAGCCGATCACGGCACGTCCCGGCCCTCATGGCCACGGCTTCAAAAGCCGTGGCCATATCCGTTCAGAGCCACCATCGTGCCTTATACACACTTGTGCCGATCAACGCATCCTGTCGGCTCGGATCCAGGAAGTCGACACGCGAACTGCACCAACTGCAGGAGGTTTGATCGTCAGGGCTGACCATGATGACCTGGCCTGTTACCGGATGCTGGCTGATGCTCTTGACGTGCGCCTTGTCGATTCCCCTGGGTGCGGTGGCACGGGTGAATGCACCGCTCGTCAGGGAAACCCGGTAGACATGGCGGCCCGTGGTCACCCAGCGGTCATCGGGAGCGCCGATGACCGGAGCGAGATCGTGGCCGTCCTCGTCGGGCAGGGGAAGCCGGCGTTGCAGGGTGATACCGGGTGCGGCCCTGGTACCCGCGACAGCGAGCGCGTGCAGCTCCGAGGCACCGAGCGCCCACAGCAGACGCTGACCCGCATCCCACGAGAGGGCATGAGCCCCGGGCAGAGGGTGCTGCACGTAGTGGCTGGAACGTGGACCCTGGGACGATGTGTAAAGACGGACGTATCCGCCCGTGCTGGCGGCCACGGCGATATTTCCGTCCGGCAGCATTTCCAGACTGTGAAGATTACTTGAGCGAGGGACATTCGTCGCCCAGTAAGTCACTCCTCGAGTGCGGTTGAAGGCCACTGCCATACCGCCTGATGCGCACGTCAGAAGCAGCGTACCGTCCGGCGTCCCGACTTGTTTCGCCTCGCTTACGTTGATCCAACTCCTGGATGGAACCAGGTCGGCCAACTCGGCATCCGACGCGGGAGACCAGGACCAGAGCGCGGTCAGGTCCAGTCGACGTTCACGGTAGGCCTTCAGGGTTTCGGTCTCCGTGAGGATCACAGACTGCGATTTCTGGTCACACAAAATGATCAACTCGTGGCCGGTCGTCCGACGGGGAATGGCCCGAGAGCCACCCATGGGCGCACCGGCATAAGGAATAACCGCAGCCGAAGCGCCTACCCGCAAAAGGCGCCGCCGCGTCAGACCCGGAGCCCTGGAAACCTGTGCAGTAAACGGTGCCGGATTTCTCACCGTCACAGAGTTATCAGTCGAGTACTGGCTCGTTAAGTGACGCGGCCTGCGGGACATGCACCCCGGAAATAGTCACACGAAACACACTGCGGCCCTACCGCACGGAGCACGCCCAGGCAACCCCGGCCATGGTCGCCGCCCGGACGGATGCCGGACAATGACCCCCATGACGGCCGCACGTTCCCCCTACTCCCCCGCCGACCGCCCCCGACTCGGACTGCGGGAGAGGAAGAAGATCAAGACCCGCGAGGCGATCCGCTCCGCGACGTACGCGCTGGTCAGAGAGCAGGGGTACGACGCGACGACGATCGAGCAGATCGCCGACCGGGCCGAGGTGTCGCCGTCCACCGTCTTCCGTTACTTCCCGACCAAGGAGGACATCGTCCTCACGGACGAGTACGACCCCCTGATGCTGGAGGAGTTGCGCGCACGGCCCGAGGACGAGCCGTGGATGGACTCCATCCGGTACGTGATGCGCAAGGGGCTCGACCTGAGCGAGCGGGGGGATCCCGAGGTGCTCCGGCTGCGGGCGCACCTCGGGGTGCAGGTCCCCGCGGTCCGCTCCCGGTACTTCGAGAGCATGTCGGCGACCGGGCTCCTGCTGCGCCAGGCCCTCGCGGAGCGCACCGGTCGCGACCCGGAGAGCCTTGAAGTGCGGGTGTGCGCCATGGCCCTCATCGGCGGCATGATGGAGGTCTCCATGTACTGGGCGGAGAACGGCTTCGAGGGCGAGCTCCGTGACCTGATGGACCGGGCGCTCGATGTCATGGAACACGGGCTCGAGCGGAAACCCGAAGGCTCCTGAGCGGCCCGCGTGCCATCCTGACGAGGTGAACGGACCCGAGATCCACATCGAGTTCGCCCCCGAGCTGGGGCCCTTCGTTCCGCATGCGCGGCGCGGGCGCCCCACGCAGGTCGTCACCGACGGGGCGTCCACGCTCGGTCATGTCGTCGAGTCGCTCGGTGTGCCGCTGACCGAGGTCGGGGCGCTCGTCGTGGACGGCCACGCCGTGGCCGCGTCCCATGTGCCGGCTGCCGGGGAGACCATCGAGGTCCGCCCGGTCGAGCGGCCCCAGCGGGTGCCCGGCGCTCCGCTCCGCTTCCTGCTCGACGTCCACCTCGGCACCCTGGCCCGCCGGCTGCGGCTGCTCGGCGTGGACGCGGCGTACGAGTCCACGGACATCGGGGACGCGGCGCTCGCGACCCGGTCCGCCGCCGAGCGCCGGGTGATGCTCAGCCGTGACCGGGGGCTGCTGCGCCGCCGCGAGCTGTGGGCGGGCGCGTTCGTCTACAGCACCCGGCCCGAGGAGCAACTCCGCGACGTGCTCGACCGGTTCGCGCCCGAGCTGCGGCCCTGGACGCGCTGTACGGCCTGCAACGGCCTTCTCCGAGACGCCACCAAGGACGAGGTCGCCGACCAGCTCGAACACGGCACGCGACGGACGTACGACGTCTTCGCCCGCTGCCTCGACTGCGGCCGCGCGTACTGGAAGGGCGCGCACCACGACCAGCTGGAGGCGATCGTGGAGCGCGCCCTCACCGAGTTTCCGAGCCGGGCCTGACAGTGCCTCGGTAGGTCTCCCGAGGCTTCAGCGCGTGGCCACGACCTCGTCCGTCTCCTCCGCCGACTGTGGCCGCGGCACCAGCCCACTTGCCTCTGCCGACTGGTCACCGGCCGCTCTTGCCGCGGTGCGGAGCGTGCGCAGGAGGTGCACCGCGGCGGTTACCAACAACGCGTCACGGACGGCCAGGGTGATGATGGCTGACCAGGTGCTGGCCATGACGTCGAAGTAGGTGAACGGGTAGATGACCAGGGTGAAACCGCACGCCGCGAGGACAAGGCGGGCCGTAGTCCGCAGCCCGGAGGAGCGCCAGGTGGTGCCGACGGCGAGCAGCCCCACGGCCCACAGCATGAACTGAGGGCTGAACACCCGGCTGGTGAAGATGCAGACCAACACGGCGGCGAGGCCCAGGACGGAAGGAGCGGCGCCCGTGAAGAAGCTCCTCGGCAGGTGCCACCTCAGCAACACGAGACCGCCCAGCGCGAAGACGCTCAGTGCCGGGAGCGCGTACGCCACAAGTTCCGCGTACGGGCCCGTGAATTGCATCGCACCATAGGCGAGCTCCACCTGTCCCGGCCAGCCGAAGTGCCGGGCCACATGGAAGGGCAGCGCGCCGAACGACTCGATCTGGAGACCGCGGGCCCGCTGTCCGGACAGGAAGGACCATGCCCCCGGCAGGACGGCGGCGAGCATCAGGGTGAGAGCGACCGCGGCTCCCAGGGCGCGCGCCCACACCGTGCGCATGGTCCCTCCCGGCCCCACCCCCAACAGTACGAGCACGGGCCACAGCTTCATGGTGGCCCCGACGCCGACCAGGGCGCCCCCGACTCGGGGACGGGTGGGCAGCCAGAGCAGAGCGGCTACACAGATGCCTGTGACCGTCATGTCCAGGCGCGCGTAGGGCATCGACCCGAGCAGCGGAACGCCGATCGTCCAGACCCAGGCGCCCATCATGCTGCGCCCCGGCTGACGGCCGGTGCGCCACAGCGCGGCGAACACGGCGGCGTCGACCAGGAAGGCGGTCACGTAGAAGGCGTGCTGATAGGTGAGCACCGGCAGCAACACGGGCGCCAGGAGCGCCAGAGACATGCCCGGGGGGTACTGCCAGGTTTCGTCGCCCACGGGGAAGCTCCCGGACTGAAACACCTCCAGCCACTTGTGGTAAAGGGCGACTTCTTCCGCATTGCCGTCGGAGACCGGCAGGGTAACCAGACGGAACACCAGCATCAGCAGGAGGAGTCTGCTGACCCCCCACTCAAGGAGCGGTCCTGTCGGCCGCCCCCTGTCCCGTTGGTCGCTGATCATGAGATTCGTCTCGTTCGTGCCGCGCGCGGCATGCACGTGAAGGCCCCCTGTTGAAGACAGATGGCATCGGATGTTTCCGGCCATAGGATGGCGAAAGAGCACGGGAACCCTAGGGGAACCACCGCTTCGGGGCACCTGCGCCTGGCGCGGCTGCGGCACTTTTCGCTCGTTCGGCGGGCTTAGGCCGCGCATCCGCGCGTGGCCTCGGAAACAGACTGCGGCGGACGGGGCAAGGCCGGTTGGCCCTGCCCCGTCCGCCGCATGCGAGGTGAATCCCGGTGGTCCGCCGAAAGCTAGCGCTTCTTCTTCAGGTCGCCCTTCCCGCAGGCCACCCCGTCCCCGTTCGGGTCGAGGCCCAGCGGGTCGTCCTTGCCGTTGACCTTCAGGCGGCCGTAGTCGTTCGCCTTCAGCCAGGCGCAGCGGGCGGCCGTCGTCTTCTTCACCTGAGGTGGGAAGACCGTCGGTACGCAGACGTTGACCGAGCCGTAGTGGCGGTCGCAGCCGGAGATGGTCGGGCTGACCTTCTGCGAGGTGCGCTTGGTGCCGGCGCCCGTCGTCGTGCCCTCCAGAGAGTCGGCGAAGGAGTGGACGTGGGCGGTGGCGGTGCCCGTGCTCAGGGCCGCCGGGCCCCGCAGGTGGATCCACTGGGCCACGGACGGGACGCCGTTCGCGTCGACCGCGAAGAGCATGTACCAGCCGGGCGGCGCCAGGTTGGGGTTGCTCGTCACGTTCAGGTCGACGTTGTTGCCGTTCACCGACAGCGGCAGGTCCACGAACCGCTGGTTGGGGTCCGAGGAGTGGGTGACCGCCGCCGGACGGATCAGCTCCGCCTTGGCGATGGGCCGGTCGACCGTGATGCGCTGTGTGGTGCCGTACGTCCACTCGTTCGTGATCACCGAGGTGATCGTCGGGCGGCTGCCCTTGAACAGGTACGGCGGCGAGTAGATCGACACGTTGTGGTTCCACGTGCCGTTGCCCGGGTTGTCGCCGGTCGCCATGATGCGGCCGTCCGGCAGCAGGAACGCGGAGGAGTGGTAGCCGCGGGACTGGGGGTCGGCGGCCACCGGGTCGAAGGTGGAGGTGTTCGGGTCGAAGATCGACGCTTCGTAGACCGGGTCGGCGCGGTTGTGCAGGCCGCCGCCCGTCTCCAGCACCTTGCCGTCGGGCATCAGGACCGCGGAGACGTACATCTTGCCCTGGTTGCCGGTCTCGGCGACCTTGCCGCCTCCGAGGTCGACCGTGCCCTGCGGCAGCGGCGGTCCGGCGACGTAGGACGGGCTGGCCTGCTTGAGGTCGATGATGTCCGTCAGGCGGTTCGCGTCCGGGTTGGAGTCGATGTTGCCGCCGCCGATGGTGAGGACCTTCTGGTCCTGCGCCGGGGGCAGCAGCACGCTCGCCGACTGGTCGCGCTGGTCCTTGTTCTGCAGGCCGGGGATCTGTGTGACCGTGTTGGCGTTGTAGTCGTAGATCGCCGAGCCGGTGCCCGGGATGTTGTTGCCGAAGACGTGGCTGCCCGAGTAGAAGAGCCGGCCGTCCTGCATCAGGATCATCGACGGGTACAGGCCCCAGTACGACCAGGTCTGGTTGACCTTCCACAGCGGCAGCCACTGCTGGTCCTTGTCCGACCAGTACTCGGTGGTCACCGAGCCCGTGGAGTCCTCGCGCAGCCCGCCGAAGGAGATCACGTCACCGTTGCCGAGCTCGGTCGCCGACGGGTACCAGTGGCCGTCGTTGAGGTCGTTCGTCTTGGCGTACGTCTCCGTCTTCGGGTCGAAGATGTAGGAGTCCTTGAACCCCTCGTAGCCGTGCCCGCCCGGCACGGGGTACGCCTTGTTGCCGCTGAGCACCAGCACGCGCCCGTCCTGGAGCTGGACGTGCCCGGCGCAGAACATGTCCTTGGGGGTGGGGATCACCTTGTACGAGCCGTTCGACGGGTTGTAGACCGCGCTGGTGAACGAGCCCGCCGCGAAGTTCTCCTCGCTGTTGCCGGAACCGGCGATCAGCAGCACCTTGCCGTTGTTGAGGACGACGGAGTGCATGGAGCGGACGGGGTTCTGGGTGGGCAGGACCTGCCAGCTGCCGTTCGCGCACTGGTCCGTCGTGCCCGTGCACTGGGCGGGCGGCAGCGGGTCGGCGACCTGATCCATCGTGTAGTCGTCGGTGGTGACGGACCCGGTGCCGTACACCGACACACCCCAGGTGATCAGGTCGGTGCCGTCCGGGACGGCCGGGGTGCGCACGCTCGCCTGCGCCCAGGCGGAACTCATGTCGAGCGTCTTGAGGTCGGTCCAGTACTGCCAGCCCGCCGTCTTGTCGTGGCGGAAGAGGGTGAGCGAGGTGTCCGGGGTCGTCGACTTGTACCAGAGCGACAGGTCGTACTGCTTGCCCGGCGTGACCACCGGCGCGCAGCTCGCCGACTCGGTGATGAGCGCCTTGCGGTCGCCGCTCACGCGGCGCGTCAGCTCGACCTTCATGGCCTTGCCGCCGGTGTGGGCGTCGCTGGTGGTGGTGAAGGCGAAGTCGTTGTCGCCCCAGCCGGACTTCTCCCAGCAGTACGGCATCCCGTCGGTACCGGCGGTCTCGAAACCGGGGTTCTTGACGAGGTTGGCGGCGGACGCGGGCTGCGGCGAGGTCAGGAGCAGGCCCGCGGTCAGGCCGGTCACGGCGAGCAGGGCGGTTCTGCGTCTGCGGGATATGCGGAGTCTGCGGACGGTTCTCATGCGGCTCTCCTTGCTGTGCGGCCCCCGCCCTCGGGGGCGCGGCCCCGGCGCGGGAGGTAGACCAGCGCCTCGGTCCCCACGAAGCGCAGGACGAAGGTCAGGACCAGCGCGAGCGCGGTGGCGGGCAGTACGCCCACGCCGAACGTGCCGACCAGCAGCGCGATCAGCGGGATGCGCAGCACCAGGTCCGCGTTGGCGAGGAGCGCGAACCGGCCCACCCGGTCCCACCACCGGCGGTGCCGGCGCCGCTCGCGGAACAGCAACTGCTCGATGAGCAGGAAGTTCCAGGCGACACCGAGCTGGTTGGCGAGGATCTCCGCCGGCAGGTAGTGCATCCCGAGGCCGGTCAGCGCCCACAGGCCGACCAGGTTCGGTACGAATCCGGACGCGCCGATCAGCCCGAAGGCGACCATGCGCGCGAGCGGGGAGGCGGTGCGCAGCCCCACCAGGTGGCGCAGGAAGCGGAAGCCCTCCTGTGCGGTCGACTTGGACTGCCCCGCGAACCGCTCCTGGAAGACGAACGGCACCTCGGTGACCTCACGCGGCCTGCTGCGCACGGCGAGTTCCAGCAGGATCTTGTAGCCGAGCGGCTGGAGGATCTCCGCGGTGACCGCGCTGCGGCGGATGGCGAAGAAACCGCTCATCGGGTCGCTGATACCGCGCAGTCTGCGCGGGAACAGCGTTTTGGTCAGCCAGGTCGCGCCGCGGGAGACGGCGATCCGGTAGCCGCCCGCGAGGCCTGCGCGGCTGCCGCCCTTGATGTAGCGGGAGGCGACGACGAGCCCGGCGTTCGTGCGCTCTCCGGTGCCGATCAGCTCCGGGACGAGGGAGGGCGGGTGCTGGAGGTCGCCGTCCATGACGACGATCCAGTCGGAGCCGGCCGCCTTCAGTCCCTCGACGACGGCCCCACCGAGCCCGCCGGCCGGCTCCTCCCGGTGCAGCAGGGTGACCGGGAACGGGCAGTCCTGCGCCTCCCGGACGATGACGCCGGGGGTGTCGTCGGTGGAGTCGTCGACGAAGAGGACCTCGCAGGGCAGGCGGGACGGCACCGACTCGGTGATCCGGTGCAGCAGTTCGCGGATGTTCCCCGACTCGTTGAAGGTCGGGACGACGATGGTGACGGCGCCCGGCTCGGGTGGCTCGACGGCCCGTACGGCCGGGTCACCGAGTTCGCCGGGGACGGTCGATTCCTGGCTCATCGGCCGCCTCCCGCCGACTGGTCGATCCGGCGGATCTCGATCCGGTCCGGCCCGGTGCCGAAGGTGGCCACCGGCGTCGAGTGCTGGAGAGCGGCCCTGACGCCCGGCAGGTTGACCGCGTCGCGCCGCACCGTCGGGGAGGCGACCACGTAGTCGATGTCGCGCCAGCCGTGCGGCATCGTCTTGGTCACCGCCGGGTCGAGGTCGGCCTTGTAGAACCAGATGGCGCCGAGGCCGGGCCGGTATCCGGCGTGCACCAGGTCGAGCCAGAGGGCGTCGTCGACGAGGACCCGGGTGCCCTCCGGGTCGCTCACCTGGCTGCCGAGCCAGTGCGAGGCGGCCCGGTAGGGGGCGTTGGCGTCGGCGGTGACGGCGGTGCGGTCCCCGTCGTACCAGCGGGGCACGACGTACGCGCCGGCGGCGGCCACGAGCAGCGCCGCCACGGCGTACCGCGCCCAGGTGACGTACGGCTTCTCGGTCCCGACGCGCCGGCGGTGCAGCACCAGGTGGACGACGCTCGCGGCGGCGCCCGCCAGGACCAGGGCGAGGAACGGCAGCGCCTGGATGACGTACATCGCGGGCAGGTAGCCGCTCGGCCGCATCGCGACCAGGGTGAGGACGGCGACGGCGAGCGCGGGACCGGCGAGCGTCCGTGCGGTGACCGACCAGCGCCAGGTGAGCAGGAGCAGCAGCGCCCCGGCGAGGCCGCCGAGCGGCAGGACACGGTCGTAGTAGAGCCAGGAGTGCAGGACGCCGTAGGACCCGGAGCCGGGGTCGAGGATGAATCCGGAGCCGGCCCGGCTCATCTGGTAGCGGATGCCGTCCCACAGGGAGACATGGCCGGCGCCCGGCAGCAACTCGCCTTTGAGCAGGGCGAAGAGGGGGTACGACAGCCCGATCAGCGCGCACGCCGTGATCGCGCCGGTGAGGGCGAACTTCCGGGTGTCGCGGTGGCTGTGGCGCCACATGGTGAGGAAGACGGCGGGCAGGACGACGAGCATCGTCTCCTTGGTCAGGACGCCCGCGGCGGCGGCGAGGCCCGCGCCGAAGTGGTGCCAGAGGTGGCGGCTCGGGGACGCGGCCAGGGTGAACGCGAGCAGCGTCCACATCACCGCGATGTTGTCGAGGAAGATCTCGCGCTGGAGCACCACCGACAGCGGGGAGAGCCCGAAGAGGACCATGGCCAGTCCGGATGCCCACATCGGCAGCTTCAGGCGTCGGGCGAGGACGTAGACGAGGACCGCGCTCACCGCGCTGACCAGCAGCATCACGGCGCGCATCGAGCCGACCGTCATCAGGCCGGCGTCGAGGTGGGCGGGGATCCAGGTGAGCAGGGCGAGCTGGACCCAGCCGAGCGGCGGGTGGTCGTACCAGTAGGTGTAGTGGGCGAGCCCGTGGCCGTTCTGCACGGCCCATGCCTGGGCGAGATAGGTGCCCTCGTCGTCGCTGAGGGTCGGGTAGTCGGCGATGTTCCAGCCCTGCACCGTCAGGATCGCCGCGAGGAGCACGCCGCACAGGATCAGATCGGGACGAGAGCCGCGGAAACGGAACGCCGGACGGGGGACGGGGACGGTTTCGGGGACAGATGTGTCCTGCGCGGGGACCTTCGTCTCGGTCGCCGCGGGAAGAGTGGAGGTCACGCAGCAACGTCCTCTCGGGACTCGCGGATCACGCCGGTCGTTGCCAGGTGGGCGCCGACGTGGCTGGTCAGCTCCCAGTCGTTGCGACCGCGCTGTTCGCGCCAGACGGCGCGGATCGCGGCGCCGGCGAGGAGCACCTGGTAGAAGGGGCCGCCCAGGATGAGCTTCACGTAGTGGACGAAGCGCACGCGCAGCCCGTACTGCTTGCCGAAGTCGTGCAGTCCGACGACCTCGAAGACGAAGGTGACCGCGGCGGTCACGAGCGGAAGGAAGGTGAGGAAGGCGACGCCGACCGGAACGTCCAGGAAGAGGGCGATTGCGGCGTTGAGCGGGATGATGACGCCGGAGAACGCCTGGAGGAACGGCGTCATCAGGGTGTAGCGGGCGAGCAGCCGCTGTCCGAAGCCGGGCAGTTGCTTCCAGTCCTTCTTGCGGTAGACCTGCAGGAAGCCCTGGTTCCAGCGGGTGCGCTGCTTGAGCAGCGACATCAGCGAGCCGGGGGTCTCCTCCCGGGTCACCATGTCGGAGTCGTAGGCGACGACGACCTTCTTGCCGACGCTGGAGAGCCTGACGCCCAGGTCGCAGTCCTCCGCGAGGCAGTTGGGGTCCCAGCCGTCGGCCTCCCTGAGCACGTCGGTCCGGACGAAGACGGTGTTGCCGCCGAGCGGGATGAACCCCTTCTGCGCGTGCAGGTGCAGCCGGGAGCGGAACCAGAAGAAGTACTCCAGGCAGTTGCGCAGGCTGTACCAGCTGGAGTGGAAGTTGATCAGCTGCACCCCGCCCTGGACGACGTCCGCGCCCGTGGTGCGGAACGCGTGGTCGACGTGGGCGAGCAGCTCCGGGTGGACCTGGTCCTCGGCGTCGAAGACCCCGACGACATCGCCGCGGCAGTGCGGCAGCGCCGTGTTCATGGCCTTCGGCTTGTTCTTCTTCTCATGGTGGTCGACGACGACGCGGACCCGTGCGTCCCGGGCCGCGGCCCTGCGGGCGACCTCGGTGGTCTCCGGGTCGTCGTGTCCCACGATGACGATGATCTCGAAGTCGGTGTGGGTCGACTCGAGCAGCCGCTGGATCGTGTGGTCCAGGACGGCCTGCTCGTGTCTCGCGGGCAGCAGCAGCGAGAACGACACGTGCTCGGCGCCGTCCGGACTGCTGAACCGGGTGGAGGCGAGCACCTCGGGCGTACGCCACGCGTGCATCTGCCACCACAGAGTGAAGGCCGCCATCCAGAACAAGGCCAGCGAGACGACGGCAATGAAGACAGACGTCAGCAAAAAGATCCCCCCAGATCCCCAAAACCCCCTGTCGCGACAGTGCGTTACTTCTGTCGCGCCACCGTGGAGAGACTAAGAGGGAACTGTGAAGCCTGGGAGCTCTTCAGATAAATAGCTTGTTTCGGAACGGCTGGTTCCTTACGAGGATCTATCCGAACACCCGCTCAATCCGGCCATCTGGAATCAATCGTTCCATGATGCGTTTCAGCCGCTCAGCGCCGTGCGGAGCCGCTCCGGATCGGTGGTCGGGGCATCACACGTGAAGTTACGGCAGACGTACGCGGTCGGTTCATCATCGACCAGAATCCGGTCAACCAGGAGCGGCAGCTCATCACTCTCCGGGGTGCCGATGGCCACGACCGCGCCGGGTGCCGTGCCCAGAAGCGCCGTGCGGTGCAGGGCCCTGGTGGCGGGGTCGTCGAGGGCCGGGCCGACGATCGCGACCTCCCGCGGCCCGTCGAGGAGCGCCTCGGCGACCGCGAGCCCCCATCCGATGAAGCGCGGCACCCGCGGCCCGAGCGCCTTGACGACACCCGACGCCCGCTCGGCGGCGGCACGGTGGGGTTCCGAACCGGTCTGGGCGGCGTACGACAACAGCGCGCCCGCGGCGGCGGTCCAGCCCGACGGGGTGGCGTTGTCGGTGGGGTCCTGGGGGCGCCGGATGAGCTTCTCGGCGTCCGCGGCGGTGTCGTAGAGCGTGCCGCTGTCGTCGGTGAACCGCGTGAGCACGTGGTCGAGCAGGAACCCGGCGAACTCCAGCCACACGCCCTCACCGGTGACGGAGGCGAGCGCCAGGAAGCCCTCGGCGACGTCCGCGTAGTCCTCCAGCACGCCGGCGTTCGCGCCCACGCGGCCGTCCTTCGACGTCCGCGCCAGACGGGCGTGCTCGTCCAGGTGCAGCCGTACCAGCAGGTCGGCGGCGCCGAGCGCGGCGTCCACGAGGTCGGGGCGGTCGAAGTACGCGCCGGTCTCGGCGAGCGCGGCGATCGCGAGGCCGTTCCAGGCGGCGACCACCTTGTCGTCACGGCCCGGGGCGGGGCGCTCGGCCCGCCTGTCCAGGAGGCGGCGCCGGATCGACTCGATCCGCTGTGCGTCGAACACGCCTTCCTGCTGGGGAAGTTGCAGGACGGAGGAGCCGTGCTCGAAGGTGCCCTCCTCCGTCACCCCGAAGTACTGGGCGGCGAGTTCGGCGTCGTCGGCGCCGAGGGCCTCCCTCAGCTGCTGCGGGGTCCATACGTAGTACGCCCCTTCGACGTGCCGGCCCCTCCCGTCGTCGCTGTCCGCGTCCAGCGCGGAGGCGAACCCGCCCTCCGCGGTGCGCAGTTCCCGCACCATGAAGTCGGCGGTCTCCAGGGCGACCCGGCGGGCGAGCTCGGAGCCGGTGGCACGCCACAGGTGCGCGTACTCCCGGCACAGCAGGGCGTTGTCGTAGAGCATCTTCTCGAAGTGCGGCACCACCCAGTCGCGATCGACGGAGTAGCGGGCGAAGCCGCCGCCGAGCTGGTCGTAGATACCGCCTCGGGCCATGCGCTCGCAGGTGTCGTGCGCCATCTGCAGGGCGCCTTCGGAGCCGGTGCGGGCGTGGTGGCGCAGCAGGAACTCGATCACCATGGACGGCGGGAACTTGGGCGCCCCGCCGAAGCCGCCCCGCTGCGCGTCGTACTCACGGGTGAGCCCGAGGAGAGCCTGGGCGAGCTCCTCCTCGCCGGGCGCCCGGGTGTCGCCGTAGCTGATCTCGCGCTGGGCGAGGTCTCGCGCGATCTTCCCGGCGACCTCGTTCACCTCGTCCCGCCGGTCGGCCCAGGCCTGCCGGACGCCCTCGAGGACCTGCCGGAAGGAGGGCATGCCGTGGCGGGGGGCGGGCGGGAAGTAGGTGCCGAAGTAGAAGGGCTCGGCGTCGGGGGTGAGGAAGACGGTCATGGGCCAGCCGCCGTGGCCGGTCGCGGCCTGGACGGCCTCCATGTAGACGGCGTCGACGTCGGGGCGTTCTTCGCGGTCGACCTTGATGCTGACGAAGTGCTCGTTCATGTACGAGGCAGTCGCGTCGTCCTCGAAGGACTCGTGAGCCATGACATGACACCAGTGGCAACTGGAGTAACCGACGCTGAGCAGCACCGGCACACCCCGTTCACGGGCCTCGTCGAAGGCCTCGTCCGACCAGGGCCACCAGTCGACGGGGTTCTCGGCGTGCTGGAGCAGATACGGGGACGTCTCATGGGCCAGTCGGTTCACCGTTCCACTCTCCCACGGCATCGGGCGCCGCGGAGAACAGCGGTTTGACCGGGCGCGCCCACGGGGGCGTCCTCGTGTGTGCGGGCGCTTTTCGGACGCCACGGTGGGGTCGCCCGGCGGTGCCGAATCGGCCGAAACCGTTCACGGCACCGCGGAGCGCGAGCTGATCCCGGAGAGAGGGGGCCGGACGAGCGGGGAGCCGTCAGCCCTGCTGGGCCTTGGGCGTGCCCTTGGCCGTCGCCGGGCCCGAGCCCTTCTTCCCGGCTTCCTCGCTCGAGGCGTCGGCGTCCTCCTCGAAGGACACCTTCCGCATGTGCTTGTTCATGGACTTCATCAGTCCCCACACGGCCACCGCCATCACCGCGAAGACGATGAAGCCGAGGACACCGGGGGTGACCTTGTTCTCGTCGACGTCGGCCAGCGGCACCAGGTGCGTCACAGCCAGGCTCACGCTTGCGCTCATGTCAGGCATTGTCCCTCAGGGCCGGCGGACGCCTGCAAAGAGGTCGTCCTCCGGGAGCGAGGTGTCCACGAGCGACTTCGCCAGCTCGTACTCCTCCGTCGGCCAGACCTCCTTCTGCAGCTCCAGAGGGACCCGGAACCAGCCGCCGTCGGGGTCGATCTGCGTGCGGTGCGCGATCAGCGCCTTGTCACGGATCTCGAAGAAGTCGGCGCACGGGATGTGGGTCGTCAGGGTGCGCTCGGCGCGGTTGAACTCGTCCCACCGCTTCAGCCACTCCCCGTAGGGCGACTCCAGCCCGCGGTCGAGCATCGCCTTGTGCAGGGCCTCGGTCCGGGGCCGGTTGAAGCCCTGGTTGTAGTACAGCTTCAGCGGCTGCCACGCGGGGCCGAACTCGGCCTCCGGGTACTTCTCGGTGTCCGCCGCGCCCTCGAACGCCACCATCGAGATCTTGTGCGTCATGATGTGGTCGGGGTGCGGGTAGCCGCCGTTCTCGTCGTAGGTGGTGATCACCTGGGGACGGAAGGAGCGGATCTTCCTCACCAGCTCGCCGGCCGCCTTGTCGACGTCCTCCAGGGCGAAGCAGCCGTCCGGCAGCGGGGGCAGCGGGTCGCCCTCGGGCAGACCCGAGTCGACGAAGCCGAGCCACTCCTGCTTGACGCCGAGGATCTCGCGGGCCTCGTCCATCTCCTTCTTGCGTACCTCGTGGATGTGCTCCTCGATGTACTTGTCGCCCTGCAGCTTCGGGTTGAGGATGGAGCCGCGCTCCCCACCCGTGCAGGTCACCACGAGCACGTCCACCCCCTCGGACACGTACTTCGCCATGGTGGCCGCGCCCTTGCTCGACTCGTCGTCGGGGTGGGCGTGCACGGCCATCAGTCGCAGTTGGTCAGTCAAGACTCGATCCTCGGTCAGTCGGCAGGTCGGCGCCCGGTGTCAGGTGGCGCGATGGGCGGCTTCTATAGTGACCGAATCGGAGGGTGGAAAATTCCGGGTCCGGTCCCCGGAGGTCCTTTTCGGGACATCCGTCCCGGACCGGCCGAGAGGACGATCATGACCACGGTGAGCACGCGGCCGCACCAGGACCGCTACGGGCGCTCCTCGGACGAGCGCGCCGACCGCACACTCAAGATCGTCGGCAGTGCGCTGGGAGCGGCGCTGCTCGTGCTCGTCGGCTGGTTCGCGTACCACTATGTCGGCCAGAACAAGATCAGCGGCCAGGTCATCGCGTTCGAGACCTCGCAGAACGCGGTCAAGGCCCATCTGGAGGTACGCAAGGACGCCGACGCCACGGGCTACTGCACCCTGCGGTCCCAGGCGGCGGACGGCACGGAGGTGGGCCGCGCCGACTTCCGGTTCGGCGGGCACGCCACCCAGATCGACAAGGTCGTCACGCTGCGCACCACCGCGCCGGGGACGACGGCGGAGCTGCTGGGCTGTCACGCGGACTGACGTCACCCGTGTCGCGTAGCCGCTGACCTGCGTTGACGTAATTCTGATGGCTTATGTCCTCCCCCTTTCGCCGGTGAATTGTTAGGCTCGTGGTTTCGCCCACCCGTGGAGGAACATGCTTCTGGGTAGGGCGATGCTTTGTATTCCAAGTACCGACGAGGAGCACCTGTGACCCAGACCAGCGAGAACGTCACCTGGCTGACCCAGGAGGCGTACAACCAGCTCAAGGCCGAGCTGGAGTACCTTTCTGGTCCTGCGCGCACGGAGATCGCCGCCAAGATCGCGGCCGCGCGCGAGGAGGGCGACCTGCGTGAGAACGGCGGGTACCACGCGGCCAAGGAGGAGCAGGGCAAGCAGGAGCTCCGTGTGCGCCAGCTGACCCAGCTCCTGGAGAACGCCAAGGTCGGCGAGGCTCCGGCGGCCGAGGGCGTGGTGGCACCGGGCATGGTCGTCACGATCGCCTTCGACGGTGACGAGGACGACACGCTGACCTTCCTGCTGGCCTCACGCGAGTACGCGAGCGGCGACATCGAGACCTACTCGCCGCAGTCACCGCTGGGCATGGGTGTGAACGGCAAGAAGGTCGGCGAGGACGCCGAGTACGAGCTGCCGAACGGCAAGAAGGCCATGGTGCGGATCCTCCAGGCCGAGCCCTACCAGGGCTGACCCCGTCTCCGACACTTCGCGGCCCCTGGGCGCTTGGGGCGCGCCCCGGGGCCTCGTCGTGTCCGGGGCCTCGTCGTGCCCCGGGGGCTCGTCGTGTCCCGCGCGCCAGTCGTGGCCCAGGGGCCTTGGCGTGTCCAGGGGTCGTGTCCGGTGGGCCTTGGCGTGTCCAGGGGTCGTGTCCGGTGGGCCTTGGCGTGTCTGGGGCCTTTGTCCCGCCGGGCGCCGACAAACACGGTGGCCTCCGGCCGAGCCGCCGGAGGCCACCGTGGTCGTCATGCCGTCGCGGAACGGTACTTGCGGACCGCCAGCGTCCTGAAGATCGCGATGATCAGGACCGACCAGATCAGCGAGGCCCACACGGGGTGCTGCATGGGCCAGGCGTCGGGCGTCCGGAAGCCCGGAGGAATGTTGCCGAACAGTTCGCGGCACGCCTGCACGGTGGCGCTGAACGGGTTCCACTCCGCGATGTGCCGCAGGAAGGACGGCATCTGGTTCGCGTCCACGAACGCGTTCGAGATGAATGTCAGCGGAAACAGCCAGATCAGACCGCCCGAGGTCGCCGCTTCGGGAGTGCGCACGGACAGGCCGATGAGCGCGCCGATCCACGAGAACGCGTACCCGAGCAGCAGGAGCAGGCCGAATCCGGCGAGCACCTTGCCGAAGTTCTCGTGCGTGCGCCAGCCGACGATCAGGGCTACGACCGCCAGGACGACGAGGGTGAGCGCCGTCTGCACCAGGTCGGCGATGGTTCGGCCGGTCAGCACCGCACCACGTGCCATCGGCAGGGAGCGGAAGCGGTCGATGAGGCCCTTGTGCATGTCGTCGGCGATGCCCGCGCCCGCGCCCGCCGTGGCGAACGTGACGGTCTGGGCGAAGATGCCGGCCATCAGGAACTCGCGGTAGGCCTGGGTGGTGTTGGATGAGCCGACCTGGATGGAGCCGCCGAACACATAGGTGAACAGCACCACGAACATGATCGGCTGGATCAGCCCGAAAATGAGCATCTCGGGAATCCGGCCCATCCGGATCAGGTTCCGCTGGGCGACGACCAGCGAGTCGCGGACGGACCGGACGACGGGGTTGGCGGGCGCCGCGACGGGCACGGTGTCGGTTCCGGCACTCACTTGGCGGTCTCCTTGGTGCGCTTGCGGGCCTTGGGGTCCTCGGCCGCGCCGTTCCCCTCGGGTTTCTCCTCGGCGGCGTGGCCGGTCAGGGACAGGAAGACGTCGTCGAGGGTGGGGCGGCGCAGCCCTATGTCGTCCATCTCGATGCCGCGGCTGTCCAGCTCGCGGATGATCTCGGCGAGCAGCTTGGCGCCGCCGGTGACCGGGACCGTGAGCCTGCGGGTGTGCTCCTCGACCGTGGCGTCGCCCTTGCCGAAGCGGCTCAGCACCTCGGCGGCGGTCGCGATGTGCTCGCGCTCGTGCACCACGACCTCGACGCGCTCACCGCCCGTGCGGGCCTTGAGCTGGTCGGAGGTGCCGCGGGCGATGACGCGGCCGTGGTCGACGACGGCGATGTCGTGTGCCAGATGGTCGGCCTCTTCGAGGTACTGGGTGGTCAGCAGCAGCGTCGTGCCGTCGGAGACGAGCTGTTTGATGACCTCCCACAGCTGCTGGCGGTTGCGCGGGTCGAGACCGGTCGTCGGCTCGTCCATGAACATCACGGGCGGCCGGACCACCAGGGCGGCGGCGAGGTCGAGGCGGCGGCGCATACCCCCGGAGTAGGTCTTGGTGGGGCGGTCGGCGGCGTCCGTGAGGTTGAACTGCTCCAGCAGCTCGGCCGCGCGCTGCTTCGCCTCCTTGCCGCGCATCTGGTAGAGGCGGCCCACCATCTGGAGGTTCTCGCGGCCGGTCAGGTACTCGTCGACCGCGGCGAACTGCCCGGACAGGCCGACCGAGCGGCGCACCGCGTCCGGGTCCTTGAGCACGTCGATGCCCGCGACGAACGCCCTGCCGCTGTCGGGGCGCAGCAGGGTGGTCAGACAGCGGACCGTGGTGGTCTTTCCCGCGCCGTTGGGCCCGAGGAGGCCGAGCACGGTGCCCTGCGGGACGTCGAGGTCGACGCCGTCCAGAGCCCTTACGTCTCCGAAGGTCTTCACCAGACCTTCGGCATGGATGGCGCCTGGCATATGAGTTCTCCACGTCGTCGGAAAAACGGCGAGCTGCCGGGGACAGGGGTATGGCAAAGTACGCGCAAAACGCGCTGAGGGCCAGACCCGTCCCAAGGTGACGAGGCACCAGGTGACGAGACACACACCATAACGCGATGTATCGCGTCTCTCAACGGTTTTTCGCGGACTGCTTCCGACACGCCCTCGACCTGGGCCGAGGACGTGTATGCCCGACCTCAGTCGATGACGGTGTAGCCCGCCTTCCGGAGCGCGTGCCCGACCTCCGCGCAGTGCTCCGGGCCCTTGGTCTCGAGGTGCAGCTCGACCTCCGCCTCCGTGAGCCCGAGCCGGGGGTCGGTCCGCACGTGGCTCACGTCGAGGACATTGGCGTCCACCAGCGACAGCACCCCGAGGAGCGTGGCCAGGGCGCCCGGGCGGTCGGTCAGCCGCAGCCGCACGGCCAGGTAACGGCCCTGCGCGGCCATGCCGTGGCGCAGGATGCGCTGGAGCAGCACGGGGTCGACGTTGCCGCCGGACAGCACCGCGACCACCGGGCCCTCGAAGGCGCCGGGGTCGCTCAGCAGCGCCGCGACGGGGCTCGCGCCGGCCGGCTCGACGACCAGCTTGGCCCGCTCCATGCAGAGCAGCACCGCGGCCGACAGCGCGTCCTCGGACACCGTACGGACCTCGTCGACCAGATCACGGACGATACGGAAGGGCACGTCACCGGGCCGCCCCACCCTGATGCCGTCGGCCATGGTCGCCGTGCTCTCGACGGACACCGGCCGCCCGGCCGTCAGCGAGGGCGGGTACGCCGCCGCGCCCTCGGCCTGCACCCCCACCACCCGTACGTCCGGCCGCAGCGCCTTCACCACGGTCGCGATGCCGGCGATCAGCCCGCCGCCGCCGGTGCCGACGACGATCGTTCGGACATCGGGGCACTGCTCCAGGATCTCCAGGCCCACCGTGCCCTGACCCGCGATGATGTCCGGGTGGTCGAACGGGTGAATGAACACCGCGCCCGTCTGAGCCGCGTACTCCTGCGCGGCGGCCAGCGTCTCGTCCACCACCTGGCCGTGCAGCCGTACGTCAGCGCCGTACTCGCGGGTCGCGCTGATCTTCGGCAGCGGGGCGCCCTTCGGCATGAACACGGTGGAGCGCACACCGAGCAGCGCGGAGGCGAGGGCCACGCCCTGCGCGTGGTTGCCCGCGCTCGCGGCGACGACCCCGGCGGCACGCTCCTCGGGCAGCAGCCCCGCGATGCGCACGTACGCGCCGCGCAGCTTGAACGACCCGGTCCGCTGGAGGTTCTCGCACTTCAGGTGCACCGGGGCGCCGACCAGCTGGGACAGGTGCCTGCTGCCCTCCATGGCGGTGACACGTGCGACGCCCGAGAGCATCTTCTGGGCGCCCCGGACGTCGTCCGGCGTCACCATCGGCAGGGAGTCGGCCGTGCTGTGGTTCATGACCACCAGTCTCGCAGTTCACGCCCGTCCACAGCGGGTGTGACCAAGGCGCGGAACGGGTTTGCACAGCCCTGGTACGTCCTGCGCCCCGGCCGCGTACCCTGTCCCCCAACCCAGCTCCCCACGCACGAAGTGAGCCCCCGGCGATGCCCACAACACCTGAGATGTCGATGGACATGACCGAGATGAGCGCTGTCGGTGACACCGGTCTTCTGGACACGCTGCAGCACGAGGTCGCGGTGTTCGCGCGCCGTGCCGAGCAGACGCGGCTCGGCGGGGTCGGGCAGGTGCGCAACTCCATGGACCGTGCCGCGTACCTGCTGCTCAACCGCTTGGACAAGGAAGGCCCCATGGGCGTCAAGGCGCTCGCCGCGAGCATGGGCATCGACTCCTCGACGGTCACCCGGCAGGTCGCCCCGCTGGTCGACACCGGTCTCGTCAAGCGCACCTCGCACCCGGAGGACGGACGCGCGGTGGTGCTCCAGCTGTCCCCGCGCGGGCTGTCCCGGCTCGAGGAGGTACGTTCCTCCAGGCGCCAGCTCATGGCCGAACTGACGCACGACTGGGCGCCGGAGGAGCGCGAGACGTTCACCGCGCTCCTCAGCCGCTTCAATGTCGCGCTCTCCGCTCGGCAGGGCACGCAGGGTGTCGCGGGAGCGGAGTCCCAGCCGGCGTCCTGAGCCCCGCACGCGTACGCCGTGACGCCGACACACGCGCGTGCGGGTGCTCCAAGGCTCTTGACCCGGGCAGGCGCCGCCGGTCTCCTATGAGAGCGGGTCCCTGTCGTCCGTACGCCGTCCGGTGTGCCGCACGCCCTCGACACCGTACGTACGCGACAGGTCCCGTCCCTCACGATCACCCTCAGGCGGGAGGCGCGGTGCGAGAACGGCATGCGTCCCACGGCGCCCGCCGGGCCCGGGAGTTCCAGGCGTTCGTCGCCGGCGCTGCCGGGCGGCTGCTGCACGCCGCGACCCTGCTCACCGCGGAGGCCCCCGACGACAACCCGCGCGCACGGCGCCTGCTGACGCTGGCCCTCGCCCAGACGTACGCCTCCTGGGACCGGCTGCGCGGCGAGGACCCGTACGCCCGGGCACGCCAGCATCTGGCCACCCGCTTCGCGCGCGAGGCGTGGCACCAGTACGGGGCGCTCGGCAGGCACCGGCCGGCCCCGGGCAGCCCGCTGGTGAACCTGTCGCCCCAGGAACGGCTGATCCTCGTCCTGAGGATGTACGAGGGGGTCGCCGAGGAACAGACGGCCGCGCTGCTCGGCCTGCCCGTCGAGCGGGTCCGGGCCATCTGCGCCCGGGCGATGGCGACACTGCTGCACCCCCCGGCGAGGACGGCGCCGGCGAGGACGGCACCGGAGGTGGCGCCGTCGTGACCGTGCCGTACGCGGACGTGTGCGGCCCCCGGCCCGCCGCGCACCGCCGAAGTGCCCTTCGCGGGCCGTGTGCCCGAGGAGGTGCCCGGTGAACGTGTCCGAACGGGAGGCGACCGTACGGCGGATGCTGGAGCGGACACCGCCTCCGGTGCCGCCGGACCTGTACGGGGACGTGGTGCGGCGCGGCAGCCGCCTGCTGCGCCGCCGCACGGTTGCCCTCCGGGTGCTGTGGCTGGCCCTGCTGGCCGCGGCGCTCTCCTTCACCGTATGGGCGTCGGTCGCCCGCCCCTGGGTGGAGCCGCCGTCGACGACGACTCCACCGATCAGCGAATGGTGAGGCCGGGCTGAGGCGGGTGCCTCAGCCGAGGGCCTGCTTCAGGTCCTCCAGGAGGTCGTCGACGTTCTCGATGCCCACGGAGAGGCGGACCAGGTCGGCGGGGACCTCCAGGGCCGAGCCGGCCGCGGACGCGTGCGTCATGCGCCCGGGGTGCTCGATCAGGGACTCGACGCCGCCGAGCGACTCGCCGAGCGTGAACACCTCGGCCCGGTTGCAGACCTCGACGGCCGCCTCCTCGCCGCCCTCCACCCGGAAGGAGACCATGCCGCCGAACGCCTTCATCTGCTTCGCCGCGACCTCGTGACCGGGGTGCTCGGGCAGGCCCGGGTACAGGACGCGCTTCACGCGCGGGTGCCCGCTGAGCATGTCGGCGACCTTGGCGGCGTTCTCGCTGTGCCGGTCCATGCGCACGGCGAGCGTCTTCGTGCCGCGCAGCACCAGCCAGGAGTCGAACGGGCCGGCGACCGCGCCCATCGCGTTCTGGTGGTACGCCAGCTGCTCGCCCAGCTCCTGGTCGTTCACGATCAGCGCCCCGCCGACGACGTCCGAGTGGCCGCCCATGTACTTGGTCAGGGAGTGCACGACGACGTCCGCGCCGAGCGCGAGCGGCTGCTGGAGGTAGGGGGTCGCGAAGGTGTTGTCGACGACGAGCCGGGCGCCCGCGTCACGGGCGATCTGAGCGACGGCGGCGATGTCGGTGATGCCGAGCAGCGGGTTGGAGGGGGTCTCCACCCACACGACCTTCGTCCTCGGGGTGAGGGCGGCCCGCACAGCGGCCGGGTCGCTGGTGTCGGCCACCGACCACTCCACACCCCACCGGGAGACGACCTTGGCGAACAGGCGGAACGTACCGCCGTACGCGTCGTTCGGGATCACCACGTGGTCGCCCGGGGTGAGCAGCGTACGCAGCAGGCAGTCCTCGGCCGCCAGTCCGGACGCGAACGCGAGGCCTCGCCGGCCGCCCTCCAGGGCGGCGAGGTTCTCCTCCAGGGCGGTGCGGGTGGGGTTGGCGCTGCGGCTGTACTCGTAGCCGCCGCGCAGCCCGCCGACGCCGTCCTGCTTGTAGGTGGAGACCTGGTAGATCGGCGGGACGACCGCGCCCGTGAGGGGGTCGGCCGTGTTCCCCGCGTGGATCGCGAGGGTCTCGAAGTGCTGACTGATGTGCCTGTCGCTCATGGGTTCCGAGGGTAGTGCGCCCAAGGCCGGGACGCGGGATCGCGAGGCCGGGCGCCCCGCAGCGGGGCCGCCGCGACCGGGAGGGGGCACTCCGCAGCCGGAAACGGGGACCGCCGCACGGGAAACGGGCCCGGGCGGCGGGGTTTTCCACAGGCGCGGCGACCAGGATGGCCAAGTGTCGGACCGGTCTGGTTCGCTTGGGTCATGGTGATTCTTTGGGTCCTGATGGCACTGGCCCTGTTCAGCATGGTCCTGCTCCCCGTCCTCATGCGCCGGCGAGCGGGCATCCAGCAGGTCTCGCCGGGCGACCCGGACGCCGCGGACCCGGCGAACTACGGGTTCGTGCGCCAGGAGGAGCTGGACGTCCGCATGCCCGGCCCCGACGAGGACCTGCTGGACGTCCTGGAGGTGGTGCAGCGCACGCAGGACTACCGCGCGGCCGCCCAGCTCCTCGCGGGCACGGAGACGGAGGGCGAGACGCGATGGCAGCGCGTGCAGGCCTTCGCGGGCGCCGCGTCCCTGGAGCTGGGGCAGCGGCCCGGCGGGGTGAGCGAGACGCCGGGCGGACAGTGGCTGCGGGTGTGGCGGGCCGAGGCGCCCAAGGACGCGGGGGGCGCGGCCGTGCACGCGGAGTTCCTGGTGCAGCAGGCGTGGCGCACGTCGACGCCGGGGACGGAAGAGTTCCGGATCATCATGGAGGAGGCCAGGTCGGCGTGCGGGGAGGCGGCGCTGCTGGCCCCCGGCGACCCGGTCCCCTACATCGTCGAACTGTCCGTGGCCCGCGGCCTTGCCTACCCGCAGCCGGAGTTCGAGCAGCTGTGGCTGAAGATCCTCGACCGGGCGCCCACCCATATGGGGGCACACCTGGCGGCGCTGCACTACTGGTGCGAGAAGTGGCACGGTTCGCGGGAGCTGGCGTACTCGTTCGCGGAGGCGGCCGCGGCCCGCGCCCCGCAGGGCTCGCTTCTCGCGGCCATGCCCCTGTTCGCGGTCTTCGAGCACCTTCCCGAGGTGAACCTGGTCAGCAGCTTCTACCAGAGCGAGGTCGTCACGAAGGCCGTCCACGGCGCGCTGCACGCGGTGCACTCGGCCCGCCCCGACGACCCGATGCTGGCGCACGTCCGCCATCTGCTGGTGTTCTTCCTGGTCCGCAGCGAGCGCTGGGGAGAGGCGATGGCCCAGCTGGTCCACGTCGACGGCCACGTGGGCGCGCTGCCCTGGACCTTGACAGCCGACCCGGCGGCGGACTACGCGGTCTACCGCGCGCTGGCGGTGGCCGGGTTCGAGGCGAACGGGGGGAGCCCGGCGACGCTGCCGCACTGAGCCGGATCGACGGCTCGCGACGGCTTCGAGTGGGCAGTGCGCAACGCGTGCCTGTCGAGCCACCCGCGTGGCTGCACTCCGACCGCGGCTGGCGGTCGAGCCGAGGCCGGCACATCGCCGGCCTCGGTCTCCCGGGCTCTGCACGTAGGGGTCACCGAGTGAGGTGGACGGTGACCTGCGTGTCTGTGCTGTTGATGTTCACGGCGTGGACGTAACCGCCGGCGGTGCGGTAGAGCCCGGTCCCTCCGGTGATCGCGAGATCGACCTCACCCGAACCGGCCGGGGTGACGGGGAACCGCCCCTGAACGGTGATCTGCCCTTGGGCCAGGGTGAAGCTTGCGACGCACTGCAGATCGAAGTAGTCCACCGGGCCGGTGCGCGTCAGCGTGCACACCTCGCCGTAGGTTCCGACCGTCGCGCCCTGGCTCAGCAGCTCTCCGCTGATGACGAATTCGTCTCCCTGGCTGGGGCCGGACGGATTCACGTCGACCGAGCTGGTCTGCGTCGACCTGGCCACCAACTGGAATACCTCTTCACGTGGGACTCCCGGGCCGTTACCACCGGCGGCCGAAGCAGGTGAGGTGCAGGCAAAGGCGATGGCCGTACCGACGGCCACCCCCATGAAGCTTCGCTTGATCGGCTGCATTCCGGATCTCCTCGGTAGCGGCTGATGACGGAGCCCGAAGGTATCCACCGTGGCCGCACGGCGGCGGGAGGCGCCGAAAGGCATCCGGGTGACCATCCCGCAGGATCATCCGGTGACCTCGGTGGAAGCGTTGCGGCATGGAAGCGGCGAGCGGGTTTTCGCTCGGTCACCCGGTGGGAGGTGCCCCCGGGCGGCTCACCCCGGCGCTTCACACACGGTCAAATCCTATTCACTGAAATACGATTGCGCGGATTATTGGAAATTACGTCGGCCAGGTACTGTCATCTGACTGCCGAAACGATTCTCCGTCGATTTATTCCCCCAAATGCCGGATACCTGGGCGCCCCGTGGCGCTCGTTAGGTGATCGTGACTTGGAACGAACCGGAAGATCAGATCCCCGTCGGAAGTGGCGCCGGCTGGCACGAGCCGGCCGGCGGTGACGTGCGCCTCAAGGGCTGTTCGGACCTTCTTGAAGACTTCCTCAAGAAGATCAGTGACATGGAGAGCGAATACCTGCGCGCTCTGGACGGAGCATCCTGATACAGAGCTCGGAGGAACTTCGAGAATGGACAGGCTTCAAGGCGAGCCAAGCCTCTACGACATTCAGTTCGCCCTGAGATCCGATCATGATGTGCTCGGCCAGCACTCTTATCATGTCGATCCCCTCGAGACGCATCCCGTGTGGAGCGCCCCCGGCCCGGACATCGCGCCGAACGGCTGGGATCCCGACGAAGAGCTGGCCCAGATGCTCTCCACCGTGTCGGCCGTGGACCCCGCCCCGCCCTCCCTGGACGGCCAGCACCGCCACCGGATCGACCGGCGGCGCCACCGGCCGGCCTCCCACATCCTCGACGGCGGTCAGCGACTGAGCCCCGCCACGCTCCTGGTCGCCACGATCGCCGCGTGCGCGGTGGCGATGCTGGGCTGGTCCACCGCCTACTCCTACAACCAGCTGCGCGAGATCGCCGCCACCGTCCTGCCCGCGCCGCTCGCCCAGTGGTGGCCGCTGACGGTGTACGGACCGTGGTTCGTGGCCGCGCTGTCCATCCTGCGGGCGGCCTTCCAGCACCGCACCGCCCGGCGGTCCTGGTGCGTCATCCTGATCGCCTCCGCGACGGCAGTGGCCCTGTGCATCAGCCACTCCTCGTACTCCGTGCTCTCGATGGTGATCGTCGGGATTCCGCCGATCACCGCCCTGGTGTGCTTCCGGGAGCTCGTCGGCCAGGTGTCGTGCAAGTACCGCCCCCGGCACGCCGCCCCCGGCAAGGAGCCGGCCGGCGGCGGCTGACCCAGGACTCCGCGCGAACGACACACACGGATCGGCACCCGCCCCGAGCGAGCGGGTGCCGATCCGTGTGTGCGTGGTCATCCCGCCATGGACGAGGCGTACGGCGACAGGGCCGGAGCGAGCTGCACTCCGGGGGCCAGGCCGAGGGCCACCAGGGCGTCGGGCAGGCCGCGTCCGACGCGGGTGGCCTCCAGCGTTCCGGGGGCGGCCAGTTGGCGGCAGCTCCCGGCGATGATCTCGAACAGGTGCTGCACCCGGCCGGGGCCGCGCGGCAGCAACTGGCCGTGGAAGTCCTCGTGATGGGCGAGAACGAGGGCGGCGAGACCGGCCACATGGGCCGAGGCGGTACCGGTGCCGTCCAGGGCCGTGTAGCCGCCGCGCGGGGCGCACGACAGGACCGCCACTCCGGGGGCGGCCGCGTCCACGCCGGGGCCGTAGCAGCTGAACGGTGCGGCGAACAGCCCTTCGGGGGTCAACTGCGGCCCGATGTGGGTGGCTTGGGAGGTGTCCTGCGGGTACGAGCCGAAGACCCCCAGCGCGCCGACGGTGAACACGGTGGGCAGCGAGCCCGGGAAGCCGACCGGTCCGCCGGTGTCGCCCGCGGGTGCGACGCAGGCGATGCCCGCCGCGTAGGCGTCGGCCAGTTTGCGGGAGACCAGTGCCGAAGGGTACGGCGCGGCCACCGCGAGATGGGCGACGTCGACCTCGCGCTCGATGCAGTGGTCCAGAGCGGCGATCAGGTCGCTGAAGTGTCCGTCGGGCAGCACCTGGCAGACCTCGATCTCGGCGTCGACGGCGATGCCGATGATCCCCTTGCCGGTGTCCGCGCCGGCGATGATGCCCGCCGCGTGGGTGCCGGTGCCCAGGGTGTCGTGGGCCCAGCCGTTGTCGGTGCCGCGCACGAGATCGACACCGGAGCGCACGCGCTGCCGCAGATCGGGATGCTCGGTGCTGACGCCCGAACCGATGACCGCGACCCGGACGCCGAAGGCGCGGAACGTGGGCGGCAGCCGGTCCAGTCGCATGGCCTGCTGGCCCCAGCCGTACTGCTGCCGCTGCTCCAGCTCCGGGTACACCTGGGCCAGCGGGGTGAGGGTGACCAGGTTCTCCTGTGTCGCCGACAGGTCGGGCCGGTGGATCCAGCGGTCGGTGTAACCGCCGACGGGGCGGACGTACAGGGACTGGACCGTCTCCGCGGTCTCGGTCGCCAGGGTGAGGGTGACCGTCCCGTCGGCCGCGGTGACGCCCTGGCTCGGCCAGGTCGCCCCGATCAGGAACACCCCCGCGCCCGCCAGCGGTTCGCCGTCCGGCCCGCACACGCGCAGCGAGATCTCCGCGGGCTCCTCCAGCGGCATGACCAGCCCCGGATCGCGCAGCGGCAGCACGCCCGCGGTCGGCGCGGCGGCCGGTCCTGTTCCGGACAGCGGAAGATCCGGTTCGATGTGCACATGCAGCGACCGCATGGCCGGTACCTGGGCCTCCGCCGCCTCGACGACCACGATCTCCGGGCAGGAAGGCTGCATTCCGGCCGACTTCAGCTTCTCCGGCGACCGGAGTCTGCGGGTCACCGTCACCTCGGGCATGCGCTCCAGCCGGTCGCACAGCGCGTCCATGCCGAGTTCGGCGACTCCCTGGGGGAGCAGACTCTGCGGCAGGGGTGTCACCATGTACCGGGCCCGGCGCGGCTGGACCGTGATCGGCGACGGGCCTCCCTTCCTCTGTGGCCCCGTCTCCTTGCCCTCGGGTCCCATCCCACCGGAAACCGATCCCTCGGACCCGCTCTCCCGGTTGTTTCCGGGTCTTTCCTTGACCATTGCGTCCACCTTCACCACGCCTGCGTCGTTCGTCTGCTCCTGATCCGGTGACGGGCGGCCGCGCTTCCACAGTGATGCGGTGTGCCCGGGAACCGTTCCTGGGCACACCGCATCGCGCGCCGCCGGACGTCAGCCGATGCCGAAGGGCATCTGGCCGAAGCCGAAGCCGGGCTGCTGGTACTGCTGCTGGTACGGCTGGCCGAACTGCCCGCCGCCCGCCCCGCCGGGGCCCCACGGCTGCATGCCCTGCTGGCCCTGCTGGCCCTGCTGGCCCTGCTGGCTCTGCTGGACCAGCGTCAGGATCGCGATCGGCAGCGCCTGCTGCACGGACTGCTCCACCGCGTGCCGCACGCCCTGGCGCAGCGTCGTGTGCAGCGCGATGGCCAGGTAGGGGTGCGCCTGGTGGGCCATGCCCTGCTGCTGAAGCTGCTGCTGGACCTGCTGGATCTGCTGCAGCGTCTGCTGCATGCGCTGCGCGATCTGCTGACTGGCCTGCTGACAGGCCTGCTGGATGGTCTGCTGGACGACCTGCGCGATCGGCTGCTGGCCGAACTGCTGCTGGCCGAACTGCTGCAGGGGCTGGGTACCGGTCATCACCGACATGAATGCTCCGTTCGATGGCACCAGGGGTGAAAGCCGACATAGAGAACCTATGCGGACTTTGTCGGGAGATTCCGACGCCCTGAAGCTAAGGTGGCGCACTCTCGATCGCAATCCGACGACCATCTCAACCGACGGGGCCCCGGGACCGGTTCGGCGAGGCGTCACATGCGCGCGAGGCCCCGCAGGGCAAGGCCCTGCGGGGCCTGGACCGGGGTTCGGCCCCGGCCGCGGGATCGCGCCTCCAACCGGATGAACCTCAGTCCCCGCCGCTTCCGTAGGGCCTCGTCAGGATCTCCATGTTGTGGCCGTTCGGGTCGTCGAAGTACGCGCCCCGGCCGCCGTCGTTGTGGTTGATCTCTCCGGGGCGGTGGTGGTACGGGTCCGCCCAGTACCTCAGGCCCCTGTCCCGGATACGGGCGAAGATCACGTCGAAGTCGTCCTCGGAGACCAGGAACGCGTAGTGCTGCGGGGTGATCGAGCCGGTGGTCTCCATGTAGTCCAGCGTCACGCCGTTGGGGATCTCCACTGGCGTGAACGGGCCGAACGGCGGCGCCACCTCCAGCCCCAGCAGATCGGCGAGGAAGCGGGCGGACGCCTCCTTGTCGTGTGCGGCGACGATCGTGTGGTTGAGCTCCACGGACATGGTCGGGCCTCCTGTCCCCCGGTTGCCGGAACCACTTTCCAGGCTAGGCAGCGGGAGGGGGCGGCACATCGGTCTTCGGACCCACGCCGCTGCGACCTTCGACCGACGACGCGCGTGAGGCGGCCACAGGGGCCGCCTCACATGGTGCTGTCGGGGATGGTCAGATGGTGGCCGTGTCGATCACGAACCGGTACCGGACGTCGCTGCTCAGCACCCGCTCGTACGCCTCGTTGATCTCGGAGGCGCTGATCAGCTCGATCTCGGCGCCGACACCGTGCTCCGCGCAGAAGTCCAGCATCTCCTGGGTCTCACGGATGCCGCCGATGCCGGAGCCGGCGAGGGTCTTGCGGCCGGAGATCACCGAGAACAGGTTGAGCGAGATGGGCTCCTCGGGGGCGCCCACGTTCACCAGCGCGCCGTCCGTCTTCAGCAGCGACAGGAGCGCGCCGAAGTCCATCGGCGCCGACACGGTGGAGATGATCAGGTCGAACGTGCCGCGCAGCTCCTCGAAGGTCTTCGGGTCGCTGGTGGCGTAGTAGTGGTCGGCGCCCAGCTTCAGCCCGTCGTCCTTCTTGCGAAGGGACTGCGAGAGCACGGTCACCTCGGCGCCCAGCGCGTGCGCGATCTTCACGCCCATGTGGCCGAGGCCGCCCAGGCCGACGATCGCGACCTTCTTGCCGGGGCCCGCGTTCCAGTGGCGCAGCGGGGAGTACGTGGTGATGCCGGCGCACAGCAGCGGGGCCGCCACGTCGAGGGAGAGGCCGTCCGGGATACGGACGACGAAGTTCTCGTCGACGACGATCTTCTCGGAGTAGCCGCCGTAGGTGGGCTCGCCGTCCTTGCCGACGGCGTTGTACGTGCCGACGCCACCCTTGAGGCAGTACTGCTCCAGGCCCTTCTCACAGTTCTCGCACTCGCGGCAGGAGTCGACAAGGCAGCCGACACCCACGCGGTCGCCGACCTTGAACTTGGTCACGCCGGGGCCGACCTCGGAGACCACGCCCGCGATCTCGTGGCCGGGAACCATCGGGAAGATCGCCTCGCCCCAGCCCTCACGGGCCTGGTGGATGTCCGAGTGGCAGATACCGGCGAACTTGATGTCGATCAGGACGTCGAACTCGCGGACCTCGCGGCGCTCGATCGTGGTGCGCTCGAGCGGGGCCTTCGCGGCAGGTGCGGCGTATGCGGCAACGGTGGTCATGCGGAGTTTCTCCTAGGGGTCGCGCGCCCGGCTGCCTTCCACCGGGCACGGCGTCCAGCCTGCCGGACGGCAGCCGAGTCACCCAGGCCACGGCTCTGCCTACGACCAGCGGTCCTACCACTGGCGAGGTCAGGCTCCCGGTCGTACGACCGGGAATACTGGACGTATGGATGAACAGCTCGACTCCCTGCCCGAGCCCGCCGCGGGAGCCGGCCAGGCCCTGGACCGGCGCGCGGAGCTCAGCGAGTTCCTGCGCACCCGCCGAGCCCGGCTCAAGCCGGAGGACGTGGGGCTGCCGGACTTCGGCCGCCACCGCAGGGTGCCGGGGCTCAGGCGCGAGGAGCTGGCGCAGCTGGCAGGCGTGTCCGTGGCGTACTACACGCGCCTGGAGCAGGGCAACGGACGGAACGTGTCCGCGGAGGTGCTCGACTCGATCGCCCGCGCGCTGCGGCTGACCGACGCCGAGCACGCGCATCTGACGCATCTCGCCAAGCCGAAGGCGCACAAGAAGAAGGCTTCGGCCAGGACGCAGCAGGTGCGGACGCCGCTCAGGCAGCTGCTGGACTCCTTCGACGGGGTCCCGGCGTACATCGTGGGACGGCGTGCGGACATCCTGGTGTGGAACCGGATGGCCGCGGCCGTCTTCGGGGACTGGGCTCAGCTGCCGCCGCAGGAGCGGAACTGGGCGCGGATGACGTTCTTCACGCCCGAGTACCAGGACCTGTTCGTGGACTGGGAGCAGAAGGCCATCGACATCGTGTGCCAGCTGCGGTACGAGGCCGGGTGTCACCCGGACGATCCGCGGCTGTCGGCGCTGGTCGGGGAGCTGTCGGTGAAGAGCGAGGACTTCCGGCGGCTGTGGGCGACGCACGACGTCAAGGAGAAGAGCCACGGGCTGAAGCGGTTGCGGCATCCGCTGGTAGGCGACCTCGCGCTGCAGTTCGAGTCGTTCCGGGTGCCGGACGACGGTGAGCTGGCGCTGGTGACGTACCACGCCGAGCCGGGCTCGGCATCGGCGGAGGCGCTGCGGCTGCTGGCGAGCTGGGGCACGGACGCCACCCGCGCGGGCACGACCGCGCCGCACGCCTGACGGGCTGCGCTCGACCGCGTAGCACCCTCACGGCCGGCGGCAGGGCCGCATCGCACGACGGCCCGCCGGAGGCATCGCCTCCGGCGGGCCGTCCGCCATCCGTCCGCCGTCTACCGGCTCACTTGGCGTAGAACGCGTTGTAGATGGAGATCGTCGACTTGTTGCCCTTCTTGTCGGCGATCTTGGCGTGGAACGACAGGCCCTGGCCCTTGGCCGGGTTCTTGTAGGTGATCCTGCCGTTCTTGACCGTCAGCTTGGTCCAGGTCCTGCCGTAGTCGTACGACACCCAGACCGAGAGCGACTTCAGGTTGCGGCCCGCGGCCGCGCCCTGGACGGTGACCGGGATCGTGACCTTCCTGCCGGCCTCGACACGGCTGTCCAGGCCGGTGGTCGCGCCGAAGCGGACGGTCGAGGCGGGCAGCTGGGCGCTGTCCACCTTCTTGGACGTGAACGTCCAGCTCGCGTCGATGCGGGTGGACGCCGCCGCGACCTTCACGCTGCGGATGACCGAGGTCGTCAGCGTGTACGTGGCCTCGGCGGAGGGGACCTCGAAGGGCTTCAGGCCGAACAGCGGATCGTCACTCGCGCCGACCTTGGTGCCGCCCCGGTACAGCGTCGTCTTCACCGACATGAACTCGGAGGACCCGGCGTGCCCCTGCCCGTCCGCGAACAGCGGCAGGTATCCGTAGATCTCGTTGTCGGCCCGGAAGAGACCGTAGTCGGAGTTGATCACAGGCCCGAAGACCGAGGTGTTGAGGGTCCTGGTGTAGGTCTTGCAGCCGGTGAGGACCTGCGGGGCGCCCAGCGTGTAGTACGCCTCCGGGACCGGGAAGCCCTCCGCGTCCTTCTTGCCGCCGTACTGCGAGAAGTCGAACGTCCACTGCGCCTTGTCACCCGTGGACACGTGGAACGTGCGCGTGCCGCGCAGGTTCTGCACCACCGGGATGTTGGAGCCGGTATCGGTCGGAGTCTCGGCGTAGGCGCCGACCGCGCCGGTCTTGCCGCTGCTCGCGGCGCCGAGGCTCAGTTTCAGCGTGGCCAGTTCGTTCGCCTTGTAGTGGCGTACGTGAGCGCCCTGAAGCTGCTTGACCGCGGAGCCGGTGAACACGTCGTACTCGGCCGTGCCGCCCTTGGTCCACTGGCCGAACCAGGACTGGGAGAGACCGGACGCGATCGCCGGGCCGACCTGCGCGAGGCGGATGTCCGCGAACGACGGAGCGGACAGGGCCAGGCTGGTGCCCGCCGGGTCGTAGACGTACGACACCGCCGCGGACCGCGGCTCGGCCGAGGCGTCCGGGACCGTGATGTCGGCGGACCTGGTCTTGTCCAGGTCCAGGGTGATGGCGGTGTTCCTGGTGACGCTCACCTTGGGCTGGACCAGCCAGTCGAGGCCGCCCTCGATCGAGGTCGGGTCCTTCACGGAGAGGGAGTCCAGCAGGTACGTGCCCTTGGGCACCCGGATCTTCACGGTCGTCGCGGAGCTCTGGGAGAAGTACTCCTTGCCCGCGTCGGCGCCCGAGGCCGCGACCAGGTCGCTGAAGTGGACGGGCGTCTGTCCGTCACGGCCCACGTACTTCAGGGTGACGTCGTACGACTCCGCCTCCCGCTCCACGGCCGCGGCCGTGCGCACGCTCTGGCCGCCGCCCGTCGCCGTCACATACGCCGAGTACGCGCCGTCGACGGTGCCGCCCAGCTTGCTGTTCACGGTGACCGGGACCGACGCCGTGCCGCCCGCCGGGACGGTGACCGTCTTCGCGCCGAGCGTGAAGAAGCCCGAAGGAGCCGCCTGGCCCTTGGGGTTGGTGGCCGTCAGCGACAGCGCCAGGGTGACGGCGTTCTTGCCGGTGTTGCGGTACGTCAGCTGCCTGGCGACCGGCGTGTCGTCGGTGTGCGGCCACTGCGCGGTGCCGAAGCTCAGGGACGACGGCTCGGCGAGCACGGTCTGCTTGATCGCCCTGTCCACGGCGATGCGGCCCGAACCCTGCTGGAACGGGGTGTACTTGCCGCCCTTCGCGGAGCCCGTCAGCGCCGACTTCAGCTCGGGATACGTCCAGTCGGGGTGCTCCTGCTTGAGGATGGCGGCGGCGCCCGCGACGTGCGGGGTCGCCATCGACGTACCCGAGATGGTCAGGTAGCCGGCCGGTTTCTCGCCGACCTCCCGGTCGATGAGGCTGCCCGGGGCCGCGGCGGCGGTGATGTCCACGCCGGGCGCGGTCACATCGGGCTTGATGGCACCGTCGAGGCCGGGGCCGCGGCTGGAGAAGTCCGCCAGCCTGTCCTTGTCGTCGACCGCGCCGACGGTGAGCGCGTCGGCCGCGCTGCCCGGGGAGCCGATGGTCTTCTCCCCGTTCTCGCCCTCGTTGCCCGCGGCGATGGCGAACAGGATCCCCTTCTGTTCGGAGAGCTTGTTCACCTCGGCCTCGAGCGGGTCGATGTCGGGCGTGTCGGCGCCGCCCAGGCTGAGGTTGACGATGTCGGCGCCCTGCTGGGCGGCCCACTCCATGCCCGCGAGGATGCCGGAGTCGTCGCCGTACCCGTCGTCGTCGAGGACCTTGCCGCTGAGGATCTTGGCGCCGGGCGCGACGCCCTTGTACTTGCCGTGCGACTTCGCGCCGGTGCCGGCCACGATGGACGCCACGTGCGTGCCGTGGCCGACCTTGTCGGCGGTGGTGGCGGACGCGGAGAAGTTCCTGGCCTCGATCACCTGGCCCTTGAGGTCCGGGTGGTCGGCGTAGACACCCGTGTCCAGCACGGCGACCTTGACGCCCTTGCCGGTGTAGCCCGCGGCCCAGGCCGCCGGGGCGCCGATCTGCGGCACGGACTTGTCGAGGCTCGCCTTGCGGACGCCGTCGAGCCAGACGTGCGCGATGCCGGAGGCGGTGGCGTCGCCGTCGGTGACGGCCTTCCACAGCTCGGCCGCGTCCCGCTGGGGTGTGAGGACCGCGTCGGCGTTCAGGGACGTGAGGGTGCGGCGGAGCGTTCCCGCCTCGCGGACGTCGGCCTTCGCGGTACGGGCTGCGCCCTTGTAGCCCACGATGACCTTCAGGCCGTTCTTCTGGTCCGCGCGGGTCCGCGAGGAGTTGAGCTCGGTGATGTCGAACAGGCGCCGGTCGATCTTCCCCTCGGCGATCAGGGCGGCCGCGTCGACCGGCACCACGTAGGTGTGCCCGGCGGCCTTGCGGACCTGGACCGGAACCTTCTCCCGCCCGTTGGCCCGCTCCAGGCCCACGACACGGCCCTTGGCGTCGACGACGACGCGGTCACCGGTGATGAGAGTGATCCGGTGCTGGGCCGTCAGGCCGCCGGCGGCACCGTGTGCCGCGGGAGCGGGCTTCGCCGACGCCGGGCCGGTCATGCCCGCCGCCAACGCCACGGCGGCCGCCGTTGCGACGGTCGCCGCGCATGCTCTTCTCACTTGTCTGCGCAAGACTCCCCCTGGAGATGAGGTACCGGGCGAATCCCCATTCACCCGGCCCGGGGGCGGTCTCGTACATGTGCACGTCATCCCCCCGGATCACGCAGTATGCCGGGGGGTGATCAACGCCTCAATACGGGGGCCGTAATGACTTGCAACGACCAGGCGTCCACGAGACGGCCCCCGAACGGCCTGCCGAGCGGTCTGCGGAACGGTCTGCCGAGCGGCCTGCCGAGCGGTCTGCCGAACGGTCTAAGTGGCGGCGTTCTCCGTGACGGTGATCCTGCCCTTGCGGATGGTCGCGAGCCGCGGGGCCTTCTTCGCGATCGACGAGTCGTGGGTGACCATGATGAACGTCAGGCCGTGCTCCTTCCACATGCGTTCGAGCACGTCCATGATCTCGTCGCGCATCGACTCGTCGAGGTTCCCGGTGGGTTCGTCGGCGAGCAGCACCTTCGGCTGCTTCACCAGCGCGCGGGCGATCGCCACGCGCTGCTGCTGACCGCCCGACATCTCGCCCGGCAGATGCCCGAGCCGCTCCCCCAGCCCCACGGACTTCAGTGCCTCGGCGGCCCGTTCGCGCCGCTGCCCGGCCTTCACCCCGAGCGGGACCAGGGCGGTCTCGACGTTCTCCTGCGCGGTCAGGGTCGGGATGAGGTTGAAGGACTGGAAGACGAAGCCGATGTTCTCGCTGCGCACCTTGGTGAGCCGGGCCTCGGAGAGCCCGGCCAGGTCGACGCCGTCCAGTTCGACCTGGCCGGAGGTCGGCTTGTCGAGTCCGCCGAGCATCTGAAGCAGCGTGGACTTGCCGCCGCCGGTGGGGCCCTGGATGACGAGCCGGTCGCCGTCGCCGATGGTGAGGTCGACGCCGTCCAGGGCGTCGATCGTCTCCTTGCCCCGCGTGTAGCGCTTGGTCACGCCTCTGAGTTCGTACATGGGTCAACTCCTGGGATGCGGAAGGGGTGCGGGGCGGGTGCTACTCGACGCGGCGCAGGGCGTCCGCCGGACGCAGGCGGGAGGCGCGCCAGCCGCCGAAGGCGCCGGCGATCAGACCGCCGGCCACGGCGAGGGCGACCGCGAGGGCGATGGTGGTGAGGCTGACCGGCGCGGTGAGCGCGACCTGCAGGGTCCGCGCGGCCTGCCGTCCGGGACCGCCGAAGCCACCGCCACCGGGGCCGCCGCCGAAGCCTCCGCCACCACCGCCACCACCGCCGAGCTGGGCCTGAAGCGTGGGGCTGATCGCGGTGACGGCGTACGCGCCCGCCAGGCCGAGCGCGATACCGAGAGCGCCGCCGACCAGGCCGTTGACCACGGCCTCGCCGACCACCTGCCGGGTCACCCGGCCCGACTTCCAGCCGAGCGCCTTGAGCGTGCCGAACTCACGCACCCGGCGGGAGACGGCGGAGGAGGTGAGCAGGCCGGCGACCAGGAACGCGGCCACCAGCACCACGACGGACAGCCACTTGCCGACGTTGTCGGCGAGGCTGGAGGCGGTGGACAGCGAACCGGAGACGGTGCTCGCCAGGTCGGCGGAGGTGGTGACCGTGGTTCCCGAGACGTTCGTCTGGATGGCCTTCTTCACACCGGCGATCTGCTGCGAGTCGGTCGCCTTGACGTAGATCGTGGTGACCTTGTTCTTCGCGTCGGCGAGCGTCTGGGCCTGCTGAAGCGGGATGTACAGGTTGGCCGCCGAGTCGCCGCTGTCGGCCGTGGCGATGCCGATGATCTGGAACTTGAGGCTCTTGATGGTGACCGTGCCGCCGACCGCGAGCTTGTTCTCCCTGGCGTAGGCCGAGTCGACGACGGCGACCTTCGCGTTCGTCTCCGACGTCTTGAAGGTACGGCCGCTGGTGATCTTGGAGGAGGTCAAGGGTCCCAGGGCGGGCTTGGTGACGTCGGTGCCGTAGACGGAGTAGTTGTCGACGTCGAAGTCGGCGCCCCCGCCCTCCACCTGGCCCTGCGGCTGCCCGCCGCCGAAGCCGCCGCGTCCGCCCTGCTCTCCGCTGTTCTGGTTCTGCCGGAACTGACCCCGCGTGAACTGTCCGCTGATCTTGATGACCCGAAGGCTCAGCCCGCCGACGGCCTCCGAAACGCCCTTCTGCGTCCCCACCTTGGTGACCGTGCTGCTCGCCAGCGTCTGGAAGCCCTGCACCATGACGCGGTCGCTGCTCTGGGTCTCCTTGGAGTCGCTGCCGCGCGCGTCGAAGTTGAAACGCGGCCGCTGCGAGCTGCCGGAGGTGGGGTCGGCCGCCTTGGTGACGGTCATGTCGGTGCCGAGTCCGTACAGCGACTGCAGCACCTTGTCCTGTGCCTTCCCCATCCCCGAGGACACGGAGTTGACCACGATCACAAGTGCGATGCCCAACGCGAGCCCGGAGGCGACGACGAGGGCCGCCTTTCTCCGGCGGCGCAGTTCGCGCCTCAGATAGGTGAAGAACATGGCCGCAAGCTAGGGAGGCACCCTGATGAACCCATAAACCGGACATAAGAGCACGATGAGAAGCGCGCCCGCCCGCCCGGCATCCCGTGAACACGACGATGCCGCCGGCTGCCCGTGAGGGCGGCCGGCGGCATCGAGCGGGGAGGCGTCGGCTCGGGCGTCAGACGGCCGAACCCGCCTTCCACTGGGCCCAGCTCATGTTCCAGCCGTTGAGGCCGTTGTCCGGGGCGACCGTCTTGTCGCCGGTGTTCTCGACGACCACCACGTCACCGATCAGGGAGTGGTTGTAGAACCAGGCGGCCGGCGTGCTCGGGTCGTTCGCGCCCTTCTTGTCCTGCAGGCCGACACAGCCGTGGCTGGTGTTGACGTTGCCGAAGACGGACGGGGCACCCCAGTAGTTGCCGTGGATGAAGGTGCCCGACGTGGTCAGGCGCATGGCGTGCGGCACGTCCTTGATGTCGTACTCGCCCTTGCCGTCCGAGTCGGTGAAGCCGACCGTCGCGCCGTTCATCCGGGTCTGGGTGAACTTCTCGGAGATCACCATCTGACCCTCGTACGTGGTGTGGTCGGGGGCGCCCGCGGAGATCGGTATGGTCTTGACGACCCTGCCGTCCTGCGTCACCTTCATCTGCTTGGTCTTCGCGTCGACGTACGAGACCTGGTTGCGACCGATCTTGAAGGTGACCGTCTTCTGCTGCACGCCGTATATGCCGCTCGCGCCCTCGACGCCGTCGAGGTTCAGCTTCATCGTGACGGTGGAGCCCTCCTTCCAGTACTGCTCGGGACGGAAGTCGAGCCGGTTGGCGCCGAACCAGTGGCCGACGACCTCCTGCCCACTGCTGGAGGTGACGCTGATCCCCTTCTGCACGGCGGCCTTGTTGGTGATCGCCTTGTCGAAGTTGATCGACACGGGCATGCCCACGCCGACGGTCGTGCCGTTGTCCGGCGTGAAGTTGCCTATGAAGGAGTGCGCCGGGGCGACGGTCGTGAAGGACGCGTTCTCGTGGGCGTCGCGGCCCGCGGAGTCCTTGGCCGTCACGGCGATCTTGTACGTCGTGGCCCGCTCGAGCTGGGTGGTGGGCGCCCAGCTGGTCTTGTCGGCGGACATCTGCCCGGCGACCGGGGTGCCGGACGCGGTGGTCATGCTGACGTCGGTGAGCGTGCCCTTGGCGACCGTGACCTTGGCGGCGTTGTTGATGGAGGCGTTGTCGGAACCGTCCGCCGGCGTGATCTTGATCTGTGCCTCGGAGGTCTTCTTGGCGGCCGCCTCGTCGACCGAGGCCTGCGAGTCCTTGTTGTCCCCGCCGCCACTCGCCGCCGAGCTGCCTCCGCTACACGCGGAGAGCACCAGCACCCCGCCGAGCAGTGCGGACGCGGCCATCAGGCCCTTGCGCCGCTTACTGTCCGTCATCACACGCTTCTCCATGGTTGCCGATTCCCCAAAACCCCGTTGAGTTCCCCGTAAGAACCCTCAACGCTACGACCGGTTCGTCCGGTTCCACATCGGTGGCCGGTGTGGGACACACCACGCCGGCCCGACGGGTGCCCGAGGAGTCCCGGTGCCATGCGGGACACCAGGGAACGCCCTTTGAGACGACGGTGCCCCGGGCGCCGGTTGCCACCCGGGGTCACCATTTTCCCAAGACATGTCAGCCGAGCCGAACCCCCTCGTCGTCCTCGTCGCCCCCCGGCTCATCATCCTCGCCGAGCGCCCAGTCCGGCGAATCGGGGTCGTAGTCGACGATCTCGCTGCTCCAGGAGGCCTGGGCGAGTTCGACGCCGGGCACCTCGCCCAACAGGACGGAAGGCTCGACGAGATACGCGACGGCCTCGGCCGTGTCCTCCGTCACCGCGCTCTCCGTGTAGGCGCGCTCGCTCTCGGGCATGTCCGGGTCCTCCGCGATCCGGCGCAGGGCGGCCTTGGCGACGGCGTCGACATCGTCGATCTCGACGACCAGTTCCACGCGAAGGCGGACATACCGTGATGTCTCAGAAGTGCTCATGGCGCGCAGCGTACGGCCCGGAGAGCTCGCGACTTTCCCACGACCCGCGCCTTTCACTAGCATCGCTCCACACGGCCAATTCGTAAGCGCCCCAGGGGGATCGGAATTTCGTGTCCGCCGCACGTCGATCGTCGTCCACCGCCCGCCGGACGTTGCTGACCGCCACCGCCGCGGGGACCCTGCTGGGTGCCCTGTGGTTCGTGCCGTCCGCGAACGCGACCCAGAACACACCGGAGAGTCCGCGGATCGCGACCTCGACGACCGCCGACCGGACGGCCGCGGCCGCCACGGACACGAACGGCGCGACGGCCCACACACAACTGGCCGACACCGGCAGCGTGGACACGACGCCGTACGTCATCGGGGGGACGCTGTTCCTGGGCCTGGGAGCCGGGTTCGTCGCGTATTCGGTACGACGGGAGCGCACCGAGGCGTACTGACAGCCCGCGGCCGGCTGGAGCAAGCGCCCTGAGGCCCACCGCCACCGAGGACCGGGCGGTGACGGCGGGGGGCCGGTGGGGCGTCAGCAGACGGTGGGGCGCAGTCGGACGGCGTTCCAGCAGAGGGGCGGCAGGATCACGGTGAGACGGCCGTCGGCGACCGCGCCGGTGTCCACGCCGCGCGGCCGGACCCTCTCGGGGTCGCAAGGGGTGTTGGTGGCGCGCAGGTCCGGGCCGGCGAGGACGGAGTGCTCCACCGGTGCGTGGCCGAGAAGGCCCTGAGGTCCAGGGCGAGTTCCATTGTCCTCGGTCTGGTGCCGGTTGACCGCGAGGACCGTGAGTTCGCCGGCACCCTCTGCCTCGGGCACATGGGTGGCGACGGCGTCGAGGAGCGGCATGACACCTGCGCGTGCGACGGCCCGGCAGGCCATCGCCCGCGTCCTGCGCACCGAGTGACGGCGCGTCGGACGAGGGCGTCGACGCGGTCGGCGTCGAGCCCGCTCAGGTCTCCGGCGTGTTCCTCACGCGGGGCCACCTCCTGGGGCGGCCCCGCGCCGGGTGCTCAGGCCAGCGGCCCTGTGACCGACTCGACCGCCGCGAGCAGGCGGCCGTCGCGCAGGAACGCGTCCGCCGCCGCCAGGTCCGGGGCCAGGAACCGGTCCGGGCCTGGCCCCTCGGCGCCCGCCTTGCGCAGAGCGGTGATCGCCGCCTGGCTGGCGGGGGCCGGGGTCAGGCCCTCACGCAGTTCGATGGCGCGGGTCGCCGCGTACAGTTCGATCGCGAGGACACGGGTCAGGTTGTCCACCGCCGTGCGCAGCTTGCGGGCGGCCGACCAGCCCATGGAGACGTGGTCCTCCTGCATCGCGGAGGACGGGATCGAGTCCGCGGAGGCCGGTACGGCGAGCCGCTTCATCTCGCTGACCAGGGCCGCCTGCGTGTACTGGGCGATCATCAGGCCCGAGTCGACGCCCGCGTCGTCCGCGAGGAACGGCGGCAGGCCGTGCGAGCGGTTCTTGTCGAGCAGCCGGTCCGTGCGGCGCTCGGCGATGGACGCGAGGTCCGCCGCCGCGATGGCGAGGAAGTCCAGCACGTACGCCACCGGCGCCCCGTGGAAGTTGCCGTTGGACTCGACGCGCCCGTCGGGCAGGACCACCGGGTTGTCGACGGCCGAGGCCAGCTCGCGCTCGGCGACCAGCCGGGCGTGCGCCAGCGTGTCCCGTCCGGCGCCCGCGACCTGGGGAGCGCACCGCACCGAGTAGGCGTCCTGGACGCGCGGGGCGTCGTCCTGGTGGTGGCCCGTGAGACCCGAGTCCTTCAGCACGGCCAGCATGTTGGCGGCCGACGCGCCCTGCCCGGGGTGCGGGCGGATGGCGTGCAGCTCCGGTGCGAGCACCTTGTCCGTGCCGAGCAGCGCCTCCAGGGAGAGCGCGGCCGTGATGTCGGCCGACTTGTAGAGGGTGTCCAGGTCGGCGAGGGCCATGAGCAGCATGCCGAGCATGCCGTCGGTGCCGTTGAGGAGCGCGAGGCCCTCCTTCTCGCGCAGCTCGACCGGGGCGATGCCGTGCCCGGCGAGGAGTTCGCCGGCGGGGCGTACGACACCGTCGGGGCCCTCTGCCTCGCCCTCGCCCATGAGGGTCAGCGCACAGTGGGACAGCGGGGCGAGGTCGCCGGAGCAGCCGAGGGAGCCGTACTCGTGCACGACCGGGGTGATCCCGGCGTTGAGGAGGTCGGCCATGGTCTGCGCGACCTCGGGGCGCACGCCGGTGTGTCCCGAGCAGACCGTCTTCAGCCGCAGGAACATCAGCGCGCGCACGACCTCCCGCTCCACCCGGGGACCCATGCCCGCCGCGTGGGAGCGGACGATGTTGCGCTGCAGCTGGGTGCGCAGCTCCTGGCTGATGTGCCGGGTCGCCAGCGCGCCGAAGCCGGTGCTGACCCCGTAGACGGGGTCCGGCTTCGCGGCCAGCGCGTCCACGATCCCGCGGGCCGCCGCCAGGGCCGTCAGGGCTTCCTCGGAGAGCTCGATCCGGGCGTCCGCGCGCGCCACGGCGAGAACGTCGGACGCGGTCACCCCGGACGTCCCCACCACCACAGTGTGCATATCCATATTCAGGAGCGTACGCAGTGAATTCGAAGATGTCACCAGTGGGGTGGCGGTTCACCCCTTACCCGACCCCGCGCCGAGCCCGTGCCGAGCCCGTCCCGACCCGTGCCCGCTCAGTGCCGGCCACGGAACCTGCGGCGCTCCCCGGAGGGCGGCGGCTCGTCGGCCAGGCGCACGACCGGGTCCTCCGGCCCTTCGCGGCCCGCGACCACGGGCTTCGCGGCGTGCAGCGCCTTCGCCCGGTACTGGGCCGCGTCGGCGAGCCGGAACAGCCGGCGGGCCGAACGGACCGGGCCGATCGGGTCCTGGGTGGAGGCGACCCCGCAGGCCACACCGTCGCCGATCTCCAGTTCGGCGGCCCGGCGACACACCTCGTCGGCGGCACGCACCACCTCGTCGGCCGACGGGCCCACCGCCAGCAGGCAGAACTCGTCACCGCCGAGGCGGGCGACCAGCGCACCCGGCAGCATGGCGCCGCACAGCGACAGCACCGACCCGAAACGTTCCAGCAGCCGGTCGCCCACGGCGTGCCCCTGTGTGTCGTTGACCCGCTTGAGCCCGTTGACGTCGCAGACGACGAGCGAGACCACGACCCCGTCGGCCCGGTGCTGTTCGATCGCCTCCTCCAGACGCACGTCGACGGCACGGCGGTTGGCGAGGCCGGTGAGGGCGTCGGTGAACGCGAGCCTTCGGGCCTCCTCCAGGCGCTCGGTCTGCGCGATGCCGGCGGCCACCACGGAGGCGAGGACGGTGGCGAAGTCGGCGTCCTCGCCGTCGAAGGCGGGCGCACCGGCCGCACGCGCCACATACAGTTCGCCCCAGGCGCGGCCGTGCAGCACCACGGGCGCGACGACACAGCAGCCCCGGCCGCGCCGGCGCAGCGCCGCGACCCGCTGGTGGCAGTATCCGGCGCGGCCCGCGGCCGGCCCCTCGGCGGTCTCCACCCAGGCGCTCGGGTCGCCGCCGCCCGCCCAGCGCTCGTGCAGGAACTCGGTGATCTCCGGGAACTGGTGCACGGGGTAGGCCTCGTGCTCGGGGAACTCCTCCTCCTCGGGCGCGCGCTCCCCCACGTTGACGAGGACCCGCAGCCGTCCGGCCTCCCTCTCCCACACCGACAGCGCGGCGAAGTTCCCGGCGAGCGCCCGGCACGCGCCCAGCGCGGCGGCCCGCCAGGCCTCGCGCGGAGTGTGCGCCGCCGCCATGCCCTGCGCCAGCGCCACCACGGCCCTCAGCCGACTGTCCTCAGCCACGACTACAGGCTAGGGCGTGTCACGAAGGTCCCGCCTGCCTCGCGAGGCCGCGCAGCCTCACCCGAGCTCTTCGAGCAGGGGACGCCCCCACAGCACCCCACAGCACCCCACAGCACACCGACGCCGTAATGTCCGCCCTTCGGGCGAACGACGGGACGTTCGCGACACACCCCGGGTCGTGTCGCGGATCTTCGCCGCGTCGCGGCGCCCGCACCCGTCCGCTACTCCCCCGGCCACTGCGGCGTGCGCTTCTCGTTGAAGGCGGCCACGCCTTCCGCGCGGTCGCCGGAGAACGCCACCGAGCGCCATGCCGCGTCCTCGACCTCCAGACCGGTGCGCAGGTCCAGGCCGTGGCCGAGCCGTAGGGCGCGCTTCGCGGCGCGCAGGCCGACCGGGGAGTTCGCGGCGATACGGGCGGCCAGGGCGAGCGCCTCCTCACGGTCCCGGCCCTCCGGTACCAGGTCGTCGACCAGGCCCAGCTCCCGCGCCTCGGCCGCCTCCAGACGCCGGGCCGTGAAGATCAGCTCCGCGGCGCGCGCGGCGCCCACCCGGCGGGGCAGCAGCTGCGTACCGCCGCCGCCGGGGATGACCCCCACGGACACCTCGGGCAGCCCCACCACCGCCGTTACGTCCGCCACGATCAGGTCGCAGGACAGGGCCAGCTCGAAGCCGCCGCCCAGCGCGAAGCCGTGTACGGCGGCGATCGTGGGCATCGGCAGCTCCAGGACGCCGGTGTAGGCGGCGCGGGCGAGGGGGCGCTGGCGCATCAGGTCGGCGTCCGTGAAGGAGTTGCGCTCCTTCAGGTCCGCGCCCACGCAGAACGCCCGCTCGTGCGTCGACGTCACCACCGTCACCCGGGCGTCCCGGTCGGCGGCCAGGTGCGCGCACGCGGCGGCGATCGAGCGGGCCATGTCCGTGGACACCGCGTTCATCGCCTTGGGCCGGTCCAGTGCCAGCTCCGCGACATACCCGTGCCGCCGTACGACGACGTACTCGCCGAACCGCCGCTCGTCCCCCTGCTCCGCCATGACACCCTCCCGGTTAACGCGGGTTAACTACACGACGCCCCGATCATCGCAGCCGAGGCGGCCCCGCGAAAGCCGCCGCGCACCTTCGGCGGGTGTGGGCCATTGACCGGCCCCTGTCCCCGTTCGGGTGAATTCGAGTCATCTCCGCATCGCCCGCCCCCCATCCCCACATAATCTGCGCACCGCTACGGCACTTGGGGGAGTGCGGGCGACCGGGGAGGGACGGGCAATGACGGACACGGCCACCGACGACACCACGACGACGGTGCACCACGGCTCCGGCCCCGTGTGGTTCCGCCCGGTGGGCCGGCACCGCAGGCCGCGCCGCCGGCGCCTGGCGCTCGCCGTCGGGGGGTTCGCGCTCGCCGCCGGGGCCCTGAGCCTCGTACGCCTGGCACCCGAGTCGGTGACGGGCGGGGGCGGCACCGCGGAGGCCGAGCCCCGGATCGGCCCCGGCCGGACCGCGCCGACGGCCGGGGGCGTACCGTCCAAGGGGACCGCGGGGCCCTCGACGACCGCCTTCAAGGGAAGGGCCGACGCGCTGCCGGCCGTGTCGGGCGGCGCGAGCCCGTCCGGGCGTACGGCCACGCCGCCGCCGCGGGTCACGGACCCCGCGACCGGCATCCCGGAGGCACCCTCGACGCCCACGGCTTCACGTTCACGAACGCCCGGGCCCCCGGTCACGACGACTGCCGCGCCGCCGTCCGCCCCGTCCCCGACCGCGACCACTCAGGCACCTGCGCCGTCGGCACCGGCCGCCTCGGACCCCCCGGGCCTGTGCGTACCGCTCGTGGGGCTGTGCGTCCACGGCCTGTGAGCGCACCGGCCCCGAGGGCGGAAGGAGCGCCTACGCCGACCCGTCCCGCCGGGTCAGCAACCACGGCTCGATCACGCCGAGGCCGCGCACCGGCCGCTGCCACATCGGCTGGAGCGCGAAGCGGTAGGTGGGCGGCTCCTTGCCCTCCTTCTCGGCGGCGGCCGCGGCCTCCGCGGCCTCCGTCTCGGAGGCGGGGGCCTCTGCCGTGCGGATCAGCTCCTCCGCGAAGTCATGGTCCACCAGGACGGCGTCGCGGGGCGCTATCGAGGTGAGCCGGCTCGCCAGGTTCACCGTCGTACCGAAGACATCGCCCATCCGGGTGGTGACCGTGCCGAAGGCGATGCCGACCCGCAGCTCCGGCATGGTCTCGTCGTTCGCCATGGTCTCGATCAGGCGCAGGGCGATCTCCGCGGCGATGCCGGCGTCGTCCGCCGCGTACAGGACCTCGTCGCCGAGCGTCTTGATGAGCCGGCCGCCGTGCGCGGCGACCAGGTCGGCCGCGGTGGTCTCGAACGCCTCAACGAGTTCGCCGAGCTCCTCCTCCTCCATGCGGCGCGTCAGCCGGGTGAAGCCGACCAGGTCCGCGAAGCCGACGGCGAGGCGGCGGTCGACCATCTCCTCGTCGTCCGCGGCCTGCACCACCCGGCCGGTGGCGGCGGCGAGCTGGCGCCGCCAGACGTAGACGAGGAACTCCTCCAGCTCCGGCAGGAGCAGCTCGACCAGCGGGTACGTCACCTCGGTGCGGGTCATGCCGGGCTCGGGCGGCTCGGTCAGGCCCTCCAGGAAGGAGTCGATCTGCCACTCGGCCAGGCGGGCGGTCGTCTGCCCGGTGGAGCGGGCCACCTGCACGGCCATGGCCTCGCTGAGCAGTCCGGCCTCGACGAGACCGGCCAGGCGCCGCAGGGCGAGGACGTCGGCCTCGGTCAGGGCCCTGGCCTGGCCTATGTCGGCGAAGCCCATGGCCCGCCAGAAGCGGGACGCCAGTTCCATCGACACGCCCGCGCTGCGGGCCGCCTGGAAGGGGGTGTAACGGCGCTCGGCCCCCAGGATGAGCTGCTCGAGGCGGAGCGCGAGGGGGTTCTCCTCGGACTCGGCGTGTGCGTCGCGCCCCGGTTCACCGTCGGGGGCGGGGTGTACGCCCGTGCCCGAGCCCGTGTCGTCGACGGTCACGCGTGCTGCCCTTCCGATCTGCCGCGGTCAGGTATCGACCGCGGTCAACTCTACGGCAGGTGTGCGGTAGCTCACTCCTCAGCGGCCGTTACGTCCCCGGCGCCGGGTGTGCACCCGGCACCGGGGTGACCGTTCCGGGGGCTCCGCCCCCAGGCCCCCGATCGGCCTGAACGGCCTCGTCCTCGCACTACCCCGAGCTCTTCGAGCAGGGGGACCCCCAGACGGGCGGGACTGCCCGCCCCACGCCGAGCAGCACCGTCCCTTCAGGCCGACCGCAGGTGCACGACATCCCCGGCGCCCACCGGCTCCTGCACCCCTTCCTCCGTCGCCAGTACGAGCCGCCCGTCACCGTCGATCGCCACCGCCTCCCCCGTGATCGAGCGGTTGCCCGGGAGTTCCGCGCGGACCCGGCGGCCCAGGGTCGCGCTCCCCGCCGCGTACGTCTCCTGCAGACCGCTCGCGGCCGGGTCGCCGTTCGCGGCGCGCCAGCGGCCGTACCAGTCCTCAAGGGAGCGCAGCACCGCACGCAGCAGCGGGTCGCGGTCGGTGGTGCGGGCGCCCGCCAGGGCCAGGGAGCCCGCCGTGGGCACCGGCAGCTCGTCCTGGCGCAGGGTGACGTTGATACCGACGCCGATGACGACGCCCTCGTTCCCGGCCCGCTCCGCGAGGATCCCGCCGGTCTTGCGCTCCTCCCCGCCCACGGTGACCAGCACGTCGTTGGGCCACTTGAGTGCCGTGTCGACGCCGGCCGCCTGCGCGAGACCGGTCGCGACGGCGACTCCGGCGAGCAGCGGCAGCCAGCCCCACCTGGCCACGGGCACCTCAGCAGGGTTGAGCAGGACGGAGAAGAACAGCCCGGAGCGGGGCGGAGCCGTCCAGACCCGGTCCAGCCGCCCGCGCCCCGCGTTCTGCTCCTCGGCGACCAGGACGGCGCCCTCGGCGGCCTGACCGGCCGTGGCGCGGGCGACCAGGTCGGTGTTGGTGGACCCGGTGCGCTGCACCACGTCGACCCCGGTCCACAGCCCGCCCTCGCGCACCAGCCCCCGGCGCAGCGCGGCGGTGTTCAGGGGCGGGCGGTCGAGGTCGGACCAACGGCTGCCACCGCCTGCGGCACCGTTCGACCTGTCGTTCGCGTCGGAGGAATCTCGCGGCATCATGCAAGCCACCCTAGGTGTGGTAAACGCCGCACTGCCGATCGGTAGGCACAGCACTACGCTACGGATGAGTAACCGTTCCTTCTTCTGAGCACTTACAGCACGTACAGGTAGCACCTCACCCTCACGTCCCCACTTGAGCAGGCAGGGAGCCGCATCCCGATGTCCGAGCCGGAAGAGATCGACATTCACACCACCGCGGGAAAGCTCGCGGACCTGCAGCGCCGCGTGCAGGAGGCTACGCACGCCGGCTCGGAGCGCGCGGTGGAGAAACAGCACGCGAAGGGCAAGCTGACGGCCCGTGAGCGCATCGAACTGCTGCTCGATGAGGACTCGTTCGTCGAGCTCGACGAGTTCGCCCGGCACCGCTCCACCAACTTCGGACTCGAGAAGAACCGACCGTACGGAGACGGTGTCGTCACCGGGTACGGGACCGTGGACGGCCGCCCGGTCGCGGTCTTCTCCCAGGACTTCACGGTCTTCGGCGGGGCGCTGGGCGAGGTCTACGGGCAGAAGATCGTCAAGGTGATGGACTTCGCCCTGAAGACCGGCTGCCCGGTCATCGGCATCAACGACTCCGGTGGCGCCCGGATCCAGGAGGGCGTCGCCTCGCTCGGCGCCTACGGGGAGATCTTCCGGCGCAACACCCACGCCTCCGGTGTCATCCCGCAGATCTCCCTCGTCGTGGGTCCGTGCGCGGGCGGTGCCGTCTACTCGCCAGCGATCACCGACTTCACGATCATGGTCGACCAGACCTCGCACATGTTCATCACCGGCCCGGACGTCATCAAGACGGTCACCGGCGAGGACGTCGGCTTCGAGGAGCTGGGCGGCGCCCGCACCCACAACTCCACCTCCGGCGTGGCCCACCACATGGCCGGGGACGAGAAGGACGCGATCGAGTACGTCAAGCAGCTGCTGTCGTACCTGCCCTCGAACAACCTCAGCGAGCCCCCGGCCTTCCCGGAGGAGGCGGACCTCACCGTCACGGAGGAGGACCGCGAACTGGACGCGCTGGTGCCGGACAGCGCGAACCAGCCGTACGACATGCACACGGTCGTCGAGCACGTCCTGGACGACGGCGAGTTCTTCGAGACGCAGCCGCTGTTCGCGCCGAACATCCTCACCGGCTTCGGCCGGGTCGAGGGCCGCCCGGTGGGCATCGTCGCCAACCAGCCGATGCAGTTCGCCGGCTGCCTGGACATCGACGCCAGCGAGAAGGCCGCCCGTTTCGTGCGGACGTGCGACGCCTTCAACGTCCCCGTCATCACCTTCGTCGACGTGCCCGGCTTCCTGCCCGGCGTCGGCCAGGAGCACGAGGGCATCATCCGCCGCGGCGCCAAGCTGATCTTCGCCTACGCCGAGGCCACCGTCCCGCTGATCACGGTGATCACCCGGAAGGCGTTCGGCGGGGCCTACGACGTCATGGGCTCCAAGCACCTGGGCGCCGACCTCAACCTCGCCTGGCCGACCGCCCAGATCGCCGTCATGGGCGCGCAGGGCGCGGTCAACATCCTGCACCGCCGCACGATCGGCGAGGCCGACGACCCGGAGGCGACCCGGGCGCGGCTGATCCAGGAGTACGAGGACGCGCTCCTCAACCCGTACATCGCTGCCGAGCGCGGTTACATCGACGCGGTGGTCATGCCGTCGGACACCCGCCGCCACATCGTCCGCGGCCTGCGTCAGCTGCGCACGAAGCGGGAATCCCTTCCCCCGAAGAAGCACGGCAACATCCCCCTGTAACCCCGGGACCTTTGGGAGCCGTCATGAACATCAAGGTCATACGGGGCAACCCGACCCCGGAGGAGCTGGCCGCCGCCCTGGCGGTGGTCCGCGTCCGCGCCGCGGCGGCGGCGGCCACGCCGTCCGGCGCGGCGCAGCGGGACTCCTGGGCCGACCCGGCCCGTGTCGCCGCCCACCGCGTCCCCCAGCCGGGCCCTACAGCCTGGGCCCGGACCTACTGGCCCGGCTGACCCGCGGCGCCTCGGCCACGTCCGGGGTGCGGGAGCACGACGTCGGGCAACGTCCGCGACGGCTTCGGTCGTCACCGCGCACCGCGCGCCGTCCGGTGCAGGTGACCGCCGAAGCCGTGTGCCGTCGGCAGTCGGGTGGACGGCCCGGCGGCGGCGCAGAAGTTGAGTACGGGTACTCAGGCGCCGCCGCGGCCCGCCGCCGGACGATGGAAGGCATGCTGTGGTCCGACCCCGAGAACGAGCCGCCCGAGGAACTCCGCGAGACGCAGGAGATGTTGAGGCGGCTGGGGGTCCTCATGGCGCTGGCCATGGTGCTGGCGATGATCATCATCGGCACCAGGTGAGGGCCGCCTATACGCTGAGCGCATGACCGATCAGCCGCGCCGCCGTCTCGTTCTCGCCTCCCAGTCCCCCGCCCGGCTCGGACTGCTCCGACAGGCCGGGCTCGACCCCGAGGTGATCGTCAGCGGGGTCGACGAGGACGCCGTCACCGCTCCGACCCCCGCCGAGCTCGCGCTCGCGCTCGCCGAGGCCAAGGCCTCCGTCGTGGCGGCGAAGCCCGAGGTCAAGGGCGCCCTGGTGATCGGCTGCGACTCCGTGCTCGACCTGGACGGCGAAGCCCTCGGCAAACCCTCGGACGCCGAGGAGGCGACGGCCCGCTGGAAGTCGATGCGCGGCCGGGCGGGCACGCTCCAGACCGGCCACTGCGTCTACGACACGGTCAGCGGGCGGTACGCGTCCGCCACCGCGTCCACCGTGGTCCGCTTCGGTGAGCCGACGGACGAGGAGATCGCCGCCTACGTGGCCTCCGGCGAGCCTCTCCACGTCGCCGGAGCGTTCACGCTCGACGGCCGCTCGGCGCCCTTCATCGACGGCATCGACGGCGACCACGGCAACGTCATCGGCATCTCGCTGCCCCTGATCCGCCGGCTGCTGGCCGAACTGGGCGTGGGCATCACGGAGTTGTGGGCACCGCGGGAGCGGTGAGCGGGGCGGGCCCGGGCTCTGTCGTGTCGACGGGGGCCCGGGCGACGTTCAGGGGGTGACGGGCGCGGGGCCGCCGCCCTCCAGGGGTTCCGCCCGCTCCGGGGACTCGGCGGGCTCCGGGGCCTGGCGCGCGGCCCTGTCGCCGTCCTCCGGGTCGTCGCCGGCGGGCGGCGCACCGGCCGCCGCACCGCCCGGGCGGTCGTACGTCATCAGGGTGAGCAGGATCAGCCCGAGCACCACCATCATGAACCCGAACGCGCCCCAGCCGACCAGGCCCACCACGAACGCCCCGAGCAGGCCGTGCACCACCGCGGCGCTGATCAGCAGGATGCGCCAGATGCCGGACGGCGCGCGGTCGCGCACGGCGACCAGCAGGGCGGCCAGCCCGCACACCGCGAAGTAGAGCCCGAAGACGACACCGGCCGCCTTCGACGACACGGACATGGCGTGCGGATCGACGCCGGCCATGGACATGTTCTGCCGGTCGACGACCACTCCGAGGAACCAGTTCAGCAGCGCGACACCGAACGCCTCCACGAAGAGGACGATCGCCACGACCCATGCCACCGGTCTGCGGACCACCGGCCTCCACCCACCTTCGAGTGCCCTCTGGTTTCCTTCAGCATCGCGAACGCTACTAACGGGTAAACCTTCGGACAAGAGGTCCGGCAGGAGCAAAGATTCGTTGGGCCATTAGTAGGGACTCCACAAAGAAACACGACGGGTGGCGGGACTACTTCATAGAGACCTTGACCACGTCGGAGGGCTAGGGTTTTCCGGTGGATTCCCATGTGCGGCGGTGCGACAAGGGACTTCGCAGGTTGAGTGAGCCTCGTTTCACGCTCCGTGTGGGCAAGCTCACCACTGGGGATGGGTCGAAACGTCGTGTCGGCAGTCCCTAAACTCGGCTTGTTTCAAGGAGAGGGAGCCAA
>NZ_PQSR01000027.1 GCF_002920635.1 Streptomyces sp. Ru72 | reverse complement strand
GGGGGTGCGGAGGGAGGCCGGGGCGGGGGAGAAGCGCGCCCCGGGCTAGTCATTTGATCCCGAACGATATGGAGGGGGATTGCGGCCCCGCAAGGGGGCGGTAGAAAAAAGTTATCCATCTGGACAGGTATTGACCAGGGTCGGGCGGCTTCCTATCTTGTTTGAAGCCAAACGAGTGAGGGGTGCGGCATCCGCTGGATTTCGCCCCCCTTTGGCCGAGGAGGCCCGGCCGCACCCGGGCCGGGCCCCCTCTCTTTCTCTCTGCTTCTTTGCTCCGACGCCCTCACCCCTCAGGAGGACCGCCATGAAGGTCGTCGTCGACATGAACAAGTGCCAGGACCACGGCCAGTGCGTCTTCGCCGCCCCCGACGTCTTCTCGATGGACGACGACGGACACCTGGTGTACGCGTCCGACCCCGACGACACGCTGCGCGACGAGGTCGAAGAGGCCGCCGACGTGTGTCCGCTGCAGGCCATCCGGATCGAGGGATGACCGCCATGACCGCACCCACGACCGGACGTGTCGTCGTCGCCGGCGGCTCGATGGGCGGCCTGCGCGCCGCCGAACAACTGCGCGCGGCGGGCTGGACCGGGACGATCACGGTCATCGGTGACGAGCCTCACATGCCCTACAACCGGCCCCCGCTGTCCAAGGAGGTACTGGCAGGCAAGGCACCCTTCGAGTCGCTCGCCTTCACGCCGAAGGCAGCCGCCGCCGACGTGGAGTGGCGGCTCGGCGCGAGGGTCGTCGCAGCCGACCTCGACCGGCGCGTCGTCGCACTCGACGACGGCTCGGCGATCTCGTACGACGGACTGGTCGTCGCCACCGGCATGCGGCCCCGGCGCCTGCGCTGCCCCGGACCGCTCACCGGCCGCCACACCGTCCGCACCCTCGCCGACGCCCAGGGCCTGCGCGACGAGCTGACCCGCCCTGGTGCCCGCGTGGTCGTGGTCGGCGCCGGGTTCATCGGCTGCGAGGTCGCCGCCACCGCCGTGGGCCTCGGCGTCCGCGAGGTGACCGTCGTCGATCCGCTCCCCCTGCCCATGGTCGGCCCGCTCGGCGAACTGCTGGGTCGCGCACTGCTGAAGCGGCACGAGGAGCGCGGGGTGCGCTTCGCGCTGGGCACCGGAGTGTCCGGTTTCGAGGGTGAGGACCGGGTCACCGGGGTCGTGCTGAGCGACGGCACTGTGCTGCCCGCCGATGTGGTCGTGGAGTCGGTCGGCTCCGTGGCCAACGTCGAGTGGCTGGAGGGCAACGGCCTCGACCTCAGTGACGGCGTCCTCACCTGCGAGCAGCTGCGGGTCGGGGGACGGCCGGAGGTCGTCGCGGTCGGCGACGTCGCCCGCTTCCCCAATGCCCGCTACGACGGCGTACCCCGGCGTGTCGAGCACTGGTCGATCCCCACCGACACGGCCAAGCACGCCGCGAAGGCCCTCGTCGCCCATCTCGCCGGAACGGACGGGGACTTGGTGCCCTTCGCCCCGCTCCCGACGTTCTGGAGCGACCAGCACGACTTCCGGCTGCAGTCCTTCGGCGCGCCCGTCCTGGGCAAGGACGACGTACGGATCCTGGACGGCGACCCCGACGGTGACGTCCTGGTCGGATACCACACCGGTGGCCGGCTCGTCGGCGTCGTCGCGCTCGGCGGTCAGGCCGCCGCGATGGGGGCCGCCCGGTATCGCGCCCAGTTGCTCAAGCAGCCCGCCCTCACCGCGTAAGGAATCCCTTCATGTCCACTGTCCGTGGTTACTTCCACCCCAAGACGGCGAGCGGTGCCTCCTCGCTGATCCCGTCCCCGCCGTGGCGCTACTCCGGCGACCTGCTGACCGTCGAGTACCGCACGGATCCCGCGCGGGTGCGTGAACTGCTGCCCGAGCCGCTGGAGTTGGCGGACGAGGACCCGGGCGCCGTGGCGCTGATCTGGGCCGACTGGCAGTCCTGCTCGGCTTCCGGTCAGGAGCTGCTGGACCCGGTACTGGCCCAGTACAAGGAGGCGTTCGCGGTCGTGCGCTGCACGTACCGGGGGCAGACCTACAGCCGCTGCGTGTACATCTGGGTCGACAAGGACTTCGCGATCGCGCGCGGGCTGCACCAGGGCTATCCGAAGAAGCTCGGCTCGATCCACCAGACCCGCCCGCACCCGTACGGCCCCGCCCCGCGCATCGAGGCCGGCGCCCGCTTCGGGGCGACCCTCGCCGCCGCCGACCGGCGCCTCGCCCAGGCCGTGGTCACCCTGCGTGAGCCGTCGGAGACCAACGGTTTCGTCAACGGCCACCCCATGGCCCACCACCGCTGGCTGCCCTCCATCGAGAAGGGCAAGGGCCTGGCGCTCGACGAGCTGATCGAGTCCGGCGCCGCCTCCTTCGAGGGCGGGCAGCCCTGGCGCGGCGACGCCGAGCTGGAGCTGTTCGAGGCGCCCACCGAGGAACTGGCACGCCTGGAGATCCGCGAACCGATCGCCGCCTACTACCGGCAGGTCGGCGTCGTCTGGGACGGCGGCCGACTGCTGGAGTCCGGCACGTCCGGCGCCGAGTAACCCCCGTACGCACCACAGGACTTGGAGACCGGACATGACCGAGCACACCCTCACGGTGGCCGGGGTCGCCGTCGACACCCGGCACTGGATCGGCGGCGAGCGCGTCGCCTCCACCGAAACGTTCACCGATGTCTCGCCGATCGACGGCAGCGTTCTGGGGGAGATCTCCCGGGGCACCGCGATGGAGGCTGCGGCCGCGGTGGCCGCGGCGAAGGCCGCCTTCCCCGCCTGGGCCGCCACCCCCCGCGCCGAACGCGCCCGCATCCTGCACGCCGTCGCCGACGGCGTCGAGAAGCGGCTGGAAGAGCTCGCCATCGTCGAGACCACCGACAACGGCGCCCTGCTCCGCTCCCACCGCCGGGGCGTCATGCCCCGCGTCGCCCACAACTTCCGGTTCTTCGCGGACTGGCTGCTGAAGCTGGAGCACGAGGACTTCGAGACGCGCGGGCACACCAATCACGTCAGCTGGGACCCGGCGGGCCCCTGCGTTCTGATCACCCCGTGGAACGCCCCCCTGATGCTGGCCACGTGGAAAGTCGCCCCCGCTCTCGCCGCAGGCAACACGGTCATCCTCAAGCCCGCCGAGTGGACCCCGCTGACCGCCTCCCTGCTGGCCGACATCGCCGCCGAGGCCGGGCTGCCGGCCGGGGTGCTGAACGTCGTGCAGGGGTACGGCTCGGAGATCGGTGACGCCCTGACCTCGCACCCTGACGTGCGGCGGATCAGCTTCACCGGTTCGGTGCCGACGGCGAAGCGGATCGCGGCCTCGGCTGCCGTGAACCTGACCCCGCTCAGCCTCGAACTCGGCGGCAAGTCACCCCTGTTGGTGTTCGCCGACGCCGACCTGGACCTCGCAGTCGACCTGGCGGTGGAGCAGTACGACAACGCCGGGCAGGTGTGCCTGGCCGCAACGCGCTTCCTGGTCCAGGAGTCGGTCGCCGAGGAGTTCACCCGCCGCTTCGTCGCGAAGGCCGGGCAGCTCACCCAGGGCGACCCGCGTGACGAGGCCACGGACATCGGCCCGAATATCCACCTGCGCCAGCTGGAGAAGATCGACGGGTTCGTACAGCGGGCGATCGCGGCCGGGGCGCGCGCGGTCATCGGCGGCCACCGCAAGGACGGCCAGTACTACGCGCCGACCCTGCTCACGGACGTCGCCCAGGACTCGGAGATCGTGCAGGAGGAGGTCTTCGGACCGGTCCTGACCCTGCAGACCTTCTCCGACGAGGACGAGGCGGTCCGTCTGGCCAACGACACCCGCTTCGGGCTCGCCGCCACGGTGGCCACCGGCGATCCCGAGCGCGCTGAACGCGTCACCGCGCAACTGGTCGCGGGCACGGTGTGGGTCAACTGCTTCTTCGTCCGCGACCTGCAGGCGCCCTTCGGCGGTTCGCGGCAGTCCGGCGTCGGCCGTGAGGGCGGCACCTGGAGCTTCGACTTCTACTGCGACGTGAAGAACACCGTGACCGCGCCGAACGGTTGGAGGAACCATGGGTGAGATCGTCGGGGCGGGCCTGCTCGCCCACGTCCCCACCATCGTGCTTCCGCAGGAGACGCGGCTGGAGCTGAACGGGGGCAAGGAGATCAGCCTCGTCACCGGCCTGCACCAGCTCCGCAAGGACGTCTTCGAGCGCGACGACTACGACACCGTCGTCGTCCTGGACTCCCACTGGGCGACCACCGTCGAGTTCGTCGTCACCGCCCAGCACCGCCGCGCCGGCCTGTTCACCTCCGAGGAGCTGCCGCGCGGCATGTGCCGGATGCCGTACGACTTCCCGGGCGACCCCGACCTCGCCCGGAACATCGAGAAGTTCGCCGACAAGCACGGCACCTGGATCACCGCGATCGACGACGAGTACCTGCCGATCTACTACGCCACCATCAATCTGTGGAAGTTCCTCGGCGAGGGGCTGCCGGACAAGCGGTGGGTGACCATCGGGGTCTGCCAGACCGGGGACATGGAGGACCATCTGCGCCTCGGCCGCGCCCTTGCCGACGGGATCGCCGCCACCCCGGGGCGGCGCGTGCTGCTCATCGCCTCCGGCGCACTGTCGCACACCTTCTGGCCGCTGCGTGAGCTGCGCGACCACGAGGCCAGCGACCCGGTGCACATCTTCACGCCGGAAGCGCGGCATGCCGACTACGAGCGCATCGGCTGGTTCAAGGAGGGTCGGCACGACAAGGTCCTCGACACCATGGACGAGTTCTGGAAGTACAAGCCCGAGGCGAAGTTCTTCCACTACCTGATGATGGCCGGCGCCCTCGGCGAGCAGGCCTGTGTCGCCCGGGCCCGCCAGTACGGCGAGTACGAGAACTCGATCGGCACAGGCCAGGTCCACCTGTGGTTCGACCGGCCCGCCGACGGCTGGACCGGCGCCGGTCTCCCGCAGTCCCCACGCACCCCGCACAGCCACATCTAGGAGTCCTGCCATGCCCGAGTACCGCCGCATCCTCCTCGACGGCGCGGTCGTCCAGGTCACCGTCGACGGAGACGAACTCGTCGCCGGGGACGGCCGTCGCGTCAAGATCGAGGACGCCCGGCATCTGCCACCTGTCGTGCCGACCAAGGTGATCGCCGTCCACCTCAACCACCGCAGCAGGGTCGACGAGTTCCAGATCGAACTCCCCGACACCCCCACGTACTTCCACAAGCCGACCTCCGCCCTCAACTCCCACCACGGCGCCGTTGTCCGCCCCGAGGGCTGCAAGTGGCTCAACTACGAGGGCGAGGTCGCCATCGTCATCGGGAAGACCGCGCGGAACATCTCCCCGGCCGAGGCAGGGGAGTACATCGCCGGCTACACGATCGCCAACGACTACGGCCTGCACGACTTCCGCGACACGGACGCCGGCTCCATGCTCCGCGTCAAGGGATCCGACACACTCTGCCCGCTCGGCCCGGGACTTGTCACCGACTGGGACTTCCACGGCAAGAAGCTGCGGACGTACGTCAACGGCGAGGTGGTGCAGGACGGTTCTACGGACGAGATGACGTGGGACATGCACTACCTCGTCGCCGACATCGCCCGCACCATCACCCTCTGTCCCGGTGACGTCCTGCTCTCCGGGACCCCCGCCAACTCCCGGCCTGTCCAGCCGGGGGACGTGGTCGAGGTGGAGGTGGAGGGGCTCGGCCGGCTGACGAACCGCATCGTGACCGGCCCGACCCCGGTCCGTACCGACGTCGGCGCACAGCCCACCGAATCCGAGGAGGTCCTGTCCACCGCGCTCGGCGGCGACTGGGAGTTCCGCGGCATCCGCCCGCCCAGGCGCTGACGGACGCCCATGAGACGGCGCCGCACCGGGCCTGCCGACCGAGGCGTCCGGTGCGGCCGCCCGCCCAGGTAGGGTCGCCCCATGACCGAGTCCACCGACGCCCCCAAGAGCCGGCAGCCACGCAAGCGCCTGCACTACGGCGAGGGCCGCGAAGCCCTGCTGAACGCTGCCGTCCGTGTGGTGGCGCGGGGAGGCCTGCGCAGGCTCACCTACCGGGCCGTCGCGGAGGAGGCCGGGGTCACGCACGGCCTCGTGGTGCACCACTTCGGTTCTCGCGACGCGCTGATCGAGGAGACCCTCGCCCACACCATCCGCACCTCGCTGAACACCAGCGCGCTCGAACCGGGCACCGGCAAGGTCGCGGACTTCTCGGCGGGGCTGTCGGAGATGGTCACGGCGGATCCGGACGTCCAGGCGTTCCAGTACGAGCTGCTGCTGGAATCGCGCCGCCGCCCGGAGCTGCTGCCCCAGATCCGCGCGTTGTACGACGAGTACTTCGACGCCACCCAGCGCGAACTGACCCGCATGCTGCCCGCCGGCGCGGACAAGGCGCTGACCCGGCTGGTCTTCGCCGCGCTCGACGGCCTGGTACTGCACCAGTTGGTCCTCGGTGAGCCCGAGGTCACGGATGCGGCATTGGAAGAACTGCGCTCCTTGCTGAGGCTCCTCGACGCCAACGGTGACGCGGCTGGCGACCGTACCGCCGAGGACGGCCCACAACCCCTCTGACCTGCTTGTTCCAAGGCTCCGGACGTTCCGCGTCCGGAGCCTTTCGTCGTTCGGCGCCATGATCTCGTTTGATGCCATACGAGTAAAGAGTTGGTTACGGCCGTCGGAAGCATTGACGCAGCTTTCCAGATGGATAATTCTCGCCTGCATGGCAGGGACCCGTCCGCGGCCGCCATGCATCCATAGGAGATCCCCATGACCATCGAGGCTCCCGCAGTCGAGCTGCTTCCGTTCCGCGACCCCGACTACCGGGCGAACCCCGCCCCGTACTACGCCCGGCTCCGTGCGGAGGCGCCCGTCTACCGGCATCCGATCGGCGTGTACGTGGTGTCCCGTTACGAGGACGTCGCGAAGCTGATCCGGAACCCCACCCTCAGCGTCCGCAAGCTCGATTTCGGCGTGGCCGATCCGCTGCACGACACGGTGCTCGGCCAGGACGCCCCCGACCACACCCGGCTGCGCCGCATCACCAACCGCTGGTTCACGCCCAAGGCGGTCGAGGAGTGGTCCAGGGTGATGCAGGCGTCCGTGGACGCCGTACTCGACAAGGCGGTCGAGGGAGGCGGCACGCTCGACGCGGTGGACGACCTCGCCCTGCGCTCCACCTTCGAAACCATCTGTCACATCTTCGGCGTCGAGCCCACGAAGATGCTGGAGATCCAGAAGGCCACCTACGACATCGGCGTCAGCCTCGGGCCCGGGGCCGACGAAGACGACTGGCGGGTCACCGGCGAAGCCTTCGAGTGGTACGAGCAGCACAACCGCGCCCTCATCGCCCACAAGCGCGCCCACCCCGGCAACGGACTGATCGACCACTTCCTCGCCGAGCAGGACGCGGGGAACATGAGCGAGGACGAGGTCATCTTCTCGATCCTGCTCTTCTTCGCCGTCGGTCACCTGGACATCAAGCACCTCATCGTGCAGGGCATCCGGCACATGGCCGAACACCCCGAGTACATCGGGATCTACCGCGACCAGCCGGAAACCCGGCCCGGCTTCATCAACGAGGTGCTGCGCATCGAGACCCCCGAGCAGATGGTCTCCCGCCTCACCACCCGGGAAACGGTCATCGGCGACACGACCGTGCCCGCCGGCGAGGTCCTCGTCCTGCTCATCGGCTCCGCCAACCGCGACCCGGAAGCCTTCCCCGACCCGGACCGCTTCGACCACGACCGGCCAGCCGCCGCGAGCCGGCACCTGGCTTTCGGCTCCGGCCAGCACGGCTGCGCGGGACAGGTGCTCGCCCGCGCACAGGCCGACGTCGTCTTCACCACGCTGGTGAACCGCTTCAGCACGATCGAACTCGCCGGTGAGCCCACCTTCACCCATACCGAGTTCCTGCGCAGCATCGCCCACCTGCCGATCCGGCTGCGCTGACCGCACGCCGGCCGTTCCTCCACCCAGCAACAGCACAGCACCACACCCAGGAGCCACCATGCGCGTCGAAGTCGACCTCAAGAAGTGCCAGGACCATGGCCAGTGCGTCTACGCCGCCCCCGACCTCTTCGCCCTCGACGAGCAGGGACGCCTGTCCCTGCGGAACGAGGCCGCCGAGCTGTACACGGCGGAGCTGGACGCGGCGAACGTCGACGAGGTGCAGGAAGCCGCGGACGTCTGCCCGCTGCAGGCCATCACCGTCCACGAGTAGCCGGGCATCGGCAGGTCACCGATGGCCGCCGGGGCGCCGGGCCGCCGGGGCGTGGAGGGGGTGTCCAAGACGGCTGTCCCGCCTCTCGCGGCCGAAGGGGCTGTTACGGCCTCGTCAAAAGCGGGAGCGGCGGCGAAAAATCATCACCCAACCCCTTGCCATCTGGATAGTTCCCCCTGACTATGAGGCAACTCGTTTGGCTCAAAACAATCCCTCCTCTCCCTCCTCCAGGCAGGTGATCCGCGTGGACAGTCAAACGGTCCAGAGAAACCAGACCGTGCAGGACGAACCCACCGCTGGCCGACTCAAGCCCAACTCCCTCGGTGTCCTCGGCATCCTCTTCTTCGTCCTCTCCGCGCAGGCCCCCCTGACCGGCATCGCCGGGGCTGTGCCCATCGCCGTCGCCATCGGCAACGGCGCGGGTACGCCCGCCGCCTACGCCGGGGCCGGCATCGTCATCCTGCTGTTCTCCGTGGGCTTCGTCGCCATGGGACGCCACGTCGTGGACGCCGGCGCCTTCTACACGTACATCGGCAAGGGCCTGGGCCGTCCCGTGGGCTGCGGCAGCGCCGGTGTCGCGCTCTTCGCCTACTGCGCGGTCCAGGCAGCCATGTACGGGCTGTACGGGTCGATCGTGAGCGGGCTGGTAGAGAAGTACACCGGCTTGAACGCCCCGTGGTGGCTCTGGACCCTGGTCACCATGGCGATCGTCCAGGCCCTCGGCGCGGCCGGCATCGAGATGGGCGCCAAGGTGCTGGCCGTGTTCGTCCTGGCCGAGTTCAGCATCCTGCTCGTCTTCGCCCTGGTCACCCTCTTCAAGGGCGGCGGCCCCGAGGGGCTGGGCTTCACCGACAGCTTCTCGCCCCACGCCGCGCTCCAGGGCGCTCCCGGCGTGGCCCTGATGTTCGCCGTGGCGTCGATGTTCGGCTTCGAGGCCACCGCCATCTACGGCGAGGAGGCGCGCGAGCCCCGCAGGACAGTGCCCCGGGCCACGTACCTCTCCGTCGCCGTGATCACCGGCTTCTTCGCCTTCACCTCATGGATGCTGGTCTCCGCCCACGGCGCCTCCCGCGCCACCGCCGAGGCCGGCAAGGCGCTGGCGAACGGTGACGCCACGGCATGGGTCTTCGCACCGATCACCGCGCAGTTCGGCGCCTGGGTGGGCGACGTCCTGCCGATCCTGCTGGCGACCTCCCTCTTCGCCGGCCTCCTGGCCTTCCACAACTCCGCCAACCGCTACCTCTTCTCCCTCGGCCGCGACGGCCTGCTGCCCCACGGGCTGACCGCGATCAACCGGCGTCACTCCCCGTGGGTGGCGGGCAGCGCGCAGACCGTGATCTCCCTGCTGCTCGTCTTGCCCTTCGCGCTGCTGGGCAAGGACCCGGTGCTGACCCTCTTCTCGTGGTTCAGCGGGGTGTCCGTGCTGGCGATCATGCTCCTGTACCTGCTGACCTCCGTGTCGGTGGTCGTGTTCTTCCGGCGCGAGCGGCTGGACACCCGCCCCTGGAACACTCTGATCGCCCCCATCCTGGGCGCGCTCGGCATCGCCGGTGCGATCTGGCTGATCCTGGCCAACTTCACGACCCTCATCGGTGGCGACTCGACCACGGCGACCTGGCTCGAACTCGCCGTCCCGGCGGTCCTGGTCCTCGGCGTCGTCGCCGCCCGCGTGACGCGTGACCGGGTGAGGGACCAGGTCTGAGGACCCGCTTCGCATGGTGTGACCGGTCTGTTCCCGCTCCCCCGGGACCGGGCCGGCCACGTCCGGCTCCCATCCGCCCACGGAGGATTCAATGAGCACGGGATACATGTGGCACGAGCCGTTCGGCTGGGCCGACAGCGGCAGCGGCGGGCTGTTCCCCGCCGATCCGGCCGCCGGACTCCAGCCGATCGGCCACCATTTGGCACACGCCGACACCAAGCGGCGGCTGCACCAACTCGTCGCCGTGTCCGGCTTGATCGACCATCTGGAACGCGTCGAGGCACGACACGCCACGGAGGTCACGCCGTCATCGGGACCCTGGCCCGGGTCAAGGTGCTGGACGACGCACTGTATGACGGGACACGACCTCGCGCCGCACCAGAAGGCGCTGGTCGACGAGGTCGCCGCGCTGGTGCTGCCCGCATGAGACGGTCAGCCGGCCGTGCCCGCCACCCGGTCGAGGAACCCGTCGATCAGGTGGCGGGCGTTCGCGCGGGCCGTCGCCGCCAGGTCCCTTGTCCGGGTGAGCAGCTCCCCGGGGTCCACGCCGTGGTGCAGGCACTGCTCGGCGCCGCCGAGTTCCAGGTACCGGCGCACGGTGGTGGGCGTGATCTCCGGATGGAACTGCACCCCCAGGCTCCGCCCGAGCCGGAACGCCTGGGTGCACACCAAGTTGCGGGCCACCTCCTCGGCACCGGGTGGCAGGAGGCAGCGGTCGTGGTGCCACTGGAACCACGGGCCCGGGCCGATCAGTGCGGGATCGTCGGTGTCGACCCCGACCCAGCCGTTCTCCGGGCGCGGCGACGCCTCGACCGAGCCCCCGAGCGCGGTGGTCAGCGCCTGAGCGCCGAAACAGACCCCGAGCACCGGGACACCGAGGTGGTGGGCCTTGCGCAACAGCGCCAGCTCTCCGCCGATCCAGGAACCCACGGCCGTCTCGTCGTAGACCGACCAGGGCGCGCCGAGCGACACGATCAGGTCCCAGCCGTCGGCCGCCGGGAAGTCGAAGGTCACGTCCGGGGCGCGGTGGCGGTGTTCGGGCACGACGGTCACGACGCGCAGGTCGTATCCGCGCTGTACGAGCCGGACCCCGACCGGACCGGGATCGGTCACGTGGTCGTGCTGGATGACGAGTGCGCGCACGGCGGGCTCCCTCCCGGGGTTCACGGACCCGTCGGATCTGTCCGTGAACTCTTGTGATGGCTGAGTCCGCATCATATCGTTTGGTATCAAACAAAGTATCCGGAGGTGGAGGTTCCGCATGCTGGACATCACCCACGAGGAATGGCTGCGTCGAGCCAAGGCACTGGACCTGGCCGGCGTGCATCACATCGACGGTGTCGACGAGGGCGGGGGAGGGGCGACCTTCGCCGCCGTCTCGCCCCGCGACGGCCAGGTGCTGACCCAGGTCGCCGACGGGGGGACGGAGGAGGTGGAGGCGGCCGTGGCCGCCGCCCGCCGGGCCTTCGACTCCGGCCCCTGGCCCCGCCTCGCACCGGCCGACCGCGGCCGGATCCTGCTGCGTGTCGCCGACCTGCTCGAAGAGCACCGCGAGGAACTGGCGTTGACCGTCAGCCTGGAGATGGGCAAGCCGATCACGGACGCGTACGAGATCGAGCTGCGCGCCGTCATCAGCACGTTCCGCTGGTACGGGCAGCTGGCCGACAAACTCACCGACGAGTCGCCCCACACCGCCCCCGATGCCCTGGCGCTGGTCACCCGGGAGCCGGCCGGTGTCGTGGGCGCGGTGGTGCCCTGGAACTTCCCCCTGACCCTGGCTGGTTGGAAGGTCGCCCCGGCACTCGCGGCGGGCTGCACCGTCGTACTGAAGCCGTCGGAGAACTCCCCGCTCTCCGCCCTGTTGCTCGGGCGGCTCGCCACCGAGGCCGGCCTGCCGCCGGGTGTGCTGAACGTGGTGGCCGGCGAGGGCCCCGTCGCCGGGCGCGCCCTCGGTCTCCACCCCGATGTCGACGTCCTCGCCTTCACCGGCTCGACCGCCGTGGGCCGTCACTTCCTGCACTACGCGGCCGACTCCAACCTCAAGCGGGTCTGGCTCGAACTCGGCGGAAAGTCCCCCAACATCATCTTCCCGGATGCACCCGACCTGGAGAAGGCCGCCGCCACGGCCGCCTGGGGCATCTTCTTCAACCAGGGCGAGATGTGCACCGCCCCCTCCCGGCTGCTGGTGCACTCCTCGATCGCCGGCCAGGTCACCGACGCGATCGTGGCGCGGGCCCGGGAACTGGTCGTCGGGGACCCGCTCGACCCGGTGACCGAGATGGGCGCGATGGCCGGTGAGAGCCACCTCGAACGAGTCCTCGGCCACATAGAGACGGGCCTCGAGGAAGGCGCCCGCCTGCGCGTCGGCGGCGGCCGCACCCTGGCCGAGACCGGCGGCAGTTTCCTGCGCCCCACCGTCTTCGACCACGTGCGCCCCGGCATGCGTCTGGCCCGCGAGGAGATCTTCGGCCCCGTCCTGTCCGTCCTCACCTTCGACGACCTCGACGAGGCTGTCCGGCTGGCCAATGACACCGAGTACGGCCTCGCCGCGGGCCTGTGGACCTCCGACCTGTCCACCGCCCACCAGGTCTCCCGTGCGCTCAGGGCCGGCACGGTCTGGGTCAACTGCTACGAGGAGGGCGACCTGACCGTCCCCTTCGGCGGCATGAAGCAGTCCGGCAACGGCCGCGACAAGTCCGCCCACGCCCTCGAGAAGTACACCGAACTGAAGACCACCTGGATCCAGCTGTGACCCGACCCCTGATCGCGATCCCCGCCCGCTTCTCCGCGACGACCTCCGCGCTGCGCTACGCCGCCGAGGTCAACGCGCGTGCGCTGATCGAGGCGGTGTGGCGGGCGGGCGGCGAACCGGCGAGCATCCACCCCGCCTCCGAAGACGTGGCCGAGCGTCTCGCTCGCTTCGACGGCGTCCTGCTCCCCGGCGGCGGAGACCTCGCCCCGCACCGCTACGGCGCAGCCGACACGCACGAGAGCGTCTACGACGTCGACGACCTCCAGGACGACTTCGACATCGAGGTCGCCCGCCAGGCCATCGACTCGGGCCTGCCGCTGCTGGCGGTGTGCCGAGGCCTCCAGGTCGTCAACGTCGCCCTCGGCGGTACCCTGGAGCAGGACATGGGCGGCCCGGAGCGCGAGCACCGGCACGTCGTCCACCCCGTGGCGATCCAGCGCGGCACCTTGCTGGAGCAGGCCACCGGCGCGCAGAAGGTCGAGGCGTCCTGCTACCACCACCAGCGCGTCCACCGTGCCGGCGTGGGACTCGCGGTCACCGCGCGCGCGGCCGACGGCACCGTGGAGGGGCTCGAACTCCCCGGTGTCCACGGATGGTTCACCGCCGTCCAGTGGCACCCGGAGGACACCGCCCACGAGGACCCCACCCAGCAGGGACTGTTCGACGCCCTCGTCCGAGCCGCCCACGACAGAGCCACGGTCACCCGCGCCGGGCCGCCGCCGTCGCCGACCTCGGGCTGCTTGCCTACTGCCTGGTCCGCGCCGGCCGCACGGGCGACGCCCGCCCGGTGTTCACCGCGACCAACGGCCTGGTGACGCCCTGGCCATGGGGCCACGAGGGAGAACCGCTGGAGCGGTACACCTTCTACGCCGGTCGCCTGTGATCGTGCGGACGGCTTGCCGGGCCCTGCGGGCCGGGGCAGACGGCGAGCATGCGCGGGTGCTGCCTGCCCAGCGGCGGCGACGCCGCCGGTGCCTTCCCCGCTGGCGCGCACACGGCTGGGGCCGAGCCCGAACAGGCTCGGCCCCGCAGCTTCTCCGTCAGGGCCGGCCGCGCTCGGCGGCCTCGACGATGTTGGTCAGCAACATGGCCCGGGTCATCGGCCCCACCCCGCCCACCGGCGGGGCCAGGGAACCGGCGACGTGCCCGACATCCGGGTGGACGTCCCCGAGGATGCCCTCCACGGTCCGGGTGATGCCCACGGACAGGACCGTGGCGCCCGGCTTGATCCAGTCGGGCCGGACGAGGTGGGCCACGCCTGCCGCGGCCACGACCACGTCGGCGACCCGGGCGTGGGCCGCGGCGTCCTGGGTGGCCTCGTGGCACAGGGTCACCGTGGCGTGCTCGGTGCTTCGGGTCAGCATCAGGCCCAGCGGACGGCCCACCGTGATGCCGCAGCCGATGACGCAGAACTCCCTGCCGGTGATGGCCACCTGGTTGCGGCGGAGCAGGTCGATGATGCCGCGGGGCGTGCAGGGCAGCGGCCCGGGAACGCCGAGCACGAGGCGCCCGAGGTTCGTCGGGTGCAGCCCGTCGGCGTCCTTGGTGGGATCGACGAGCTCCAGTACGGCGTGGGTGTCGATGTGAGCCGGCAGCGGCAGCTGGACGATGAAGCCGGTGCAGGCCGGGTCCGCGTTGAGGCGGAGCACGGCGGCCTCGACGTCGGCCTGGGAGGCGGTCGCGGGCAGCTCCACCCGGATCGACGCGATGCCGACCTGGGCGCAGTCGCGGTGCTTGCCGCCGACGTAGGAGTGGCTGGCCGGGTCGTCGCCGACCAGGATGGTCCCCAGACCCGGGGTGACGCCCCGTGCCTTCAACGCCTGGATGCGGGCGGCGAGTTCGGCCTTGATCTCGGCTGCCGCGGCCTTGCCGTCGAGCAGCGTCGCGGTGGTCATGGTCGTACGAACCTCTCGGGTCAGGAGAACACGACGGTGCGGGAGCCGGTCAGCACGACCCGGTCCTCGGCGTGCAGGCGCACCGCCCGCGCCAGGACGACCCGTTCGACGTCCCGGCCGATGGCGACCAGCTCCGGCGCGGTGTGCCGGTGTCCGACGCGCACGACGTCCTGCTCGATGATCGGGCCCTCGTCCAGGTCGGCGGTGACGAAGTGGGCGGTGGCGCCGATGAGTTTGACGCCACGGTCGTGGGCCTGGTGGTACGGCTTGGCGCCCTTGAAGCCCGGCAGGAACGAGTGGTGGATGTTGATGACCCGCCCCGACAGCCTGCGGCACAGGTCGTCGGAGAGGACCTGCATATAGCGGGCGAGGACCACGAAGTCGACTTGGTGCTCGGCGACCAGACGCAACAGCTCGGCCTCCGCCTCCGGCTTGGTGTCGCGAGTGACGGGGAGGTGGACGAACGGGATGCCGTAGCGCTGCGCGACGGGCGCCAGGTCGGGGTGGTTGGAAACGATGAGCGGGATGTCGACGGGCAGTTCGCCCAGATGCCAGCGGTAGAGGAGGTCGACCAGGCAGTGGTCGAACTTCGACACCATCAGCAGGACCCGGCGCCGCTGCTGCTCCGGCCGCAGGGACAGCACGGGGTCGAAGCGCGCCAGGCGCAGGGAGAGCTCGTCCCGCAGGCTCTCGACGTCGGCCTGCGGGGTCTCCAGGAGCACCCGGATGGTGAAAGTGCCGGTGCCGGGATCGGAGAACTGGGCGCTCTCCAGAATGTTGCCCTTGGCCTCGGTGATGCCACCGGACAGGGCGTGCACGATGCCCGGCTGGTCGGGGCAGCTGACGGTCAGGATGTAGCGCTGCATGGCTGCGGTGCCTTCCGGCTCAGGCCCGTACGCGGGTGCGCTCGGGGTCGTACACGGGGGTGGGCTTCACCGTGGCGTCGGCTTTGGAACCGTCGGCGGCGACCGCGGTCAGCGCGGTCCCCGACTTCACCGCGTCACGGTGCACGCGGGCGAGCCCCAGGGTGGCGCCGTCGAGTACGGGCGAGGGCACGGCCATCGTCACGTAGCCGACGTCCCGTCCGCCCAGCTCCAGTCGCGCTCCCTCGGCCGCCTCGGGGGCGGTATCCAGGACGACGCTGACCACACGCCCCTGCGCGGTGTCCTTCTTGGCGAGCAGCGCGTCGCGGCCCTGGAAGGGGCCCTTGTCGAAGTCGATCGCCCAGCCCATCCGGCACTCGAACGGGGTGACGGTGTGGTCGTACTCCAGCTCACCCATGATCATTCCGGCCTCGGTGCGACACGTCAGGAGGGCGAGCGCGCCGGCGGCCTTCACTCCGAGGTCAGCCCCCGTGTCGAGGACCGCGTCCCACAGGTCCAGCGCACGCTCGCGCGGCACCTGGATCTCGTAGCCGAGTTCGGCGGTGAACCCGATCCGGCTGACCTGCGCACCGATGCCGGCGACCAGGACGTCACGGACGAAGGTGTAATAGGGGAAGGCGGCGTTGGAGACGTCGACGTGCGTGAGCCGTTGGAGGACCTCGCGGCTGCGCGGTCCCTGCAGGGTCAGTACGGCGAACTCGTCGCGACGCTCGGTGACCGTGGTGCCGTCGGGGGCGTGCGCGATCAGTGATTCCTGGGTGGCCGGGTTGCCGCCGGTGACGACCACGTGGCCGGGCGCGAGGACGGCCACGGTCACGTCGTCGATCATGAAGCCGTCCGCGTCGACGACCACGCCGTAGGCGATACGGCCCTCGCCGAGCCCGCGGACGCTCCGCGAGAAGACGGCGTCGACGGTGGCGAGCGCGTCCTCGCCTTCGACGTGCCACTTGTAGAGCATCGAGTAGTCCAGCGCGCCGGCGGCGGTGCGGAATGCCTCGTACTCCTCGGCCGGGTCCGTGATGAACAGAGGCACGGCATGGCCGTAGACGTCCATCCACTCCTCGACGCGGTCGTCGTACCGCGGGGAGAACGGGGTGCTGCGCAGTCCTTCGGGCAGGGCCATGGGAACTCCAGTGAGGCGGAGGAAGCGAGGTACCGCCCGAGAATCTATCCATTCGGATAACTTGTCAATAGGATAGATTTGCTTGTCAGTGTGCGTAGGGGAGAGGAAAGGGGGGTGCATGACCGAGACGGTGGTCGATGGGGGGACCGGCGGCCAGGGCAAGCGGCCGGGATACGGTCAGGGACGGGAAGCTTTGATGGCCGCGGCCATCAGGGTCGTCGCGCGAGGGGGACTGCGGAAGCTGACGTACCGGTCCGTGGCTGCCGAGGCCGGTGTGACCCACGGCCTCGTCGTCCACCACTTCGGATCACGTGACACGCTGCTCGAAGACGCTTTGGGCTGGGCTGTGCGGCGCAGCATCGAGACGTCGTCGCTGGTGCCCACCAGTGGCCGTCTGGAGGACTTCGCCGCGACGCTGGCCGGGTTCATCGCCGCCGATCCGGATCTTCAGGCGTTTCAGTACGAGCTGAAGCTGGAGGCGAGACGCAGGCCGGAGCTGCAGCCGTACGTAGACGCGCTCTACGAGGCCTACCGCGACGCCGTCCGCGAAGCGCTGGCCTGCTTCGGCGTGTCCGAAGAGGCGGTGGAGATCGTCTTCGCGGCTCTGGAGGGACTGGTCTTCCATCAGGTCACCTCCGGCGATCCGCACCGCACCGAGGACGGTGTCGAGGCGCTGCGCGGCCTCCTCGCGGCACACCGGCGGCAGACGCCGCCGTAGGTGTTCGGGGTTACATTGAGTGGACGGGAAAGCGAGACGCGACAGACAGCAGGACCGGTCATGACAGGTCTCCTGGGCTCCCCTGACGTGGGACCGCGATCACCCGCCTTCGCCTCACCGCTCACGCCCCACAGCGCGACAGCGGTGCTGGACGACGACATGCGGTTCGTCGGATGGAGCCACGAGGCCGAGGAGTTGTTCGGTCACCGTCCTCTGGAGGTAATCGGCCGGTCCGCCGACGAGATCCTCGCGGACACCGAGACGGGTGCCGGACTGGCGCAGTCCGGCGACGTGCGAGCACAGGAGCTCGGGACCCGATCGGTACGCCGTCGCGACGGCACCCTCGTGTCCGTCGCGCTGACCCTCAGCCCGCTGTCACACGGCGCCACCGGGTCGGCATGGCTGGTCGTGGCGGCCGACGCGGAGCTGCTGCGACGCCAGTCGTCTACGACACCGATGCCCGCGTCCAGTGGATCAACACGGCCATCGAGAAGCAGTTCGGCGTGACGCCGGCCGAGGTCGTCGGCAGGTTCGTGAGGGACATCCTCCCGCAGGGCTCCGTACTGAGCGAGGACGGCCGGCAATCCACGGACGTCGAGAGGATCGTCGAGCACGTCGTGCGGACCCAACGGGCAAGACCATCTGGACCGAGGTGTCGCTGGTTCCAGCCCAGATGCCAGGAACCTTCGCAGGCGAGCAATTCGAGCTGTAGCGATCCGGGCGCCCTCGTCCGGGACTGTCGCGGCTCAGGCTTTACGGCGGCCGCTGCGGCGTGGCGCCGGGGCGGCACCGCCCAACAAGGCTCGCTATCACTACGCCGACTAGCCAGGTCGGCCAGCCAGCCAGCCAGTCGGCTCGGCGAGCCCTGAGGGCCTCGACAAGGTGTGACCGTCAGCCGACCGAGCGCGCGCGGCTCCACTTCTTCCCGGGCCTGCTCGCAGCCGCCGGGAGTGGCCCGGCTCCAGCGCGGAACTCGAAGTCCAGCGGCTACCGGTCCGGCGGCAGGCGGGCCGCGTCGCACGCACCGCAGGTGACCACCATGGAACTCCTCGAAGAAACCCCCCACCGCTTCCGCATCGAACGACACGGTGACATGCGCGTCCCGGGCGTCGTCTTCGCCTCCCGGGCCCTGCTGAGCGATGCCCAGCAGGCGCTGGGGCAGGTCGTCAGCGTGGCCACGCTGCCGGGCATCGTCGACGCCTCGTACGCCATGCCGGACATCCACTGGGGCTACGGCTTCCCCATCGGCGGGGTCGCGGCGACCGATGTCGACGACGGGGGTGTCGTGTCGCCGGGAGGGGTGGGGTTCGACATCTCCTGCGGGGTGCGGTTGCTGGCCGCGGACTGTGATCGTGACCAGCTCCGGCCCGCCCTGGACGCGGTCATGGACGGGCTCGACCGGGCCATCCCCCGTGGCGCGGGGCCCGGTGGTGTGTGGCGGCCGGGTGGGCCCGGGGAGCTGGAGCGCGTGCTGGAGGGTGGAGCCCGTTATGCCGTGGAGCAGGGGCATGGTGAGGAACGGGATCTCGCCCGGTGTGAGGACCGAGGGGCGGTCGGTGACGCCGAGGTCGGGCAGGTCGGCGGGCGGGCCCGTGAGCGGGGGCTCGGGCAGGTGGGCAGCCTGGGATCGGCCAATCACTTCCTCGAGGTGCAGCAGGTGGCCGAGGTGTACGACCAGGCGGCCGCCGACGCCTTCGGGATCGCCCGCGGTCAGATCACCGTGATGATCCACTGCGGGTCGCGCGGGCTCGGTCATCAGATCTGTACCGATCATGTGCGGGCGATGGACCGGGCCATGACCCGGTACGGCATCGCCGTGCCCGATCGGCAGCTGGCCTGCACCCCGGTCACCTCACCGGAGGGGCAGGCGTACCTCGGGGCGATGGCCGCCGCCGCCAACTACGGACGCGCCAACCGCCAGCTCCTCACCGAAGCCGCCCGGCGGGTCTTCCGCCGCGCCGCGAGTGTCCGGCTGTCCCTGGTGTACGACGTGTCGCACAACCTCGCCAAGCTGGAGACGCACGAGGTGGGTGGGCGGCGGCGTCGGCTGTGCGTGCACCGCAAGGGCGCCACTCGGGCGTTCCCGCCCGGGCATCGTGAGCTTCCCGAGGACCTTCGCGACCAGGGGCAGCCCGTGTTGATTCCCGGGACCATGGGCACGGCCTCGTACGTGCTGGCGGGGGTGGCCCAGGGAGGTGCCTTCTTCTCCACCTGCCACGGTGCCGGGCGCCGGATGAGCCGCCACCAGGCCGCCCGCTCGATCACCGGCAGGGAGCTGCGGGCCAGGCTCGAGCGGGACGGCATCGCCGCGCGTCCGCTCTCCTGGCGCGGCCTGACCGAGGAGGCCCCGGAGGCGTACAAGGACGTCGGCGAGGTCGTGGCGGCGAGCGAGAGTGCCGGGCTGTGCCGCATCGTCGCCCGCCTGGTGCCGCTCGGCGTGGTCAAGGGCTGAGCTCAGCGCCCGGGGGCGGACCGCACGGGGCCGGCGGCGACGCCGGTCCTGGACGGACGGCCGTCACCGAAGGGGAGGCGCAAGGGCAGCGGAAGGGCCCCGGGCCGGCCCGGGGCCCTTCCGCTCGACGGCGCCGCTCACCGTGGAAGCGGCTGCGGCGGCGAGCGGGTGGCCGGCGAAAACGCCTGCTCACGCGCCCGGTTTGAGCGCCACTCCGGCGAGCATGGCGAGTTCCGGGTCGGGGTGCTCGTCGGGGGCGGGCCGCCACAGCGGGGCGCGGACCACACCGGGAGAGAGCAGGTCGAACCCGTCGAAGAGGGCGGTGAGTTCCGCCGGGCTGCGCCAGATGACCTGGCTGACCGCACCGCGGTACTGCTCGGCCGCCGCCGGGGCCGTCCGCGGGACCTCGTCGGCTCCCGCGTGCGAGAGGACCAGCGCGCTGCCGGGGGCCAGCGGCGCGGCGTACCGGCGGACCAGTTCCGTCGGGTCCTCGCTGTCCGGTACGAAGTGCAGTACGGCGGCCAGGATGAGGGCGACCGGGCGGTCGAAGTCGATCAGCCGGCGGGTGTCGTCCGCCTGGAGGATCTCCTGCGGCCGGTGCAGGTCGCCCTGGAACACGGCGGCCCTCGGCTCGTCGGCGAGCAGCGCCCGGCCGTGGGCGACCGCCACCGGGTCGATGTCGACGTAGACGACGGTGCTGTCGGGGTGGGCGGACAGGGCGACGTCGTGCACGTTGCCCTCGGCGGGGATGCCGGACCCGATGTCCAGGAACTGGCGTATGCCGAGGGCCGACAGCTCCCGTACCGACCGGCGCAGGAAGGCGCGGTTGGCCCGGAGGGTGGCGACGAGTTCGGGGTTGCCCGCCGAGACCCGGTCGCCGAGTTCCCGGTCGGCCGGGAAGTTGTGGGTGCCGCCGATCCAGTAGTCGTACACCCGGGCGATGCTCGGCGTCTCGATGTCCACTTCCGGCGGCGCCCAGCTGGGACGTGCGGTGTCCAGTCGTTCCACGTGTGTCTCCTGAAGTCGTCGGTGGTGGCTCGGGCGTTGCTGAGGCGGACGGGTGCGGCGCCGGGTCAGACGGCGGACCGGCCGGTGAACACCGGCAGTTCCTCCAGGCCGCGCATCATCAGGCTGCTGCGCCAGCGCAGTTCGGTGCTGTCCACGGCGAGCCGCAGCGCTGGGACGCGGGCGAAGAGACGGCTGATGACGATCTGCCCTTCGAGGCGGGCGAGCGGGGCGCCCAGGCAGTGGTGGATGCCGTGGCCGAAGGCGACCGAGGCGCTGTGGGACCGGGTGATGTCCAGCCGGTCGGGGTCGGTGTAGCGGGCGGGGTCGCGCCCGGCCGCGCCGAGCGAGATCGTGACGAACTCCCCCTCGGGGATGAGCACGGAGCCGACCTCGACGGGTTCCGTGGTGAAGCGCCAGGTGGCGTTGGTGACCGGTCCGTCGTAGCGCAGGAACTCCTCGACGGCCGCGGGCCACAGCGCGGGGTCGGTGGCCAGCTGCTCACGCACCGCGGGGTGCTGGAGCAGGGCGAGCGTGCCGTTGCCGATGAGGTTGACCGTGGTCTCGTGGCCGGCCACGAGGAGAAGGAACGCCATGGAGATCAGTTCGTCGTCCGACAGCTGGTCGCCCTCGTCGCTCACCTGGACGAGGTCGCTGAGGATGTCGTCGGCCGGCTCGGTGCGCTTGCTGTCGATCAGCGCCCGCAGGTAGGAGATCATCGAGACGCTGGCGTCCCGTACCTCGGGGGTGCCCGCACCGGAGACCAGCAGATTGGACCAGCGGCGGAACTCCGACCGGTCGTCCGGCGGTACGCCGAGCAGCCAGCAGATCACCGTGAACGGCACCGGGAAGGCGAGTTCCTCCATCAGGTCCACCCGCTCGCTGCCGGCGATGCCGTCCAGCAGCTCGTCGGTGAGCTCGATGATCCTCGGCCGCAGCGACTCCACCCGGCGCGCGGTGAAGGCCCGGCCGACCAGGCGGCGCAGCCGGGTGTGGTCGGGGGGATCACTGTCCAGCATGTGCATGCTGAGGACCTGCGGGAACTGACTGTCGTCGCCGGACTCGGCGAGGAACGCCCGCTGCTTCTCGGGGTCGGCGAAGTTGCGAGGGATCAGGTCGCGGCCCACCCTCATGTCCTTGCTGAGCCGGGGGTCGGCGAGCAGCTCCCTGGCGTCCTCGTACCCGGTGATCAACCAGGTCCGCAGACCGTTGGGTGTGACGACGGGGACGGCCGGCGCGGTCTGCCGCAGCGCGGCGAGCGCCCCGTGCGGGTCCTGGTGGAAGGCCGGGGTGAACAGCTCGACCGGCGGTGGGGCCGGGCTCTGCGACGGGCTCTGTGCCGGAGGCATGCTCAGGCTCCTTCCACGGCGGGCACCGGGTGGCTGCCCTCATAACGGGCGAGTTCCCGGTAGATCTCGAACGGGCGGTCCCGCTCCAGGTCGCGGAACGGCCGCAGGGGAGCGGTCTGGTCCTTGTGGGCGGCGCCGCGCTCCCAGGCCTCGAAGGCCTCCCAGTCGCTCCACCGGCTGACCACGACCAGCGCGCGCGGGTCTGCGAGGGCGTGCAGCAGCCGGTTGCCGAGCAGGCCGGGCGTGCCGGCCATGCGCCGGCTGGCCTCGTGGTAGGCGCGCACGACCTGCTCGGTGTCGTCGCTCAGGTGGTGCAGCACCACTTCGACGGGAGCCGCCGTCACCGGGTGCCCTGCCCGGTCCGGGCGGCGCCCGCGAGCGCGGCGACGACGTGCATCGTCGTCATGGAGCCGCCGCTGCGGAACGGGTGCAGCTTCTGGCGGTGGACGAGGTGCCGGTCGCTGGTCTCGAACTCGCGGAACAGCGGCTCGTTCACCCAGTCGCTGACGATCCAGTAGATGCCGCTCTCCTCGGCGCTGCGGGACAGCCACTGCCCGAGGTTGGCCGGGTGGTCGGTGACCGAGTCGCCGACCTCCTGCCAGACCTTCTCGAAGTCCTCCTCCATGCCGGGCCTGATCTCCATGCGGAGCATGACCCGGAAGACCTGCTCGCCCATGTCAGATCCCCCCGTCGACGTTGAGCGTCTCGCCGGTGATGTAGGCGGCGTGGTCACTGAGCAGGAACAGCACCGGGCCGGCGATCTCGTCGACCGTGCCGAGGCGGGCGAGGGCGGTCTTCTGGGCGTAGGTGGCGCGCAGGCCCGCGGCCCGCTCGGCGGGCATCGCGTCGAATGCCTCCGTCTCGATGACGCCGGGGGCGACGACGTTGACGCGGATCCCGCGGGAGCCGAGCTCCTTGGCGAGAGAGCGGGTCAGTCCCGTCATCGCGGCCTTGGCGGCGGTGTAGTGGGCGCGCAGCGGTATGCCGGCCGCGGCGCCGCGCGAGCCGATGTTGACCACCGAGGAGCCGGAGCCGAGCAGCGGAAGCGACTGCTGGATGACCCGGTAGGCGGCGGTGAGGTTGGTGTCGATGATCCTGGACCACTCCTCGGGGGGCAGTTCCGCGAAGGGGATGTGGCTGATCACGCCCGCGTTGTTCACGACGCCGTCGAGGCGTCCGAAGCGGTCCTTGACCTCGCCGACGAGCCGGTCGACCTCGGCGGTGTCACCGACGTCGGCGCGCAGCACGTGGTGGTCGCCGGCAGTGTCCTTGAGCGCCGCGGTCAGGCTGTCGACGGCCTCGCTCTCCTGCCGGTAGCAGGTGACGACGTCGGCGCCGGCGCGGGCGGCGGCCAGCACGATGCCGCGGCCGATGCCCCGGGTGCCGCCGGTGACGAGCAGCTTCTTGCCGTGCAGTGCGAGTTCCACTGGGTTCCCTTTCGTAGCCGGGCCGCGGTTCACACGCAGCCGTCGACGTGGATGTTCTGACCGGTGATGTAGGCGGCGTGATCGCTGATGAGGAACAGCACGGTGTCGGCGATGTCGTCGACCGTGCCGAGCCGGCCGAGGGCGGTGAACGAGGAGAACACGCGGCGCTCGCGCTCGGCGTCCTCCTCGGGCAGCTCGTCGAGCGCCTCGGTGGCGATCCGGCCGGGCGAGACGGTGTTGACGCGGATGCCCTGCGGGCCGAGCTCACGGGCGAGCGAGCGGGTCATGCCGACCAGCGCCGCCTTCACCGCCGTGTAGTGGACGCCCCCCGCCATGCCGAGGAACGCCACGGTGGTGCCGATGTTGATGACGGAGGAGCCCGCGCTCAGCAGCGGCAGGGCGCGCCTGGTCACCAGGTGGGCGGCGGTCAGGTTGCCCTGCAGGGTGGCGGCCCACTCGGCGTCGTCCAGGTCGGCGTAGGGCTTGGGGCGGAACGTTCCCGCGTTGTTGACCACGGCGTCGAGCCCGCCGAGGCTCGCGTCGCACTCGGCGAGCAGGCGGCCCACGTCCGCCGCGTCGGCCGCGTCCGCCCGTACCACCTGATGCTTGCCCGGGGTCCTGGCGAGCTCCTGTTCCAGCGAGGCGACCGCCGGGCCCGGGGTGCGGTAGCAGGTGACGACGTTCGCACCGGCGCGGGCGGCGGCCAGCACGATGCCGCGGCCGATGCCCCGGGTGCCGCCGGTCACCAGCAGCCGCCTGCCCTCCAGCTGTCGGCCGGCCCGGGCGGCGGCCTCCACCTTGGCCTTGATCAGCCGCATCTGCACGGCGGTGTTGCGGTTGAGGCGCTCGGTCATCCCGGCGTCGTCGATCGGCGCCTGGGGCTTCATCTCGAAGTCCTGGACCCAGCGCATACGGACGCCGTCGGGCTGCTCCTCGTACTCCCAGCGGATGTTCATGTAGGCGAAGGGGCCGGTCTCCACCCGCCGGGCCCGGACGGTGCGGGTGGCCGGGTCCGGGGTGCGTTCGGAGACCCAGCTCCAGACGGTGCCGTTCTCGTCGGGGTGCAGGGCCAGCCGGAAGGTGACCGTGTCCCCGTCCTGGCCGAGGATCTCCGCGGAGGCGTACTCGCTGAACAGGCGCGGCCAGGAGGCCACGTCGTTGGTCATCGACCACACCAGGTCCATGGGGGCGTCGATGACGATCGCGTTGTCGGTGTGCCCGGCCATCAGACGCGCACCTCCGCCAGCCGGGCCCGCACGTAGGCGAGGGCCTCGCGCGGGGTCTGGGTGTGTTCCAGGTCGCCGTCGGGGATCTCGATGCCGTACTCGCGCTCGATGCGGTTGGTGAGCTCCAGCAGGGCGAGGGAGTCGTACCCGAGGTTCGCGAACGCCGTGTCGGCGAAGTCCGCGCCGTCGAGGTCCGTCTGTTCGTCGGCGCCCGCGCTCGCGAGCAGGATCCGCTTGATGTCGTCGAGAGTGAACTCGGCCATGGCGAACTGCCTTCCAGTCGTCGTGCGTTCGGTGTCGGTCACTTCTTGAGGTCGTCGCGGTTCGGGGCGCCGACGACCAGCGCGGAGGTGAATCCGCCGTGTCCGCGGGCGAGGACCAGGGCGGTGCGCGGCTCGGTGCGGCGTGGGTGGCCCACGACGAGGTCGATCTCGCAGCCTTCGGCGGTGCGGCCCAGCCCGGCGGTGTGCGGTACGACTCCGGCGGACAGGGCGAGCAGCGCGGTCGCCACGTCGAGGGCCGCACCGCCCGCGTACAGCCGCCCGGTGAGCGTCTTCGGCGCGGTCACGGGCACCGCGCCGGGACCGAAGACCTCCGTGATCGCCCGCGCCTCGGCGAGGTCGTCGGCGGGCACCCCCGCGGCGTCCGCGAAGACCATGTCGATCCGCCCCGCCTCCAGCCGGGCGTCGGCGAGCGCCCGCCGGATGACGGACGCGAGCACGGAGTGCCGCCCGGCGCGGACGGCTGTCCCCTCCGCCGGGCGGGTCCCGGCGGTCGGGTCGAAACCCGCTGCGTAGCCGATCAGTTCGCCGTAGACCGGGACACCGCGCTCGCGGGCTCCCTCGGCGCTCTCCACGACGAGCATGGCGCCGCCCTCGCCGGGGACGAAGCCCGAGGCTGCGGCGTCGAAGGGCAGGTAGGCGCGCGCCGGGTCGTCCTCGGTGGACAGCTTCCCCGAGGTCATCTGGGCGACCAGGCCGTACGGGCACAGGGAGGCGTCGGTGCCGCCGCTGAGCACCAGCCGCGAACCGGTGTCCAGCAGCCGGCGGGACTGGCCGAGTGCGTCGAGGCCGCCGGCCTGCTCGCAGCAGATCACTCCGCAGGGGCCCCGCATGCCGTGCCGGATGGACACCTGCCCGGTGGTGGCCGCGTAGAACCAGGCGATCGACTGGTAGGCGCCCACCCAGGACGACCCCTGCTGGTAGAGGTTCTCCATCTCGTGCTGGCCGAACTCGGTGCCGCCGGACGAACTCGCCGTCACGACCGCCATCTCGTACTCCGGCAGCCGGGCCGGATCGGCGGCGGCGTCCGCGAGGGCGGCGTCGGCGGCCGCCAGGGCGAAGTGCGTGAACCGGTCGGTCTGCTTGACCAGTCGCCCGGGTATCTGCTCGGAGGCCCGGAATCCGGGCACTTCGCCGCCGATGCGGACGGGATAGCCGGTCGGGTCGAACCGGGTGATCCGCCCGAGGCCGCTCTTGCCCGCGAGCACCGACTCCCAGTGCCGGTCCGCGCCGATGCCGGTCGGTGCGACCACACCGAGCCCGGTGACCACGGCCCGGCTCCGGTGGCCGGGAAGTATGCCGGACGCGCTCATGCCGCCTCCTCGCGGGTGCCGGTGCCGGCCCGGGCCGCCCGCGGCCGGGTCTCGGCGGGCCGGCCCAGCACCATCGCGGTCTGGAAGCCGCCGAAGCCGCTGCCGACGCTGAGCACCCGCTCCATGCGGTGCTCGCGCGCCGTCACCGGGACGTAGTCCAGGTCGCACTCGGGGTCGGCGACGGACAGGTTGGCGGTGGGCGGGACGACCTGGTGGCGCAGCGCGAGCGCGCAGGCGGCGATCTCCAGGGAGCCGATCGCGCCGAGCGAGTGCCCGATCATCGACTTGATGGAGCTGACGGGCACCTCGTGGGCGCGCCGGCCGAGGCTGCGCTTGAACGCGGCCGTCTCGTGCCGGTCGTTCTGCTTGGTGCCCGAGCCGTGGGCGTTGATGTAGTCGATGTCGCCGGGATCCAGGCGGGCCCGGTCCAGGGCGACCCGGATCGCCTCGGCCATCTCGCGGCCGTCCGGCTTGAGGCCGGTCATGTGGAAGGCGTTGCTGCGCCCCGCGAAGCCGAGGACCTCGGCGTACACGGTGGCGCCGCGGCGCCTGGCGGACTCGGCCTCCTCGATGACCATCACGGCCGAGCCCTCACCGAGGACGAAGCCGTCGCGCCGCCCGTCGAAGGGACGGGAGGCGTGGGCGGGATCGTCGTTGTTGGGGGTCGTGGCCTTGATCGCGTCGAAGCAGGCGGACGTGATCGGCGACAGCGGAGCGTCGGTCGCGCCGGCGAGCACGGCGTCGACGGCACCCTCCTCGATCAGCTGGACGGCGTGTCCGATGGCGTCGAGGCCCGAGGTGCAGCCGGTGGAGATCAGCGCGACCGGTCCCTCGGCGCCGGCCTGCCGGGCGACCTCGACGGCGAGGGTACTGGGCACCATGTAGCCGTAGAGGTGCGGTACGCCGTAGCTGTGGTCGACCAGCCAGTCGCGGCCTCCGTCGGAGAGCACCGCGTACTCCTCCTCCAGGCCCATCGTGCAGCCGACGGCACTGCCGATGCTCACCCCGACCCGGCCCGGATCACCGCCGGGCAGCTCGATGCCGCTGTCCTCGACGGCCTCCCGGGCTGCGACGACCGCGAACTGGGCCGCCCGGTCCATGCGGCGGGCGTCCTGCGGGGTGAGCCCGGCGGCGAGCGGGTCGAAGTCGCACTCGGCAGCCACCTGGGACCGGAACCCGGCGGGGTCGAACAGGCTGATCCGGCGGGTCGCGGTGCGTCCGGAGGTGAGCAGGTCCCAGTAGGCCTCGCGGCCGTGTCCGCCGGGTGCGACGGCGCCCACCCCGGTGATGACCGCGCGGCGCGTCGGGCGGCTCACCGGGCCTCCCCGACGTCCGGGTTGCCGGCGGCCTCGTCGAGCGGCTGCTCGGTGTCGACGTGGCCGAGTTCCGGGCGGGGCGCGAGCGGGGAGAGGTGGAAGACCACTTCGGCCGGAACGGTACCGGTGTTCACGAGCCGGTGGCGGACGCCGATGGGCACCAGCAGCGAGTCTCCGGGGCCGAGCGTCACGGGGACGCCGTCCAGCCGCATCTCCAGCCGGCCCTGGACCACGTGCAGGAACTCCTCGGAGTACGGGTGCAGATGCTCGGTGACGTAATCGCCGGGGGCCAGCCGCAGCACCCCGCCGAAGCCCGAGCTGCAGCCGACCGTGCGGGGGCTGAGCGTGACGCGGATGTCGCCGCCGCGCTTGGTGTTGGCGGGGACCGTGTCCACGTGCACCTTGGTCGTGGCGGGGGCGCTCACTTGGCGCCGCCGAGGTTCGCGGCGCTCGGCGCGGTGATGGCGGGGCCCTGCTGCGGGGTCCAGGAGTAGAAGGGCACGGCCATCGCGTCCTTGGGCTCTCGCCAGTTCGGGTCGTAGGGCGAGATGAACTCGCCGAGGCGGGTGTTGATCTCGTTGTAGAGCGGGTGGCTGCGCGCCTTGTAGAGGTTCGGCGCGATGTCCTGGTCCGCCTCCACGAGGTGGAAGTACAGGTCGTGGAACGCGAACAGCGTGCGCCGCGACACGCCCACCATGTGCGGCAGTTCGGTGCTGTCCGAATCAGCGAAGACCTGTGCGACGCCCTGGGCGTCGGCGAGGTTCATCCTGGCCACGATCAGCGTTCGGTGCACGGTGTCCTCCCGGGCTTGTCTTCTTAGGCGTTCACCCTGGTCGGACCGGGTCGAGGCAGTCTGGAGGGCCTCTGGAGAACCGCTTGGCGTCTGACCGGCCGGTCTTGGGGGACGGCACGGCGGCCGGACGCGGGCACAGCACTGCGGCCCGCCGCACCGGGGTGCGACGGGCCGTTGACGCGCGCGTGGGTGGCTGAGCGGGTCCGGGGAGGTTCTCAGGCGGGCCTCCGCACCTCCCCGGAGCCGCTCAGGCGCCGGGAGCCGCTGTCTTCACGAGCGTGACGGGTCCGGTGCGCCGGCCGGCCACCGGGTCCGCGGGGCCCGAGTGCACCGCGCCGTTCTTCTCGGCGCCGCCCGCACCGGACAGCAACTGGAGGAGGACCTGCCGGGTGAGCGCGGGCACGGCGTACACCGGCTCGCCGTCCGGGGGCAGGAACTCCTGGACCAGATGGACGTCCACCAGGTACTCCAGCAGTGTCTCGGTGTCGTCGGTGCGGGCCGGCAGCAGGGCGCGGACCTCGTCGATGCGCCAGCGGGGCCGGTTGCGGCGCAACAGGAGGTGCAGCAACTCCTGGGAGGGGCCGGGCAGATGGCGGTAACTGAGGGCGACTGTGCTCATCAGCGACTGGGTGCCCGCCGGGAGTTCCAGCAGCAGCCGTTGGTTGGTGCGCAGCCGGTCGACGAGCCGCCGGGCCGGCCAGCACGGCCGGTCCGCCAGTCGCCCGGCCACGGCCCGCACCACCAACGGCAGCCCCTCGCTCATACCGATCAGCTCGTGCACGGCCGTCCTGTCCTCGCGCGGCCTGCGGTCCTGCGCGATGCGGTCGTACAACTGCAGGGACTCCTCGGTGGACAGGGCGGGCAGCACTATCTTCCGCCCGGTGGACAGGCTGTGTGCCCGGTAGCGGTTGGTGGCGATCACCGCGCAACCCGCACCACCGGGCATCACGGCACGCAGCTGGGACGCGGTGAGCACGTCGTCGACCACCACGAGCACCCTGCGGTCCGCGGTCCAGCTGCGGAACAGCCGGCTGAGCTCGTCGAGCCCGGTGGGCTGCTTCTCCCGCGCGATCCCACAGGCACTGAGACAGGCGGACAGCACGTCCGTGAGCTGCTCCTTGCCGTCGCCCACCGTGGAGAGGTCGACGAACAGCTGCCCGTCGGGGAAGAGCGGACGCAGGCGGTGCGCGGCGCGAATGGCGAAGGCGCTCTTGCCGACCCCGGGCGGCCCGTGGACCTCCACCACTCGCATGCCCGTACCGGCCCAGTCACCACCGAGGAAGGTCTCGAGCTGCGCCAGCTCGCGCTTGCGTCCGACGAAGTCGCTCACGTCGTGCGGAAGTTGGGCCGGGCGCGGCGCGACCGGCCGGGACTGGGGCGCCGAGGAGCCGGTGGTCCTGCCGCGAACGGCCGGCGCCGTGAGAGCTCCTCGGTCGGCGAGGACCTCCTGGTGCAGTCGCTGAAGCTGGAGCGACGGCTCCAGACCCAGTTCGTCGACGAGGCGGGCACGGATGGTACGGAACACTTCCAGCGCGTCGGGTCGGCGTCCGCAGCGGTGGAGGGCCCTCATCAGCTGCCCGGCGAAGGCCTCATGGGTGGGGTGGTCGCCCAGCGCCTCCACGAGCTCGTCCAGAAGGACGTGGTGCCGTCCGAGTTCGAGCTCCAAGGAGAAACGTTGCTCCAGGACGTTCTTGCGTCGTTCCTCGAGTTGGGTCGACCAGGCCGACAGGCGGCGGCCCGAGCTGACGTCGACGAGGGCCGCCCCGCGCCAGACGTCCAGTGCTTCCTTGAGGGCGCGTGCAGCCTCTTCCAAAGCGCCGCCGCGCTGGTGCGCCTTGCCTCGCTCCACCAACAGCTCGAACCGGTAGGCGTCCACGCTCTGCTTGTCCTGCAGACGCAGTTCGTATCCGCCGACACGGGTGAGCAGGGTCGGGACCCCATGGGGTGGACGGGATCCGAACGGTGCGCCGTTCTGCCCGGTGGCCAGCCGGAGTCTGCGGCGCAGCTGGTAGATGTAGGTTTGCAGGGTGGTCAGCGCGCTGAGTGGCGGGTGGTCCTCCCACAGCTCCTCGCACAGTTGGTCGACAGTGACCAGTGAGTTGGCGTTGAGTACCAGCAGGGCCAGCACTTGACGCAGCTTCGGTGCCGACGGTGTCACATCGTCACCGTCCCTGGACACTCGTATCGAGCCCAGCAGACCGATCTCTATCACTAAGTTTCCCCCTGAGTGTGCCGCCTTTTAGGCCACCAGCTGACGGGCCTTGTTGTTTGGCCAATGGTGTCGGCTGTTCTCCTTCCTACACCGATGCGTGTGGGAGCAAACGCCACTTGCCGAATCCCGCGTTTCCTACCGGTCGAAATCCGGCCAGGCGACTCGACCGTTATGGATCAGAGCGGAATTGTTATTGGAAAGGCAATGAACAAAAAAGGGGGGATCGCCGGGAAGCGAAAAGGGGGCATCCCCAAAACCGTGGGGCCCGAGGCCCAGGGCCCAAAGTGGTTGACACTTGGCACCTTATTACGTCTCGCACATGTATGGCAAGGAGCACATGTCGCGTGGGCCCTGGGCAACCTCCGAGCGTCCCCGCTCACAACCGCAGATCGACCCCGTACGTGGTCAGCCAGGTGTTGAGCTGGAGCACCATCTCCATGCTGGCCCGCTCCACCCAGGCGAAGGCCCCACTGGGCGCGCCGGCCGCGTCCAGTGCCGCGCTCGTCGCCTCGGTGTCCAGCAGCGGGGCCACCGGCGACGAGCCGTCCTTCGCCAGCTCACCGAACCGGCGCCGCACGAATTCACCGTAGGCGGCCTCCTGCACCGTCGGGTAGGCACTCTTCGGCCGCTCCAGTACCTGGCGGGGCAGGAGATCGGCGACTGCCGCCCGCAGCAGACTCTTCTCCTGTCCGTTCACCCGCTTCAATTCGGCCGGCACGTTGTACACGTATTCCACCAGCGCGCGGTCGCAGAACGGTGGCCGCAACTGCACCCCGTGCGCCATGCTCATCCGGTCGGCCCGGTCCAGGTGCGTCGGCGCCCACCGGGTCAGCGCCAGGTAGGTGATCTCCCGGGCCCGGCGCTCGGCCGGCGTCTCGCCCGCCACGTGCGGGACCTCGGCGAGCGCGTCCCGGTAATGCTGGTCGGCGTAGTCCATGAAGTTCAGCTCGCGGCGCAGCGAGCGGTCCACCAGAGAGCAGCCGAGTCCCCCGGCCGCGGCGTCGTGACCGCGCTCGAAGGAGATCCAGGGGAAGGTCGTCGAGTTGCTGTGCCGGGGGTCGTACGACCAGAAGTAGCCGTTGAACACCTCGTCCGCGGTCTCCCCGGAGAGCACGGCGGTGACCCCGGCACCGCGCAGCGCCTCGAAGAAGAGAAGCAGCGAGACGTCCATGTCGCCGAGCGGCGAGGGCGCGTCCTGGCAGCGCAGGGCGGCGGCGTGCACGCGCGGGTCGGAGAGCGCCGCGGTGTCCAGCAGGATCTCGGTGTGCTCGGTGCCGATGTGCTGCGCCGCCAGCGCTGCGTAGGGCGCGTCGGGGGTGGCCCGCATGGTCGGATGGGGCTCGAAGTTCTCCGCGTATCCGGTGAAGTTGACGGAGAACGACCGCAGGGGGCCCGCACCGGCCGCGGACAGCGCGCCGGAGGCGAGAGCCGTGAGCGCACTGGAGTCGATGCCTCCGGAGAGCATCGTGCCGACCGGGACGTCCGCCCGCAGATGCGAGGAGACCGCCTCCGTCAGCAGCCGGCGCACGGTGGCCACGGTGGCTTCCGGACCGTCCTCGTGCCGCCGGGCGGGCAGCGACCAGTAGCGCCGCCGGCCGGTGCCGCTGCGACGGACCGTCAAGACGTGTCCCGGCAGCACCTCGCACACGCCCTGGAACACGCCCGTACCGGGCTTGCGGCTGTGCGCGAACAGCTCGCGCAGCCCGTCGGCGTCCACCACCGGCTTGACGGCGGGGTGGGCCAGCAGCGCCTTGGACTCCGACCCGAACAGCACACCGGAGGGGGTCAGGAAGTACGCCAGCGGCTTGACCCCCAGACGGTCGCGGACCAGGTGCAGCTCCTGCCGCCGCAGGTCCCACACGGCCAGGGCGAACAGGCCCTCCAGGCGCGCCGCGAAGTCCGCCCCCCACTCCAGGAACGCGTGCACCGCCACCTCGGCGCCGCCGCGTCCGGTGAACCGGTGGCCCTTCGCGGCCAGTTCGCTCCGCAGCTCCGGCTCGTTGGTGATCGCGCCGTCGAGGACCAGTACCGCCACCGGCTGCCCGCCGGCCGACTCGACGACCACGGGCTGCTGCTCCTGTGCGAGGTCGAGCAGCGCCAGCCGCCGGTGGGCCAGCGCCGCGTGCCCTTCGATCCACTCTCCGGCACCGTCGGGCCCCCGGTGGGACAGGGTGTCCGCCATGGCCCGTACGGTGTGTGCCTCGGGCACCAGGTCCCGTGCGAAGTCCACCCAGCCGGCCAGTCCGCTCATCGTGGGGTCCTCTCGTTCGCTGTCTCGGAAACTTCCGGTGCGCCGGAGGGGGCCGACGCGCCCGCCGCACCGGACGCGTCGGCGGTCCTCCGGATGACGACGGTCACCAGGGACAGGCCGTGGCGCCCCACGGCCGTACGGAACTCCTCCAGCCCGGGCGTTCCGCCGCCGCGCACCGCGATGCCCAGCCGGCGCGGTGCCGCCTCCCCGTACCTGCGGTACAACTCCAGGTAGCCATGGGCCGTGCGCTCCGGGTCGGTCACCAACTCCAGCCGCGCGGGGCGGAGCCGGCCGCGCAAGGTGAGTGCTGCCTCCGCGCCGCCGGTGAAGTTCAGCCGCCAGACGCTGCCGGTGGCGACCACCAGTTCCTCGCCGAGGCTGTGCACCCCCGCGGGCACCGTGTACGGGCGCCCGGTGCGGCGGCCCGTGAAGTGCAGCAGGGCCAGGCGCTCGCCGAGCGGGCCGGGGTCCGGGCGCGAGAGCAGCTCCCGCATGCGGGCGTCGGCGGCCGCCCTCTCCTCGCCGTCCGGCAGGTCGCGTACGACTTCGGGGCTCATGACAGCACCACCGCCGCCGCCGTCAGCGCACAGCCCGCGACCGCGAAGCAGGTGCGCACCAGATGCCAGTCCCGCCAGGCCGGCCGCGGGTCCCGCCAGCCGGGCCCCAGGTCCTCCGGGCGGGTCCCCTTGACCTTCCTGTTCATGGGCACGTTCCTGGTCTGCGACACCACGGCGACGCCTGCCATGCACAGCGCCCCGAGCGCGAACAGCAGCCGGGGGCCCCGTCCGCGCGGAAGGCGAAGCCCACGTCGATGGCCGTGGAGCCGGTCACGATGAACGGCATGATCCGGTCGTACCGCCGGCCGAGCAGCTTGTGGGTGTCCACGTACCGCTCCGGGGTCATCGCGATCAACGCGGGCACCACGCTGAGTGCGACCGCGAACAGCACCCCCGCCACCAGTCCGGTGCCCAGCAGCACCAGAACGCTCAACGCCTCCACCATCGTTGCGGTCCTCCTCGGGGGCCAGTCGCATACGTCGATCCCGTCCGGGCGACTCGAAACTGTCAGCCGCGGCTCGGGCACCACTCGAATCCGCCTGGGGGCGTCCGCTCGTCCCGGCCGGTGCCTCCGCACCCGCCACCAGGCCCGTTCGAGCAGGGGGAGGTTGCATCGGGGCCACACGTGTCCGAGCACATTCGCACTGTCCAGGAGCCCGTATGGCAGACGAGACGACCGACGTACTGATCGTGGGCGGCAGCATGGTGGGACTGGCCCAGGCGCTGTTCCTGGCCCAGCAGGGCATACGTCCACTGGTGGTGGAGCGGCACGGGCAGATCTCCGCCCACCCGCGCGCGCAGGCGGCGAGTCCGCGCACCATGGAGCTGATGCGTGCGCTGGGTCTGGAGGAGGCGGTGCGCGCCAACGAGAACCCGCACGCGCACTACGGCGACGTCCTGCAGGCCGAGTCGCTCGCCGGAGCCGAACTCGGCCGCTTCGACGGGCCGTTCCGGCACGACCCGGCCGAGGTGGGCAGCACCGGCTGGACCCTGATCGGACAGGACCGCTTCGAGCCGGTCCTCCGGGCGCGCGCCGAGGAACTCGGGGCCGACATCCGCTTCGCCACCGAGATGACCGCCTTCACCCAGGACGACGACGGCGTCACCGCCGTGCTGCGCGATCTGCGGGAGGGTGCGGGATCCGCCGGGCGCACGGTGCGGGCGCGGTACCTGATCGCCGCCGACGGGTCCCGGGCGGGGGTGCGTCACGGGCTCGGCATCGGCCATCACGGCCAGGGCGTCTTCGGCCGCCAGATGAACATCGTGTTCCACGCCGACCTCGACCCGTACGTCGCGGGCCGCACCTTCTTCCTCTGCTTCGTCAGCAACGACCGCGTCAAGGGGGTGCTCGGCAAGCTCGGCGGCGAGGACTCCGACCGCTGGGTGCTGGCGCCCAGCCTGCCGCCCGGCACGAGCCACGAGGAGTACGGCACCGAGGACTGCGTCGGCCTGGTGCGTGCCGCGGTCGGAGTGCCCGACCTCCCGGTGCGGATCGAGTCGGCGACGAGCTGGGAGATCGCCGCCTGGGTGGCCGACCGCTTCCGCTCCGGCCGGGTGCTGCTGGCCGGCGACTGCGCGCACGTCATGCCGCCCACCGGCGGGTTCGGCGGCAACATGGGTGTCCAGGACGCGCACAACCTGGCATGGAAGCTCGCCCTCGTGCTGCGCGGCCAGGCGGGCCCCGCGCTGCTCGACAGCTACGAGCAGGAGCGGGCGCCGGTCGCCGAGTTCACGGTCGACCAGGGGGTGATCCGCTACCTGCAGCGCAGCGGTCTCGATGAGGAGGCGGCCGCCCGGCACCGCCCGGAGACCACGGTGCTCTTCGGTCACGTCTACCGCTCCGGCGCCGTGCTCGGCGAGGACGGCCCGGGCGACGGTGCCCCGGTGGAGGACCCCACGACCCCCTCCGGCCGGCCGGGAACCCGCGCCCCTCACCTGCCGGTCGTCCGGGCGGGCAAGGAGGTGCCGCTGCACGATCTGCTGGACGGCGGCTTCTGGCTGCTGGCCGGGCCCGACGGCGGTGCCTGGGAGAGCGCCTGCTCGGCGGTCGCCCTGCCCTCGGGCGTCGCTTTCCACCGGGTCGGCGCCGAGGAGCCCGAACAGACGGTGGAGCGCTTCCTCGCCCGCTACGGGGTCGGTGCCTCAGGTGCCGTCCTGGTCCGGCCGGACGGGTTCATCGCCTGGCGCACGGCACACCTGCCGCCACAGCCCGCCCGGACGCTGGCGGAGGTTCTCGACCGGGTCCTCGCACGCACGCCCGGGTGACCGGGCCCGGCACAGCGACGTCCGCCGTGCACACCCCGAGCGGGGTGTGCACGGCGGACGTTTTTCAACGCGAACGAATGACCCTAGGCGCGGTCCAGCAGCGTGCGCAGGGCTGCGGTCGCCGCGCGGTCGACGGCGCCGGAGCGGCCGGCGGTGGCGCGCCAGCCGACGAAACCGTCCGGACGGACCAGCACCGCACCCCCGGGCATGAGCCCGTAGCGCTGCCTGAACTCGCCGTCGCGGTCGGTGTACTGCTGCCGCGGCCCGACGCGGAGCGTCTTCAGGGCGACGCCGAGGGCGCCGGCCTCCTGCTCGACGGCCGTCGGCCAGGGGCCGGCCGCCTCGTCCACGAGCAGGGTGAATCCGTCGGCGAACAGGTCCGTGACGGGCAGCGGGCCGTCGGGGCCGTCCAGGACCAGGTGCGGGGCACGGGCCCCCGGCGCCGCGCTCGGGTGCTCGGGATCCTCGATCAGCACACCGGGGGCGCCTTCCTCCCGGGCGAAGGCGCCGGACAGGTAGCAGTAGCCGAAGGTCATGGTCGTCTCGGTGAGCAGCTCGTCGGCGACCTCCTGGTACTGCTTGCCCTCGCGGACCGCGAACCGGAGCATCGCCTGCCGCACGGTCTCCTCGGCGACGGGACGCCGTTCCGCGTCGTAGCTCTCCAGCAGTGCCGGGCCTGCGGCGCCCGAGAGCACCAGAGCCAGTTTCCACGCCAGGTTGTAGACGTCCTGGATGCCGGTGCTGGCGCCGAAGGCCCCGGTGGGCGGCATCACGTGGGCGGCGTCCCCGGCGACGAACACCCGGCGGGTGGCGAAGGAGTCCGCGACCCGAGCGGAGATGTCCCAGGCCGGCATGTCCACCGACTCGATCTTCAGAGGCAGGTCCGGGATGCCGACCGCGGCCCGCACCAGCGTGATGCAGCGCTCCTCGGTGAAGTCCTCGGCACGCTGCCCCCGGTCGGGGAAGAAGGAGACGTTGATGACCCAGCGCCGGTCGTTGTCCAGCGGGATGATCGTGCCGCGCACCTCGGGGTTGTTGACGTAGGCGGCGATGATCCGGCGCCCGCGCAGCGCCTCCTCGAGGTCGGCCTCGAAGAAGAAGCTCACCAGGTTGGTGATGGTGCCGCGACCGTGCGCTCCGATGCCCAGCATCTCCCGCAGCGGGCTGCGGCTGCCGTCCGCGGCGATCACGTACTGAGCGCGGATCTCCGACTCGGTGCCGGTGGACAGGTCCGTGACGCGGGCCAGTACGCCGTCCGCGTCCTCCTGGAGCGCCTCCACCCGGGTGTGGAAGCGCACGTCGGCTCCGGCCTCCACGGCCCGGGCGCGCAGGATCGGCTCCAGTTGGTTCTGGTCGATGAGCGTCCACAGTGTGGGGCTGATGCGACCGATGTCGTCGGGCGAGGCGTTCGGCATGCGCACCCGCTCCTTGCCGGCCAGGGTCTCCACGTGCACCAGGTCGGTGTTGCCGGAGATGGGCGAACGCCCGGCCCGGACCCGCTCCTCCATGCCGACGGCGCGGAACAGCTCCATGGTGCGCGGGTTGATCGCGCGGGCCTTGGGGTGGGTGGAGGTGTCGGCGTGCCGTTCCACCAGCAGGGCCTTTACCCCGTGGTGGGCCAGGAAGACGGCGGCGGACAGGCCGGTCAGCCCGCCGCCGACGATGAGGACGGGAGTCTGCTCCTGCTTCATGCTGCTGCCTCCTTGTGGGCTTTCACGAGGGTGTGGGTGCCGAGGAGCGGCTCGGCGGTGCCGTCGGCGAAACCGGCCTCGCGCAGCCAGGAGCGGCAGTCCGCGATGCGGTACTCGGAGCCGTCCGGGCTGACCAGCCGCATGTGCAGGCTGCTCAGGAGCCGTTCGGGATCGCTCCGGGCGTCGTCGATCATGCGGTCGTACACGAGCACCGTTCCGCCCGGGCGCACCGCGTCGTGGACCCGGCGGAGCAGGGCCAGACGCTTCTCGGTGTCGAAGCCGTGCAGGATGTGACCGAGGACGATCACGTCCGAGTCGGGCAGGGGGTCGGTGAAGAAGTCCCCGCCGACGAAGGCGACCCGGTCGCCGATGCCGAGGCCGGCCATGTGTTCGGTGAACAGCGGCCGGGTGCGCTCCAGGTCGAAGCAGGTCGCCGTCAGGTGGGGGTGGGCCTGGGCGATGACGGCGGCCATGTTGCCGCGGGCACCGCCCAGGTCGGTGAGGGACGTGTACCTGCTCCAGTCGACGCGGCGGGCCAGTTCGGTTCCCATCCGGTCGCTGTAGGCGTCGAGGCCCGCCAGGAACCGCTTCATCTTCGCCGGGTCCTTGTGCCGGTCTCCGACGAACCCGCCCTTGTCGGGGTCGAGATGCTGGGCCTCACCGCTGCGCAGGGCCTCGGTGAGCCGGCCCCAGGTGCCGTACAGCGTCTCGTTGGTCAGCTCGATGAACCCACCGAGGTACGAGGCGGAGTCGGGCACCAGATAGGTCTGCGCGAGCTCCGAGTTGCGGTACCGGCCGTCGCGGCGTTCGAGGAGACCGAGCCCTGCCAGGGCGTCCAGGAAGTCCGGGAGCATCCGGTGGTGCGTGGCGGTGCGGTCGGCCACTGCGGCGGCGTCGAGGGGGCCGTCGGCCAGCGCACCGAACACCCCCAGGGTCACGCCGCTGTGCAGTGCCTTGGCGGCGCAGTCGGCGATGGTCAGCTTGATCAGCGGCCCGGGATCGACCGCCGCTGCCGTCGTGCTCGGGTCTTCGGTCGTTGTCACTCAAGCCTCCTGATCGCCATCGGCGTTGGTCGTGTGCGGTGCTGCCGACGATGGCCGGGGGGTGTCGAGACGGGCTCGAAGAGCGCTGAACCGGTCAGGCAGCTCGGCGGAGCCCGGGCGGGTGCGGTGCCGGGGGCCGGTGCCGGGGGCCGACGCAGAAGGCCGCCCTCCCGTGCGCGGTGTCGCGCCATGGGGGAGGGCGGCCGGGAGGCGCCGGGGATGTGGTCAGTGTTCGGCTGCCGTGGGGGAGTGTTCCGGCGTCGCCTCGCCTCCGCCGTGGCCCGAGGAGCGCAGCGGCAGGTTCTTCATCCGCACGGCGATGACGAGGCCGAGCACGAGCACGGGCACGGCGGCGAGGAAGACCGGGCTGAGCGCGTGGGTGTACGCCTCCTTGACCGCGTCCCGCACGGAGGCCGGGAGCTTGTCGAGGACCTCGTGGGAGGAGAGCGTGTTGCGGTCGGTGCCGGCCAGCGCGCCGGCGGGGAGCCGTTTGGTGAGTTCGTCGCTCAACCGGTTGTAGAAGAGGGCGGCGAAGACCGAGATGCCCAGGGTGCTGCCGAGCTGGCGGGTGAAGGACACGGTGGCGTGGACGGCGCCGATGTCGTCGCGCGGTGCGGTGTTCTGGGCGGCCATCGTGAGCACCTGCATGTTGAGGCCCGCCGCGATGCCGAAAAGCAGCATGTACGCGATGACCACGGCCCTCGGGGTGCCGGTGTCCATGGTGGAGAAGAGCACCGCGCCGCCGATGCCGGTGGCCATGCTCAGGACCGGGTACCACTTGTACCTGCCGGTCTGGGTGATGATGCGCCCGCTGACCATGGACGAGGCGACGAGACCGAACATCATCGGCAGCAGCACCACACCGGACAGGGTGGGGCTCGCTCCGGTGACCACCTGTACGTACAGGGCGAGGAAGTTGACCGCGCCGAGGAAGACGACACCGGCCACCAGGCTGACCAGGACGCTGATGGTGAAGGTGGAGTCGCGGAACAGGTGCAGGGGGATGACCGGTTCGGGGGCGCGCCGTTCGGCGGCCACGAACAGCACGGCCGCGACGACGGCGACGGCACCGAGGCCGATGATCTGCGGGGACGCCCAGTCGTACTTCACCCCGCCCCAGCTGGCGAGCAGGGTGAGCGAGACGATGGCGGCGCTCAGGGTGGCGAAACCGGCGTAGTCGATGTGCGCCTGACGCCTCTTCGGCGGCAGGTGCAGGCTCGTGCCGATCATGCCGAGGACGACCAGCCCGATGGGCAGGTTGATGAGGAAGACCCAGTGCCAGCTGAGCAGGTCGGTCAGCACACCGCCGATGGCGGGTCCGGCGATGGCGGCCCCGGCGAAGACGATGCCGAAGAGGTTGAAGTACTTGGCGCCTTCACGTGGGCTGAACATCTCGCCGATGATGGCGAGCACGGAGACGAACAGGCCGCCCGCTCCGATGCCCTGGACGACACGGAAGAGGATCAGCTGTTCCATCGACTGTGCGGCGCCCGAGGCGGCGGAGCCGATCAGGAACAGCACGATGGCGATCAGAAAGACCTTCTTGCGGCCGAAGAGGTCGCCGAGTTTGCCGTAGACCGGCGTGGTGACGCTGCTGGAGATGATGTACGCGGTCGTCACCCAGGCGAACGCGTCCAGGCCGCCGAGGTCGGCGACGATGCGGGGCAGGGCGGTGGCGACGATCTGGGCGTCCAGCATGGCCAGGAACACGGCCAGCATGCACGCGACGATCACGCTCTTGACCTTGGTCTCGGGTGCCTGCGGTGCGGTGCCTCCGAGGCCGGCGGATCCGCTTGTCGGGGATGACACGGAAGTGACCTTTCGGTGAAGGGATCAGGACCCGCCTGGAGCCGGCGGCTCCAACGAGTGGTTTTCCGTCCCCGTCCCGCCGGGCGCCAGGGCGCGGCCGGCGTCGTGACCGTCCGAAAAGGGGATCTTCACTTCGCTGTGCGGGTGGTGGAGGAGTGGCCGGCCGCAACGGGGGATGAGTGCGGCCGGCCACCGTCTGGGTACGGCGATCCGGGCGGACCGCCGGTCAGGGAACCAGGACGACCTTGCCGAGCTGGGCCCGGGCCTCCATCAGCTCGTGCGCCTTGACGGCGTCCACGAGCGGGAGCCGCTCATGGACGATCGGGCGCACCTTGCCGGAGCCGATCATGTCGAGCAGGTCCCGCTGGCCCGCGGCGATGGCCTCGGGCTTGTTGTAGAGCATCGCGTAGAGCGCGAAGCCGGCCACGGTCTTCATCCGGCTGAGCATCAGCGGGTTGACGGGCTGGATGTCGCCGCTGGCCGAACCGTAGAAGACCAGCCGGCCGAACTGGGCGGTCAGGGCGATGCTCTTGATGAGGATGTCGCCGCCGACGGTCTCCAGCACGACGTCCGCGCCGCGGCCGTCCGTGGCGGCGCCGACCTGCTCGTCCCAGTCCTCGTCGGTGTAGTTGACGGTGACGTCGGCGCCCAGGTCGCGGACGAAGTCCAGCTTGGCCTGCGTACTGGCGGTGGCGATCACCTTGCCCGCGCCCATCGCCTTGGCGATCTGCACGGCGAGGTGGCCGACACCACCGGAGGCGGCGTCGATCAGTACGGTCTCGCCGGGCTTGAGCTGGCCCGCCTCCTTCAGGGCGTGGTAGGCGGTCTGGGCCGGGCTGGGCAGCAGGGTCGCCTCGGCGGCGTCCATGGTGTCCGGGATGGGAATGGCCCAGGCGGCGTCGGCCGTGACGTGGTCGGCGTAGGCGCCGTGGTCGACGTCGACCACGACACGCTGGCCGACGCTCAGGTGGGTGACGCCTTCGCCGAGGGCCTCGACGGTGCCGGCGACGTCGCCGCCGGGAGCGCCGGGCAGCGTGGCGTGACCGCCGATCGGAATGCCCTGGCGGCGCTGGACCTCGGCGAAGGTGACGCCGATGGCTTCGGAGCGGATCAGCACTTCGCCCGGTCCGGGCTGCGGCGTCTCCGCCTCTTCGACACGCAGCACCGAGGGGGCGCCGTGCTCGTAGTGGCGGACGATTCGCATGGTGTTCTCCCAACTAGGAAGTGTTGTTCGAGCCGGCGGGTCGTGCCACGGCTCCGCCCAGGGGATCCGGGTTACTTTTTATATGTTCTCATGCACGTGTATGTCAGTCTACATATTAGTGCACGGTGCGCAAGTCCTCGGACGCGCGAAGTGCCCGCGGGTTGCGGGGCTGTCAGGGGACGAGCACCACTCGGCCGAGCTGGGAGCGTGCCTCCATCAGCTCGTGGGCGGCGGCGGCCTCCTCCAGGGGCAGCTCGGCGTGTACGACGGGCCGGACCTTGCCGGAGGCCACCATGTCCAGCAGCTCCTTGGCGCCGTCGGCCATGGCCTCCGGCCGGTACCGCATGACCCCCCACATGCTGAAGCCCATGACGGTGCGGTTGTCGAAGATGTCGCCGACCTCGATGGCCGGCACCTCGCCGCTCGCCGTGCCGTACACCACGGTCCGGCCGAAGGGGGCGGTGAGGTTCACGCTCTTGGTGAGGATGTCGCCGCCGACGGTCTCCAGCACCAGGTCGACGCCCCGGCCGTCGGTCGCGGCCAGGACCTTCTCCTCCCAGCCGTCCTCGCCGTAGTTCACGGTGTGGTCGGCGCCCAGCGAGGCGGCGAAGTCCAGCTTGTCCTGGCTGCTCGCGGCGGCGATGACCCGGCCGGCGCCGAGCACCTTGGCCATCTGCACCAGCAGGTGGCCGATGCCTCCGGCCGCGGCCGTGATGAGCACGGACTCCCCGGCCCGCAGCCGCCCGGCCGTGACGATCACGTGGTAGGCGGTCTGGGCGGGGATCGGCAGGGACGTGGCCTGGCCGGCGTCGATGCCCTCGGGGACGGCGAACAGCCAGTCGGCGCGGGCGACCACGTACTCGGCGTACCCGTCGGCGCCGACACCGGTGACCACGCGGTCGCCGATCCGCACCTGAGTGACGCCCTCGCCGAGGGCCTCGACGGTGCCGGCGACGTCGCCGCCCGGGGAGCCGGGGAGAGTGGCGGGGCCGCCGACCGGGATGCCTTGCCGACGCTGGCACTCGGCGAAGTTGACGCCGACCGCTTCGGTGCGGATCAGCACCTCACCGGGGCCCGGGGCGGGCTTGTCTGCCTCCTCGACGCGCAGCACCGAGGGGGCGCCGAACTCGTGGTGACGGACGATACGCATGGATGTGCTCCTTGTGCTTGTGGTTGGTACGGGGGGAGGGTGCCGTCGTTTCCGGCACCCTCGGCAACGGGCGACGGGGATGCGCCGCGTGGGGATCAGACCGGGGTGAACTCGGCGAGCGACCGGATCCCGCCGAGGTCGACGACGCGCTGGAGTGCGAGTCCCGCCGCCTTTCCCAGCCCGCGCAGACCGTCGGTCGTGCGCATCTGCCCGCCGAGGTAGACGAGCATCCGCAGGTCCAGATCGGTCTGGCCGGTCTGCACGTCGAGCAGCCCTTCCACGACCATGACGCGGCCGTTCGGGGCGACGGCCTCGGCGCAGCGCCGCAGGATGGCGGTCGCGCGGTCGTCGGGCCAGTTGAGCAGCACGTTGGCCAGCAGGTACACGTCACCGCCGGCGGGCAGCGGGTCGAAGAAGCTTCGTGCCATCGCTCGGCAGCGCTCCCGGACCCCGGCGGCCTCGAACTCCGCGGCGGCCGACTCGACGGTCTGCTCGAGATCGACCAGGGTGCCGCGCGCACCGGGCACGGCGCCGACGACGGCCGCCAGGAGAGCGCCGCTGCCGCCGCCGACGTCGACGACGTGCCGGACGCCCTGCCAGTCACCCTGCTCCAGCAGTGCGGGGGTCACCCACTCCATGCTGGCCGCCATGCGCCGCGCGAAGGACTCGGCGAGCGCCGGGTCCCCCTCGACGTCCGTCCAGAAGTCCTCCCCGTACAGCTCGGGGTAGACCGGGTGGCCGGAGCGCAGCGCGTCGAGGAGCCGGAAGAAGGAGAGTTCGCCACGGCCGGTCGGTCCCTCCAGCGTGAGCCAGTCACGGCCCGAGCCCGGGACGTCGGAGCGGAGCAGGGCGCCGAGTTCGGTGGCCTCGCAGGTGCCGTCGCACAGCACCCGGTAGACGCCGGCCGTCACCAGGTGGCCCATGAGGCGGCGCAGCGCGGTGGGGTCCACGTCCGCCGCGCGGGCCAGCTCGTCGACGGTGCTCGCACCGGCCTCGAGATGGTCGGACAGCCGCAGGGTCGCGGCCACCCGTATCGCCATGGGGGTTATGAGATCGGTCTTCCACAGAAGTTCTTGTGACCAGGGCGGGGCGCTCACGGATCTCCTTGTGCTGCTCGACAGAGGTGGGGGATGACGAGTGGTGGTGCAGCCGGTCAGACGGTGCCGAACCAGGTGGCGAGTGCCGTGCCGAGCGAGTCGCGCACCACGGCCTCCGGCTGGTCCCGGTCGACGGCCCAGGCGACATAGCCGTCGGGGCGGACGAGCAGGCCGGCCAGCTGCGGCTCACCGGCGCAGGTCGCCTGTACGTGGCGGACGCGTCCGGCCCAGGACACGCCCGCGCTCCACTTCTCGTAGGTCTGCGTGATCTCCGGCCGGCCCGCCAGGTCGAGCAGCACACCGGTGCCCCGCTTGAGGTACGCGGGCAGGGTCCTGGGCCCTTCCTCCGTGACCAGTTCCAGGTCGCGGGCGAAGTCACCGAGCATGCGGTGCTCGGGGCCCTCGATCTCGTAGCGGACGGTGACGCCGCTGAGCATCTGCGCGAGGTGGAGGTTCACCTGTTCCCGGCGCATGAGATCGGTGAACAGGTCCCGGAGCGGGGTGACGTACGGGTCCGGGTTCATGAGCGCGATCTGGGCGCGAGTGTTGGCCAGCACCGTGCGGGCCGGGCCCTGGCGCTCCCTGTCGTAGCTGTCGAGCAGCCCTTCGGGAGCCCAGCCGTGCACGGTGGCGGCGAGCTTCCAGCCGAGGTTGAAGGCGTCCTGGAGGCCGAGGTTGACACCCTGGCCGCCGACCGGGAAGTGGGTGTGCGCTGCATCGCCCGCGACGAGGATCCGGCCCTCGCGGTAGCGGTCGGCCTGGCAGGCGGAGTCGGTGAAGACGGACAGCCAGCGCGGGGAGTGCGCTCCGAGGTCGCTGCCCCAGATCTCGCGCAGGCTCCCGGTCAGCTCCTCCAGGGTGAGCTCCGCACCCGCCTCGCGCTCGGCCTGGAAGTCGAACGTGGACACGCGGTGGTAGGTGTCGTCCAGCGGCACGCAGAACAGCAGGCCGCGCTCGGTCCGCTCCATGCCCATCGGGGCGTTCTCCCGGTCGGGGAGGATCACGTCGCCCAGACGTGCGGTGACCCTGCCGCCCGTGCCCGGGAAGGCGATGCCCGCCTCCCGGCGCACGAGGCTGCGCGCGCCGTCACAGCCCACGGCGTACCGGGCGCGCAGCGTGTAGGCGCCGTCGGGGCCGGTGACCTCCGCCTCGACGCCGTCGGCGTCCTGGCGGACGGCGGTGACTTCGTGGCCGCGCCGGATCTCCGTGCCGAGCTCGACGGCGCGCTCCTCCAGGAGCCGCTCGGTCCTGGTCTGCTCCGAGAGCAGGGCGTAGGCGTGCTTGCTGTCCAGGGCGGAGAAGTCGACCCACTCGTCGAGTCCCGCGAAGTGGCCGTTGTTCCAGGACCGCGCGCCGTCGCGGAAGCGTTCCACCAGGCCGCGCCGGTCGAGGGACTCGAGGGAACGGGCGTGCAGGCCGAAGGCCTTGGAGTGCGGGGTGCGTTCGGGCAGCCGCTCCAGCACCACGGCACGGACCCGGGAGATGCGCAGTTCCGCGGCGAGCAGCATGCCGACGGGCCCGCCGCCGACGACGAGCACGTCGAAATCGAAGTCCTGACCGGTGTTCCCCGTAGACATGGCGGTCCCCTCGTCTGGAAGGTGATGTGTGTTGTGCAGCAGATATGTGCTTTATAACATGCAGTAGATTGGTAGCATACAGATGCTCGCTCGACGTAATCAAGTCGCCTAGAATGCGGGTATGGAGACCTCGACACAGAGTCCGCCGGTGGCGTCCGACCTGCTCGACGCGGTGGGACCCGCGTTCTCGCGGCTGCGGCGGACTCAGGCGCTGAATGTCGAAAAGCAGTTGTCGCGCAAGGACATGACGAGGACTCTGGTCCTCAACATCGTCCAGGACGGGCCTGAACACGAGGGTCAAGAGATCACCGTCGGCGTGGTCGGCGAGCGGCTGGCCGTCGACCCCTCCGTGGCCAGCCGTATGGTCTCCGACTGCATCTCGGCCGGCTATCTGGTCCGCGCCGCCTCGCAGCGCGACGGACGCCGTACGATCCTCCAGCTCACCCCCGAGGGCCACGACATGCTGGCCCGCTTCCGTCACCACCAGCGCGCGGCGTTCGAGCGCATCACCCGGGACTGGCCGCAGGAGGAGCGGCTGGAGTTCGCCCGGCTGCTGATCAAGTACGTCGACTCCATCGCCGAACTGCAGTCCGACGGGGCCGGTCCTGCCTGAGCGGACGGCACGGCGTGGACACCGCTCCGGGGGCCACGGCGGACCTGCCGCAGCCCCCGGTTCGTCCGCTCAGCCCCGCGCGAGCACGGTACGGAGCACGCCGGTCAGTGCCGCGGTCTCCGCGCCGGCCGGATCCGCGCCGGGCGAGCGCCAGGCGACGACTCCGTCCGGCCGTACCAGCACCGCGCCCTCGGGCCGCATCCCGTAGCGGTCGGCCCAGCGACCCTCCGGATCGGCCAGGGTGCCCGCCCCGCCGCCCGTGCCCGGCACCACCCGGCGCGCGGTGATCTGCACACGCAGCTCGGTGGCCGCTCCGGCGGCCGCGGTCAGCCAGGGCCCGCCCCGCTCACCCGCCAGCAGCACGAAGCCGCTGCCGAACAGGTCGAGTGTGGAAACCGCAATGCCGTCCCGTGACAGCGGCACGTACGGTGCCCGGGTGCCCGCCTCGCCCCGCAGCGTGCGCGGATCGGCGGGGGCCACCGGCGCCTCGGCGCCCGGCTCCGGGACCACGGCGTGGGACCGGTACGCGTGGCCCATCGTCACGGTCAGCGCGTCCGCCGCGGCGGCCTGCTGCTCCGCGGTGGCGCTGCCGGAGCGCACCGCCAGTTGCAGCGACCCCTGTTCGGCGGTGTACACCGCGACCGGCCGGCGCTCGGCGTCGTACGTCTCCAGCAGCCCTGCGCCCGCGGTGCCGTTCACCACCAGAGCGAGCTTCCAGGCCAGGTTGTGGGCGTCGGCGATCCCGGTGTTCGCGCCGTAGCCGCCGGTCGGCGGAACCACGTGCGCGGCGTCACCCGCGAGCAGCACCCGCCCGTGCAGGAAGCCGTCGGCGACCTGTTCCGCCATGTCCCAGGGGAAACGGGAGCGGATCGTCACCGCCACGCCGGGCGAGCCGATGGCCGCGCCGACCAGCTCGGCGCAGCGGGCGTCGGTGAAGTCCTCAAGGCTCTCGCCGTCCTCCGGGCGGTAGCCGACGATCAGGGTGCCGCCCGTCAGGGTGTCGTCATGCACCAGGATGCCCATGACCTGAGGGTTCTTCACATGGACGACGCTGTAGCGCCGGTCGCCGAGGACGGGGCGCAGGTCCGCCCCGAAGGCGATGCTCACGTGGCGGGACAGCACCCCGCGGCCCTGCCTTCGCACCTTGAGCGCCTCGCGCACGCTGCTGCGCGGACCGTCGCAGGCCAGCAGCCAGTCGCTGCGGAAGGTGCGGGTGCCGTCGTCGTCCGCGAGGACCGCGGTGACCCCGTCCGGGTCCTCCGCGAAGGACAGGAGTTCCGTGCCGAACCGCAGGTCCGCGCCGAGTGCCACCGCCCGCTCACGCAGCAGCGGCTCCAGCCGGTCCTGCGGCAGCAGCAGGAGCCGGGAGGGAGTGAGGTCGCCCAGCTCGTCGTTGCCCTCCAGCTCCTCCTTGCTGAACAGCACCTCGCCGGCGAGGGAGGTCACCCCGGCACGGGTCCGGTGCGTCTCGAAGCCGGCGGCCTCGCGCCGGGCGGCGTCCTCCACACCGGCCTGCCGCAGCAGTTCCGCGGTCCGCGGGTAGTAGCCGACCGCTCGGGGGTGGACGGAGGTGCCGGGGTGCCGCTCCACGAGGGTGCAGCGGACTCCGTGGTGGGCGAGGAACACGGCGGCGGACAGGCCCACCAGGCTGCCGCCCACGATCAGTACGGGTGCGTCACTGGATTGCATCGCGGGACCCTTTCTCGCAACGGAGGACGTGGACGCCGAGGTCGACGTCGTCGATGGTGCCGCTCACGGCGTCGGGAGCCCGGCGCGGCGCAGCGCGAGATAGTCCACGACCTCCCAGTGCTCGGCCACCTTGCCGCGCTCGATCCGGAACTGGTCGCAGGTGCGCATCACCAGCGGCACGCCTGAGGGGCCGCCGCCGCTCCACGCCCCGGTGAGGGTGCCGGTCCAGGTCACGAAGACCATCACCCGGTCGTCGGCGGCGACGATGTGGTCGACGGTGGTGACGAGGTCCGGGAAGGCGGCGATGTTGTCGGCGAAGAAGGCCTTGAAGGCCTCCAGCCCGTCCGGCACCGCCGTGGTGCGTACGTTGTGGTGCCGGTAGTCCTGGTGGTAATAGCTGTCGGCGAGGTCCAGGCGGTGCTCGCTGAAGACCTCGCGGTACGCCCCCAGCACCAGTCGCGCGTTGGCCTCCTCGGTGGCGGTGTGCGGGCCGCGCAGTCCGGGCGCGGCGGGCTGGACGCCGTCGCCGTCGAGCCCGGGCAGACCGTGGGCCGCGAGAACGTCGCGGTCCACCACGTTCCAGTGCTCGGCGATCAGGCCGTCCTGGACGCGGTGCAACTCGGCCGTGTGGAGCCGGAATTCCTCGTCCGACGGCGTCCGCCCGGTCCAGGTCGCGAACAGCATCACCCGGTCGCCGTCGGCGACCAGATGGTCGATGTGCGCGCGCAGGCCCGGGAACTGCCCGGCCAGGCTCCGGAAGCGGCCGGCAGGGCCGCCGGCGGCCGGTCCGGCCAGCGGGTCGTGCTCGATGTGATCGGCGTGGAGGAAGCGGACGGCCTCGTCGAACCGGTGCTCGCGGTACAGCGTCCGGTACCAGTCGCGTACGAGTCGGGCGCTCCGCGCGCGCTGCTCGGCTGGGCTCTGAGTGATCATCGGGGTTCCTCTCGGGGCGGATCGGGCCGTCGGGTGGGGTGGCCCGCCGGGCAGTCAGGCCTTGAGCGCGTACGTGGACCAGCAGGAGTCGGCCTCGAAGCCGAGTCCGCGGTTGAGTGCGACGACGGCGGTGTTGCCGACGTCGTTGAAGACCTGGACGAGCACCAGGCCCGCGTTGTCCCGGGCGGCCCGCAGCAGCAGGGACGCCTTCATCCAGGTACCGAGGCCCCGCCGCCGGTGCTGCGGCAGGACCAGCGTCTCCCCGGCGTCGGCCATCGGGCTGTCCCGCACGAACAGCGTGCTGTAGGCGACGATGTCGCCGCCGTCCCCACTGTCCTCGGGCAGGGCCGCGACCGCGTGGATGCGGTGTCCCGCCCGTTCGGCCTCGGCCTCGCGCGCCCGGACGTCGGCGGTGGACGGGCGGCGCACCCGGGCCTGGCCGTTGACCCGCTCCTCCAGCGCGCTCCAGGCGCGGGCGTAGGACTCGACGAGCGTGTCGGGGCAGCGGCCGGTCCAGTGCACCAGGCGGTATCCGGGCACCTGGCGGGCCGCCGCGGCCCGAAGCGGTCCGCGGGCGGCCACGGCCAGCGGCAGCCGGTTGCGCAGGGTCTCGCCGACGAGCCCGGCGCCGAGCTGTTCCGCGAAGCGTTCCGCGGCCGCTCCTCTGGGCGCGTCCACCAGCAGCAGGTCGCGGCCCCGTTCACGCAGGGCGGCCCGGCCCGCCGCTGCCAGCGCCCGGCCCGCGCCGCGGCGCCGGAAGCCGGGGAACACCCAGAGCGAGCCGTGCCCCGGGCCGGACGGATCGCCCAGGTCGAGGCCGAGCTTGAGGACCCCGGCCGGGGTCTGTGCGTCGTAGGCGGCGAGCACGATGCGCTCGGTGCCGTGGCGTTGCTGGAAGAGCCGCGCGAGCAGCGCCTCGGTCACCGGCGGGTCCGCCGGCAGCTCCAGGCGCATGGTTTCGCGGAAACCGGGGAGCAGAGCGGCGAGGGTCGCCGGGTCGTCACTGTTGAGGCTGCGAATCTCCATGGCCGACACGCTCTCCCGCCGGTCTCGAAGCGCCGTGGAGGCCAACTCGACGCCGCTCACCGGCGACGACGGCGCCGCACCGGTCTCCGCCCGGAGCGCCGGTCCCCCCAGTCGAGCCACCGGACGACGGCCCGGCCCGGTCACGCACCGGACGACCGCCGGACCACCCTTGTCACCCACCGCACAACGGCCGGACCGGCCCCGTCACCCCGCAGAACAACGGCCGCCCCCTCAGCCGCCGTGCACGGTGATGGCCTGGACCGGGCAGGCCCGGGCCGCCTCCCGTACCGAGGTGTCGTGGGTGCTGCCGGCTGCGCCGGGGAGCAGGCGGCTCACCCCGTCGTCGTCCTGGGTGAACACTTCCGGCGCGGTCAGGGCGCACATGGCGGCGCCGATACAGCGGTCGGTCGCGATGCTGATCTCCACTCCGGCCCCCGTCACCACTCGACGGGGAGTTCGGCGACGCCCTGCAGCACGTACGGGGCGTTCAGGGGCAGTTCCTCGGAGCGGACCGGCACCCTGAGGCCCGGGATGCGCCGGAAGAGGGTGCGGAAGGCGATCTCCATCTCCGCCCGGGCGAGGTTCTGTCCGATGCACTGGTGGATGCCGTAGCCGAAGGCGACATGCCGGCCGGCGGACCGGGTGACGTCGAAGGTGTCGGGGTTCTCCCAGGCGTGCGGGTCGCGGTTCATCAGCATGGTCGACATGGCCACGCCGTCACCGGCCCTGATGGTCTGCCCGGCGATCTCGATGTCCTCGGCCGCCACCCGCATCAGCACGTCGCCGATGGAGGTGAACCGCATCAGCTCCTCCACCGCGCCCGGCAGCAGTCTGTCGTCCTGCCGCAGCAGCGCGAGCTGTTCGGGGTGTTCGAGCAGGGTCACGGTGCCCAGCGCGATCATGTTGGAGGTGGTCTCGTGGCCGGAGACGAGCAGCAGCGAGCAGATCATGGCCAGCTCGTCGCGGTCGACCTTGCCCTCTTCGAGCTGATGGGTGATCAGTTCGTCGATGAGGCCGTCGCCAGGCTGCTTCTCCTTCTTCGCGACCAGCTCGTACAGATAGCCGAGGATCTCGGTGAAGGCCTTGCGGGCCTGTTCCGCCGCACCCTCGCCCGAGGAGGACAGCACGTGCCGGGACCGCTCGTCGAAGTACCCACGGTCCTCGTACGGCACTCCGAGCAGGGCGCAGATCACCGCGGAAGGCAGCGGAAGGGCGTACTGGGAGAGCAGTTCGGCGGGGCTGCCCCGGTCGAGCATCTCGTCGACGAGCCCGTCCGCGATCCGCTCGATCTCCGGGCGCAGCGCGGCGATCCGCCGGATGCCGAAGCCTGGAATCACCATGCGCCGCTGACGCGCGTGCTCGGGGTCGTCCACGCCGACCAGCGGAGGGGCGGCGCGCTGCTGGGTCTGGGCGGCGATCCGGGGGGCCAGGAAGGGGAATCCCGGGTGCAGGACGTTCGAGGAAAGCCGAGAGTCGGGGAACAGGGCCCGGCCGACCTCGTTGCCGAGAACCAGCCATATTTCCCGTCCGTCGTACAGCCTCACCTTGGTGAGCGGGCCGCGCTCACGCAACTCCTCGTACCCGACCGGCATCTGGTAGGGGCACTTCCGGGTCATCGGGTAGGCCGGCGCCTGACTGCCGACGGGGGGACTGGTGGTCTTGGCCATGTCGTGCCTCCTCAGTCGTTTCGCGACGGACAGCATTGAGCCCTGCCGCTCTCAAGGGGACTTGGAAGATCCCTGGAGGCCGGCAGGGCTCGGTACGGCGACGCGGCGACGGGTTCGTCAGGCTCCGCCGGTGATCCGGAGGGTCTCGCCGTGGGTGTTGCCGTTGGCCGCGGAGCCGAGGAAGACCACCGCGTTGGCGACGTCCTGCGGTACGGACATCCGGCCGGAGGGCAGGGTCTTGCCCTTCTCCTCCAGGAAGGAGGCGGGAACGTTCGCCCGCACCGTCTCGGTGGCCGTCTGCCCCGGCACCGCCATGTTGACCAGGATCCCCTCGGGGCCCAGTTCCCAGGCGAGGCTGCGCATCAGTCCGAACAGGGCCGATTTGCCGGCGCCGTACGCCCCGGCGCCCGGCTTGCCCGTGTCCGCGAGGCCGGCACCGATCAGCACGATGCGCCCCCAGTCCCGGCCGCGCATCAGGGGCAGCACGGCCTGCACGGTGTGGAAGACCGCCTCGACGGAGGTGCGCAGCACCTCCTGCCACTGTTTGGCCGGGACGTCCTCGAACCGCGGGACAGGCCGGCCGGGACGCGGGATCGCGTCGCTCCACACGACGGCGTTGGCCACGAGAACGTCGATGCCGCCCCACTCCTCGGCGACCCGGCCGACGGCGTCCCGAATGGACTGCTCGTCGGTGAGGTCGTAGCGGACGACCAGGGGTGTTCCCCCCGCCTCCGCGACCAGCCGGGCCGTCTCCCGGGCGCCCTCCTCGTCGGTGTGGTACGTGATCGCGACGCGGGCCCCCTCCTCGCCGTAGGTCACGGCCGTCGCCCGCCCGATGCCCGAGGAGGCGCCGGTGACCAGTACCACCTTGTCCCGCAGATCGGTCCTCATGAAGCCGCCTTGGTCGTCAGGGTCCGACTGCCGATGCTCTGCGCGTGCCGGAAGAAGTTCTCCGGGTCGTACGCCCGCTTCACCTGCAGCAGCCTGGCGTGGTTCTCGCCGAAGAAGTCCGTCTCCCAGTCCTCGCTCACCCGTGAACTGGGGAAGTTGATGTACGAGCCGCAGGCGAGCGGGGCGAGGGCCGCCCCCGCCCGATCGGCCCAGGCGGTGAGGCGGGCCTCGGCCCCGGGGTCCTCCGAGACGTTCCGGCACGCCATCTGATAGCCGATCAGGAACCGTGCGTCGCGGTGCGCATACGCCGTGGCCGTCCGCGGAACCCGGTTCGCCGCGCCGCCCAGAGCGATGCACAGCAGGTACCGCTCGCGCTTCTCCTGTTCGAGCGAGGCGTCCCAGGCGTCGAGCAGCGCCGAGGACTCGGCGCGGGTCGCGGCCCGGCCGGTGAGCCGGTAGCTCTGCCGGGTGTACGGATGGCGGTGCCCCCGGGCCTCCGGTCCCGAGCCGGTGCGGTGGCATTGGGCGACGGTCTGGGAGCCGCACAGGGCCTCGTGCATCACGTCCGCGTATGTGCCGCGGGGCTGTACGGTGCGGCTGATCGGCTTGGCCCCGGCGCGCTCGGCCAGAACGTCGAGTTCGGCCACCAGCTGCTCGGTCGGGCCCAGGTGGACGCCCCACACCCGCACCACCGGCCGGCCCTGGGGGCCGAACATGCCGGGCAGCACGACGAGCGAGGTGCCCAGTTCGTCCGGGCCGGCCACGCACCACTCCTGCCAGGCGGTGAGGACGTCCACGGCGTCCTCGTACGCCCAGAGCGTCTCGAAGCCCGTCATCATCGGGGCGTCGATCGGGTGCACCTCGAACTCGGTGACGATGCCGAAGCTGCCGCCACCGCCGCCGCGCAGGGCCCAGTACAGGTCCGGCTCCTCCGTGGCGGAGCAGCGCACGCTGCGGCCGTCGGCCAGCACCACCCGTGCCGCGGCGATCCGGTCGCTGCCCACCCCGAACCTGCGGGTCTGCCAGCCGAGGCCGCCGCCGGTCAGAAAGCCGCCGGCGCTCACCGTGGGAAAGGTGCCGGTGACGATCTGGCGGCGCTGCGGCTTGAGCGCGTCCAGCGCGTCCAGCGACTGGATGCCCCCGCCGAGCCGGACGATCGGGCCGTCGGCCAGCGCGTGGTTCATCCGGGACAGGTCGATCACGAGGCCTTCGCCGGTGGACCAGCCGTTCATGCTGTGCCCGTTGCCGCGGATGTGGACGCCAAGTCCCTGGTCCTGCGCGTGCCTGAGACAGGCGACGACGTCCTGCTCCGACTCGCAGTACGCGACGGCGTGCGGCCGGACCGTGTCGTACTCGGTGTTCTGCAGCTGTTTGGCCTGCGGGAAGCCCGGGTCGGTGGGTTCCACCAGCTCCCCGCGGAGGCGGTCCCGGAGCATCAGTCGTCGACGCCGAACTTGTCGGCGGTCACCTTGGACCCGGAGTGGCCGCGCAGCTTGGTGCCCTGCGGGTCGAAGAACTGGGCGCCGCCGGTGCCCTGCCACTGGGTGTCCGACACGAACTCGCCCTCCACCCGGACATGGGCCTCGCCGACGTGCTTGCCCTCGGCGTCGGCCGCGAGGATGTGGAAGCCGTACTCGAAGGTGTCCGGCCCGGTGGAGCGCCAGGTGCCCAGGCCGATGTTCTTGGTGTTGAGCTGGGTCGACACGACTCCGCCGTCGGCGGAGAAGGAGACGAGCCCGGGGACGGCCTTGCCGTCGTCGTCCAGCTGCGTGGTCCAGGTGCCGACCAGTCGTGCGTCGCTCATCGCAACTCTCCAGGTGGTGTCGCAGGGTGGGTGATCGCTGTCAGGCTTCCGGCCCCGTCTGGAACGGCACTAGAGACGTCCTGTAGAGCTGGCGGAGGTCCTCGATGTCCGCAGCGGAGTAACAGGGCGGAGCGCCCAGCTCCGGGTGCCAGAACGTGGCGACGTGCATGGCGCCGAGCGCGGTGAGCGACTCCATCACGGGCCTCAGGCAGTAACGGACGAGCAGTCTCCGCAAGGTGCGGGGGCGGGCCGGGGTCACCGGCTCGGCGATCAGGGGCTGTCGGGGCACAGCGCTCCTTCCGGGGGCATGTGCGCGGGGGTGTGGGCGGGCCGTGGGCCGTACGGCGTCCGGCGCGTCAGCCGGCGCGTACGGCCAGTTCCAGGCCGGCGCCGAAGGGCAGGGGCATGGAGACGTATCCGCTGCCGGGCAGCCGCAGATGCGCCAGGAACGGCGCGCACCGCTTGGCGAAACGGCGGGCACCGTCCGCCACGATCACTGCACCGGGCAGCATCCGCGGCTCCAGCAGTGTCAGCAGCGGGAGGTACGACTCGGGTTCGCCGCCGAGCAGCAGCAGGTCGACGGGGCCGGACACGCCGGGCAGCACGCGCTCGGGACGGCCCGCCCGCACCTCGGCGTACCGGCCGAGGCGCGCCTCCTCGATCGCCGCCGCGGCCGTCAGGGCCCGCTCGGTCTCCGGCTCGCAGCACACGACCCGCCCGCGTCCGTTCTCGCTCAGCGCCGCCGCCAGGGCGGCGACGGCGGACGGGTCCGGACAGCCGGCCTGGAGCACGTTGAGCGGCCCGATGGCCAGCACAAGCTGGCGCAGCAGGGTTTCCACGACGGCTTCCTCGCCCGGCACCGCCGGACCGGGACCGAGGTGGAGGGGGGATGTGGTGTTCGGCATGCGGACCTCCCCGTCATGAGTGTCGAGTGACCGACGAGGGGCGTCCCCGAGCCGGTTGAACTCTCGGCCGAGCCTTACAGACCCGGCCGGCGGCGGGCCACCGCCGTCGACGGCCGGCCGAGCCGGGCTCCAGCCGTTCTCCAACCACCCGGAGCGACCCGGGCGGCGCCTCTGCGCCGCCGAACGTGTCGGGCAGGACATGCTCACGGGGCGTTCGCCGCGTCCCGGGCCGGCCGCGTGATCGCCGGGAGGGAGCTGTGGGCCGGGCGATGAGGGACGGGCGATGAGGGACGGGCGATGAGGGACGGTATCGCGGCGCTTCCGCTCTCACGCCGTCGCCGCCTCACAGGTCCACGACGACGGCCCCAGAGGTACGCCTCACACGTCCACGATCGCCGTGCACGACCACCCGTAAGGGTCCGGTCCCATGTGCAGACCGTGCCACGACACGCCCTTCGGCACGGCCCCGGTGATCTCCACGTCCGACAGCCCGGTCACCGTCAGCCGCACCTCGAGCCCCTCCTCGTCGGACTCGGCCTCCACGTCCACGGGCACCTGGCCGTGGACCTCCAGCCGGTAGACGACCTCCTCCAGGAGCGCGGCCAGCAGATCGTCGTCGTCGTTCTCGGCCAGGCGTACGCGCTCCACGGCGGTGGGACGGGCCGTGGACAGGTCCGCGAAGCAGTCCACGAGGCCGGTCGCCGCCTCCGCCAGGCAGCTCTCCCGGCTCACTCCCCACGCCTCGATCCGCACATCGGCGGTGTGCGGCACCGTCCGGTGGCCGCTCGAGCCCTGCCGACGCATCGACCTGTCGTCGTCCGTGTCGCCGACCATGCCCATCGTGTGCCCCGCTCAACCGCTTCCACACGGCCCGCGGCGTTCAAAGCCTGCGGCCCCGGGGTGCCGAGCACCCCGGGGCCGCGACGTGGTGCGTCACCCGCCTCACCCAGTGGCGAGTACCGTCCGCTCCTCCCCGTCCGCCTCCGCCTCCACGGCGCTCTCCTCCGCCGTACGCCCCCGCAGCGCCGTCACCACCAGCAGTGCCGAGAACAGGGCCGCCGCGCCGCACACCACGAACCCGATCGAGTAGCCGTGGCCGAGGGCGTCCAGGGCGTAGGGGCGGGCCGCGCCCGGTGGGGAGGCGGGCGGTACCGAGTTCAGGGCGAGCGGGCCGCCCTCCTTCAGCACTTCGTGCGCCGCCGCCTTCGACTCCGCGCTCAGCGAGGACGCGCCGGCCAGCGAGGAGGTCACCTGGGCCGCGGCCTGGCTCAGCGCCACCGCGCCGATCACCGCGGGGCCCAGCGTGAAGCCGAAGTCGCGCAGCAGGTTGGTGGCCGCGCTCGCCATGCCCGCGAGCGGCACCGGGACCGTGTTGACGGCGGTCGCGGTGATCGACGACACCGTGAAGGCGAAGCCGATGCCGACCAGGCCCAGCGGCAGGATGAGGGACGTCAGGTTCTCGTCGCCGACGTCCAGTCCCGCCGCCAGGAAGTCGCCCGCCGCGATCAGCGCCAGACCGGCGGTGAGCAGGGCCCGGGCCGGCAGCCGGTGCAGCAGCCGCGACGTCAGCGGGGTGAGGACCGGCGTGATGGCGTTGAGCAGCAGGAACGCGAAGGCCGTCCGCATCGGGCTCTGGTGCTGGATCGGGCCGAGCCGGATGCTCGCCGCGTACGCCGTGCCGAGGAAGCTGAACATGCCCACGACCGCCACGACCGACGCGATCGCGAAGGAGCGGTTGCGGAACAGGTCCAGGCGCAGCAAGGGCGACCGGGCGCGGCTCTCGGCGTAGACGAACAGGCCGATGAACACCGCCGCGATCACGAACGCCACGACCACCGGGGTCGACCCCCAGCCGTCCGCCGGTCCCTGGATGACCGCGTACAGCAGCGCGAACAGGCCGACGCCGATGGTGATCTGACCGCCCACGTCCAGCGAGCGGCCCTGAGGTGCGCGGGAGTCGGTGGCCAGCCACAGGCTCACCAGTGCGCTGATCGCGGCCAGTACCGCGACCACCACGAACGCCGAGCGCCACGAGCCGTACGTCCCCGTGACGCCGCCGAGCAGCGGGGCGAGGAAGCCGCCCGCGGACAGGCTGGAGGCCCATACGGCGATGGCGCGGGCCCGCTGGGGTCCGGTGTGCGTGCCGGCCGCGATCATGGCGAGCGAGGTCGGGAAGAGCGCGGCGGCGCCCAGCCCGGCCAGTGCCTGGCCCACCCACAGCTGGTGGATGCCGGAGGCGCTCGCGGCGACGACCTCACCCGCGCACAGCAGCGCGGCACCGCCGACCAGCAGCCGTTTGCGGCCGAAGAGGTCGCCGAGGACGCCGAAGGACAGCTCGAGGACGGCGACGGGGAGCAGGAACGCGTCGGAGATCCAGGTGAGCTGGGAGCCGACGGGGTGCAGGTGCTCCTGGAACAGGCCGTTGAGCGTGGCCGGCATGGCGAGGCCGATCTGGGCGAGGCAGACGGCGAGACAGCCGGCGACGAGCGTGCCGATCGGGAGCGACGCGCGCGGGTGAGCGGATGAAGAGGTCGAAGGAGCGGATGGACCGGATGGAGCGGATGTGTCGGACATGAGCGGTCCCAACGTCAGTGGTGGGTGTGGTGCCGGAGCGGGCGGCGGGATGCGGAGCCCGAGGGTCGGCGGCGCATCCGCACGTCATGGGCGGGTGACGTACGTCGACGGCAGATGGCGTACATCAAGGGCGGGTGCCGTACATCAAGGGCGGGTGGGGTACGCCGGGCGGTCGCGGCCGACCGTCAGCCGTGCCGGCCGGTAGGGGACGTACGCCGCCCCGTCCAGGCCCAGCGCCGTCGCCGACCGCTGCAGCGCGCCCGGCGTCGCCGCGTCGTCCCAATGGCCGGTGGTGACGCGGTGTTCCAGTGCGTGCAGGGCGGCCACCGTCTCGGCGGTGGTGAACGTGCAGTGGCCCTGCCGCTCGACGTAGGCCTGCCGCAGCAGCGCCCCGTCACCGGCTGCACGCACCCGGTCGGCGAACCGCTGTTCCTGCTCGACCGGGACCAGGTTGTCGGCGACGGTGTGGACGTCCAGCAGCGGTACGCCGAGACCCTGGCCGGCGGAGGAGGTGCGCTGCGCGGCGCGTACGGCGGCCGGGTCGGCGGTGACCGCGGCACCCGCCGTCAGGGACGCGAGGTCGGCGCGCAGGTCCAGGCCGGCCGCCTGGTACAGGGCCCGGACCTGCGGGGCGTGCACGGAACCCGCGAGCAGGCGGGCGTAGTCGACGCCCTTGTTCCAGGAGTTGTTGCCGCCGGCCGACTGCTCGATGGCGTACCGGCCGCCCTCGACGAAGGAGAGGATGCCTTGCGCGAACCACGCGTACTGCTGCTTCTCCTGCCCCGCCCAGTCGGTCGGCGCGGGGGCCGTCGCGCCGGGCGCCCACGCGGGCAGGTTCAGGAAGGCGGCGGCCAGCGCGATCCTGGCGCGGCCCTGCGGGGTGCTCTGTGCGGCGGTGACCGCGTCGGTGAGCTTCTTGGCGGTGGCGGCCGCGCCGGCGGCGGAGTCGAAGCGGACCAGGCCGACATCCTGGCCGGGCAGGAGCAGCCGGGCGATGGTGTACTCGGCGTCGAGCTGGTAGTTGTCCAGGTCCGTGCCGCCGGCCACCAGGCCGCACAGGCCGAGCGCGCCGTCCACGCGGCCCGCGCCGTCACGGGCGATCTGAGCGTTGACGAGCCCGCCCATGGACTGGCCGACGGACAGCGTGCGCCGTGGGGTGCCGATCTTCGCGGTGACCGCGTCGAGCGTGGCGAACTGGTCCCGTTCGGCGCTGTTCAGGGCCCACATCGAGCCGTGGGGGTCGTACGACGACCCGGCCATCGCATAACCCTCGGCGAGCAGTTCGGTGCGTACGGCGTCGGAGGGGGAGTCCTGGGCGACGGTGGGGCCGAAGCCGTGGCTGAACAGGAGCAGGGTGCCGTTCCAGTCGGGGGGGACGTCCGCGATCCAGGTGGCGCCGTCGGCGAGGGTGCCGGTCAGGCGGGTGGCTCCGGAGTCCGCCTGGGCGGCCGGAGCGGGGAGGGTCGTCAGGGCGGCGGACGCCACGGTGGCCAGGGCGGCGAGGGCGATGCGGAGTCGGGTACGGGGACGAGTGCGGGCGGCGCGCATGCGTCGGCTCCTGTCTGGCGGCTCGGGAGCGGGGACCGTGCGATGGCTCGATTGCTCAGTCACTCAGCCGGTCAGTTGCTCAGTGCACTGAACGTCAGGGAATGTAGGGCTGATTTCTTGCGGGCGTCAATGGAGTGCACAACATCACTTCGCGCTGCGGCGGCCGGGGTCAGGAACCCGAAGGTCCGCTACTCCGCCGGAACCGTCTCGATCAGCCGCCGCGCCGCGTCCCTGGCGGGAGCGTCCAGCAGGCCGTGGACCGCCCGGAACGCCTGCTCCGCGCCGACCGCGGGCCAGTCGGCCGGCAGGTGCCGTACGGGCAGCCGGGGGTCGCTGCGGATCACCTGCAGCCACTCGGAGGTCAGCCGCAGCCGCAGCGCGAGGGCGTCCTCGGCGGTGATGTCCGCGTCGCCCGTCGCGAAGGGCCGCCAGCCCGCCTCGAACTCCCGGTAGCGGGCGGCGAGTTCCTCCAGGTCCCAGGTCTCGTCGATCATTCCGGCGATGTCGGTGCCGGTGTCCGCCCGGGCCCGGAAGACCTTCACATGCGCGGCGAGTCCCAGCTCGGCCACGATCCCGGAGACGTCGACCTCGCCCGGCGCGATCCACAGCCCGCTGAACAGCGCCCCGAACCCCGCCCAGGTCAGCTGCGACCGCAGATCGTGCCGCTGGCGCTGCCAGGACTCAGGGAGCGAGAAGCCGAGGAGGGTCCAGGTGCCGTCCCAGTCCCGGTTGACCGCGCCCGTCTTCCAGATGCGCCGCTCCCCGTCGCGCAGGATGGCCTCCGAGCGGTCGGTGAGGCCCACGTACGTGCGGCGGCCCTCGCGGCGGCGGGACAGCAGGCCGCGGGCGACCATGCGGGTGAGGGTGGACCGGGTGGCCTGCTCGCCGACCCCGGCGCGCCGGAACACCTCGATGACGCTCCCCGTGTACACGCACACCCCTCGGCCCAGCACCTCGTCACCGAGAAAGCTGAGCAGGAGGGACTGGGGGCGCAGGGCCGGGGTGGTCACGCGGATACAGTACGAGGCCGTGTCATCCCTGACACACCTTCAGTCCTTGGGGTGTTCGTGGAGCGACTCAGGTCGAGGAGCCCAGCGAGCGTGCCCTGACCCCCTCCAGATGCGCGGTGAACACCTCGCGCGCCTCAGGCGTCAGGGCGCGCAGCGCCACCAGCGCGGTGATCACCACGTCGCACAGCTCCGCCCGCACGTCCTCCCAGCTGTGCGACGTGCCCTTGCGCGGGTTCTGGCCTGTCGCACCGATCACCGCCTGCGCGACCTCGCCTACCTCCTCCGACAGCTTCAGGACGCGTAGCAGCAGCTCGTCGGCGCCCTCGTGCGCACGGTTCGCGTCCAGCCATGCGTGCAGCCGGTCGATCGACTCCCAAAGGTCTGCGGACGTCACCTGTTCGGTCATCCCCGCAGACTGCCATGGAAACGGTCACTCCTCGAACAGGGCCTCCTGCTCGCCCTCCGACTTCTGCCGCAGCCGCTTGGCCCGTGCCCCGACCACCAGTGCCGTCCCCGCCGCCGTCGCCGCGAACGCCGCCGGGACCATCCAGTCGCGGTTGAAGGCGTGACCGGACAGCGCGTCCAGGGAGAGCCGACCCGGTCCCGTGACCGCCAGGCTCGCCGCGGTCAGACCGAGGGACACCGGGTACTCGAGGCCGCCGCTCTGGGCGAAGAAACCCTGCGGGGCGTGCACGGCAGCGGCCCCCGCCATCCCGCCGGCCACTGCGGCGCCCGCCGCCGGTGTGGCGAGGCCCAGCGCCAGCAGAGTGCCGCCGCCCGCCTCCACCAGGCCGGAGACCAGCGCGTTCTGCTTTCCGGGCCGATAACCCACGGACTCCATCCACTGCCCGGTGCCCTCGAGGCCGCCCCCGCCGAACCAGCCGAACAGCTTCTGCGCGCCGTGCGCCGCCAGCACCGCGCCAGTACCCAGCCTGAGCAGCAGCAGTCCCACGTCGCGTCGGTCGAAACAGGTCACGGTCACTCCCCGGGCAGGCAACAGGAACAGTCCCCTCCGCGTTCCCACCGTCCCACCCGTCACACCGGCCGACCTGTTCACGACGCCGTTCGAGTGGCGCAGCGGCGCCGTCCCGGCGCGAGCCGCGGCAGTCTCCACGCGCGCGGGGCAGTCCCGCGCGAGCCCCGGCAGCGTCCGCGAGCCCCGGCAGTGCCCGCGCGAGCCGCGACGGCATCCGCGACAGCCGCGACGCATCCGAGAAAGGGCTTGCCCTAGCGTGCACTCCAACCCCTACGGTCAGCGGCATGGAGAGCATCGAGCACGTCAGGACACTGGGAAGAAGCGGTATCCGGGTCAGCGCCCTCGGCTTCGGCTGCTGGGCCATCGGGGGCGAGTGGGCGTCCCTCGACGGACAGCCCCTGGGCTGGGGGAAGGTCGACGACGAGGAGTCCGTACGGGCCGTACGGCGCGCCCTCGACCTCGGTGTCACCTTCTTCGACACGGCCGACGCCTACGGCACCGGCCACAGCGAGCGCGTCCTCGCGCGCGCCCTCGGCAAACGGCGCGCCGACGTGGTCGTCGCCACCAAGTGGGGCAACCTCATCGACGAGGAACGCCGGCTGCTCACCGGCAGCGACGACTCACCGGCGTACGCCCGCCGCGCGCTGACCGCATCCCTGCGGCGCCTCGACACCGATTACATCGACCTCTACCAGTTGCACCTGTCCGACGCGGACCCGGAGCGCGCGGCCGAACTGCGCGAGGCTTGCGAGGAGTTCGTACGGGAAGGGCTCATCCGCGCGTACGCGTGGAGCACCGACGACCCGGCCCGCGCCGCCGTGTTCGCCGAGGGGGAGCACTGCACGGCCGTCCAGCACCGCCTGAACATCCTCCAGGACGCGCCCGAACTCCTCGCCCTGTGCGAGGGGTCGAACCTCGCGAGCATCAACCGCAGCCCCCTCGCCATGGGACTGCTGACCGGCAAGCACACCCCCGGGCGCGCCCTGGAGGCCGGCGACATCCGCAACGCGCCGCCCGCGTGGCTGTCGGGCTTCACCGAGGGGGGCGGCGCGGACGCCGAGTGGCTGCGACGCGTCGAAGCGCTCCGGGACGTCCTCACCAGCGGCGGCCGTACGCTCGCCCAGGGCGCCCTCGCCTGGATCTGGGCCCGCAGCCCGCTCACCGTCCCCATCCCGGGCTTCCGCTCGGTCGCCCAGGCCGAGGAGAACGCCGGCGCGCTCGCGAAGGGGCCGCTCACCGCGGGGCAACTGGCCGAGGTGGACCGGATCCTGGGCCGGTGAGCGCACCCTGACGGTCGCCCGTCGTGGGCCGGCACGGGCCGGGGAGATGCCGTGGAGCGGCACCGAGTAAGAAATGCGTGAGGGCCGAGAAAGAAGCCCGGGACCAGTTTTTCGCAAGACAGCGCATTCTTCGGCCGTTGACGGTGTGCTGCCGGGAAACTCCTGGTGAGTGGTGTGTTCTGCGCCACGGGTGTTTCCGGGACATGACGCGGACTTTGCCGTGCCTTTAACACCCCGGTGCGTGTCGCCGGGGATTCGCTTTGTACGGTCCCGGGGTGCCTTTTTCCTCTTCGCTTCCCCCGCGTGACGGGCGGCTGTCCCGGCGCGCCGTGCTCGGGCTCGCCGCCGCCGCGCCGCTGGCCCTTGCCGCGCCCGCGTCCGCGTCCGGGGTCCCGGTCATCGGTGGCGAACGGCTGGGCCTGGCCGGCGTCCAGGTGCAGGGAGGCATGCCGTTGCCGAAGAAGCTCACCGCCCGCGCCTGGCTCGTCGCCGACCACGACAGCGGTGAGGTGCTGGCCGCGTGCGAGGCGCACCGGCGGCTCGCCCCGGCCTCCACGCTGAAGATGCTGTTCGCGGACACCGTGCTGAGCGAGTTCGACCGGAACCAGACGCACACGGTGACCGACGCCGACCTCGCGGACATCCCCGCCGGGTCCAGCCTGGTCGGCATCAAGCCCGGCATCACTTACACGGTCGAGCAGTTGTGGCTCGGTGTCTTCCTGCGCTCCGGCAACGACGCGGTCCACGTCCTCAGCCGTATGAACGGCGGGATCGCGAGGACCGTCGCCCAGATGCAGGCCCAGGCCGAGGACATGCAGGCCCTCGACACCCATGTGGTGAGCCCGGACGGCTTCGACCACCCCGGGCAGCTCTCCTCCGCGTACGACCTGACGCTCTTCGCCCGCCACGGCCTCAGGAACGGCGACTTCCGCGGCTACTGCTCGACCCGTGTCGCGAACTTCCCGGCAGGCGGGAAGAGGACCTTCCAGATCCAGAACACCGACCGGCTGCTGACCGGTGCCTGGGGTCTTGGCACCTACAAGGGCCTCATCGGCGTCAAGAACGGTTACACCAGCAACGCGGGCAACACCTTCACCGGTGCCGCCACGCGCGGCGGGCGCACGCTCATCGTGACCGTCATGCACCCCGAGCCCGGCGGCAACGGCGTCTACCAGGAGACCGCCTCCCTGCTCGACTGGGGCTTCGCGCACGCCGGGAAGGTCCAGCCCGTGGGCACCCTGGCGGAGCCGCTCAGCGAGGGCGGGGCGAGGGGAACGCCCGCGCCGGGGCAGCGTGCGTCGGCTCACGGGGCGGCCGCCGCGGGGCACGGTGGCTCGTCGTGGGGGTTGATCGGCGGGGCCGGGGGAGCGGCGGCGCTGCTGGCCGGCGGCGTCTACGCGCTGCGTGGGCGCGGACGGCGCAGAGCCGTGGAGGACGGCCGCCACCGGCGTTGAGCCGGGTGAAGCATGGGCAGCCGTTCCACGGTCCGGCGCGTACCCCGCGATCCCACGCGAGGTCCACCCCCTGCCGGACCATGGAACGGCTGCCACCCCCCTTGGTGTGGCCTACGGAATCCCAGTGCTCCAAGTGTGAAGCTCTGGTGTAGATGTGCTCAGCGTAAGCCCGTCACGGGCCCGGATGGTGCGGAGTCTTCTATTCCGTTTGTGGAAGTTGAGTTGTCGACAAAGCGCTGTCCCGGGTGCCGGACCCGTCAGCCGCGGCCCACGTACGGCATCGTCGTGGCCAACACCGTCGCGAACTGCACGTTCGCCTCCAACGGCAGCTCCGCCATGTGCCGCACGGTGCGCGCCACGTCGGCCACGTCCATCACGGGCTCGACCGCCACCTCCCCGTTCGCCTGGAGGACTCCGCGCCGCATGCGCGCGGTCATGTCGGTCGCCGCGTTGCCGACGTCGATCTGGCCCACCGCGATCCGGTACGGACGCCCGTCCAGGGACAGCGACTTGGTCAGCCCGGTCAGGGCGTGCTTGGTCGCCGTGTAGGCCACCGAGTGCGGGCGGGGCGTGTGCGCGGAGACGGAGCCGTTGTTGATGATCCGGCCGCCCTGGGGGTCCTGCTCCTTCATCTGCCGGTACGCCGCCTGCGCGCACAGGAACGCTCCGTTGAGGTTGGTGTCCACCACATGCCGCCAGGCGTCGTACGAGAGCTCCTCGACCGGGACGCCACCGGGGCCGAACGTGCCCGCGTTGTTGAACAGCAGGTCCAGCCGCCCGAACCGGTCACGCACGGCGGCGAACAGGGCCTCGACCTCCTCCGGCTGCGACACGTCGGTCCGTACGGCGAGGGTGTCGCCCCCGGGTACGAGCGCGGCCGTCTCCCCGAGCGTCTCCACGCGCCGCCCCGCGAGCGCCACCGACCAGCCCGCGCCCAGCAACTCCACGGCGACCGCGCGCCCGATCCCCGAACCGGCGCCGGTCACCACGGCGATCCTCGTCTCCCTGTTGGTCATGGGCCCGCAGCGTAGGCGTGTCCGCCCCTCGGTACACCATCCCGTCCGACCGGGGGAGCTGAGAACATACGGGCGGACCGTATGACGAGGAGGAGCACATGCTCGAGCGTGGCCGTACCACGCGCGACAGGAAGCGGCCGGAAAGCCTCATGACCGAGCCGGAGACGGCACCGTCCGACGCCCCGCCGCACATCCGGGGCGCCGTCCGGCGCCGTACCGGTCTGCTGGTCACCTTCCTCCTCGGCGCCCTCACCGCCACGCCCCCGCTCGCCATCGACATGTACCTCCCCTCCCTGCCGGAGGTCACCAGGTCCCTGCACGCGCCCGCCGCGACGGTGCAGCTCACCCTCACCGGCTGCCTCGCCGGCATGGCGCTCGGCCAGCTGCTGGTCGGCCCGATGAGCGACAAGTGGGGGCGCCGCCGCCCGCTGCTCACGGGTCTCGTCGTCTACGTCCTCGCCACCGCCCTGTGCGCCCTCGCCCCCTCGGTGGAGGCCCTGGTCGCCTTCCGGCTGGTGCAGGGGCTCGCGGGCGCGGCCGGGATCGTGATCGCCCGGGCCGTCGTCCGCGACCTGTACGACGGCGTCGCCATGGCCCGGTTCTTCTCCACGCTCATGCTGATCTCCGGGGTGGCTCCGATCGTCGCGCCGCTGATCGGCGGCCAGATCCTGCGCGTCACGGACTGGCGGGGCGTGTTCGTGGTCCTCACGCTCGTCGGGATCGCGCTCACCGCGCTCGTGTGGGCCCGGCTGCCGGAGACGCTCAAGCCGGCCATGAGGGTCCCCCCTGCTCGAGCGGAGCCGAGAGTTCGGGGGAGGGACGACGGGGGAGTGGGCGCGGCCCTGCGCTCCATGCGAAGCCTGCTCGCCGACCGCGTCTTCACCGGCTACACCCTCGCGGGCGGTTTCGCCTTCGCGGCGCTGTTCGCGTACGTCTCCGCGTCCCCGTTCGTGATCCAGGAGATCTACGGCGCCTCCCCACAGACCTTCAGTCTGCTGTTCGGCCTCAACTCGGTCGGCCTGGTCCTCGCCGGGCAGGTCAACGGCAAGATCCTGGTCGGCCGGGTCAGCCTCGACAGGGTCCTGGCGGTCGGCCTCACGGTCGTCACCCTCGCCGCGACCGCGCTGCTGCTGATGACGACGGGCGCCCTCGGCGAGGTGGGCCTCGCACCGGTCGCCGCCGCCCTGTTCGTGCTGATGTCCGCGATGGGCATCACCCTGCCCAACACGCAGGCGCTGGCGCTGATGCGCACCCGCCACCACGCCGGTTCCGCGTCCGCGCTCCTCGGCACCACCTCGTTTTTCATCGGCGCGGTCGCCTCGCCTCTGGTCGGGGTCGCCGGCGAGGACACCGCCGTCCCGATGGCCGTCGTCCAACTGGCGGCCGCGCTGGTGGCGGTCGCCTGCTTCGTGGCACTGTGCCGTCCCTGGACCGCACGCGCGGGCGCGGAGGGCGGGGGTTCCCCCGGCTCCAGCACGGCCGAGAGCTTGGGGGAGGGGAACTGAGCGCACCGAGACTGCGCGTCGACACCCCGGAGAGAGCCGGGCTCGACGCGGAGCAACTGCGTCTTCTCGTACGCGAGATCCACGCCGCCGTCGAGGGGGAGCGCCCCTGGGCGGCCGGCGCCGTGGTGGTCGCCGGGCGCGGACCGGTGATCGCCGTGGAGGAGGCGGTGGGCTGGGCGGTCCGCTACGCCGCCTACGACGAGCAGGCCGACCGGGGTGTGGAACTGCCGCCGCGGGACCGGGTGCCGATGACCGTGGACACCCCCTTCGACCTGGCCTCGCTGACCAAGCTGTTCACGGCGGTCGCCGCGGTGCAGCAGCTGGAGCGGGGCACGCTCGGCATCGACGCGCGCGTGGGGGCGTATCTGCCGGACTTCCGGGCGGTGGCGCACGCGGGGATCACCGTACGGCAGCTGCTCACCCACACCTCCGGGCTGCGGCCCGAACTCCCGCTGTACGACTGCGCGTCGCACGAGGAGCGGCTCGCGCTGCTGCGGGCGGAGGCGCCGGTGGGCGCACCCGGCACGTCGTACTGCTACTCGGACCTGAATGCGCTGCTTCTGCAGTACGTCCTGGAACGCATCACCGGCCGCACGCTCGACGTGCTCGTCCGCGACGGGATCACCCGGCCGCTGGGGATGACCGCGACGGGCTTCGGCCCGTGCCCCGGCGCGGCGGCGACGGAGGACCAGCGGCGGCCGTGGGCCAAGGCGGACCGGGGGATGGTGCGGGGCCGCGTCCACGACGAGAACGCGTGGGCGCTCGGCGGGGTGGCCGGGCACGCGGGCCTCTTCTCGACGGGACGGGACCTGGCGGTCTTCTGCCGCACGCTGCTGGCCGGCGGCTCGTACGGGACGGCGCGCATCCTGGGCCCCGACTTCGTCGAGCTGATGCTGACCCCGCCGGGGCTGGGTTTCGCGGTGGACCAGCCGTGGTTCATGGGGGAGCTGGCGGGCCGGGGTGCGGCGGGCCACACCGGCTTCACGGGCACGTCACTGGTGCTGGACCCGGCGACGGACACGTTCCTGGTGCTGCTCGCGAACACCGTGCATCCGCGCCGCCGGGGGCCGGACAACGGGCCACGGGCCCGGGCGGGGGACCGGCTGGCTCGTGCGGTGCGGGTGTGAGGGCCGAACGCCGCAGCCCCCATGGCGTTCATGAGGGACGGACTGCCATGAGGGCGGACGTGCCGGCACGGCTGCGCCCGGCGCCCGCGGGTTTCGTCAGGCCCGAGCGGTAATACCGTTCAGGAGCAACTCCAACGCCTGCAGGAGCTCCTGCTCGAGCCTGCCGTTGGGCTCGACCTCCACCTCCCGGAACCAGCGGTACAGGGTTCCCAGGTAGATGTCCCGAAGAACATTTCCTACCTGCTGCGGAAGGATGTCGCTCCGAAGTTCGCCGTTTTTCCTGCCTTCCTCGATTATCTCTGCGAACAATTCGGCGACGTAGGGCTCTTCCGTGAGCGGCCGGCCGGCCTTCACCCAGGCGATCAGCATCGCGGCGGCACGCTCGTGCTCTTCCTCGTTGATACGGCCCAGGATCGCCATGCAGCGGCGCAGGCTGTCCACGGCACCTGCCTGGTCGGGGAAGGCGTCCGTCATGATGGCGACCAGCCGTTCCCTGCGCCGTTCGCCCCAGGTGCTGATGAGGTCTTCCTTGCGCTGGAAATGGTTGAAGAAGGTTCCGCGTGCCACGTCGGCCCGTTCGGCGATCTCGTCGACGGACGTCTGCTCGTATCCCTGCTCGGCGAAGAGCTCCAGTGCCGCCGTGTACAGACGCTCCTTTATCTTGATTTTGTTCCGCTCGCGACGCCCCAGGGGCTGGGTCTTGCTGTCGGGTGGGGACGTGTTCATCTCTTCCTCCTGCACGTGCAACATCAGTAACAGGACAGAGACTTGCGTCGCGGCTGAGTGCAGCAGATGGGCGTCTGCGTCTGCAGTGGCATGTCGGTGGACTCTCCTGCGTTTCCGCACTCGCCGGTTGCCGACCACTCGGGCCCCGGCCCTCCTCATTCTTATACCATAGTCCATGCATGGTTCGCGGTCGCGGTTTTGAGGCGGGTAGGGGAGGCAGGGCGGCCGAACCAACCGCACGGGGTTGGTCGGCCGTCCTGCCGAAGGATCTACGCCGCGGCGATGTCGGCCAGGATGTCCTCGACCGGTACCTGCGTCAGCAGGCGCCTCACGGAGATGTCGATGTCGTGCTCCACGAGAAGCCGCTGCCGCAGTTGCGCGGCCATCAGGGAATCCAGCCCCAGCGCGCACAGCGGGCGACGAACGTCCACCTGGGACGGGGACAGGCCGAGCAGGTCGGCGGCACGATCGAGCAGTGCCTGCCGCGGACTTACCGACGGGTGGTCCTGGGGCCGCTCCGTGTCCCTGGACCGCGAGGGCTCGGCGACGGGGGGAACGGCCGTGGGGAATCCTTCCCCCAGCGGTGTCGCGGCGTCGCCACTCGCCGTCACGGAGCCCAGGAGCGCGGAGCCGATCCCGTGCAGAACGTCGGAGAGGACGGGCGGCAGGAGCCGTTCGGTCAGCCGGCCCGCCACTGCGCGGACGGAGGGAACGCCGGACGCCGGGACCGGGTCTTCGGGGAGCCGTCGCAGCCGTACGCCGCGGAAGGAGGCCAGTACGCGCCCGTCCGGCGCGTACATCCGGACATGGGCAAGGGCGGAATCCGAGCCGGTCAGTGCAAAGGTGCCGACACTCCAGAAACTCTCGGACAGGTCGTCGAGCACCAGTACCTCGCCGAACTCCTCGGGCACGTAGGTGCATCCGCCGCCCCGGGTGTCCGGCGGGCCCGGAACGCTCCCGCGGGCGGGCGGGGAGTCGAGCGCGGAGTCGAAGACCTCGGGCCATGCGGAGATCAGAGGCAGCAGCCCTGCTTCCCAGGACACCGGACCAGGTATCGAGGGGCGTCGCACACGCGCCACGAACTCGCCCGCGCGGCACCACAGCTGTTCCACCGATGCCAGGGCCGGCCCGATCGTGATGCCGTGCCGGCGGGCCAACGCCTCGAAGCGGTGGCGGGGCAGATAAGTCGTGCAACGGGACAGCGCCGCATCCAGCAGTGCGTCCACCGCTGTCCCGTCCGCGATCTCGAGGTCGCCGGCCGCGCCCGCCTCGCCCTCGGCGTGCGTGACCGTCTGTCCGGCGTGGGTGGACGTGACGGACACGGGCCGGGTTCCGTCACTGCCGGGCTCGCCGATCTCCACCGTGAGAGTGGTGGAGGCGGCATCTCGCGCGTCCAGCAGGTGCGGGGACAGACGGACGTCGCGCAGGACCGGAGGCGTGTGCCCGGAGATGTCCCGTAACGCATCGGTCATGGCCAGCAGATGGACCACAGGCGGCACCGGGGCGCTTCCCCGCACGGTCAGCGCGTTCTGCCAGCTGCCGGCCGCACTCCGGTCGACGAGGGGGACCGTCCGCGTGCGGACGTCGGGTGCGTGGCGCTGACCGGTTCCCGTGGCGGGCAGGTAGTCGCGGGTGTCCCATGTGTAGTTCGGCAGCCTTACGCCCGGGGTCGTCTCCCGGTCGAACCAGCGGGTCCAGTCCACTGCTCCGCCCGCGGCGTAGACCTGCCCGACCGTCCGGGCCAGCGCGTCCGGCTCGTCCTGGCCGCGGTGCAGGGTCGCGACGACGGCGCCGCTCGCTCCGTACGCGGTGAGCGTCTGCATGATGCCGCCGGACAGCAGCGGGTGCGGGCTGACTTCGACGAAGACGGTGTCGGCCGCCTTCGCCGCCGCCTTGACGGCGCGCGTGAAGCGCACGGGAGCGCACAGGTTCTCCGCCCAGTACGCGGCGTCGAGTTCGGAACCGACCAGTTCGTGGTCCCGTACGGTGGAGATCATGGTGAGCCCGGCCCGTCCCGGAGTGAGGCCGGAGAGGGAATCGAGCAGGTCCTGGCGGATTTCCTCCATGACGGGGGAGTGGGACGGCACGTCGACCCGGACCGGATGGCAGACGACGCCCTGTCGTTCCAGTTCGCGGGTCAGCCGGCCCAGTTCGTCCGTGGGGCCGGCCAGCACGGTCGCTTGCGGCGCGTTCTCCGCCGCCACGCAGATGCCGGGGTACGCCTTCCTGGTGATCTGCTGGGCCTCTTCCGCGGACAGGCCGACGAGCAGCATGCCCCCGCGTCCTGCGGCCCGGCTCATCAGCCGGCTGCGGCGGCAGATCACCGCTGCCGCGTCGCGCAGGGTGAGTGCTCCGCTGACATGGGCCGCTGCCGCTTCCCCCATGCTGTGCCCGATGCACAGGTCGGGCCGCAGTCCTGCCTCGTCCAGTGCGGCGGCGAGGGCTACCTCCACGGCCCACAGCAGGGGCTGCACCGTCTGCACGCCTTCGGGGAGTTCGGCGCAGTCGCTGTTCAGCAACTCCAGGGGAGACCAGCCCAGCTCCGCCTGCACGGCGTCCGCGCAGTGGGAGAGCGTGGTGCGGAAGGCGGGTGACGCGGTCATGAGTCCGCGCCCCATGCCCGTCCATTGCGAACCCTGCCCGGGAAACACCAGAGCGGTGCGCCGGTCTGCGCCGAAGCCCGCTTCCCCGGTGCCGCCACCGGGGATCTCCTCACCGCGCGCCAGGGCAAGCAGGCTGTCCGCCATCTCCTCATGTGTGGCGGCCGTCACCCACAGGCGGAAAGGATGGTGGTCCCGGCGCAGGGCGGCAGCCGCACACAGGTCGGCGAGAGGAGTGCTCCGCCCTGCGCCGCGCAGGTGGGAGGCGTAGGCGCGGGCCATGCCGTGCAGGGACACGGGAGAGCGGGCGGACAGGACCAGCAGCGGCCGCCGCTCCTTGCGGCGCACCGGCTCGGTGAGCTCTGCGGTGTCTGTGTCGGCGTGCTCCGTACCGGGCCGTCCGGTGAACTCGCCGACGATCGCATGGGCGTTGGTGCCGGACAGGCCGAAGGAACTGATGCCGATGTAGGCACGGTCGCCGTTCCTGACCAGCGGCTCGTTCTCGGTGACAAGCCGGACCGGAAGTGTTCCCGCAGCGAGCAGCGGGTGGGGTTCGGCGCAGTGCAGGGACGCGGGTATGACGCTGTGCTCGGCGATCAGTACCGCCTTGATCAGGCCGGCGATCCCGGCCGCGGCTTCCGGGTGGCCGATGTTCGTCTTCACCGACCCGACCGGCAACGGGCGATCGGCGTCCCGGACTTCGCGACTGACCGCGGCCAGCGCGGCCAGCTCGACACCGTCACCGACCGGCGTACCCGTGCCGTGAGCCTCTACGTAGGCGATGTCCTCCGGCGAGATGCCCGCCGCTCTGCAGGCCTCCTCGATCGTCGCGACCTGCCCGGATTCGGCAGGTTTCAACAGCAGCCCGCTGCCTTTGCCGTCGTTCGAGACCGCCGTGCCCAGGAGGAGTGCGCGCACCGGATCGCCGTCGCGCAGGGCGTCCTGGAGCCGCTTGAGCACCACCAGGGCGACGCCTTCACTGCGGACGAAGCCATCTCCTGAGGCGTCGCCGAACTTGCATCGTCCATCCGCCGAGAGCATGCCGCTCTGCGAGTACACGATGGCGTCCTGCGGCGACAGGACGAGGTTGACTCCGCCCGCGAGAGCCAGGTCGCACTCGCCGGTGAGCAGGCTCTGCCGTGCGGCATGGACGGCGACGAGGGACGACGAACAGGCGGTGTCCAGGACGATGCTGGGGCCGCGGAAATCCATGGCGTAGGAAATGCGGCCTGCGGTGACCGCCCGTAATCTCCTGCCTGCCGCTCCCCGTACGGTGGTCTGTCCGCCGAGCGGCCGATGGACCTCGTCGTACTCGGCCGTGGCCTGCCCCACGAAGACGCCGGTGCGCGAGCCGGCGAGCGCGGACGGTCTCAGGCCCGCGTCCTCGAGCGACTCCCAGGCGACGTGCAACAGGACGCGTTGCTGGGGGTCCATGTCCGCCGCCTCCGCGGGTGAGATGCCGAAGAAGCCGGCGTCGAACGCATAGGCGTCGTCGATGAACCCGCCGTGCCCGGAGACGGTCTTCCCCGGCTCCTGCCGGTCGGAGGAGTGATACCTGGCGATGTCGAATCGGTCTTCCGGCACGACGGAAACGGAATCGGTCCGGGACAGGAGACGCTCCCAGAACTCCTGAGGGTTGTTCGCTCCCGGGAATTTGCATCCGATACCCACAACCGCCACAGCCGTGCGTTCGGCCGCACGTGAATCGTGCATGGCTGTCCCTCTTCTGTTGCCCGTGGAGGAGACCACCCTCCCCCGTTTATGAGCAGGGGTGGCCCGGGGCCGCACCCTGCAGTCCGATCCAAACATACACTCGAGGTCAATCTTGCCCTCCGGATTAAAGAAATCTTTGCCCGGTCTCGTCGCCTAAGGCATTCGTGTACTTGAGTACATCTATAGGTTCTGATCTAATGTTGGCTCAAAGCCCTAGTGTCGAGGTGGACGGTCGGCCGAACGCCTCGTGAGAGCCGGCCGGAAGGAGACTGCAGAGTGGAAGTCCAGAGGCTGGAGACGTTCGTGGCTGTGGCTCAGAGCAGCACTCTCGCCGAGGCCGCGGACCGGCTCGGCTATGCGCGTTCGACGGTCACCAGCCACTTACAGGGGCTCGAACGCGCCCTGGGTGCCTCGCTGTTGGAGCGTGGGGCGTCGGTGAACCGCCTCACGAAGGCGGGGGCTCGACTACTGGAATACGCTACGGACATCCTGGACAAAGTGGCCCAGGCGCAGGCGGCGGTGACGGCTGCCGCGGAGGACCGCCCGAGCAGCCTGAGCATCGGCGCGACGGCGTCGTTGTGCACCTACCGCCTGCCGAGCTTCCTGCGGACGCTGCGCCGGCTCATGCCGAACCTCGAGACCCAGGTCTTCGTCGGCTCGGTCGCCGAGCTGCGGGACCAGGTCGGCCGGGGGGAACTGTCCGCCGCACTGGTCAACTCGGCGACCGTACCCGCGGCAGCGAACCGGCCCGCCGGGGAGGGCGACCGCCGGCACCTGTGGACCGACCGGGTCGTACTGGTCGGCGCGCCCGAGCTGGTGGCGCGCCCGCAGCGGCTCCTGGTCACCGCGCCGGGCTGCGTCTACCGGGACATCGCCGAGAAGGAGGCACTGCCCCGCCTGGGGCGCGTCCAGGTCCAGCAGGTGGGCAGCGTGGACGGAGTCAAGTCCTCCGTGCTGGGCGGCATGGGCGTGGGAGTGATGCCGGCCATCGCCGTCGGACCGCAGCTGGAGTCAGGGCAGTTGGTGGAGATGCCGCTGTCGCAGCTGTCCCCGGTGATGACCGAGCTCATCTGGAACGCCGAGGTCACTCCCGCGCACGTGATCCCGCACCTGCAACGGCTTCGCCCGCCCCAGCCCCTGCCGTCCACCCGGCCGCGTGCCTCGCGTGTCACGCGTGTCACGAGCGGTCACGCGAGTTGAGCCTGCGGCCGGACCGGCACGACGGTGGGGGAACCACGGGCCGTCGCCCTGTGCGCCCCGGACCCCCGAAGCCGATCCCCGAGGGACGCCGTGGGCCCCGCCGGACCGGGACGTCGGGCTGCCTCATGGTCGTCACCGCCTGTGTGCTGTTCGGGTTGAGCGGCACCGCCTCGCGCGAACTCATCGACCAGGGGATCAGCGCGCTGACCGTCACCGAGTTCCGCATGCTCTTCGGCTTTGCGAGCCTGTTCGCCGGCCTGTGTGTCGCCCGCCGCGACCTGCTGCGCCTGCCGTGGCCTCGCCTGCCGCGGGTCACCGCCTTCGGTCTGGCCCTGGCCGCGGTCATCTACTGCTACTCGATGGCGATAGCCCGGCTGCCTCTGGCCGTCGCGCTGGTGCTGCAGTACAGCGCCGCCGCCTGGCTGACCGCCGCCGATGCCGTACGACAGCGCAGGCGCCCGCCCGCGAGCATCCTCGTGGCGCTGCCCCTCACACTCGGCGGTGTCCTCCTGATGGTCGGCATCGGCGGCGCGCAGCTGAGCCACCTCGACCCCATCGGCCTCGTCTTCGGACTGGCCACCGCCGCCGCCTACATCCTGTACCTCGTGTGCGGGCGCGGCATCGGCAGTGCCGTACCGGCCGGCACCTCCACGTTGTACGGGGCGCTCGTCGCCGCCGTCGCGTGGTTCTGTGTCCAGCCGCCCTGGCGCATCGAGACAAGTGCGTGGGAGCCGCGCATGCTCGTGCCGCTCGCGCTGATCGGAGTCCTCGGCATGGCCGCTCCCTTCGCTCTCGTGCTCACTGCCGTACGCGCCCTCGGCCCGACGCGCGTGAGCATGCTGGGCACCTTCGAGATCGTCGCCACCAGTGTCATCGCCTATGTGTGGCTCGGACAGGCGCTGACGTTCCTGCAGTGCTTCGGCGGACTTCTGGTGATCACCGGTGTCGCTGTCTGCGGGCGCCGCTCCCCGGACGGGGACACCGACCGGTGACTCGACCTGACCCCCGGCGGGACGCCCCCCCAAGGCTGCCTCCTCGCCGGGGCGGCACGTCGAGCCGATGCAGCATCCGTGAACGGCGGTTCATGAGTACCGAATCGGTCTGGGCCCGGCACCTGGAGACAGGGATCTTCGATGTGCCGCGGCAGACCGCGGCACATCGACAGGAGGTCTACCCCGTGCGCCCCATCCAGTCCAGAGCCAAACGCATACTGCTCTCGACGGTCTCGTCCGACTCCCACACCTGGAACCTCGTCTTCCTCCAGCTGCTGCTCGAGGAGCGCGGTTACCAGGTGATCAACCTCGGATCGTGCGTGCCCGACGCCGAACTCATCGAGCAGGTACGCGTTCAGCGGCCCGACGCCGTGGTCATCTCCTCGGTGAACGGACACGGTCACATCGACGGCCGCCGGCTCATCAGGAAACTGCGTGCGGACAGTGACCCGGCCCTGGCCGCGGTCCCCGTCATGATCGGCGGCAAGCTGGGCATCCAGGGAGCCGCCCAGCCCCACCTGGCCGACGAACTGGTCGCCGAGGGCTTCGACGCGGTCTTCACGGACGGGGCGGACCCGGTCGAGTTCGGCACCACGCTGCAGCGGCTGACGGCGCACCGCCCCGGCGTCGCCGGAGTCGCCGCATGAGCGGGATACGCCTCCAGGGCAACCCGGACATGCAGGCCTACGTGGAACAGGCCGCGCGGGCAGGGCAGTTGGTCGTACAGCCCCGGATGGGCATGTCGGACCCGCAGAGCATGGCCGACGGCCTGGCGGCGGTCGCGGCAGCACGCGCCAGGACGCTCGCCACGCTCACCATCGACTCCTACACCCGGGTGGAGGACATCGCCGGCGCACAGGCGGCCCTCGCGGCCGGCCGGGCGCTGAACGGCTTCCCGCTCGTCAATCACGGGCCGCACATCACCGCAGAGGTCGCCCGGGCCGCCGACGGCATCCCCGTCCAGGTCCGGCACGGCTCGGCACGGCCCGCCCACATCTTCGAGGCGATGGTCGCGGCGGGACTGTCCGCCTCCGAAGGCGGTCCGGTCTCCTACTGCCTGCCCTACTCCCGCCTCCCGCTGGCCGAGGCCGTGCCCGCGTGGACCGACGCGACCCAGCAGTTAGCCGAGCAGGCCGCCGACCACGGCATGCGGGCCCACCTGGAGACCTTCGGCGGCTGCATGCTCGGCCAGATGTGCCCGCCGTCGCTTCTCGTGGCGATCAGCGTCCTGGAGGCGATGTTCTTCGCCCGCAACGGGGTGACCTCCGTCTCGCTGTCGTACGCCCAGCAGACCAACGCCGTGCAGGACATCGAGGCGCTGGCGGCCATGCACCACCTCGCGGAGCTCTTCCTGCCGACCGATGTCGCGCGGCACGTGGTGCTCTACACCTACATGGGCGTCTACCCCTCCACCGAGGCCGGGGCGGAACTGCTCCTGGACTCCTCGGCACAGCTCGCCGTACGCGGCGGCGCACAGCGGCTGATCGTCAAGACGGTCGCCGAAGCGCACCGCATTCCCACCGTCGCCGAGAACATCGCGGCCCTGGAGCGGGCGGCACGTGTGTCCCGGCAGGCGCTGCGCGACGACTGCCCGCTGCCGTGGGCCCGCCAGGTCGACTACGAAACGATCTACAGCGAGGCGCTGCGGCTCATCACCGCCGTCCTCGAACACGGCTCCGACATCGGCTCCGGCCTGCGCGCCGCCTTCGCGTCCGGTGTGCTCGACGTGCCGTTCTGCCTGCACCGCGACAACGCGGGCGCGGCACGAGGGGCGATCGGTGACGACGGCCGGCTCGTCTGGGCCAGCACGGGCGCCATGCCCCTGCCCGCCCCTGGCGGCGCCGGCCACCACGCCGTCACCTCGAGTCGGCTCCTGAGCATGCTGCGCTACACCGCGGACGCACACGACCGGTCGGCGGCACTCCTGCCCCGTCCACGCTCGCAGGTCACCGCGGCCCACCGCATCGCGGTCGTCGGCTCGGGCCCGCGCGGTCTCGCCGTCGTCGAACGCCTTGTGGCCCGCCTGCGTGACGAGGCACCGGACAGGGCCGTGGAGATCGTCCTGATCGACAAGGACGAGGTCGGCGCCGGCCGCATCTGGCGCACCGACCAGAACCCGGTCTTCTTTATGAACACCGCCTGCGGCGAAGTGACCATGTTCTCCGGGCCCGCCGACGACGGCCCCGCCCGGGCGGGAGCGGGCCCTTCGCTGGGCCAGTGGTGGGCCGCCGCCGAAGACCCCTGCTACCCGGGCCCCAACGCGTACGCCCCCCGCGCCCTGTACGGCGCATACCTGAGGTTCTTCCTCCAGGCAGTGCAGGACTCCCTGCCGGCCCGTGCGACGCTCCGGCAGCACACCGGACACGTCACCGCGATGCGGCGCATCGGCGCCCTGTGGCAGTTGCGCTGCTCCGACGGTGAACTGATCGACGCCGACCGGGTCGTCCTGGCCACCGGGCACCCCATGACCGAACTCTCGGCCGACCAGGCGGGCTTCGCCGACTTCGCCGCGAGGAACCCGCAGCTGCAGTACGTCCGCGG
>NZ_PQSR01000026.1 GCF_002920635.1 Streptomyces sp. Ru72 | reverse complement strand
CCCTGAAGGCCGAGGTCGACGGGCTGGACGCGGGCGACGCGGACCTCGCGGAGCGGCACGAGACGGCCAAGGCCGCGCTCGCCGAGGCGGAGGCAGCCCTCACGGCCGCACGTGAGACGGCCACGGCGGCCGAACGAGGGCGCGCCGCCACCCAGGCCCGGCACGAGGCCCTGGCCATGGGCCTGCGCCGCAAGGACGGCACGGGTGCCCTGCTGGAGGCGAAGGAGCGCCTCGCCGGCCTGCTCGGTCCGGCCGCGGAACTGCTGACGGTGACCCCCGGCCACGAGACCGCCCTCGCGGCGGCCTTCGGCACGGCCGCCGACGCCCTCGCGGTGACGGACCCGGCCTCGGCGGCCGACGCTCTCCGCCTGCTGCGCAAGCAGGACGGGGGACGGGCGGCCCTGCTGGTGGCGGGGACACCTCAGGAGCCGGCCACCGTAGGCGACAGCGGCGGTGCCGACGGGCATCCCTGCGCCGCCGATCTCGTCCGCGGCCCCGCCGACCTGATGCCCGCGGTACGCCGGCTGCTGCGCGGCATCGTCGTCGTGGGCACCCTCGAGGACGCCGAGGAACTGGTCGTGGCGCGACCCGAGCTGACCGCCGTCACCGCCGAGGGTGATCTCCTCGGAGCGCACTTCGCGCACGGGGGGTCCGCCGGGGCGCCCAGCCTGCTGGAGGTTCAGGCATCCGTCGACGAGGCCGCCGCCGAGCTGGAGGAGCTCGCCGTGCGGTGCGCGGAGTCGGCCGAGGCTCAGCGGCTCGCGGCGGAGCGGCGCAAGGAGTGTGCCGCGCTCGTCGAGGAACTGGGGGAGCGGCGGCGGGCCGCCGAGCGGGAGAAGTCCCAGGTCGCCCAGCAGCTGGGCCGGTTGGCAGGGCAGGCGCGGGGGGCCGCCGGGGAGGCCGAGCGCAGCGTCGCCGCCGCCGCGCGCGCCCAGGAGGCGCTCGATGCGGCCCTGCGGGAGGTCGAGGAACTCGCCGAGCGGCTCGCCGTCGCCGAGGAGATGCCGGTCGAGGAGGAGCCCGACACCTCCGTACGCGACCGCCTCGCCGCCGACGGCGCCAACGCGCGGCAGACCGAGATGGAGGCCCGCCTCCAGGTCCGCACCCACGAGGAACGTGTCAAGGGCCTGGCCGGACGCGCCGACTCCCTGGACCGGGCCGCCCGCGCCGAACGTGAGGCACGCGCGCGTGCCGAGCAGCGGCGGCTGCGGCTGCGCCACGAGGCGGCCGTCGCCGAGGCCGTCGCCTCCGGCGCCCGGCAGCTCCTCGCCCATGTCGCGGTCTCCTTGAGCCGGGCGGAGGCCGAGCGGGCCGCCGCCGAGGCGGTCAAGGCACGGCGGGAGGAGGAGCTGGCGGCGGCCCGCACGCACGGCCGCGACCTCAAGGCCGAGCTGGACAAGCTGACCGACTCCGTCCACCGCGGCGAGGTGCTAGGCGCCGAGAAGCGGCTGCGCATAGAGCAGCTGGAGACCAGGGCGCTGGAGGAGCTGGGCGTCGAGCCGACGGTCCTGGTCACCGAGTACGGCCCCGACCAGCTCGTACCGCCGTCCCCGCCCGCAGAGGGCGAACAGCTGCCCGAGGACCCTGAGCATCCGCGCAATCAGCCCCGCCCGTTCGTGCGCGCCGAGCAGGAGAAGCGGCTCAAGGCCGCCGAACGCGCCTACCAGCAGCTCGGCAAGGTCAACCCGCTCGCCCTGGAGGAGTTCGCCGCGCTGGAGGAGCGCCACAAGTTCCTCAGCGAGCAGCTCGACGACCTGAAGAAGACTCGCGCCGACCTGCTTCAGGTGGTGAAGGAGGTCGACGAGCGTGTCGAGCAGGTGTTCACCGAGGCATATCGGGACACGGCCCGCGAGTTCGAGGGCGTCTTCAGCCGGCTGTTCCCCGGCGGCGAGGGCCGGCTGGTCCTGACCGACCCGGACAACATGCTCACCACGGGCGTGGACGTCGAGGCGCGGCCCCCGGGCAAGAAGGTCAAGCGGCTCTCCCTGCTCTCCGGCGGCGAGCGGTCGCTGACGGCCGTCGCCCTGCTGGTGTCGATCTTCAAGGCCCGGCCCAGCCCGTTCTACGTGATGGACGAGGTCGAGGCGGCGCTGGACGACACGAACCTGCAGCGGCTGATCCGCATCATGCAGGAGCTGCAGGAGACCTCGCAGCTCATCGTGATCACACACCAGAAGCGGACGATGGAGGTCGCCGACGCGCTGTACGGCGTCTCCATGCAGGGCGACGGTGTGTCGAAAGTCATCTCGCAGCGGCTCCGCTAGACCGCTGCCCTCTACACCAGTTGTCACCTGCACGTTTTCACGTCTTCAACACTTGAAGGCAATCTCTCGATCACATGCCTCGAAGGTCACAGAGTCCCGCTATTGACTTAGAAACTTGAAGGCATAGTCTCTGCAACGTTGCTTTTACCTTCAGGTATGAGCGGCGTTAACCAGTGCTCTCCGGGTACTTGACACGCCACCCATACCCGAAAGGGCCCAGCCCACCCCCGGCAGCGTTGCCGGTGGCCCGAGGAGTACACGTTGACCAGCACAGCGCAGGCATCCAGGACAGGAGCCGGTACGGCTCACCCCGATCATCTCGGGCACGTCATCTTCATCGCGGCGGCCGCAGCGATGGGCGGCTTCCTCTTCGGCTACGACAGCTCCGTGATCAACGGCGCCGTTGAGGCCATCCGGGATCGCTACGACATCGGTTCCGCAGCGCTGGCCCAGGTCATCGCCGTCGCCCTGATCGGCTGTGCCGTCGGCGCGGCCACCGCCGGCCGCATAGCCGACCGCCTCGGCCGCATCCGGGTGATGCAGATCGCGGCGGTCCTCTTCGTCGTCAGCTCCGTCGGCTCCGCCCTGCCCTTCGCGCTGTGGGACTTCGCCCTGTGGCGCATCATCGGCGGCTTCGCCATCGGCATGGCCTCCGTGATCGGCCCCGCCTACATCGCAGAGGTCGCCCCGCCCGCCTACCGCGGCCGGCTCGGCTCCTTCCAGCAGGCCGCGATCGTCGTCGGCATCGCCATCTCCCAGCTGGTCAACTGGGGCCTGCTCAACGCCGCCGGCGGCGACCAGCGCGGCAAGCTGATGGGCCTGGAGGCCTGGCAGGTCATGCTCGGCGTCATGGTCGTCCCGGCACTCCTGTACGGCCTGCTCTCCTTCGCCATCCCCGAGTCCCCCCGGTTCCTGATCTCCGTCGGCAGGCGTGAGCGCGCCCGGGAGATCCTCGCCGAGGTCGAGGGCAAGGGCACCGACCTCGACGCCCGCGTCGCCGAGATCGAGCACGCCATGAAGAGCGAGCACAAGTCCAGCTTCAAGGACCTGCTCGGCGGCGGCTTCTTCTTCAAGCCGATCGTCTGGATCGGCATCGGCCTGTCGGTCTTCCAGCAGTTCGTCGGCATCAACGTCGCCTTCTACTACTCCTCGACGCTGTGGCAGTCGGTCGGCGTCGACCCGACGGACTCGTTCTTCTACTCGTTCACCACTTCGATCATCAACATCGTCGGCACCGTGATCGCGATGATCTTCGTGGACCGCATCGGCCGCAAGCCGCTCGCGCTCATCGGCTCCATCGGCATGGCCGTCGGCCTCGCACTCGAGGCCTGGGCGTTCTCCTACCACCTGGTCGACGGCAAGCTGCCGAGCACCCAGGGCTGGGTCGCCCTGATCGCCGCCCACGTGTTCGTCCTCTTCTTCGCCCTGTCCTGGGGCGTGGTCGTCTGGGTCATGCTCGGCGAGATGTTCCCGAACCGGATCCGCGCCGCCGCGCTGGGCGTGGCCGCCGCCGCGCAGTGGATCGCCAACTGGGCCATCACCGCGAGCTTCCCCTCGCTGGCCGACTGGAACCTGTCCGGCACCTACGTGATCTACACGGTCTTCGCCGCGCTCTCCATCCCGTTCGTTCTGAAGTTCGTGAAGGAGACGAAGGGCAAGGCGCTGGAGGAGATGGGCTGAGCCTGACAGAGGCTGCCCCGAACTCGAGGAGAAGGGCCAAGTCCCCGCTGCCCCTCTCCTCGGACCCTGCCGCCGCCCGGCTCGGCCACTGCCCGAGCCGGGCGGCGGTGCTCTGCCGGCCCCCTGTGGCGAGGCTCAGCCCTCCAGTCCGGGGAGCACCCTCTCGCAGAACAGATGCAGGCTGCGCCAGCCCTCGTCCACCGGCATCCCGCCGGCCAACGGGTGCAGGACGTGGCTGCCCGAGCCCAGGCCCAGGCACTCCTCCGGCGTCACGATCCGGTGCACGCCCTCCACCCGCAGCTCCTCCACCGTCGTGGCCGCCGACCTGACCGCCGAGCGGACACCACGGCCGCCGGACTGCCAGGACGCGTACGTCCGCGCCTCGTGCAGGAAGTGCTTCCCGTACCGGGCCCACGCCCGGTCCGGATCCTCCGCGAGGTGCAGCAGCGGCGTCCTCCCGGCGGGCATCGTCGTCCAGCCCTCCCTGCCGTACTCCGCCAGCCGCTCCCCGTAGTAGGCCTCCAGCTCCGGCAGGTGCGCGCTCGGGAAGAACGGCAGGCCCAGCCGGGCGGCTCGGCGGGCCGCCGCCTTCGAGGAACCGCCGACCAGCAACAGGGGGTGCGGCTGGGTGTACGGGCGCGGGGTGACCCGCACGGTACGGCCCCGATAGGAGAACTCCTCGCCGGTCCACGCCCTCAGCACCGTCTCCAGCAGCTCGTCCTGGAGCCTTCCGCGCCGCTCGAAGTCGACACCGAAGGCGGCGTACTCCTCGGGCCGGTACCCGACCCCGGCGACGGTCACCAGCCGGCCGCCGCTGATCAGGTCCAGGACGGCGATGTCCTCGGCCAGCCGCAGCGGGTCGTGCAGCGGCCCGATGACCGCCGAGACGGTGACCGTGATCCGCCGGGTCGCGCCGAGCACGGCACCGGCGAAGACGAACGGCGACGGCAGCCAGTTGTTCGCCGCCCCGTGGTGCTCCTCCGTCTGGACGGCGGTGATCCCCCGGTCGTCGGCGTACGCGGCCATCTCCACCGCGGCCCGGTATCGGGCACCCAGCGATGCCGGGGTCGCGCCGGGCTCGAGGAGGTTGAACCGTACGACCGTGACGGCCATGACAGGGCCCCCTTCGCCTTTGCCGGCGGGTGTGCGGGGGACATTAGCTGACGATGCGTCAGGTTAATAGGGGGAGCGCGCCAGGCTGCCGGAGGCGCCACTCGGCGTACCCGGCGGATCTTCCTCGCGTACCGGACCCGTTGTGACTCCATCCTCCAGGGCTTCCGGCCGACGCGAAGCCGGGCCGCGGGCCGGCCCGGCCCGGCGGGACCAGCGGCCCCGCGCGTACAGCGAACGGCCGAGCGGGAGGTCACGCCATACTGGGGACTGTTATGGAAACCGTCATCCTTGCTGTAGTCATCGCCGTGGTCGTGCTCGGCGCGCTCGGCGGGCTCATCGTCGGCAGCCGGCGCCGCAGGCCGCTGCCCCCGCCGCCCCCGACGACGCCCGACATCACCGCCCCTCCGGCCGAGCCGCATGTCGGCGAAGAGGCCGAGACACCGCGCGACGAGGAGCGCCGGACGATAGAGGAGGTGGATCTTCCGGGCGGTGGGGCTCCCGTCGCCGTCGAGGAGCCGCCCGTCGTCGAGGCGCCCCCGATCGAGATTCCGGAGCCCACCGCCGGCCGTCTGGTCCGTCTGCGCGCCCGTCTGTCCCGTTCGCAGAACGCGCTCGGCAAGGGGCTCCTCACCCTCCTCTCCCGGGAACACCTCGACGACGAGACCTGGGAGGAGATCGAGGACACGCTGCTCACCGCCGACGTCGGCGTACAGCCCACCCAGGAACTGGTCGAGCGGCTGCGCGAGCGTGTGAAGGTGCTCGGCACCCGCACGCCCCAGGAGCTGCGCGGCCTGCTGCGCGAGGAGCTGCTCACGCTGGTCGGCACCGACATGGACCGCACCGTCCGCACCGAGCCGGAGTCCAGCAAGCCCGGCATCGTGATGGTCGTCGGCGTCAACGGCACCGGCAAGACCACCACCACCGGGAAGCTGGCCCGGGTCCTGGTGGCCGACGGTCGCACCGTCGTCCTCGGCGCCGCCGACACCTTCCGTGCCGCCGCCGCCGACCAGCTGCAGACCTGGGGCGAGCGGGTCGGCGCCTACACCGTGCGCGGCCCGGAGGGCGGCGACCCCGCCTCCGTGGCCTTCGACGCGGTGAAGGAGGGCAAGGAGATGGGCTACGACGTCGTGCTCATCGACACCGCCGGCCGCCTGCACACCAAGACCGGCCTCATGGACGAGCTCGGCAAGGTCAAGCGCGTCGTGGAGAAGCACGCCCCGCTCGACGAGGTGCTGCTCGTCCTGGACGCCACGACCGGGCAGAACGGTCTCGTCCAGGCCCGCGTCTTCGCCGAGGTCGTGGACATCACAGGCATCGTGCTGACCAAGCTCGACGGCACGGCCAAGGGCGGCATCGTGGTGGCGGTCCAGCGGGAGCTGGGCGTACCGGTGAAGCTGGTCGGCCTCGGCGAGGGCGCCGACGACCTGGCGCCGTTCGAGCCGGAAGCGTTCGTGGATGCGCTTATCGGGGACTGAGCGCGCCGACGCGCGCGGCGCGTGCGTGACCGTACGGAAGAAGGGCCCTGTTCCACGGTGCAGCTGGAACGGGGCCCTTCCGTATGGGCGGAGCCGCTCCTGCCCGTACCGGCGAAGCCGGCCCGTCCCGAATCGGCCGGCCTAGACGCGTGAGCGGTGCGCCACATACGCCAGCGTGCCGATCAGCAGGCGCGCCGCCGGGGGTCTCGTCGCCGAATCCAGGGCGGGGGAGCGGAGCCAGCGGACCGGACCGAGGCCGCCGCGGTCCGAGGGCGGGGCCGTGATGTACGCGCCGGGGCCCAGAGCGTGCAGGTCGAGGGCGGTGTCGTCCCACGCCATCCGGTACAGCAGGTCGGGCAGCTCGGCGGCGGACCCCGGGGCGACGAAGAAGTGCGCGCGGCCCTCCGGGGTCGCCGTCACCGGGCCGAGCGGCAGGCCCATGCGCTCCAGCCGGACCAGGGCTCGCCGTCCCGCGGACTCGGCGACCTCGATCACGTCGAACGCCCGGCCGACCGGCAGCATCACCGCGGCGCCCGGCAGCTCGGCCCAGGTGTCGGTGACCTCGTCGAGTGTCGCGCCGGCGCCCACGACGGGCGCGAAGTCCAGCGGGTGCGCGCCGGGCGCGCCGCAGTCCGCCTTGCCGCAGGAGCACTGCCCGGCGACCGCCCGTGCGCCGGGCACCACGTCCCAGCCCCACAAGCCGGTGTACTCGGACACGGCCGTGCACTCCGACGAGCGGCCCCGGCGCCGCGCACCGGAGCGGATGTCGCGGATGGCCCGCGTGCCGCCGATCGTGAAGCCCATGCCCCCTCCAACGGGTCCAGCGCGCCGGTGGTTACGCCATGAGAGCGGAATGTGACTCTGAGTTCCCACTCGTCGGTCGTCTTCGCGGGGCTCCGGGCAGCGCCCGGTTGCATCCCGGGGTGGTGCGCGGTTTGTGCGCGCCGGTGAGTGCACGCCTCCACCCGATTCCGGCTGTCATGTGTCAAGTGAATCGTGCAGAGCCCGCCCTTGGTTCATTCGAAGGGGTGGCGAATGGTGGCGTTTCTGTGTACGCCATGGCTGGACGGGTGACCGTAGGACTACTTTGAGTGCACGGTTCCTGGGGACGCATGCACTCGTGGGTATGCCGGAGGCAAGTCGGTTCCCGTCCGACGGGTGAGAACCGCCGGACGCGGGACCGTGGGCACCGGCATTCTGGTAGTGCTTGGCGCGCACAGCGACAAGTGGTCTGAGGGATGGGGGCGTTCCAGTGGGCGGCAGTGACGGAAGCGCAACGAACGCTGACAAGCGCCCCAATGAGCTGCTCACCTCGTGGTTCGTGCGCAGCGGCTGGTCGAAGGGCGAGTTGGCGCGTCAAGTGAACCGCCGGGCACGCCAGTTGGGAGCGAACCACATCTCCACGGACACCTCCCGGGTGCGCCGCTGGCTCGACGGGGAGAACCCGCGCGAACCGATCCCGCGGATCCTGTCGGAGCTGTTCTCCGAGCGCTTCGGCTGTGTCGTCGCCGTCGAGGACCTCGGACTGCGCCCCGCCCACCAGTCACCCTCTGTGTCCGGGATCGACCTGCCCTGGACGGGCCCGCAGACCGTGGCCATGATCAGCGAGTTCTCGCGCAGCGATCTGATGCTGGCGCGGCGCGGCTTCCTCGGAACCTCGCTGGCCCTGTCCGCGGGCCCGTCCCTCATCGAGCCCGTGCAGCGCTGGCTGGTGCCCAGCCCCGCCTCCCCGCGCGAGGGCACCACGCCCGCCTCGCCGTCCGGGCGCGCCCGCGGCCGGCTCTCCCAGCCCGAGCTGGACCTGCTCGAGGCCACCACCGTGATGTTCCGCAAGTGGGACGCCCAGTGCGGCGGCGGACTGCGCCGCAAGGCGGTCGTCGGCCAGCTGCACGAGGTGACCGACCTGCTGCAGGAACCGCAGCCCGAGGCCACCGCCAAGCGCCTGTTCAAGGTCGCCGCCGAGCTGGCCGAACTGGCCGGCTGGATGAGCTACGACGTCGGACTGCAGCCCACCGCGCAGAAGTACTTCGTGCTGGCCCTGCACGCCGCCAAGGAGGCGGGCGACAAGCCGCTCGGCTCGTACATCCTCTCCAGCATGAGCCGCCAGATGATCCACCTGGGCCGGCCCGAGGACGCCCTGGAGCTCATCCACCTCGCCCAGTACGGCAGCCGTGACTGCGCGAGCCCGCGCACCCAGGCGATGCTGTATGCGATGGAGGCGCGCGCCTACGCCAACATGGGGCAGCCCGGCAGGTGCAAGCGTGCCGTCCGGATGGCCGAGGACACCTTCGCCGACGCCGAGGACTGGGACGAGCCGGACCCCGACTGGATCCGTTTCTTCTCCGAGGCAGAGCTGTACGCGGAGAACTCCCATTCCTTCCGTGACCTCGCCTATGTCGCGGGCCGCAGCCCCACCTACGCCTCCCTCGCCGAGCCTCTGATGCGCAAGGCCGTCGACCGGTTCGCCGAGGACGGCGAGCATCAGCGGTCGTACGCGCTCAACCTGATCGGCATGGCCACCGTGCATCTCCTCCAGCGCGAACCCGAGCAGAGCGCGGTGCTCACCAGGCGGGCCCTGGAGGTCGCCAAAAAGGTGCGCTCGGAACGTGTCAACACTCGTATTCGGAAAACCGTCGACACGGCTGTACGCGATTTCGGTGATCTCACGGAGATCGTCGAACTCACCGACCACCTCGCCACCCACCTGCCCGAGACCGCCGAAGCGGTCTGAACCCTCCTGGGGCCCCAGGCTCCCAGGGCCCAAAGGGCCCAAGGACTCCGGCCGCGGCCGCCATCCCGAACCGCCCGACTCGGCTCCCCCCATGCCAGGTCATCGGATGGCCGCCGCGGCCGGGCTGTTTTTTTGCGCCTAAACCGGCGCCGCTCTCGCGGATGGGCTTGCTCGCCGTGGGGGTTGATCAATTGATGGTTGCTGTGTGATTCGGCCGAGGGTCGTGCCGCCCACCATCGAAGGTTGCGCCACGATAACGATCGGCGCGGCCGGCATCCGGCAGTTCATCAACGCGTAACACGCCGGGCGCCTTCGTCACTGCGGTGAAACATCGAGGGGCTTCCACCGAAACGGCGCTGCGTCAATCTCGTGGCCCATAACCCCCACGCCCTCATGACCGGACCGCTCTCCGGCTTCGCCCGCACGGGGCCGTACCAACCGACTAGGAGACGCCGATGGCACCAGCCGCCATCACGCTTGCGGCGGACGCACCCAAGCTGTCGTCCGCCAACACAGGTTTCATGCTCATCGCTTCCGCCCTGGTGCTGATCATGACCCCGGGCCTGGCCTTCTTCTACGGAGGCATGGTCCGCGTCAAGAGCACCCTGAACATGCTGATGATGAGCTTCATCAGCATGGGCATCGTCACCATTCTCTGGGTGCTCTACGGCTTCTCCCTCGCCTTCGGTACGAACAACAGCTTCATCGGCTGGGACTCCGACTGGTTCGGCCTCCGCAAGATCGGTCTGACGGAGCTCTGGCCCGGCTATACGATCCCGATCTTCGTGTTCATGGTCTTCCAGATGATGTTCGCGATCATCACCCCGGCGCTGATAAGCGGTGCCCTGGCGGACCGCGTGAAGTTCTCGGCCTGGTCGCTCTTCATCGCCCTGTGGCTCACGATCGTCTACGTCCCGGTCGCCCACTGGGTCTGGGGCTCCGACGGCTGGGCCTTCAAGCTCGGTGTGATCGACTTCGCCGGTGGTACCGCGGTCCACATCAACGCCGGTGCGGCGGCGCTCGGCGTGATCCTCGTCATCGGCAAGCGGGTCGGCTTCAAGAAGGACCCGATGCGTCCTCACAGCCTTCCGCTCGTCATGCTCGGCGCGGGTCTGCTGTGGTTCGGCTGGTTCGGCTTCAACGCGGGCTCCTGGCTCGGCAACGACGACGGCGTCGGCGCGCTGATGTTCGTCAACACGCAGGTCGCGACGGCCGCCGCCATGCTGGCCTGGCTCGCCTACGAGAAGATCCGCCACGGCGCGTTCACCACGCTGGGAGCCGCCTCCGGCGCGGTCGCCGGCCTGGTCGCGATCACCCCGTCCGGTGGTGCGGTCTCCCCGCTCGGCGCGATCGCCGTCGGTGCCATCGCCGGTGTCGCCTGCGCCGCGGCCGTGGGCCTGAAGTTCAAGTTCGGCTACGACGACTCCCTCGATGTCGTCGGCGTCCACATGGTCGGCGGCATCATCGGCTCCCTGCTGATCGGCTTCTTCGCCACGGGCAAGGGCCAGTCCACCGCCACGGGCGTCTTCTACGGCGACCACAGCTTCACCCAGCTGTGGAAGCAGTGCGCCGGTGTCGGCGCGGTCCTCGCCTACTCCCTGATCGTCTCCGCGGTCCTCGCCTTCCTCCTCGACAAGACGATCGGCATGCGGGTCACCGAGGACCAGGAGGTCTCGGGCATCGACCAGGCCGAGCACGCGGAGACCGCATACGACTTCAGCGGCGCGGGCGGCGGTGTCACCGGGACCCTCGCCTCGGCCCTGGCCGCCACGGAGACCAGGAAGGTGGACGCATGAGGCTCATCACCGCCGTCGTCAAGCCGCACCGGCTCGACGAGATCAAGGAGGCCCTGCAGGCCTTCGGGGTCCATGGACTGACGGTCACGGAAGCGAGCGGCTACGGTCGGCAGCGGGGACACACCGAGGTCTACCGCGGCGCCGAGTACACGGTCGACCTGGTACCCAAGATCCGTATCGAGGTGCTGGCCGAGGACGACGACGCCGAACAGCTCATCGAGGTCATCGTCAAGGCGGCCCGCACCGGCAAGATCGGTGACGGCAAGGTCTGGTCCATCCCGGTCGAGACGGCCGTACGGGTCCGGACCGGCGAGCGCGGACCCGACGCGCTCTAGACACGCACGGAACAGGAGTCGCTGGGTGACGAGTACGGACGTACGTACGGAAGCAGAGGGCTCGGGACCCAGCGGCTACGCGGCGGCCCGGCTGCGCCTCCTCACGGAGGGGGCGCAGTCCGGGCCGCCGCGCCGTGCCGCCCTGTCCGACCTGACGGACGGCTGGCTCGCGGAGCTGTTCGCCGCGGGCGCCGAGGGACTGCGCGGTGTGTCCCTGGTCGCCGTCGGCGGCTACGGCCGCGGGGAACTGTCCCCGCGCAGCGACCTCGACCTGCTCCTGCTGCACGACGGGAGCGACAGCAAGGCGGTCGCCGCCCTCGCCGACCGCATCTGGTACCCCGTGTGGGACCTCGGTCTGGCCCTCGACCATTCCGTGCGCACCCCGGCGGAGGCCCGCAGGACCGCCGGCGAGGACCTCAAGGTGCAGCTCGGGCTGCTGGACGCACGGCACCTGGCGGGCGACCTCGGGCTCACCGCGGGCCTGCGGACGGCCGTGCTGGCCGACTGGCGCAACCAGGCGCCGAAACGTCTCCCCGAACTGCAGGAGCTGTGCGCCGAGCGCGCCGAGCGGCAGGGCGAGCTGCAGTACCTGCTGGAACCGGACCTCAAGGAGGCCCGGGGCGGGCTGCGCGACGCCACGGCCCTGCGCGCGGTCGCCGCCTCCTGGCTCGCGGACGCCCCGCGCGAGGGACTGGCCGACGCACGGCGCAGGCTCCTCGACGTACGCGACGCGCTGCATCTGACCACCGGGCGCGCCACCGACCGGCTGGCGCTCCAGGAGCAGGACCAGGTCGCCACCGAGCTGGGCCTGCTGGACGCCGACACGCTGCTGCGGCAGGTCTACGAGGCGGCGCGCGTCATTTCGTATGCGAGCGACGTGACGTGGCGCGAAGTGGGGCGTGTGCTGCGTTCGCGCGCTGTGCGGCCGAGGCTGCGCGCCATGCTGGGCGGCGGCAAGCCGGTCGCCGAGCGGTCCCCCCTGGCCGAGGGCGTGGTGGAGCAGGACGGCGAAGTAGTCCTCGCGCGCGCCGCGCGCCCCGAACGCGACCCCGTGCTTCCCCTGCGCGCGGCCGCTGCCGCCGCCCAGGCGGGCCTCCCGCTCTCCCTGCACGCCGTTCGGCGCATGGCCGCGTCCGTGCGCCCCCTGCCGACGCCGTGGCCCGCCGAGGCGCGCGAGCAGCTCGTCACCCTGCTGGGCTCCGGCCGCCCGACCGTCGAGGTCTGGGAGGCCCTGGAAGCCGAGGGCCTGATCACCCGCCTGCTGCCCGACTGGGAGCGGGTGCGCTGCCGCCCGCAGCGCAACGCCGTGCACCTGTGGACCGTCGACCGGCACCTGATCGAGACGGCCGTGCGCGCCTCCGAGCTGACCCGCCGCGTGGGCCGCCCCGACCTCCTCCTGGTCGCCGCGCTCCTGCACGACATCGGCAAGGGCTGGCCCGGCGACCACTCCCTCGCCGGCGAGATCATCGCCCGTGACGTGGCCGGACGCATCGGCTTCGACCGCGACGACGTCGCCGTCCTCGCCACCCTCGTACGCCACCACCTGCTCCTCGTCGAGACCGCGACCCGGCGCGACCTGGAGGACCCGGCCACCGTCAGTTCGGTCGCCGAGGCCGTCGGCTCGCAGAGCACCCTGGAGCTGCTGCACGCCCTCACGGAGGCCGACGCGCTCGCCACCGGACCCGCGGCCTGGTCGACCTGGCGCAGCGCGCTCGTGACCGACCTGGTGAAGCGGGTCTCCGCGGTGCTCGCCGGCGACGAGCCCGCCGATCCCGAGGCCGCCACGCCCACCGCCGAGCAGGAACGGCTCGCCGTCGAGGCGTACCGCACCGGCGGCCCGGTCCTGGCACTGCGCGCGCAGACCGAGCCGCCCGCCGAGGAGCCCTCCGGCGAACCGGAGCCCCTCGGCGTGGAACTCCTCATCGCCGTACCGGACCAGCCCGGCGTGCTGCCCGCCGTGGCCGGGGTGCTCGCCATGCACCGCCTCACCGTCCGCACCGCCGAGCTGCGGGCCCTCGACCTGCCGGACGGCATGGACGGCTCTGTGCTGCTGCTCGACTGGCGGGTCGCGGCGGAGTACGGCTCCCTGCCCCAGGCGGCCCGGCTGCGTGCCGACCTCGTACGGGCCCTGGACGGCTCCCTGGACATCTCGGCCCGCCTCGCCGAGCGCGACGCGGCCTACCCGCGCCGCCGGGGCGTCGTGCCCCCGCCGCCGCGCGTGACGGTCGCCCCGGCGGCCTCCCGCCACGCCACGGTGATCGAGGTCCGCGCCCAGGACGCACCGGGGCTGCTGTTCCGGATCGGACGGGCACTGGAGAAGGCGGGCGTGCGGGTGCGCAGCGCCCACGTCTCCACGCTGGGGGCCAACGCCGTGGACGCCTTCTACGTGACGACGGGCACGGGCGCCCCGTTGCCGGCGGAGGACGCGGTGTCGGTGGCACGGGCCCTGGAGGAGGCGCTGCGGGGGTGACCCCGACGGGCGGGGACGTTTTCCTCGCGCGGCCGGATACCCTGGAGGGCAGCCCAAGACGACCCCGACCCCGAGGACCGACGCCGCCGTGTTCGACACCCTCTCCGACCGCCTTAGCGCGACTTTCAAAAGCCTCCGCGGAAAAGGCAGGCTCTCCGAGGCGGACATCGACGCCACGGCGCGTGAGATCCGCATCGCGCTCCTCGAAGCCGACGTGGCCCTGCCCGTGGTCCGCTCCTTCATCAAGAACGTCAAGGAGCGCGCCCTCGGCGCCGAGGTCTCCCGGGCGCTGAACCCCGCCCAGCAGGTCCTCAAGATCGTCAACGAGGAGCTGGTCACCATCCTCGGCGGCGAGACCCGCCGCCTCCGCTTCGCCAAGCAGCCCCCGACCGTGATCATGCTCGCGGGTCTGCAGGGTGCCGGTAAGACCACGCTCGCGGGCAAGCTCGGCAAGTGGCTCAAGGAGCAGGGGCACTCCCCGCTCCTGGTCGCCGCCGACCTCCAGCGCCCGAACGCGGTCAACCAGCTCAGCGTCGTCGCCGAGCGCGCCGGCGTCGCCGTCTACGCACCGGAGCCGGGCAACGGCGTCGGCGACCCGGTCAAGGTCGCCAAGGACTCCATCGACCACGCGAAGCAGAAGGTCCACGACATCGTGATCGTGGACACCGCGGGCCGCCTCGGCATCGACCAGGAGATGATGCAGCAGGCCGCGGACATCCGGGACGCAGTCTCGCCCGACGAGATCCTGTTCGTCGTCGACGCCATGATCGGCCAGGACGCGGTGAACACCGCGGAGGCCTTCCGCGACGGCGTCGGCTTCGACGGTGTGGTGCTCTCCAAGCTCGACGGTGACGCCCGCGGTGGTGCGGCCCTGTCCATCCGCCAGATCACCGGCAAGCCGATCATGTTCGCGTCGAACGGCGAGAAGCTCGACGACTTCGACGCCTTCCACCCGGACCGGATGGCCTCCCGCATCCTCGACATGGGTGACCTGCTCACCCTGATCGAGCAGGCGGAGAAGACGTTCAGCCAGGAAGAGGCCGAGAAGATGGCCTCCAAGCTGGCGTCCAAGAAGGGCCAGGACTTCACCCTGGACGACTTCCTGGCCCAGATGGAGCAGGTCAGGAAGATGGGCTCCATCTCCAAGCTGCTCGGGATGCTGCCGGGCATGGGCCAGATCAAGGACCAGATCAACAACATCGACGAGCGCGACGTCGACCGCACCGCCGCGATCATCAAGTCGATGACCCCGGGCGAGCGCCAGGACCCGACGATCATCAACGGCTCGCGCCGCGCCCGTATCGCCAAGGGTTCCGGCGTCGAGGTCAGCGCGGTGAAGCACCTCGTCGAGCGGTTCTTCGAGGCCCGCAAGATGATGTCCCGCATGGCCCAGGGCGGCGGCATGCCCGGCATGCCGGGGATCCCGGGCATGGGCGGCGGCCCCGGCCGTGCCAGGAAGCAGCAGAAGAAGGCCAAGGGCAAGCAGCGCTCCGGCAACCCGATGAAGCGCAAGCAGCAGGAGCAGGAGGAGGCCGCACGCCGCGCCGCCGCGGCCCAGAGCGGAGGCGCCTTCGGCCTGCCGCAGCAGAGCGGCCAGGAGTTCGAGCTGCCGGACGAGTTCAAGAAGTTCATGGGCTGACGCCCGTTCGACGCGCGCGACGCCGGGGGCGCCCCTCTCAGCAGGGGCGCCCCCGCGCGTCGTCTAGGGGATGCGGGCGATCAGGTAGCGGAAGACGTTCGGCATCCACACCGTGCCGTCCGCACGCCGGTGCGGATGCAGCGCCTCCGCCAGCTCCTTGTCCACCTGCTCCTGGTCCGTCGCGTCGATCGCGGCGTCGAACAACCCCGTCGACAGCATCCCCCGCAACGCGCTGTCCATGTCGGCGTACCCGAAGGGGCAGGCGACCCGCCCCGACCCGTCCGGCCTGAGCCCGCAGCGCTGCGCGGCCTCCTCCAGATCGTCGCGCCGGGCCGGCCGCCAACCGCCCCCGCCACGTTCCGGATCGGCCAGTTTGGCGGCGACCCGCAGGACGGACGCGGTGCTGCACCGTTCCGGCGGACCCCATCCGGCGAGCACCACGGGCGTCCCGTGCTCCGTGAACGGCACCGCCGCCACCAACTGCTCCTCAAGGGTCCCGGCGTCACCGGCCGCACAGCCGATCGGCTCGAACGCGGTCACCAGGTTGTACGCCGGCTCATCGGGTCCGGGCGCCGCGTCCCGTGGCGAGCCCTCCACGATCCGGGCGCCGGCACACGCCCGCGTGTCCCACGGCGCGGGCCCCAGCCGCTCGCGCGCGAGCGCCAGCCGTTCACACGCCCCGCAGTCCACGCCGGTGACCGATGCGCCCCGGGAGGCGGCCATCAGCAGGGCCAGTCCCGTACCGCATCCGAGCCCCAGCAGCCGCGTCCCGGAACCCACTTCCAGCCGCTCGTAGACGGCCTCGTAGACCGGCACCAGCATCCGCTCCTGAATTTCCGCCCAGTCACGCGCGCGTGCACCCCGGTCCACGCGAGGAACCGCGCCCGCGTGGGAAAGGTGCTGCCGCACGGGCGTAGGTGTCATCGAAAGCGCCCCAATCCGCCGTGAGTTGCCGCTGTCTGACGATGCCGTCCCCCGTGACGTGCCCTCGCACTCGGCCCCCGTGGCCCCCGTATGGCCTCCGTATGCCAGGAAACTCCGCGCCCGTCGTGGCGTCCAGGGGTCGTGGGGTACTCGGTGTGCGCCGTCCGCGCGCCCCTGGGCCACCCCCGGGCGGGAAATTGATTCACCGGGCACACGGGTGCCCCCGTACCATCGCGCCATGGCAAAGGCACCCGTCCTCACGCCCCGGGCGGAGGACTTTCCCCGTTGGTACCAGGACATCGTGAACAAGGCCGAACTGGCGGACAACGGGCCGGTGCGCGGCACCATGGTGATCCGACCGTACGGGTACGGGCTGTGGGAGCGGATGCAGCAGGAGATGGACGCCCGCATCAAGGAGACGGGCACTCAGAACGCCTACTTCCCGCTGCTGATCCCCCAGTCGTACCTGACGAGGGAGGCCGAACACGTCGAGGGATTCGCGCCCGAACTCGCCGTGGTCACGCACGGCGGCGGCAAGGAACTGGAGGAGCCGGCGGTCGTCCGGCCCACCTCCGAGACCATCGTCAACGAGTACTTCTCCAAGTGGATCCAGAGCTACCGCGACCTTCCGCTCCTGATCAACCAGTGGGCGAACGTGGTGCGTTGGGAACTCAGGCCGCGGCTCTTCCTGCGCACCTCCGAGTTCCTGTGGCAGGAGGGCCACACGGCGCACGCCACCTACGAGGAGGCCCGGGACTTCGCCGCCCGCATCCACCGCGACGTCTACGGGGACTTTCTGCGCAACGTCCTCGCGACGGACTTCGTGTCCGGTCGCAAGACGGCCAGGGAGCGCTTCGCCGGCGCGATCAACACCCTCACCCTCGAAAGCATGATGGGGGACGGCAAGGCCCTGCAGATGGTCACCAGCCATGAGCTGGGCCAGAACTTCGCCAGGGCCTTCCGCACGCAGTACCTGTCGAAGGACGGCACACAGGAACTCGTCTGGCAGACCTCCTGGGGGTCCACCACCCGCATGATCGGCGCCCTGGTGATGACGCACGGCGACGACGACGGTCTGCGCGTCCCGCCACGCCTGGCCCCCATCCAGGTGGTCGTCCTCGCGATCAAGGGCGACGAGACGGTTCTGGCCACGGTCCGCGAGACCGGCGACCGGCTGAGATCGGCGGGGCTCCGCGTCCACGTCGACGACCGCACCGACACCCCCTTCGGCCGCCGCGCCGTCGACTGGGAACTCAAGGGCGTGCCCGTACGCGTCGAGATCGGACCCCGAGACCTGGAGAACGGCACCGCGGTGCTGGTCCGACGCATCCCCGGGGGCAAGGAGCCGGTCCCGGTCGACGCGCTTGCCGGGACACTGCCCGGGATCCTCGAGGAGGACCAGGCGCTGCTGCTGGAGCAGTCGCGTGAGCGCCGGGAGTCCCGCACGGTGGACGTGTCCACGATCGAGGAGGCCGTCGAGGCGGCCACGGCGGGCGGCTGGGCTCGCATTCCGTGGGCCGTGCTCGGCGAGGACGGCGAGGCGGGGCTGGCCGAGCACGCGGTGACCGTACGGTGTCTGGTCGCCGAGGACGGGTCGGTTCCCGACGCCGACGACGCACCCGGTAACGTCGCCGTCGTCGCGCGCGCTTACTGAGATACCGGACGGGTTCCAAGAGCGGCCGAAACGCCTCTTGCGTATCCGAGGACCACAGCAGCCCCGGCGTGCGGAGTTCCGCTACGCGCCGGGTCGTAGGCGTCGCTACGCACCACCTTGGGATGAGCTGTGAGACTTCTCCGCAGTTCGGCGCACCCGCCCTCGTCAGGACGCATCAGCGGCAACTGACGGGTACGTGCAAATTATTTGGGATGCCCCGGAATAGGAACACAGGGGACCTCAGGCTCGTTGTCATTACGTGAGCACGACACCACCTGTTCTCGCCGCAGAGCTGGCGCAGGCGTGGGCCGACATTCAGCGGTACCACTCCGAGCTGCCCGATCTTGCCGCGCCCGAGTCACTGATCGGAGAGTCGTCGTCCGCCTGCGGGCACGAACTCTCCTTCGAACGACTGCTGCATGAGGCAGTCCACGGCATCGCCGCCGCGCGCGGAGTACGCGACACCTCCCGTGCCGGCCGCTACCACAACCGCAGATTCCTCGCGATCGCCGAGGAGCTGGGCCTGGACCACCCCGAGGAGCCGCACCCGAGCAGCGGCTTCTCCCTGGTCACGCTCAACCCCGAGGCGAAACGGCGCTACCGCCCGACGATCGAGCGGCTCCAGCGCGCGCTCAAGGCCCACTCGCAGGCGACGGCCGCCGACACGGCCCGCACGTTCCGGGGCCCGGCCGCCCGGCACGGCTCCTCCGGGGGCGGCGTCCGCGTCAAGGCGGTCTGCGACTGCGGCCGCAACGTGCGGGTGGTCCCCTCGGTCCTGGCCCAGGCTCCGATCGTGTGCGGCGGCTGCGGAAAACCGTTCCGCATCCCCGAGCCGGTGGGAGCGGCGGCAAGCTGAGCCGACGGCTGCTCGTGGCGGCCGTACCTCACTTGCCCACAGGCATCCGTGAGCGCCGGGTGGCGTGAGCAACGCCCGGGGGACCCCGGCGCCGGATGCCCCTTCGGCATGTCCGCACACCTGCGCACCGCCCCCTCGGCCATGAGCGGCCCGCAGGGTATGGCACAATGGCTAGCTGTACTCGACAGCCGCACAGGACCCCTCTCTCCTCCGGCTGACGCGTCCATCGGGCACTCGGGTACCGCAACCCCACGCGGCCACTTCGCCGTGCCCAACCACGTCAAATCCAGGAGAACCCACTCCCGTGGCAGTCAAGATCAAGCTGAAGCGTCTGGGCAAGATCCGTTCGCCTCACTACCGCATCGTCGTCGCCGACTCCCGCACCCGCCGTGACGGCCGGGCGATCGAGGAGATCGGCAAGTACCACCCGACGTACAACCCGTCGGTGATCGAGGTCGACGCCGAGCGCGTGGCGTACTGGCTCGGTGTCGGCGCTCAGCCGACCGAGCCCGTGCTCGCCATCCTCAAGAAGACTGGCGACTGGCAGAAGTTCAAGGGCGAGCCCGCCCCGGCGCCGCTGCTGCAGCCGGAGACCAAGGCCGCGCGTCCGTCGTTCGAGGCCATCAGCGGCGAGGACGAGGGCAAGGGCGAGGCGATCACCCAGAAGAAGAAGGCCGAGAAGAAGGACGAGGCCCCGGCCGAGTCCTCTGCGTCTGAGTCGACCGAGGCCTGAGCATGCTCGAGGAGGCTCTCGAGCACCTCGTGAAGGGCATCGTCGACAACCCTGACGATGTGCAGGTGGCCTCGCGCAACCTGCGTCGCGGGCGTGTGCTCGAGGTCCGGGTCCACCCCGACGACCTCGGCAAGGTGATCGGCCGCAACGGCCGCACCGCACGTGCTCTGCGCACCGTCGTGGGCGCCATCGGCGGCCGCGGCGTCCGGGTCGACCTCGTCGACGTGGACCACGTCCGCTGAACCTACGCAGCACCGGCTCGGGCCGGGGAGGGCCACTGGGCCGTCCCCGGCCCGTAGTCGTATGACAGGAGATCAAGCACAGTGCAGCTGGTAGTCGCACGGATCGGCCGCGCCCACGGGGTCAGGGGCGAGGTCACCGTGGAGGTCCGTACCGATGAGCCGGAACTCAGGCTCGCACCCGGCGCCGTACTGGCCACCGACCCCGCCTCGGCCGGACCGCTGACCATCGAGACGGGCCGGGTGCACAGCGGCCGCCTGCTCCTTCGCTTCGAGGGCGTGAGGGACCGCAACGCCGCAGAGGCGCTGCGCAACACCCTGCTGATCGCCGAGGTCGACCCCGACGAACTGCCCGAGGGCGAGGACGAGTACTACGACCACCAGCTCATCGACCTGGACGTGGTGACCGCGGACGGCGTCGAGGTCGGCCGCATCACCGAGATCTCGCACCTGCCCACGCAGGACCTGTTCGTGGTGGAGCGTCCGGACGGGACCGAGGTGTTCGTCCCGTTCGTGTCGGAGATCGTCACCGAGATCGACCTCGAGGAGCAGCGGGCGATCATCGATCCGCCGCCGGGACTGATCGACGACAGGGCCGAGATCGCGTCCTCCCGGGAAGAGGCGTGATGCGGCTCGACGTCGTCACGATCTTCCCCGAGTACCTGGAACCGCTGAACGTCTCCCTCGTCGGCAAGGCACGCGCGCGGGGGCAGCTCGATGTCCACGTGCACGACCTGCGGTCCTGGACGTACGACCGGCACAACACCGTCGACGACACGCCGTACGGCGGCGGCCCCGGCATGGTGATGAAGACCGAGCCCTGGGGCGACGCCCTGGACGAGACACTCGCCGACGGCTACGAGACCGGCTCCCACGAGCCCGCGCTGATCGTCCCGACCCCCAGCGGCCGTCCCTTCACCCAGAAGCTCGCCGTCGAACTCTCCGAGCGCCCGTGGCTGATCTTCACCCCCGCCCGCTACGAGGGCATCGACCGCCGCGTCGTCGACGAGTACGCCACCCGGATGCCGGTGTACGAGGTGTCCATCGGCGACTACGTCCTCGCCGGCGGCGAGGCGGCCGTCCTCGTCATCACCGAGGCGGTGGCCCGGCTCCTGCCCGGCGTCCTCGGCAACGCCGAGTCCCACCGGGACGACTCCTTCGCGCCCGGCGCGATGGCCAACCTCCTCGAGGGCCCCGTCTACACCAAGCCGCCCGCCTGGCGCGGCCGGGACATCCCCGACGTGCTGCTCAGCGGCCACCACGGGAAGATCGCCCGCTGGCGCCGCGACGAGGCCCTGAAGCGCACGACGGCCAACCGGCCCGACCTGATCGAGGGCTGCGACCCCGCCGCCTTCGACAAGAAGGACCGCGAGATGCTCTCCATCCTGGGCTGGGCGCCCGACCCGGAGGGCAAGCCCTACGGCCGATTTTGGCGCAGGCCGGACGGCATGGAAGAATAGTGCGCTGTTGCCCGCCGTCCGGCGTGCGCCCCTGCCACAGGGGGACACGACGCCCGCCCCGACGACGGCCACCACTCTCTTACCGAAAAACTACGTACCGCCGATGACCTGTGGCATCGGCGAAGAAAGCAGACGAAATGTCTCACCTGCTCGACTCCGTCGACGCCGCGTCGCTGCGCTCCGACATCCCGGCCTTCCGTCCCGGTGACACGGTCAACGTCCACGTCCGCGTCATCGAGGGCAACCGCTCCCGTGTGCAGCAGTTCAAGGGCGTCGTGATCCGCCGCCAGGGCTCCGGCGTGCGCGAGACCTTCACGGTCCGCAAGGTCTCCTTCTCCGTCGGCGTCGAGCGCACCTTCCCGGTGCACACCCCGATCGTGGAGAAGATCGAGCTCGTCACCCGAGGTGACGTCCGTCGCGCCAAGCTGTACTACCTGCGCGACCTGCGCGGCAAGGCCGCGAAGATCAAGGAGAAGCGCGAGAACTGAGCGCCTGAGGGGGTTCACAAGGGGGCCGGATAGCATCTGGCCCCGATGGACACCGAAGCACAGCACCTGGAGCGCGACCGCTCCTCCCACCCCGCGCAGCCCGAGGAGACCTCGGACACAGGGGGGCCGGAGGAGCGGTCGCGCTTCGCGTTGCCGTCCCGCGTCGCCGGCAGGCTGCCCGGCGGCCGGATCACCCTCACCGTGCTGGTCTGTCTGCTTTTCCTCCTCACCCTCGGCACCTTTGTGATGCAGCCGTTCGACATACCGAGCGGTTCCATGGAGCGCGGATTGAGGATCGGGGACCGCGTTCTCGTAAATAAGTTGGCGTACCGTTTCGGATCCGAGCCGCAGCGGGGAGATGTCGTCGTGTTCGACGGCACCGGGTACTTCGGGAACGCCGACTACGTCAAACGGGTAGTGGGTGTAGGGGGAGACCACGTGGTCTGCTGCGACAAGGAGGGGAGGCTCGAGGTGAACGGCCGGTCGGTCGACGAGTCGTCGTTTCTCTACCCCGGCAACAGCCCGTCCGACGTCCCCTTCGACGTCGTCGTGCCCGACGGCGCGCTCTTCGTCCTCGGCGACCACCGCAGGGACTCCAGCGACTCCCGGGACCACCTCGGGTCGCCGGGCGGCGGCATGGTCCCCGTCGGCGCCGTGATCGGCCGGGCCGACTGGGTGATCTGGCCCTCCGCGCACTTCAGGCACATCACCCGACCCGGCGCCTACGCGCGCGTGCCCGCGCCCGGCACGAGCGCCCCGGAGACGAACGCGCCGAAGGCAGCGGGCGGTGCGCATGGGTAACCGCGGCAAACCGCGCCGTGCGCCGTCCGACACCGCCACGCAGAACCTGCTGCCCACCGGCGCGCGACGCGCCGCCGGCTCAGCCCCCACCGGACGCAGCCGTGCCGAGCGGCGCAAGCTCCAGCGCAAGGTGAAGCGCAAGAGGAGGCGTTCCGCCGTCAAGGAGATACCGCTCCTCGTCGGTGTCGCCGTCCTCATAGCGCTGGTTCTGAAGACCTTCCTCGTGCAGGCGTTCGTCATCCCGTCGGGTTCCATGGAGAACACGATCCAGATCGGCGACCGCGTCCTCGTCGACAAGCTGACCCCGTGGTTCGGCTCCAAGCCGCAGCGCGGTGACGTCGTCGTCTTCCGGGACCCCGGCGACTGGCTCGCGGGCGAGAAGACACCCCAGAAGAACGACCCGATCGTCGTCAAACAGGTCAAGGAAGGGCTCACCTGGATCGGCCTGCTGCCGTCTGACAACGACAAGGACCTCATCAAACGGGTCATCGCGGTCGGCGGAGACACCGTCAAGTGCTGTGACACGCAAGGGCGGGTCACGGTCAACGGTGTGCCGCTGAACGAGCCGTACATTCACCCGGGGAACAAACCTTCGGACTTCTCGTTCTCGGAGACCGTGCCACCCGGGCGCCTGTGGGTGATGGGCGACCACCGGGCCAACTCGGCCGACTCCCGCTACCACCGCAACGAGCCGTACGGCGGTACTGTCTCGGAGGAGTCCGTCGTGGGCCGCGCCATGGTTATCGCCTGGCCCATTGGGCACTGGACCCGACTGAAGGAGCCGGACACTTACGCGTCGGTGCCGGGCGGTGCGGCCAGCGCACTCGGTCCGTCGCATAGGGTGGCCTCCGCGGATCGATACGGATTGATCCCCCTCCCGAGCCCTGCGGAACTCCCGCTCGTTATGGGAGTGGTGGGCCTGCGTCGACAGGGGCGCCGGCGGCGGTACGGAGTGAGGAGTGGATGTGGGGGATTTGGCGGTCGGCGCACGGTCCGGACACGAGGGTCCCGAGGAGAGGCCGGAGCGACCCGACGAGGCGGCTGCCCCGGCCGCGGAAGAGCACGTCGGCACCGGGAGTGACTCCCCGGCGCACGGCGCGCAGGACAGCGGCGGCCAGGGCGGCGGCCCCAAGAAGCAGCGCTCCTTCTGGAAGGAACTTCCGCTCCTCATCGGCATCGCGCTGGTGCTCGCGCTGCTGATCAAGACGTTCCTGGTGCAGGCGTTCTCGATCCCCTCGGACTCGATGCAGAACACCCTCCAGCAGGGTGACCGGGTCCTCGTCGACAAGCTGACCCCGTGGTTCGGCTCCAAGCCCTCGCGCGGCGAGGTCGTGGTCTTCCACGACCCGGACAACTGGCTGGCGGGCGAGCCCACCAGCACTCCGAACGCGCTGCAGACGGCGCTGAGCTGGATCGGCCTGATGCCGTCCGCCGAGGAGAAGGACCTCATCAAGCGGGTCGTCGGTGTCGCCGGCGACACCATCGAGTGCAAGAACACCGGCCCGCTGCTGGTCAACGGCAAGCCGCTCAACGAGCCGTACGTGTACCCGGGCAACACCCCGTGCAGCGTCGACGACCAGGGCGGCCAGTTCAAGGTCACGGTTCCCCCGGGCAAAATCTGGGTCATGGGCGACCACCGGCAGAACTCGCTCGACTCCCGCTACCACCAGCAGGACAAGTTCCGGGGCTTCGTGCCCGTGGGGAACGTCGTGGGCCGCGCGATCGTGATCGCCTGGCCGCCCACCCGCTGGGACACGCTGCCCATCCCGGACACCTTCGACCAGGGCCTCAACACGGTGGCCCCCTCGGCCCTCGGCCTGATCGGCGCCGCGCCGCTGGTGCTCTGGCGCAGGCGCCGCCTGACCGCGCGCCTTACCGACGGAAACCCGCGGGTTTCCGGCAGCGGTACCGCCGGGTAGGGTGCCGTCCCAGATCGCCGATCTTCTGCGGCCCGGCAATGGCCGCGGGATCGATTCTCCGACCTGGGAGCTGTGGGAATGAGCGGGACTGGTCGTGCGGACAAGGGCCGCGGACGGCTCGGCAGCAGGCTGTCGGGGCTGGCCGTGGCCCTCGGCTGTGTGCTCTTCCTCGGCGGGTTCGTCTGGGGCGCGATCGTCTACCAGCCCTACACCGTGCCCACCAACTCCATGTCGCCCACCATCGCCGCCGGTGACCGGGTCCTCGCACAGCGCGTCGACGGCGCCGACGTCGAGCGCGGCGACGTCATCGTCTTCCGCCAGACGACCTGGGGCAACATGCCGCTGGTCAAGCGGGTCGTGGCGGTCGGCGGCGACACCGTCGGCTGCTGCACCGACGGCAAGCTGACCGTCAACGGCAAGAAGATCGACGAGTCCTACCTCGCCAAGGGCGAGCCCGCCGAGTTCAAGACCATCCCCACGATCACGGTCCCCAAGGACCGGCTGTTCGTGCTCGGCGACGAGCGCAGCGGCTCCCTGGACTCCTCCGCGCACCTCACGGAGGCCTTCAACGGCACGGTGCCCCGCAACGCGGTGGACGCCCGTGTGGACGCCGTGGTGTGGCCCATGCACGGCATGCTGGCCCGCCCGACGGGCTTCGAGACGCTGGGCCCCCTCTCGTCGCCCGGGCCGCTGCGGCTGATCCTCGGCGTGATCGTGGTGGGCGCGGCGCTGGTGCTCGGAGGCGCGGCCTACGGGCCGATCGCGGGGCTCGCGCGACGGGGGCGCGGCACCGCGGTGCGGACGGAGCCGGCCCGTGCACGCTGAGGCATCCTCGCCCGCCCCCGCGTCGCCGGAAGAGCCGGGCGCCGCGCCGCGCAAGGTCGCCCGGGTGGTGCTGCTGGACCCCGACGACCGCATCCTGCTGCTGCACGGCCACGAGCCGGAGGACCCGGCGGACGACTGGTGGTTCACCCCCGGCGGCGGCGTCGAGGGCGACGAGACGCGCGAGCAGGCCGCGCTGCGCGAAGTGGCCGAGGAAACCGGTATCACCCAGGTCGACCTGGGCCCCGTGCTGTGGCGGCGCAGGTGCTCGTTCCCGTTCGCGGGCCGACGCTGGGACCAGGACGAGTGGTACTACCTGGCCCGCACGGCCCAGACGGCCACGGCCGCGCCGAACCTCACCGAACTGGAAAAGCGCAGTGTCGCGGGAGCACGGTGGTGGACGTGCGGAGAACTGGCCGAGGCACGTGAGACGGTGTATCCGAAGAGACTCGCCGAGCTGCTGCGCACACTGCTCGACGAAGGTCCCCCCGCCGAACCTGTGACGCTGGACACGGAAATCGTCTAGGGCCCCACAGGAGTGGCGCACAATGGGGGGATCGCACGGCTGAAGGGGAACATGCCATGAGCGCCGAGGACCTCGAGAAGTACGAGACCGAGATGGAGCTCAAGCTCTACCGGGAGTACCGCGATGTCGTCGGTCTGTTCAAATACGTGATCGAGACCGAGCGGCGCTTCTACCTCACCAACGACTACGAGATGCAGGTGCACTCGGTCCAGGGCGAGGTGTTCTTCGAGGTGTCCATGGCGGACGCCTGGGTGTGGGACATGTACCGCCCCGCCCGTTTCGTGAAGCAGGTACGCGTCCTCACATTCAAGGACGTGAACATCGAGGAGCTGAACAAGAGCGACCTGGAGCTGCCGGGCGGCTGAGCACCGCGCCTGTGACCGCACCCGTATGGGTGACGGACTTTTCCACAACCGCCGAGTAATCCACCAAGATCCATGCGGTGGAGCCCGATGCGTGACCGTTGGCGCCGGAGGTGGTGCCGACATGACCACACACCAGGCACGCAACGCACTCGGCAGGTACGGAGAGAACCTAGCCGCCCGACGCCTCACCGCCACCGGGATGACCATCCTGGAGCGCAACTGGCGCGACGGCAGAAGCGGCGAGATCGACATCGTCGCCAGGGACGGCGACGTCCTGGTCGTCTGCGAGGTGAAGACCCGCAGGGGCGGTGCATTCGAGCACCCGATGGCCGCCGTGACCCCTCAGAAGGCCGCGCGGCTGCGCGACCTCGCCGAACGCTGGATCCAGGCCCACGGCGGCGCCCCACCGGGAGGCGTCCGCATCGACCTGATCGGCGTCCTGCTCCCGCAGCGCGGCGCACCCGCCGTCCAGCACGCGCGGGGGGTGGCCTGACATGGGCTTCGCACGCACATGCTCCGTGGCACTGGTCGGAGTCGAAGGCGTGGTCGTCGAGGTCCAGGCCGACCTCGAACCCGGCGTCGCGGCATTCACCCTCGTGGGCCTGCCCGACAAGAGCCTGACGGAGAGCCGGGACCGGGTCCGGGCCGCCGTGGTCAACTCGGGCGGCGAATGGCCCCAGAAGAAGCTCACCGTCGGACTCAGCCCCGCCTCCGTGCCCAAGGCCGGCAGCGGGTTCGACCTCGCCGTCGCCTGCGCGGTACTCGGCGCCGCCGAACGCATCGACCCCAGGGTGCTCGCCGACATCGTCATGATCGGCGAACTCGGCCTGGACGGACGAGTCCGGCCGGTCCGCGGCATCCTGCCCGCGGTCCTGGCCGCCGCGGACGCGGGCTACGAACAGGTGGTCGTCCCGGAATGCGCCGCCGCCGAGGCCTCCCTGGTACCCGGCGTGTCCGTACTCGGAGTCCGCAGCCTGCGGCAACTCATCGCCGTCCTCGCCGACGAGCCCGTACCCGACGAGGAGCCGGACGAGCAGGGCCGCCCCGATCCCCTCCTCGCCGGCCTGCGCGTGCCGGGCACCGGAGCCGCCACCGGGATGCACAGCATGGGCGCCGCACACCACGACACCGGCCACGACCTCGCCGACGTCGTGGGACAGAACACGGCGCGCACCGCGGTCGAGGTGGCCGCTGCCGGCGGCCACCACCTCTTCCTCGAAGGCCCGCCCGGCGCCGGCAAGACCATGCTCGCCGAACGGCTGCCCGCCATCCTGCCCAGGCTCAGCAGGCAGGAATCGCTGGAAGTCACAGCGGTGCACTCGGTGGCCGGCCTGCTCCCACCCGGCAAACCCCTGATCGACATCGCCCCCTACTGCGCCCCGCACCACTCCGCCACCATGCAGGCCCTCGTCGGAGGCGGCCCCGGCGTCGCCCGGCCCGGCGCCGTGTCACTCGCCCACCGAGGGGTCCTCTTCCTGGACGAAACCCCCGAGTTCAGCAGCCACGCCCTGGACGCCCTGCGACAGCCCCTCGAATCCGGGCACGTCGTGATCGCCCGCAGCGCCGGCGTCGTGCGGTTCCCCGCGAAGTTCCTCATGGTGCTCGCCGCCAACCCCTGCCCCTGCGGACGCTTCTCCCAGCGCGACGCCCACTGCGAATGCCCGCCCTCGGCGATCCGCCGCTACCAGGCCCGGCTCTCCGGCCCCCTCCTCGACCGGGTCGACCTGCGCGTCGAGGTCGACCCCGTCACCCGGGCCGAACTCACCGGCCGCGGCACCCGAGGCGAGACCACCGCGACCGTCGCCGACCGGGTCCGCGCCGCCAGGCAGCGAGCGGCGGCACGCCTGGCGGACACCCCCTGGCGGACCAACAGCGAAGTACCGGGACGCGAACTGCGCAGCCGCTGGCACGCCGCGCCCGGCGCCATGGACGAGGCCGAGCGCAACCTGGAACGGGGCGTGCTCACCGCCCGGGGACTCGACCGCGTCCTGCGCGTGGCCTGGACGGTCGCCGACCTCGTGGGCCACGACCGGCCCAACGCGACGGACGTCGCCCTGGCACTGCAACTGCGCACCGGCATTCCACGGGGCGTGTCGATGACGATCGGAGCATCGGCATGAGCGAGGACGGCACCCTCGACACCGCATCCCTCGCCCGGATCTTCCTCACCCGGGTCATCGAGCCCGGAGACGAGGTGGCCGGTCGCTGGCTGCGGGACCACGGCCCCGAAGAGCTGGCCCGACGACTCCGCGAAGGCGGCAGGCGGCTGCCGGGGGTGACGGACAAACGGTGGGCAGGGCTGCTCGCGCGGGCCGCACGAGCCGAGCCGGAGCGGGATTGGGCCGCCGCCCGGGATGCCGGCATGAGGTTCGTGTGCCCGGGGACGACCGATTGGCCGGCCCAGCTCGACGACCTCGGTGACGCACGCCCTGTCGGCCTGTGGGTGCGAGGGCGCCCCAGTCTGCGGATGTGGGCCCTGAAGTCCGTCGCACTCGTCGGCGCACGGGCCTGCACCGAGTACGGCGCACACATCGCGGCCACCCTCGCCGCCGACCTCGCCGAACGCGGCTGGGTCATCGTGTCGGGGGGCGCCTACGGGGTCGACGGCGCCGCCCACCGAGGCGCCCTCGGCGCGGGTGGTGCCACCGTCGCCGTCCTCGCCTGCGGCGTCGACCGGCCCTACCCGCGCGGCCACACCCGACTGATCGGCAGGATCGCGGAACAGGGACTGGTCGTGGGCGAACTGCCACCCGGGGAACACCCGACACCCAGCCGGTTCATCGTCCGCAACAGGGTCATCGCCGCACTCACCCGCGGCACCGTCGTCGTCGAGGCCGCCCACCGCAGCGGCTCCCTGGTCACCGCGCGTGCCGCCGGGCGGCTCGGCCGCTTCGTCATGGGCGTCCCCGGCCCCGTCAGCAGCGGACTCTCGGCCGGCGTGCACGAACTGCTGCGCGGCGAAGCCGTACTCGTCACCGACGCAGCGGACGTCGTGGAGCTGGTCGGCGACATGGGCGAACTGGCCCCGGACCGACGCGGTCCCGTCCTGCCCCGCGACCTGCTGGAACCCGCCGCCCGACGGATCCTGGCCGCCCTGCCCGCACGCGGCACCGCACCCGCGGCCGAGATCGCCCGCGGCGCGCAGACGACCCAGGACGACGCGGTCGGGAGACTGTACGAACTCCGATCACTTGGATTCGTCGAACGACACGGCGATGGCTGGAAGTTGACACGCCAGGCCGTCACAGCCGGGCGACAAGATCACCTACCGTGCTGACCGAGCGTGTGTCGGCCGTCCGGGCGACCCCCGACAGCCTTGGTGTTTCCCGCAGTTGACCCTTTCCGGCGATCACGGACGGCTACCACCGCACCCGCGGCAACCGCCCCACATGGCCCGTTCGCGCACGGGTGATCCGCCGCCCTTCGCACACTGCGACACCACAGTCACGCTACGCTCACGAGGTTCCGACTCAGACAGGCCATCTCGGCACCGGGCCGACAGCTCACCCAGGCACCACCAGTTCACAGCAGAACGGCACAAGGCGACGAATGCCCCAGCACACCTCCGGGTCCGACCGGGCGGCGCTTCCCCCAGCCGCCCGTGACGGCGGCAGCGTGCGCCCGCCCGCTCCCTCGACGCTCGACGAGTTGTGGCGGTCGTACAAGGAGACGGGGGACGAGCGGCTGCGGGAGCAGCTGATCCTGCACTACTCACCGTTGGTGAAGTACGTGGCCGGCCGGGTGAGCGTCGGCCTGCCGGCCAACGTGGACCAGGCCGACTTCGTGTCATCGGGGGTCTTCGGGCTGATCGACGCGATCGAGAAGTTCGACATCGACCGGGAGATCAAGTTCGAGACGTACGCGATCACCCGGATCCGGGGCGCCATGATCGACGAACTGCGTGCGCTGGACTGGATCCCACGCTCGGTACGGCAGAAGGCACGCAGCGTGGAGCGGGCGTACGCGACCCTGGAGGCGCGCCTGAGGCGGACCCCGACCGAGGCGGAGGTGGCCGCGGAAATGGGCATCGGCGTGGACGAGCTCCATGCCGTCTTCAGCCAGTTGTCACTCGCGAACGTCGTGGCTCTCGAGGAACTGCTGCACGTGGGCGGTGAGGACGGCGACGGGCTGAGCTTCCTGGACACGCTGGAGGACACCGCCGCCGACAACCCGGTCGAGGTGGCCGAGGACCGCGAGCTGCGAAGGTTCCTGGCACGAGCCATCAACACGCTGCCCGAGCGGGAGAAGACCGTGGTCACGCTCTACTACTACGAGGGGCTCACGCTCGCTGAGATCGGCAACGTGCTCGGCGTGACCGAGAGCCGGGTGAGCCAGATCCACACGAAGTCGGTTCTGCAGCTGCGGGCCAAGCTGGCCGCCTTCGGCCGCTGAGGCGCAATCCCGTCACCGGCGCGTGTGGCCCGAGTGACTGCCGTCGTGGGCGGTCCGTCCGTACAGTGGTGGACGTGCCAAGGATTCGAGCGGCCTCCGTGGCCGAGCACCGGTCGATGCAGCGAGCCGCCCTGCTGGACGCGGCACGGTCCCTGCTGTCCGAGGGAGGCACGGAGGCGTTGACCTTCCCGGCCCTCGCCGAGCGCACGGGCCTCGCCCGCTCCTCCGTCTACGAGTACTTCCGCTCCCGCGCGGCCGTCGTGGAGGAACTCTGCGCGGTCGACTTCCCCGTCTGGGCGGCGGAGGTCGAGGCCGCCATGGCGGCGGCGGAAGGCCCCGAGGCCAAGATCGAGGCGTATGTACGACGGCAGCTCGCCCTCGTAGGGGACCGGCGGCACCGGGCCGTGGTGGCCATCTCGGCCAGCGAACTCGACGCCGGGGCCCGCGAGAAGATCAGGGCGGCGCACGGCGGGCTCGTGGCGATGATCGTCGAAGCCCTGCGTGACATGGGCCACCGCGAACCCCGACTCGCCGCGATGCTGCTCCAGGGCGTGGTCGACGCGGCGGTACGGCGGATCGAACTGGGCGCGGCGGAAGATCCCGCGGCCATCACGGAAGTGGCGGTGGCGATGGCGCTGCGCGGCGTCCGGGGCTGAATTCACTCTCCGGGGGCCCTCCCCCCTCCCCCTCCCCGCCCACCCCGACTCAAGCCCAAGCAACCCCCGCCTACGGCACCGACACAGACACCGATTCCGGCACCGGCACCCCCTCCACGGCCAGCAGCCGAGACGGCCCCGCACGCAGCAGCCATGGTGGCAGGAGTGACAGCGGGTCCAGGTATGCGTCCCCTCGGCGCAGGCCCCAGTGCAGGCAGGGGCCCGGGCAGTGGGCCGTCGACGGTTCCAGCACGCCCAGGACGTCGCCCGGTTCCACCTCGTCCCCTTCCCGTACCGACGCGCGTACCGGCTCGTACGTCGTACGCAACGGCGGGTCGCCGGTGCCCGTCAGGTCGACCGAGACCACGCCCCGTCCCGCCACCCGGCCCGCGAACGTCACCCGCCCGGCGGCGACCGCCCGTACCGGATCGCCGGCGGCTGCCGCCAGGTCCACGCCGCGGTGGCCCGGGCCGTACGGAGTCGCCGGGGGTTCCCAGCCCCGTACCACCGTGGGGCGCACCCCCACCGGCCACAGACGGCCCACGGCGGGCACCGAACCGCCAGGGTCCGGCGCGGGCGCCCCCGGCGAAGGCCCCCGGGCCGCCGCAGGTACCGCTGTCGACGGCCCACGGGCCGCCATCGGCACCGCCGTCGAAGGCCGGCCGCCCGCCCACTCCGCCGACGCCGGGACCCCCGCCATGACCAGCAGGAGTGCCGTCGGCCATGTCCGCAGACATCGTTTCGTTCGCATGGGAGTACCGTGCCGGACGACGGGCTGGCCCGCCGGAACCTGTGGACAACTGCCCGGTTGTGGACAGCGGCGTCACCCGCTGCCCCGGCGGTCCCGTACACTTCTTGTGGCGATCCGGGTCACCGGGTCGACTTCGCACGCCCCGACAACGGTCCCCTCACGGGCCGGTGTCAGCGCCTCCTCGGTCCTTCGCGGCACGGCGCACGCGGGCGTCAGGGACAACCGAGAAAACACAAGGAGAACGGCCATGGCCGTCGTCACGATGCGGGAGCTGCTGGAGAGCGGCGTCCACTTCGGTCACCAGACCCGTCGCTGGAACCCGAAGATGAAGCGCTTCATCTTCACCGAGCGCAACGGCATCTACATCATCGACCTGCTCCAGTCGCTGTCGTACATCGACCGCGCCTACGAGTTCGTCAAGGAGACCGTTGCCCACGGCGGCACGGTCATGTTCGTCGGCACGAAGAAGCAGGCGCAGGAGGCCATCGCCGAGCAGGCCACCCGCGTCGGCATGCCGTACGTCAACCAGCGCTGGCTGGGCGGCATGCTCACCAACTTCTCGACCGTCTACAAGCGTCTGCAGCGCCTGAAGGAGCTCGAGCAGATCGACTTCGAGGACGTCGCGTCCTCCGGTCTGACGAAGAAGGAGCTGCTGGTCCTCTCCCGCGAGAAGGCCAAGCTGGAGAAGACCCTCGGCGGTATCCGCGAGATGCAGAAGGTGCCGAGCGCCGTCTGGATCGTGGACACCAAGAAGGAGCACATCGCGGTCGGCGAGGCCCGGAAGCTCAACATCCCGGTCGTCGCCATCCTCGACACCAACTGCGACCCCGACGAGGTCGACTACAAGATCCCGGGCAACGACGACGCGATCCGCTCCGTCACCCTGCTCACCCGTGTGATCGCCGACGCGGTCGCCGAGGGCCTCATCGCCCGTTCCGGCGTGGCCGCCGAGGGCAAGGGCGAGAAGGCCGCCGGCGAGCCGCTCGCCGAGTGGGAGCGTGACCTGCTCGAGGGCGAGAAGAAGGCCGAGGAGGCCCCCGCCGCCGAGGCCGAGAAGCCGGCCGAGGCTCCGGCCGCCGAGGCTCCGGCCGCCGAGGCTCCGGCCGCCGAGGCTCCGGCGGCCGAGGGCGAGCAGGCCTGACCTTCAGGGCCGTTCGGCTGATGTGAGGGCGGGCGGCGCCGTGAGCGCCACCCGCCGTTCACCCGCAGCCCTTGGATCTGCATCAGGCCGGCGGATCCGCGTCGGCGGATCTTCACCGGCAGCAGATCTTCGTAGCCCGTAGATCTTCGGCGGGCGCCCGCCTCCGGGTCGGCGGCCGCCGCTTCGAGACTTCGAACTCCGAGAAGAGATTCACGAAAATCATGGCGAACTACACCGCCGCCGACGTCAAGAAGCTCCGTGAGCTCACCGGCGCCGGCATGATGGACTGCAAGAAGGCGCTGGACGAGGCCGAGGGCAACGTCGACAAGGCCGTCGAGGCGCTCCGCATCAAGGGCCAGAAGGGCGTCGCCAAGCGCGAGGGCCGCTCCGCCGAGAACGGCGCCGTGGTCTCCATCATCGCCGACGACAACTCCTCCGGTGTCCTCGTCGAGCTGAAGTGCGAGACCGACTTCGTCGCCAAGGGCGAGAAGTTCCAGGCCGTCGCCCAGGCGATCGCCGAGCACGTCGCCAAGACCTCCCCGGCCGACCTCGAGGCCCTGCTCGCCTCCGAGATCGAGCCCGGCAAGACCGTGCAGGCGTTCGTCGACGAGGCCAACGCCAACCTCGGCGAGAAGATCGTCCTCGACCGCTTCGCGCAGTTCGCCGACGGCTACGTGTCGGCGTACATGCACCGCACGATGCCCGACCTGCCGTTCCAGATCGGTGTGCTCGTCGAACTCGACAAGCCGAACGCCGAGGTCGCCAAGGGCGTCGCCCAGCACATCGCCGCCTTCGCGCCGAAGTACCTCTCCAAGGAGGACGTCCCGGCCGAGGTCGTCGAGTCCGAGCGCCGCATCGCCGAGGAGACCACCCGCGCCGAGGGCAAGCCCGAGGCCGCCCTGCCGAAGATCGTCGAGGGTCGCCTCAACGGCTTCTTCAAGGACGCCACGCTGCTCGGCCAGCCCTACGCGCTGGACAACAAGAAGTCCGTCCAGAAGGTCCTCGAAGAGGCCGGTGTCACCCTGAAGCGCTTCACGCGCATCAAGGTCGGCATCTGAGTCCGGACCGCGATCGACGCGCGACCCCGGTAGGGTCGAAAGCAGTCGTCTGCGCACTGGCGTAGGCCGACCCGCACACGCGTGTGGCGGACGACAGCAGATCTGACGAGGAGGCCATTGCCGCGCATGGGATGCGAAACACGCCCCACCGGCAATGGCCTTCTTCGTATGCGCACCACGAGGAGATCTCCATGACCACCAAGGCCGAGAAGAGCGACGACGGCAAAGTTCGCGGCCGGTTCCTGCTGAAGCTGTCCGGAGAGGCGTTCTCCGGCGGCACCGGACTGGGCGTCGACCCGGACGTGGTGCACGCCATCGCCCGGGAGATCGCGGCCGTGGTGCGCGACGGATCCCAGATCGCCGTCGTCATCGGCGGCGGCAACTTCTTCCGCGGCGCGGAACTCCAGCAGCGCGGCATGGACCGGGCCCGCTCCGACTACATGGGCATGCTGGGCACGGTCATGAACTGCCTCGCCCTCCAGGACTTCCTGGAGAAGGAGGGCATCGACTCGCGCGTGCAGACCGCCATCACCATGGGCCAGGTCGCCGAGCCGTACATCCCGCTGCGCGCCGTGCGCCACCTGGAGAAGGGCCGCGTGGTCATCTTCGGTGCCGGTATGGGCATGCCGTACTTCTCCACCGACACGACCGCCGCCCAGCGTGCCCTCGAGATCGACGCCGAGGCGCTGCTGATGGGTAAGAACGGTGTGGACGGGGTCTACGACTCCGACCCGAAGACCAACCCCGAGGCCGTCAAGTTCGACTCGCTCAGCTACGGCGAGGTCATCACCCGGGACCTGAAGGTCGCCGACATGACCGCGATCACGCTGTGCCGGGACAACAAGCTGCCCATCCTCGTCTTCGAGCTGCTGGCGGAGGGCAATATCGCCCGGGCCGTCAAGGGTGAGAAGATCGGCACACTCGTGGGTGACCAAGGCGGCCGGGAGTGACCGGAGGCAGACCCGTCGGGGGTGAACCCCGTCCGGGCGAGGGACCCTGACCGGGGGATGGACAATGTCCTGCCGGTCGGGAACCGTGCAGGAAGAAGACGCGACGCAGCCGGCCGCAGACCGATGAGGACCGTTGCCGGGCCTACTCAAGACACGCAGGAGCAAGTGGTGATCGAAGAGACCCTCCTCGAGGCCGAGGAGAAGATGGAGAAGGCCGTCGTGGTCGCCAAGGAGGACTTCGCCGCGATCCGCACCGGTCGTGCGCACCCGGCGATGTTCAACAAGATCGTGGCCGACTACTACGGCGCACCGACGCCGATCAACCAGCTGGCCTCGTTCTCGGTGCCGGAACCGCGTATGGCCGTGGTGACGCCGTTCGACAAGAGCGCGCTGCGCAACATCGAGCAGGCGATCCGCGACTCCGACCTGGGCGTCAACCCGAGCAATGACGGCAACATCATCCGTGTGGTGTTCCCCGAGCTCACCGAGGAGCGGCGCCGCGAGTACATCAAGGTCGCCAAGGGCAAGGGCGAGGACGCCAAGGTCTCGATCCGTTCCGTGCGCCGCAAGGCGAAGGACGCCATCGACAAGCTCGTCAAGGACGGCGAGGTCGGCGAGGACGAGGGCCGCCGTGCGGAGAAGGAGCTCGACGACACCACCGCGAAGTACGTCGCACAGGTGGACGAGCTGCTCAAGCACAAGGAAGCGGAGCTCCTCGAGGTCTGATGAACGACTCTTCCTGGGGGGCGCCGCCACAGGCCGGGTACTGGGGGCCCACTGAGCAGGGGCCTGGCCAGCGCGTCGGCCCGGCGGGTCCCGCGTACGATGCGCATGACGCCCAGCAGACTCGCCCCATGCCCATCGTGCCCGAGGTACCCGCGCCCGGCGGAGACCAGGATGACGACCGGGGGGTCGCCGCCCGTCGACGCGGCCCCTTGTTCCGCGACGAGACGCCGCAGGTGCCGTCCCCGTGGGCGGCGCCGCAGAATACGGAGCCCATGCCCGACGCCCCGCAGCCGGCACCCGCACCTCAGAAGAAGAGTGCGGGCCGTGACCTGGGCGCGGCCATAGGGGTCGGCGTCGGGCTCGGCGTCGTGATCGTCGCCTCGTTGTTCATCGTCAAGGCCGTGTTCGTCGGCGTCATAGCGGTCGCCGTCGTGGTGGGCCTGTGGGAGCTGACGAAGCGGCTGGAGGAACGCAAGGGCATCAATGCGCCGCTGGTGCCGCTCGCGGTCGGCGGCGCGGCGATGATCGTCGCCGGCTATGTGCGGGGCGCCGAGGGAGCCTGGGTGGCGATGGCGCTGACCGCGCTCGCGGTCCTGGTGTGGCGCATGACGGAGCCGCCGGACGGCTACCTGCGGGACGTCACGGCAGGCGTCTTCGCAGCCTTCTACGTGCCGTTCCTGGCCACGTTCGTCGCCATGATGCTCACGGCCGACGACGGCCCGCAGCGCGTGCTGACCTTCCTGCTCCTGACGGTCGTCAGCGACACGGGCGCGTACGCGATCGGGTGGCGCTTCGGCCGGCACAAGCTGGCCCCGCGCATCAGTCCCGGCAAGACCCGAGAGGGTCTCATAGGGGCGGTCACCTTCGCGATGGGCGCGGGGGCCCTGTGCATGCAGTTCCTGATCGACGGCGGTTCCTGGTGGCAGGGCCTGCTGCTGGGGCTCGCGGTCGCGGCCAGCGCCACCCTCGGCGACCTCGGCGAGTCCATGATCAAACGAGACCTCGGCATCAAGGACATGGGCACGCTGCTGCCGGGCCACGGCGGGATCATGGACCGCCTCGACTCCTTGCTGCCGACGGCGCCGGTGGTGTGGCTGCTGATGGTGATCTTCGTGGGGTCGGCCTGACCTGTGTCGTCCGGGCAGAGGGGCTCGCCGTCCACAGGGCGGCGGGCCCCTTCGTCGTGTCGAGAGCCAGCCGATACGCCCGCCTGTGAAGGTCTGCCGATGAAGGGTCGGGTTTCCTGACCAGGCCTTGCGGGCGCCGGTGGCCCTGACATACCTACATGCGTCATGAACCTTTTCGGCCGCAGCTCTCCACTCCGACGCGCGGCGGCTCCCGCCGCACCCGTCGCCTCCGGCGCCCCGCTGAGCCCCGCCGCCCCGGCGCACACCGGTGTCGGCGTTCTGCCTGATCCCGACCTGCAGGCTCTCACCGGCGAGTGGATGATCGACCCCGCGCACAGCAGGATCGGGTTCTCCGTGCGGCACGCCATGGTGACGACGGTGCGCGGCGCCTTCGCGCAGTACGACAGCCGCCTCTACTTCGACGGTCGCGACCCGGCCCGCTCCCGTGCCGACATCGCGCTGTTCACCGCCAGCGTCGAGACCGGTGTCGAGCAGCGCGACGCGCACCTGGTCGGCCGCGACTTCCTGGACTCCGCGACCTACCCGCGGATGACCTTCACCAGCACCGCTGTGCACCTCGCGGGCGAGGACGTCTACCGCATGACCGGTGACCTCACCATCAAGGGCACCACCCGTCCCGTCGACCTGGAACTCACCTACATCGGTCATGTGACGGACCCGTTCGGTTACGAGCGCGTCGGCTTCGACGGCACCACCACGATCAACCGTTCCGACTGGGGCCTGACCTACAACGCCAGGCTGGCCGAGGGCGGCGCCATGGTGAGCGACAAGGTCCGCCTCCAGTTCGACATCGCGGCCATCCGCGCCACCGCCACCGCCTGACGGGACACGCGGGCCGCGCCCGCAGGAGACCTCCAGCAGCGCGTTCGGCGCGGACAGGGCGCCTGGTGTGGGCCACTGGGCTGCTCGGGGCCGTCAGGTACGTACCGGGGCCGCAGAGCACCCGATCCACAGCCTTCCTCGTACGGCTCCTGGCCCGACGGCATCAGGTGCGCGTACGCCCGCAGCGTCAACCCGGGGCCGGCGCGCCCCGGGAACGGGCAGAGAAAAAGTTCCTGGCGCAAGGCAACCCTTTGGGGAGCCTGTGACCACAAGGAGTCGGATCCGGCCACTGCAGTGCTTGGGTCCGCCTTCCTCTGGTCAGCAGCTTGCAAGGAGAACGTCTCTCCCATGAACAACCCCACGAACGGCGGGCATCGCGGGAACCCCACGAACGGCGGGCACCGCGGGCGTCACCGCCGTCGCTGGACCGCCACCGGTCTGCTGCTCGGCGTGCCCGCCATCGTCGTGCCGTACCTCCTGTTCGCTCAGGAGGGCTCGCAGGCCGCAACGGTCGACGGCAGTGCCTACTACCGCCTGGTCTCCGTGCGCAGCGGCAAGGTGCTGGACGTCAACGGCTTCTCCACCGCCGACGGCACCCGTGTCCAGCAGTGGACCGACCAGAACACCGCCAACCAGCAGTGGAGGCTGAGGCCCACCGGGGACGGCTACTACGAGCTGGTGAACCGCAACAGCGGCAAAGTGCTGGGCATAGCAGGCAATTCGACCGCCCAGGGAGCCGTCGCCGAGCAGCAGACCGACAGCTCCTCCGCCTCCCAGGAGTGGAAGATCGAGGATGTGAGCGGTTCCGACGCCGTCACCTTCATCTCCCGCAGGAGCGGCCAGGTCCTGGACGTCCTCGGAGGCTCCACGGCCCAGGGAGCGGCAATCGTCCAGTATCCCAGCAGGGGCAGCACCAACCAGCAGTGGAAGCTGGTGAAGACGGCCGAGAGCCGGGCGGCCGGGACCGGCGGGACGCGGACCACGGCCGCGGCCGGACCGTATGCGTGGAAGAACGCCCAGGTGGTGGGCGGCGGTTACGTCACCGGGCTGGTGTTCAACCCGCGAGAGAAGGGCCTGCTGTACGCGCGTACCGACATGGGCGGCGCCTACCGCTGGGACACCGGGGCAGAGCAGTGGATTCCGCTGACCGACTGGGTCGGGGAGAAGGACTGGAACCTGCTGGGCATCGATGCGCTGGCCACCGACCCCGTCGACCCCGCCCGGCTCTACCTCGCGGCGGGCACCTACACCAACAGCTGGGCGGGCAACGGCGCGATCCTGCGCTCCACCGACCGGGGCCGCACCTTCAAGCGCACCGATCTGCCCTTCAAGCTGGGCGCCAACGAGGACGGCCGCGGGGCGGGCGAACGGCTCGCGATCAACCCCGCGGACGACGGCACCCTGCTGCTGGGCACCCGCAAGAACGGTCTGTGGCGCAGTACGGACCACGGCGTGACATGGAGGCAGGTGTCCTCGTTCCCCGTCATGGACGGGGCGAGCAGCGGCGCGGGCATCTCCTTCGTGACGTACGGTCCGGCCGGAAGCAAGACGATCTACGTCGGCGTCGCCGACAGGTCCACCTCCCTGTACCGCTCGACCGACGGCGGCAGCACCTGGCAGGCCGTCTCCGGGCAGCCCACCGGCCAGATGCCGCAGCACGGCGTCCTCTCCGGTGACGGCTCGCTGTACCTGACGTACACCAACGCCCTCGGACCCAACGGCGTGACGGCGGGCTCCGTGTGGAAGTACACGCCGGCCCGCGGGGCGTGGAAGAACGTCTCCCCGTCCAGCGGCAGCTACGGGTTCTCCGGCCTGGCCGTCGACCCGCGCAAGCCGTCCACGGTGATGGTCACCACCCTGGACCGCTGGTGGCCCGAGGACGAGCTCTACCGCACCACCGACGGCGGTACGACCTGGAAGGCACTGGCCGGCAAGTCGGTCCGGGACGCCTCCGCCGCTCCGTACGTCGGTACCGGCATCGGGCACTGGATGACCGCCCTGGCCATCGACCCCTTCGACTCCGGGCATGTGCTGTACGGCACCGGCAACGGCATCTGGCGCAGCAAGGACGTCACCGCCGCCGACAGCGGCGGCACCAGCCACTGGACCGTGGGCGCCCGCGGGCTGGAGGAGACCGCGCTGACGGACGCGATCGCCCCGCCCGGCGGCGCCACCCTCGTCACCGCCATGGGCGACCAGGGCGGTTTCCGCTACGACTCCCTGACCAAGGTGCCCGCCGGGCGGCTGAAGAACCCGCTGATGACCACCAGCACCGGCATCGATTTCGCCCAGTCCGACCCCTCGATGATGGTCCGCGTCGGCCGTGGCGGCGCGCAGGACGGCGCCTACTCCACCGACGGCGGCCGCAGCTGGAACGGCTTCAAGGCAGAACCGGTGGGCAGCGCCGACAGCGGCCACGTCGCGCTCGCGGCGGACGGCACCACCATCGTCTGGACCGAGGCCGGCCAGGCCCCGTACCGCTCGACCGACAAGGGGGCGAGCTGGTCGAAGGTCGGCGGACTGGGCCCCGACGCCGTGGTCGTCGCCGACCGCTCCTCGGCCAGGACCTTCTACTCACTTTCCGGCGGCACGCTCTACGCCAGCACCGACGGCGGCGCGACCTTCACCGCCCGCGCCACCGACCTGCCCGCCGGCCGGCTCTCGGCCGTCCCCGGGATCGCCGGGGACCTGTGGATCGCCGGTGGCGCCAAGGGGCTGCTGCACTCCACCGACGGCGGCCGCACCTTCACCACGCTCAAAGCGGTGCAGTCTGCGTCCGCCCTCGGCTTCGGCAAGGCCGCGCCGGGCGCCAAGTACCAGGCCCTGTACCTGATCGGCACCGTCAAGGACGTCACCGGGGTCTTCCGCTCCACCGACAAGGGCGCCACCTGGCTGCGCATCAACGACGACGCCCACCAGTGGGGCACCATCGGCAGCCTCGGCATCATCACCGGCGACCCCGACACCTACGGCCGCGTCTACATCGGCACCAACGGACGCGGCCTCCAGTACGGCGACCCGTCCTGACCCCGACGCCGGAGCGGGGCCGCAGCCACAACGGCCTGCGGCCCCGCCACGGCCGAGGGACCCGCGGTCGCGGTGCACCGCCACCGCGCCCGGGTGAGTTCGGTGAGGTCCTCCGGCACACTCACAGTCACCAGGTCAGGGTCGGCCTCGACCAGTGGCGGGCAGCCCACGAGTGATCACCCCTGGGCCGTCTCGGGCCGCCCGAGGCCGCTCGGTGGCGACCGGGGACGACCGGTCGCGACTACTGACGACAGTCGTAGCGAGCGACACCCGCAGGTCACCCGATTGGATCTGCGACACTGGTTGAACCATGCCCAAGCCCGGAGAACTCACTTTCGTCGCGCCGCGCGGAGCCAAGACGCCGCCGCGGCATCTCGCTGACCTCTCGCCCGCCGAGCGCAAGGAGGCGGTCGCCGCGATCGGTGAGAAGCCGTTCCGCGCCAAGCAGCTCTCGCAGCACTACTTCGCGCGGTTCGCGCACGACCCGGAGCAGTGGACCGACATCCCCGCGCCCTCCCGTGGCAAGCTCCAGGAGGCGCTGCTCCCGGAGCTGATGACGGTGGTCCGGCATCTGGCGACGGACCAGGGCACCACCCGCAAGACGCTGTGGCGGCTGTTCGACGGCACGCTCGTCGAGTCCGTGCTGATGCGCTACCCCGACCGGGTCACCATGTGCATCAGCTCGCAGGCGGGCTGCGGCATGAACTGCCCGTTCTGCGCCACCGGCCAGGCGGGCCTGGACCGCAACCTGTCCACCGCCGAGATCGTGCACCAGATCGTGGACGGCATGCGGGCGCTGCGCGACGGCGAGATCCCCGGCGGCCCGGCGCGGCTGTCCAACATCGTCTTCATGGGCATGGGCGAGCCCCTCGCGAACTACAAGCGGGTCGTCGGCGCCATCCGCGCCCTCACCGACCCCGCACCGGACGGGCTGGGCCTCTCGCAGCGCGGCATCACCGTCTCCACCGTCGGACTGGTGCCGGCCATCCACCGGTTCGCCGACGAGGGATTCAAGTGCCGTCTCGCCATCTCCCTGCATGCCCCGGACGACGAGCTGCGCGACACCCTCGTCCCCGTCAACACGCGGTGGAAGGTGCGCGAGGTCCTCGACGCCGGGTTCGACTACGTGGAGAAGTCCGGACGCCGGCTGTCCATCGAGTACGCCCTCATCCGTGACATCAACGACCAGGCGTGGCGCGGTGACCTGCTGGGCCGGCTGCTCAAGGGCAAGCCCGTGCACGTCAACCTGATCCCGCTGAACCCGACGCCCGGCTCCAAGTGGACCGCCTCCCGCCCCGAGGACGAGAAGGCGTTCGTCGAGGCGATCGCCGCCCACGGTGTGCCGGTGACGGTCCGGGACACCCGGGGTCAGGAGATCGACGGGGCGTGCGGTCAGCTCGCCGCCACCGAGCGGTAGTCTGAGGGCCGTCAGTCAGTACGTACATCTTCATATTCCGACAGGGGAGCGCCACAGCGCTGAGAGTGCGGTAGCGACCGCAGACCCTCTGAACCTCGCCCAGGTCATTCTGGGTAGGGAGTTCGGTCTTCACTCGAGCTGTTGCGCCCTGCCCGGGGACCCTCCGAGGTCCGGGCAGGGCCGCGTCTCTTCCTGGTCACCCCAGGAGGAATCCAGTTGAGCATCACCGGTAAGCAGTGGGCGGCCGTGGCCGTCGGGCTGGGCATGGTCACCCTGTCCGCGTGCGGGTCGTCCGGTTCCGCAAGCGGGAACGGCAGCGGCGACTCCACGACGGTGACCCTCGTCAGCCATGACTCGTGGGCCGCCTCCAAGAGCGTCATCGCGGCGTTCGAGAAGGAGTCCGGCTACACCGTCAAGGTCCTCAAGGACGGCGACGCGGGCCAGGCCGTCAACAAGGCGATCCTCACCAAGGACAACCCGCAGGGCGATGTCTTCTTCGGCGTCGACAACACCCTGCTGTCCAGGGCGCTGGACAACGGCCTCTTCCAGCCGTACCGGGCCAAGGGCCTCGACCAGGTCGGCGCCCCGTACCAGCTGGACGCCGGCAAGCACCGGGTCACGCCCATCGATTACGGCGACATCTGCGTCAACTACGACAAGAAGTACTTCGCCGACCACAAGCTGACCCCGCCGGCGTCCTTCGACGACCTCGTCAAGCCCGAGTACAAGAACCTCCTCGTCACCGAGAACGCCTCCACGTCCTCGCCCGGCCTCGGCTTCCTGCTCGGCACCGCCGCGAAGTACGGGGACAACGGCTGGCAGGACTACTGGAAGAAGCTCAAGGCCAACGGCGTGAAGGTGGTCGACGGCTGGGAGCAGGCCTACAACGAGGAGTTCTCCGGCTCCGCCGGCGGCAAGAAGGCCAAGGGCGACCGGCCGCTCGTCGTCTCCTACGCCTCCTCGCCTCCCGCCGAGGTCGTCTACGCCGACCCCCGGCCCAAGACCGCGCCGACCGGTGTCGCCACCGGCACCTGCTTCCGCCAGATCGAGTTCGCCGGCCTGCTGAGCAACGCGCACAACACCAAGGGCGGCAAGGCGTTCCTCGACTTCCTGATCAGCAAGAGGTTCCAGGAGGACATGCCGCTCAACATGTTCGTCTACCCGGTGGTCGAGGGAGCGAAGGTGCCCGCCGAGTTCACCGCGTACGGGCCCGCGGCCAAGGACCCCGAGACCATGGCGCCCACGAAGATCGCCGCCAACCGTGACCAGTGGGTCAAGACGTGGACGTCGCTCGTACTGAAGTGACCCCACGCAGACGGGGGAACGCGGCGCGGCTCGGGCTGATGGCCCTGCCCGTCGCGTTCTTCGCCATCTTCTTCGCCTACCCCGTCGCCGCGATCGTCGCACGCGGTCTGAAGGCGGACGGGGTGTGGCGGTTCGGGCGGGTCGTGGCCGTGCTCGCCGAGCCGGACGTGCGGCACGTGCTGTGGTTCACCACCTGGCAGGCGCTGGTCTCCACCGCCCTGACGCTGCTGATCGCGCTGCCCGGCGCGTATGTCTTGGCCCGCTACGACTTCCCGGGCAGGCAGGTGCTGCGCGCCGTCGTCACCGTCCCGTTCGTGCTGCCCACGGTCGTCGTCGGCACCGCCTTCCTGGCGCTGGTGGGTCGCGGTGGACTTCTCGACGACCTGTGGGGCATACGGCTCGACACCACCGTGTGGGCCATCCTGCTCGCCCACGTCTTCTTCAACTACGCCGTCGTCGTCCGCACGGTCGGCGGGCTGTGGGCGCAGCTCGACCCCCGCCAGGAGGAGGCCGCGCGCGTGCTCGGCGCCTCCCGGCTCACGGCCTGGCGGACGGTGACGCTGCCCGCGCTCGCACCGGCGCTGGCCGCCGCCGCGCTGATGGTGTTCCTGTTCACCTTCACCTCCTTCGGCGTGGTGCAGATCCTCGGCGGCCCCACCTTCTCCACCCTCGAGGTGGAGATCTACCGGCAGACCTCGGAGATCTTCGACCTGTCCACCGCCGCCGTGCTGACGATGGTCCAGTTCGCCGCGGTGGGCGCGATCCTCGGGGTGCACGCCTGGACGGTGCGCCGCCGGGAGAGCGCGCTGAAGCTGGTCGACCCCTCGCGCACGGCGCGCAGGCCGCACGGGGCCGCACAGTGGGCGCTGCTCGGCTCGGTCCTCGCGACCGTCGCCCTTCTGCTCGTCCTGCCGCTCGCCGTCCTCGTCCAGCGCTCGCTCGACGCACCCGGATTCGCGTACTACAAGGCGCTCACCCGCACCGACGACAGCACCTTCCTCGTCCCGCCCGTCGACGCCGTCGTGAACTCCCTCCAGTACGCGGTCGCGGCCACCCTCATCGCCGTACTGATCGGGTCGCTCGCCGCCGCGGCCCTCGCCCGCAGGGACGCCGGCCGGCTCGTACGGGGCTTCGACGCGCTGCTGATGCTGCCGCTCGGCGTGTCCGCGGTGACCGTCGGCTTCGGCTTCCTCATCGCGCTCGACAAGCCGCCGCTGGACCTGCGCGGCTCCTGGATCCTGGTGCCTCTCGCGCAGGCGCTGGTGGGCGCCCCCTTCGTCGTCCGCACCATGCTGCCGGTGCTGCGGGCCGTGGACGAACGGCTACGGGAGGCGGCCGCCGTGCTCGGGGCGTCGCCGTGGCGGGTGTGGCGCGAGGTCGATCTGCCGATCGTACGGCGGGCGTTGCTGATCGCGGCCGGCTTCGCGTTCGCCGTGTCGCTGGGCGAGTTCGGGGCGACCGTGTTCATCGCGCGGCCCGACAACCCGACGCTGCCGGTGGCCGTGGCGCGCCTGCTCGCGCGGCCCGGCGACCTCAACTACGGGCAGGCGATGGCCCTGTCGACGATTCTGATGGTGGTGTGCGCGGTGGCGCTGGGAGTCCTGGAGAGGCTGCGGACCGATCGGACGGGGGAGTTCTGACGATGCTCACGCTGCAAGGCGCGACCGTGCGCTTCGACGGGTGGGCCGCGCTCGACCGAGTGGACCTCGAGGTCGCCGAGCAGGAGATCGTGTGCGTGCTCGGGCCGAGCGGCAGCGGCAAGTCGACGCTTCTGCGGACGGTGGCCGGGCTGCAACCCCTCGACGCGGGGCGGCTGTTCCTCGACGGCAGTGACCTGGACGGGGTGCCCCCGCACCGGCGCGGGGTGGGTCTGATGTTCCAGGACCACCAGCTGTTCCCGCAGCGGGACGTCGGCGGGAACGTCGCCTTCGGGCTGCGCATGCACAAAACCGCGCGCGCCGAACGGGATGCACGCGTAGCGCAGTTGCTCGACCTGGTCGGCCTTCCGGGGGCCGGGCGCAGGGCGGTGTCGGAGCTCTCCGGCGGCGAACAGCAGCGGGTCGCGCTCGCCCGCGCCCTCGCGCCCAGGCCACGACTGCTGATGCTGGACGAGCCGCTGGGCCAGCTCGACCGGTCGCTGCGCGAGCGGCTCGTCGTCGAACTGCGGGACCTGTTCCGCCGCTTGGGCACGACCGTGCTCGCCGTCACCCACGACCAGGGCGAGGCCTTCGCGCTCGCCGACCGTGTCGTGGTGATGCGCGACGGGCGGATCGCCCAGTCGGGTACGCCGCTCGAGGTGTGGCAGCGGCCGGCGAACGAGTTCGTGGCGCGCTTCCTCGGCTTCGACAACGTGGTGGAGGCTACCGTCGCCGGCGAGGCCGCGGACACCCCGTGGGGCAAGCTCCCGGTCCCGGAAGGCTGCCCGCAGGGGTCCGGCACATTGCTGGTGCGCCCCGCGGGCGTACGGTTGACGGCGGCCACCGTGGGCCTGAGCTGCACCGTGACCGCGCGCACCTTCCGCGGCACCCATGTCGCCGTACGCCTGCAACCGGAGGCCGCCCCCGCACTGGAGGCGGCCTGCCCGCTGCGGTCGGCCCCGGAGCCCGGGGACGAGGTCGGGGTCGTCTTCGATGCAGCGGAAATCGTGGTGCTCGGCGGCGCGTCCGCCACCTAGGGTGGCGATCATGGCGGACTGGGGTATTCGCCCGGCGTCGGTGTCGGATGTCGAGGCAGTGGCCGAGTTGCGTGCCGTAGTGCTGCGGGCGGATCTGGAACGGCTCGGGCGGTACGACGAGCAGCGGGTGCGGCAGCGGCTGCGGGACGGATTCGACCCGGCCCACACATGGGTGATCGCGGTGGATGGCGCGTTCGCCGGCTGCGTGGCGCTGCGACCGGCCGAGGACGCCCACTGGCTGGAGCACTTCTACCTGGCTCCGCGTCTTCAGGGCGGCGGTGTCGGTTCGGGCGTGCTGCGCGAACTGCTGGAGCGGTGTGACCGCCGCGGTGTCCTCGTCCGGTTGAACGTGCTGCAGGGCAGTCCCGCCCGACGGCTCTACGAGCGGCACGGTTTCACAGTGGAGAGCGAGGACGCGGTGGACGTGTTCATGGTTCGCAAGCCGGCCTGATGTGCGGAACGCACGACGGCCCGCCCCGGTGAAGGGGCAGGCCGTCGGTTCGTACGGACGCGGAGGCGTCAGTTGCTCTTCGACGCGCTGCCGCGGCGGCGCATGCCGAAGAACACCGCGCCGCCACCGATGACGACCAGGCCGCCGGCGATACCGGCGATCACGGGCGTGTTGGAGCTGGCGCCGGTCTCGGCGAGGTTGGAGCTGCCCGCCGCGGGCGAGGGGGAGTTGTCCCCGGCCGTGGCGGGGGCCGTGCTCTCCGCCTGCGACGGCGTGGCGGACGGGGACGGGGTGGCCGACGGGGTCGGGGTGGCCGAGGCCGGCGGGGTGGACTCGGAGGCCGGCGGGGTCGTCTCCGAGGTGGCGCAGGCCTTCGACGGGGCGGTCAGGATGTCGAGATCCTGGTTGAGGATGCCGTCCACGTCGATGTGGACGCGGTACTTGGCGTTCGCCGCCCAGTCCTCGGAGAACGTGACGATCGCGCCGTCCTTGGAGCCGGTGACCGTCTTCTCACCGACCTTCTTCGCGTCCGCGCCGTTCTCTTCCAGGTAGACGCTGACGGTCGCCTCCTTGCGGGAGGCGTCCTTGTCGGTGACGGTGATGCTGCCCTTCCCGTTGTCGCAGGAGGCGACGGCCGAGAAGTCACGGATGTTGCAGGCGAGCGCGTTGCCGGCGACGCCGAGCGCGAGCGCGGCGGAGGCCGAGGCGACGCCGAGGATGCGCACCGTTCGAGCGGTGCGGGAGGATATGGACACGATTGCCCTTCACGGGATGCGCAACTGCGGGGGGTTCAGGGGATGTTGCGCTGCAATCACAACATCCCCGAGAGGCTCACAGGTTTATAAGCGTCAGCTAAGTGCTGTCAACGCCGATGTCCGGCATGACGGTCGTCTTTGCCTGCCCATTAACCGCCCAGGCGTTTGAAATCCGAAGGACCGTTCTCAACTCTCCGCGGTGGCGCCCCCGTTCACCTGCGCGTGCTCAGCCCTGCACCGCCGCCGGGTCCATCCACATGACCTCCCAGGTGTGGCCGTCCGGGTCGTCGAAGGCACGGCCGTACATGTGGCCGTAGTCCTGCGCCTCGCCGGACACCGTGCCACCCGCGGCGACCGCCCGGTCGACCAACTCGTCGACCTTCTCGCGGCTTTCGGCACTCAGGCACAGCAGCACCTCGCTGGTGCTGGTGGCGTCCGCGATCTCCTTCTTGGTGAAGTTGGCGTAGTGCTGGTGGCTCAGCATCATCGCGATGATGGTGTCGCTGATCACGACGCAGGCACAGTCGTCCGTCGTGAACTGCGGGTTGATCGTGTAGCCCAGCTCCGTGAAGAACTTCTTCGACGTCTCGACGTCGGCGACGGGCAGGTTCACGAAGATCATCTGCTGGTACATGGGCGGCCTCTCTTTACGATGTGGCGGATGAGCCGTACGCAGAGATGGACCGCGGGCCGACGCGAAACTCATCGCCGGTCGCTAAAAAACCTTCCGGGAAGTCCTCAGCTCGTCAGCGGCATCGCCGCCAGCTCCGCGACGACCCAGGTCAGCGGCGTGAACACCACCGCCAGAGCGCCCGCGCGCAGCAGTGCCGCGGTGCGCAGCACGGTGGCCGGGGCGCCGAGCCGCACCAGCGCGGCGACCGTGTCGGTACGCGCCTGCCTCGCCTCGACCGCGGCCGTCGCCAGTGCCGCGACCGCGCAGCCCCCGACCACCGCCGCGCCCAGCGTCGTCAGCGGTCCCGGCGACGGACGCGTGTCGGCGTACAGCGCCGCCATGGCGTAGAAGCCCGACGCCACCGCACACACCACCCCGAGCGGCCGGCCGATCCGCCGCGCCTCCTCCTGCAGGCCGCGCCCGGCCAGCAGCCGCACGGCACCCGGGCGCACCGCCTGCAGCAGCCACCCGCACAGATGCGTCAGCGCGGGCCCGGCCAGCGCGAGTCCCAGCGCGGTCAGCGCCCAGCCCGCGAGCACCGCCACGGGCCCGCCCGTGAGGCCGCCGGGCAGTGGAGCACTCGGTGCCGGGCCCGGCCGGCTCGCGTGCGCCTCGACGGCGAAGCCCGCGGCGAGCGCGGCCACCCCCCAGGGAAGTCCGCCGGGGGCGGGCTGCGGGGCGCCGGGAGGCTCCGGTGCCGGACTCTCGGCCGGCACCTCGGGCGAGTCGTCGGCGTCGGCGTCCGCGCCGCCGCCGTGCAGTGGCCGTTCGCCCCGCGGGCGCAGCGCCACAGCGGACGCCACGGACGCCGTGAACGGCACCAGGGCCAGCAGCGTGAGCGCCGCGGGGACGGGCAGAGGCTGGTCGGCGGCGAGGAGGTCCGCCGCCGCACCGTCGAACGGCATGCCGGTCGGGTCGCCGCGCAGGTGCAGGAAGCCCAGCAGCGCCAGCAGCGAGCCGAGCGAGGTCGTGAAGGCCGTGGTGGCCGCCGAAAGGGCCATCAGCCGGGCCGGGCCGAGGCCGATCGCCGCCAGACCGGACCGTGGACGGGTGCCCGGGTCGGTGCGGGCGACGGCGACCGCGAGGTACACGGTGGCCGCGATCGGCGCCAGGCACCAGGCCAGCCGCAGCGTCGAGCCGTCCGCCGCCTCCGGGTGCCCCAGCGCGTACCCCAGCGTGAACAGCAGCAGGAAGCCCGTGCCGGCCGAGGCCGCGACGACCAGGAGCCGGCGCAGCTGGATCAGGGGGCGCGCCCCGCGGGCTAGGCGGAGAGCGAGCACGTCTGACGGCCTTCCGTCTCGGAAACCGGCGGCAGGTGGACGGTGTTCACGCGCCGCCCGTCCAGCAGGGACACCGTCCGGTCGGCCAGACCGGCTGTCTGGGCCGGGTGGGTGGCGATGACGACGGTGATGCCGTGCGAGCGGGCCGCCGTGCTGAGCGTGCGCAGCACCTGGGCGCCGTCGGCACGGTGCAGGGAGGCGGTGGGCTCGTCCGCGAAGAGCACGGTCGGGCAGGTGGCGAGGGCCCGGGCGACGGCGATCCGCTGCCGATGCGCCTGGGTCAGCTCATGGGGGCGCCTGCGGGCGCTGTCGCCGACGTCGAGGCGTTCCAGCCACTCCAGTGCGGCGGTCTTGGCGCGGCGGCGGCTCGTGCCGCGCAGCAGGAGCGGCAGCGCCGCGTTCTCCCAGGCGTTCAGTTCGGGGACCAGCATCGGCACCGGATCGATCCAGCCGAACCGGTCGCGCCGCAGCTTCTCGCGGGTGAGGGGGCCCATGGTGTGCACGGGCGTGCTGTTGAACCAGACCTCGCCCCGCTGGGCGGGGAGCAGCCCCGCCAGACACTGCAGCAGGGTCGTCTTGCCGCTGCCGCGCGGGCCGGTGACGGCCAGGATCTCACCCTCGCGCACCCCCAGGGAGACCCCGCGCAGCGCGGGTGAGCCGTTGTGCTGGAAGTGCAGGGCGCGTGCCCAGAGCACGTCGTTGTCCGGCGGGGCCACCATCGCGTACACCTCGGTTCTGATCCGTTTTCCCGTGCCGATCCCCGTCCGGGGGACCCGTTCGGGCGAACGATGGCAAGGGCGATCGGTCACCTCGCACGCTAAGCAGGCGGCACCCGTGAGCCCGGACAGCGAACGGCCCCGGACCCCCGTTTCTCACTCGAACGGGTGGCCCGGGGCCGCTGCCGGTCATCCGGGAGGACGAACCCCGCACCGACGGGTCACAGCTTCGTCCATGCCTCCGTGAGGGTGGCGCGCAGGATCTGCTCGATCTCGTCGAAGGTCTCCTGGTTCGAGATCAGCGGCGGGGCGAGCTGGACGACCGGGTCGCCGCGGTCGTCGGCGCGGCAGTACAGGCCGTTGTCGAACAGCGCCTTGGACAGGAAGCCGTACAGGACGCGCTCGGTCTCCTCCTCGTCGAAGGACTCCTTGGTCGCCTTGTCCTTGACGAGCTCGATGCCGTAGAAGAAGCCGTTGCCGCGGACGTCACCGACGATCGGCAGGTCGTGCAGCTTCTGCAGGGTGGAGAGGAACGCGCTCTCGTTGTCCAGCACGTGCTGGTTCAGGCCCTCGCGTTCGAACAGGTCGAGGTTGGCCAGGCCCACCGCGGCGGAGACCGGGTGGCCGCCGAAGGTGTAGCCGTGCAGGAAGGTGTTGTCGCCCTTGTAGAAGGGCTCGGCGAGGCGGTCGGAGACGATGCACGCGCCGATCGGGGAGTAGCCCGAGGTCATGCCCTTGGCGCAGGTGATCATGTCCGGGACGTAGCCGAACTTGTCGCACGCGAACATCGTGCCGAGGCGGCCGAAGGCGCAGATGACCTCGTCCGAGACCAGCAGCACGTCGTACTGGTCGCAGATCTCGCGCACCCGCTGGAAGTATCCGGGCGGCGGCGGGAAGCAGCCGCCGGCGTTCTGCACCGGCTCCAGGAAGACCGCGGCGACCGTGTCGGGGCCCTCGAAGAGGATCTGCTGCTCGATCTGGTCGGCGGCCCAGCGGCCGAAGGCCTCCGGGTCGTCGCCGAAGATCGGGGCCCGGTAGATGTTCGTGTTGGGGACCTTGTGCGCGCCCGGCACCAGGGGCTCGAACGGCGCCTTCAGGCCCGGCAGGCCGGTGATGGACAGGGCGCCCTGCGGGGTTCCGTGGTAGGCGACCGCACGGGATATGACCTTATGCTTGGTGGGCTTGCCGACCAGCTTGAAGTACTGCTTGGCGAGCTTCCAGGCGGTCTCCACCGCCTCGCCGCCGCCCGTGGTGAAGAAGACCTTGTTCAGGTCGCCCGGGGCGTAGTCGGCGAGCCGCTCCGCGAGCTCGACGGCCTTGGGGTGGGCGTAGGACCACACCGGGAAGAACGCCAGTTCCTGCGCCTGCTTGAACGCCGTCTCCGCCAGCTCCGTGCGTCCGTGGCCCGCCTGGACCACGAAGAGACCGGCGAGACCGTCGAGGTAGCGCTTGCCCTTGTCGTCGTAGATGTAGGCGCCCTCGCCCCGGACGATCGTGGGGACGGGCGCGTTCTCGTACGAGGACATGCGGGTGAAGTGCATCCACAGGTGGTCGTACGCGGTCTTGCTGAGGTCCTTGGTACTCACGGCTATCGGGTCCTCACGGTTATCGGGTTCCCCACATGTAGGTCTGCTTCTTCAGCTTGAGGTAGACGAAGCTCTCGGTGGAGCGCACTCCGGGGACGGCCCGGATGCGTTTGTTGATGACTTCCAGCAGGTGGTCGTCGTCCTCGCAGACGATCTCCACCAGGAGGTCGAAGGAGCCCGCGGTCATCACGACGTACTCGCATTCGTCCATCGCGGCCAGCGCGTCCGCCGCGGACTCCACGTCGCCCTCGACGTTCACCCCGACCATCGCCTGCCGGCGGAACCCCACGGTGAGCGGGTCCGTGACGGCGACGATCTGCATCACGCCCTGGTCGAGCAGCTTCTGGACGCGCTGGCGCACCGCCGCCTCGGACAGGCCGACGGCCTTGCCGATCGCGGCGTACGGCCGACGGCCGTCCTCCTGGAGCTGTTCGATGATGGCGAGGGAGACGGCGTCCAGCTGGGGTGTGCCGTTCTTGGACTCGCGGGAGTCCCTCTGGTCTGCGCTTCGACTGGCCACGACCTCACTGTGCACGACGTATCGACAGTTCCGCAAGGCGGGATCGATGAAATTCGTTGTTTCTGTGATTCAACTCTGCGGATTTCGCAGTACTGGCGCAATCGAGGGTGTTGAAAACGTCGACCTTCGGACTAGGGTGGGTGTCTCAGCGATTGGACACCCGAACTTGGAGGGCCCGCAGTGAGCACCGAGCTGCGTCGTCTGCGCAACTACATCGACGGCGAATACCGTGACGCCGCCGACGGACGGACCACCCAGGTGGTCAACCCCGCGACCGGTGAGGCGTACGCGACCGCCCCGCTGTCCGGGCAGGCGGACGTCGACGCCGCGATGGCGGCCGCCGCGGCGGCCTTCCCCGGCTGGCGCGACACCACGCCCGCGGAACGCCAGAAGGCCCTGCTGAAGATCGCTGACGCGTTCGAGGAGCGCGCCGAGGAACTGATCGCGGCCGAGGTCGAGAACACGGGCAAGCCGATCGGGCTGACCCGGTCGGAGGAGATCCCGCCGATGATCGACCAGATCCGCTTCTTCGCGGGCGCGGCCCGGATGCTCGAGGGGCGCTCGGCCGGCGAGTACATGGAGGGGATGACCTCGATCATCCGCCGCGAGCCGGTCGGCGTCTGCGCTCAGGTCGCGCCGTGGAACTACCCGATGATGATGGCCGTGTGGAAGTTCGCCCCGGCGATCGCGGCGGGCAACACGGTCGTGCTGAAGCCGTCGGACACCACCCCTGCGTCCACGGTCCTGATCGCCGACATCATCGGCTCGATCCTGCCCAAGGGCGTCTTCAACGTCATCTGCGGCGACCGCGAGACCGGCCGCATGATGGTGGAGCACCCGACCCCGGCGATGGCCTCCATCACCGGTTCCGTCCGCGCCGGCATGTCGGTCGCCGAGTCCGCGTCCAAGGACCTCAAGCGCGTCCACCTGGAGCTGGGCGGCAAGGCGCCGGTCGTCGTCTTCGAGGACACCGACATCGCGAAGGCCGTCGAGGACATCTCGGTGGCGGGCTTCTTCAACGCCGGCCAGGACTGCACGGCCGCCACGCGCGTCCTCGTCCACGAGTCGATCCACGACGAGTTCGTGGCCGCGCTCGCCAAAGCCGCCTCCGAGACGAAGACGGGACAGCCGGACGACGAGGACGTGCTCTTCGGCCCGCTGAACAACCCCAACCAGCTGAAGCAGGTCTCCGGCTTCATCGAGCGCCTGCCCGCACACGCCAAGGTCGAGGCCGGCGGCCACCCGGTCGGCGACAAGGGCTACTTCTACGCCCCGACGGTCGTCTCGGGCCTCAAGCAGGACGACGAGATCATCCAGAACGAGGTCTTCGGCCCGGTCATCACCGTGCAGTCGTTCTCCGACGAGGATCAGGCCGTCCAGTACGCGAACGGCGTCGACTACGCCCTCGCCTCCTCGGTGTGGACCAAGGACCACGCCCGCGCGATGCGCATGTCCAAGGCTCTCGACTTCGGCTGTGTGTGGATCAACACGCACATCCCGCTGGTCGCGGAGATGCCGCACGGCGGCTTCAAGAAGTCCGGCTACGGCAAGGACCTGTCGGCGTACGGCTTCGACGACTACACGCGCATCAAGCACGTGATGACGTCGCTCGACGCGTAGCCGACGCGGCTCGACGCGTAGCCCTGCGGGGCCGGCGCGAGCAACGCGGCCCCGGGCGGGAGTCGTTCCGCCCGGGGCCGCGGTGTGCCCGGGGTGCGGGCAGTGGCCGGCGGCCCGTCGCCCGGCCCCGGGCGCGAGCCGGATGTCAGCGGTTGAACGCGGGGAACCCGAACCGCTGCGCGACGGCCGCGCCGTCGCCCTTCGCGTCGGTGGCGTCGACGGAGTACACGAGGGTCCGGGACAGGTCGCGGGTGGCGGCGATCACCGTGGCATAGCCCGGGCGGGAGCCCGTCTTGCCCCAGATCACCCTGCCGTTCAGCTCCAGCCGCTCCAGCGCCGCCCCGTACCGCGCCCCCGGCACGTCGGGGAGCGTGAACATCTCCTCCAGCTGCGGCCCGGGCACGACCCGGCCGCGGAACAGCGCCACCAGCAGCCGTTCCAGGTCCGCGGTCGTCGAGATCATGTCACCGGCCGCCCACCGGTCGGACATGTTCCAGTCGGTCACGTCGACCAGCCTGCCGTCGATCCAGTCGTATCCGCGGTTGTGCGGACCGTGGATACGCGGATCGGACCCCTTCGGGAACGAGGTGTCCCGCATGCCGAGCGGCCGGAAGATCCGTACGGCCGCCTGGTGCGCGTACGAGTCACCGGTGATCCTCTCGATCAGCATGCCGAGGACGGTGTAGTGGATGTTGGCGTAGTCCTGCCGCGTGCCGGGCGCGAACCCCGGGCCCTTGGCGACCGAGGCCGCCACGACCTGACGTGGCGTCAGCGTCTCGAAGCGGTGCGCGTATCCCTCCTCGACCGTCTCCCCGAGGGACGCCCCCGGCCGCAGTCCGCTCGTGTAGTTGAGCAACTGCCGTACGGTGACGGGCCCGAAGTCCTTGGTCAGCAGCCCCGGCAGATACTGCTGCACGGTGCCGTCCAGGCTGATCCGCCCCTCGGCGGCGAGCTGCAGCACGATCGCCGCGGTCACCACCTTGGTCACCGAACCGGCCCGGAAACGGGCGTTGGCCAACGCCGGCGCCCCCGTCCGGACGTCGCGCACCCCCGCGACGCCGCGCCAACTTCCCTGGCCCCCCACGCGGATGAGCGCGGCGGTGGCGTCATGGTCGGGCAGCCCGGCGATCGCGGCGCGCAGGGCCTCGGTGTCGGGTCCCCCCGTCGCGGACGCCGGGGTCATCCGTGCCGCGGACGACGGAGCCGCGGAGTGCGCGGAGGCGACCTGGGCCAGGGGGAGGGCGGTCAGGCTCAGGGTGAGGGCGGTGGCGAGCGCGACGGCGGCCGGACGTAACTGCATGGGATGCTCCCTGATCGACGGGATGTCGGTGATCATCCTGCGGGCCGTTCCGGTGTCGGGGGATCCCCTCGGAGTAGGGCGCGGCCCCGGCATGGGACCGAGGGTCGCCCCTAGGGGAACGGAGCCGGTCGAGCCGCGGAGGCGTGTGTTCCGGGTCGCGCCGAAAAACTGTTATCCCGGCCCCCGCCCCTCCGTCTCCCTCAGCGCCCCCAGATCCCGACGCCCAGGAGCGAACCGCGTGAGGCACGGGCACCCCGACCGCACCCGCCCCCACAGCCGGCCACGACGGAGGATCCGTCCCGGTATCGACGGATGTCCGGCCTTCCGCCGCGAGCCGTCGTGGACCGCCCGCCCCGTGGATCCCGGCCGTGGCTGAGACTGTACGTCCGCAGGGCGGTACGACGACCAGGGAGAGGACGCACGTGGACACCCGGCAGTGGCGTTCCACCATCGCGGCGGCGCAGGCCGGTGACCGGCACGCGCTGGACGAGCTGGTCGCGGGCTGGCTACCGCTCGTCTACAACATCGTCGGCCGCGCGCTCAACGGCCATGCCGACGTCGACGACGTCGTGCAGGAGACGATGCTGCGTGCGGTCGGCAACCTCGGCGCCCTGCGCGATCCGGACAGCTTCCGCTCCTGGCTGGTGGCCATCGCCATGCGGCAGATACGGGACCGCGCGCGCCGCCGGACGTCCGAGCCGCTGGCCGGGGACGCCGGGGACCGGGCCGCCGACTTCGCCGAACTCACGGTGTTGCGGCTGCAGTTGGAGGGCCAGCGGCGCGAGGTCGCGGAGGCGGTGCGCTGGCTCGACGACGAGGACCGGCAGCTGCTGTCGCTGTGGTGGCTGGAGGTCGCGGGCGAGCTCACCCGCCGGGAGCTGGCCGCCGCCGTCGGCATCAGCCGCCAGCACGCCGCCGTCCGGGTGCAGCGGATGAAGGCGCGCCTGGAGGCGGCCCGCGGCATCGTCCGGGCGCTGGAGGGTGCCTGCCCCGAGCTGGCCTCCGTCACCGCCCGCTGGGACGGCCGGCCCCGCTCCCTGTGGCGCAAACGGCTGGCGCGGCACATCCGCGACTGCCCGGTCTGCGCCGGGGCCGAGAGGGCCGTCGTGCCCGCCGAACGGCTGCTCGCCGGGATCGCGCTCGTCCCCGTCCCGGCCGGCTTCGCCCTGTCGCTGGCGCTGGGCGGCAAGACGTCCGCGGCGGCCGTCTCCGTCGGCTGGTCCGCCAAGGTGCTCGGCGCGCTCGCCAAGCCCGCCGTCGTCGTCACGGCGGGCGTGACGATCGTCGCGGGCGGCGCGTACGTCGTGACCCGGCCACCCCAGGCGCCGCCCGCCCCGGAGATCACGCCCACGGCGGCGAGCACGGCCCGCCCGCCCACGCACACCCCGCCGAGCGTTGCGCCCTCCCCGTCCACGGCCAGCCCCACACCGTCGAAGACGGCGGACCTGTACGGCACGGTCGTCGACGCTGTCGACAACGCCCCCGCCGCGAACGTCCCGCCGGGGCCGCTGCCGCACCGCCCCGAGTCCGGGATCACCAGCAGCGGCGGCCCGAGGACCGTCATGCAGCACCGCGGGGAGAGCGTCACCCTCACGGGCCAGGGCTACGTCCTGGTGCGCTGGTACATCGCGCCGAAGAACCGGCCGGGCAACCTGGTCATGCCGGCCTGGACCGGCCTGAAGGGAAAGCTGTTCCACGTGGCGTCCGGCGGCGGCCGCCGGATGGACGACCCTCTCGTCGGCAGCCCCGGCGGCTACGCCACCGGCATGGGCGGACCTGCCATCGGGTACGCCGTCCTGCCGGCCGGCACCCAGCAGATGTGGCAGAACGAGTACTTCTACCTCGACGGTTCCGTCACCCTCACCCTCAACGAGCACGGCTGCGACTACGGCGTCACCGTCTTCCCGTCGAGCTGGGACGCGGTGAACAAGGACATCCGGACGGGCCCCGCCCAGGGCGCGATCCGCTACGGCATGGTCCGCGACAACGGCAAGGACACCGCGCCGGTTCCGCAGTACGTCACCCGAGCAACCCCGGCCGATCCGGCGACCGTCCCTCAGCGTTCCCGCGTGTAGTCGCCCACCGGTCCCTGCAGCGCGCACAGCGCGTCGATGCGGTTGGTGGTGATGGAGTCCACGCCCGCCTCGAGCAGGCGCCGCATGGAGCGGCGGGTGTCCGGCGTCCACACGGACAGCAGATGACCGCCCCGGTGCACCCGGGCCGCCAGGTCCTGGTCGACCAGGCCGAAGCGGTAGTTGAGCCAGCGCGGGCGCACCGCGTCGAGCAGCGCGGGCCGCGGCGGGGCGAGGGTCGTCCAGGTCAGGGCGATCTCCGCCGCGGGGTCGGCGGCGCGCACCGCCAGCATGGTCTCGGCGCCCGCGCAGTAGTACACGCGCTCGGCGGCCCCGCAGTCCCGGACGATGTCGACGATCCGGCGTACCGCGCGGAACGAGGGGCCGCCCGGCAGGTCGATCATCACCCGGCTGCCGTCGGTCGCCGCGAGCGCGTCCGTCAGCGTGGGCACGCCGCCCGCCGTCAGGCCCCGCACCTCGTCCGAGGAGAGCGCCGCGAGCGGGCGGTCCTGCTCCCACAGACGCTTCAGCGTCCCGTCGTGCAGCAGCACGGGCACACCGTCCCGGGTGAGCCGTACGTCGATCTCCACCGCGTCCGCGCCACGCCGGAGCGCGGAACGCAGCGAGTCGATCGTGTTCTCACGGTGGTGGTAGGGGTCGCCGCGATGGGCCACGGCGGTCACGGTACGCATGGGGCTCATTGTGACGGTGGTCAGCCGCGCAGTGGCCCGCCGGGGGCGATGGCCGGGCGATGCGCGGGGCGTCAGGGCGCCAGCCAGGCGGTGGTGTACGCGTCGATCTCGGCCGACAGTGCCGCCTTGCCGGCGTCGTCGAGGAACGACGCCTCGACCGCGTTCCTGGCGAGAGCGGCCAGCCCCCGCTCGTCGAGGTCGAGGAGCCGCGCGGCGACCGCGTACTCGCTGTTGAGGTCGGTGCCGAACATCGGCGGGTCGTCGGAGTTGACGGTGACGAGGACCCCGGCGCGCATGAACTCCTTGATGGGGTGCTCGTCGAACGAGCGGACCGCGCGCGTGGCGATGTTGGAGGTCGGGCACACCTCCAGTGGGATGCGGTGCTCGGCGAGGTGGGCCAGCAGCTTCGGGTCGCGGGCGGAACTGGTGCCGTGCCCGATGCGCTCGGCCCGCAGCTCGTTCAGCGCGTCCCAGACCGTCTCCGGCCCGGTCGTCTCGCCCGCGTGCGGAACGGAGCGCAGGCCGGCCGCTATGGCGCGGTCGAAGTAGGGCTTGAACTGCGGCCGCGGTACGCCGACCTCGGGACCGCCGAGCCCGAACGAGACGAGCCCCACGGGACGCAGCCGGTCGTCGGTGGCGAGCCGGACCGTCTCCTCGGCCGAGACGAGCCCGGCCTCGCCCGGGATGTCGAAGCACCAGCGCAGCACGGTCCCGAACTCGGCCTCCGCGGCCTTGCGGGCGTCCTCGATGGCGTCCATGAACGCGCGCTCGTCGATGCCGCGGCGGGTGGACGAGTACGGGGTGATGGTCAGCTCCGCGTAGCGGACCTGCTGGCGGGCCATGTCGCGGGCGACCTCGTACGTCAGCAGGCGGACGTCCTCGGGGGTCCGGATCAGGTCGACGACCGACAGGTACACCTCGATGAAGTGGGCGAAGTCGGTGAACGTGAAGTAGTCGGCCAGAGCCTCGGGGTCGGTGGGCACCTTGGAGTCGGGGTGGCGGGCGGCCAGTTCCGAGACGATGCGGGGGGAGGCGGAGCCGACGTGGTGGACGTGCAGTTCGGCCTTGGGCAGTCCGGCGATGAAGGCGTGCAGGTCGCTCACGGCGGGAGCGTCGCGGTGGTCGGTCAAGGTTCCTCCCCGGGAACGGCGTCCCGGCGCCGGGACAGGGCGCGGGCGGGACGCGGGTGATCGGCTGATCGGTGACGTGCGGGATCATCGTAGGGCGCGGGCCGCGTCGGGGAGACGCGGCCGTAGCATGACGGGACATTCGACAAAGGGGGGCCCACGCATGTCCGACGACGCCCAGCGCCCGGGAACACCTCAGGACGCGGCACCGGACGGGTGGGCCTTCCCGGGCCACGGGACGGGCGGGACCGACGGGACGGCGGGCGGACAGGCGCCGGGCGCCCCGGACGGTGCGGGCGGCGGGATACCGGGTGCGCCCGCCGAACGGGCCTCCGGAGTGCGGCTCGACAAGCCCGCCCCCGACCCGTGGGCGCCCCCCGCCGACCCCCGGGAAACCGTCGCCTCCGGCGGCGGCAGCCCTTCCGTGCCCGGCCGCCCCACGGCCGTCCCGCCCGCGGGTCCCGCCCTGCCGGGCACCCCGCCGCAGGGGCCCTGGGCCGGCCCGTACGCCGCTTCGGGCCCCGGCATCGCAGCCCCCCGGCACCCCCTTCGCTCCTTCGCCCGCCGTCCAGGGCGGGCCCGTGCCGCCGCCCCCCATCGGGCCCGAGGGCCCCGGGCAGGTGCCGTACGGCTATCCCCCGTACCCCGGATATCCGGGGTACGGAGCGGCCTACGGCTCCCAGGGCGCCGGCTACGGCTGGCCCGGTATGCCCCTCCCGCCGAGCAACGGCATGGGGATCGCCTCACTCGTGCTCGGCGTCATCTCCCTCGTCCTGTTCTGCCTCGGGCCGGTGGCCATGATCGGCGGTGTGCTCGCCGTGATCTTGGGCATCCTCGGCCGCCGCAAGGCGCGCCGGGGGGAGGCGACGAACGGAGGCATGGCCCTGGCCGGCCTGATCTGCGGAGCGGTCGGCTTCGTCCTGAGCGCCGTCCTGCTCATCGTCCTCCTCGCCATCCCGGACGAGAGCAGCGACGACCCGGGGACGGGCACCGACGACGGCTACTCGGCCTCACTGGTGACGGGCGCCGTCGGCTGATCCACCGGACGCCTCTGACCCGCGGCCAGCCGCTCCCGCGCCTCCATCAGCGCGAACCCCAGCAGGTTCGGCCCTCGCCACCGCTCGGGATCCGTCGCCCGTTCGTCGTCCGCCGCGAGCCCGATGCCCCACACCCGGTCCAGCGGGCTCGCCTCGACGAGCACACGCTTCCCGGTGCCCAGCAGGAAGTCCCGCAGCTCCTCATGCGCGGCGAACTTGTGGACGCTGCCCTCGACGACGATGCCGAACCGCTCGCGCTCCCATATCGCCTCGTCGAAGCCGCGCACCAGCCGCCCGGCCTTCTTCGCGACCGCGGGCTCCGGCGACTGGAGCACCTTCCGCTCCGCCTCCGCGTCGTCGAAGAGCCGCGCCTTCGACGCCATCATCCAGTGCTCCGCCGTCGGGTACTCCACGCCGTCCACGGTGAACGGCGACGGCCACCACTGGCTGAGGCAGCTCGCGCCGATCCGCCCGTCCCCGCGCGGCCGGTGCCCCCAGAAGTGGAGGTACTTGATCCTCGCCCCCGAGTGGACCTCCCTGATCAGGGCGTCCCACGAATCGATCTTCCCCATGCCGCCGAGTCTGGCACGCACCACTGACATTCCGTCCCCGCTTTACGGGTTGCACTCGACACCTGGTCGACAGATTCCGTCGCGTAACCAAAAGGCAACAACGGAATCACTTGTTGGCCTCCCCTCCCTCTGTCAGGATCGGCACTCACATCGAGCCGAAGCTACGCCGGCACCCGCAGCGCACGCGGGGCCGGCGGCGGAGGAGAGCGACATGCAGAACCCCGGCAACGCCGGCGACGCCGCCACCCGCCCGACGACGCGGGACGACGTACAGGAACGTTTCGCGGACGGTGCGCAGTACATCGCGGGCCGACCCGCCAAGGGCACCTCGGGCCGTACGCACTCGGTGATCGACCCGTCGACCGGCATCGAGGTGTACACCTACGAACTGGCCGGCACCGACGACGTCGACCGTGCCGTGGCCGCCGCCCGCGCCGCCTTCCCCGAGTGGTCCGCGGCGACCCCCGGCGAACGCTCCGACGCGCTGCACCGTTTCGCCGCCGTCCTCGCCGACCGCGCCGAGGAGCTCGCCCGCGTCGAGTCGCTCCAGTGCGGCAAACCGCTCAAGCTCACGCGTGAGTTCGACGTACCCGGCACGATCGACAACACCGCCTTCTTCGCCGGTGCCGCCCGCCACCTCCAGGGGCAGTCCGCCGGTGAGTACTCCGGCGACCACACCTCCTACGTCCGCCGCGAACCCATCGGAGTCATCGGCTCCGTCGCGCCCTGGAACTACCCCCTCCAGATGGCCGCCTGGAAGATCCTCCCGGCGATCGCCGCGGGCAACACGATCGTCCTGAAGCCCGCGGAGCTGACCCCGCTGACCTCCCTGCTCTTCGCGCGGGCCGCCACGTACGCCGGCATCCCGGACGGTGTCATCAACATCGTGACCGGTACCGGCAAGGAGGCCGGTGAGCATCTCGTCGGTCACCCCGACGTGGCCATGACCTCCTTCACCGGTTCGACCACGGTCGGCAGGCGCGTCGCCGAGATCGCCACCGCGACCGTCAAGCGCCTCCACCTGGAACTCGGCGGCAAGGCCCCCTTCGTCGTGTTCGACGACGCGGACCTGGAGGCCGCCGTGCAGGGCGCGGTCGCGGGCGCCCTCATCAACACCGGCCAGGACTGCACGGCGGCCACGCGCGCGTACGTGCAGCGGCCTTTGTACGAGGAGTTCGTCGCGCGGACCGCCGCCCTCATGGAGACCGTCCGGCTCGGCGACCCGTTCACTCCCGGCACCGACCTGGGCCCGCTGATCTCGCATGTCCAGCGGGACCGTGTGGCCGGCTTCGTCGACCGGGCGCGTGCCTACGCGCGGGTGGTGGCCGGCGGGGAGGCCCCCGAGGGCGACCTCAAGGACGGCGCGTACTACCGGCCCACCCTGATCGCCGACGCACCACAGGACAGCGAGATCGTCCAGTCCGAGATCTTCGGGCCCGTGCTGGTCGTCCTGCCCTTCGACAGCGACGACGACGGCATCCGGCTCGCCAACGACACCCCTTACGGCCTCGCCGCCTCCGCCTGGACCCGGGACGTCTACCGGGCGAACCGCGCGACCCGCGAGATCAGGTCCGGCTGCGTCTGGGTCAACGACCACATCCCGATCATCAGCGAGATGCCCCACGGCGGCTTCCAGGCGTCCGGCTTCGGCAAAGACATGTCCACCTATTCGTTCGAGGAATACACCCAGATCAAGCACGTCATGTTCGACAACACGGCGGTGGCCCGCAAGGACTGGCACCGCACGATCTTCGGGGACCGCTAGCGCCTGTCGGCGCACTGGCGGACGGGCCGCCCGACCCGCGGCCGCACACCCTCCCGAAAGGGCACCATCTCCGAAAGGGCACCACGCGCATGGAGCAGTACGAGCCCGACCGCCTGACCCCGGCCCAAGTGGCCGCCATGCGGCGCAGTTTCCGCAGCGGCAGGGCCGCCCTGACCCGCCGTTCGCTGCTGCGCGCCTCCGCGGGCGGTGTGCTCGCCGTGGGCGGCCTGGGGGCGCTGAGCGCCTGCGGCATCCCGCCGGCCGGCAAGACACAGGGCGGCACGTCCACCCAGGACTTCTCGGCGAAGGAGAAGGTCGTCAACTTCTCCAACTGGCCCGAGTACATCGACGTGGACGACAGCGGCAAGCACCACCCGACGCTGGACACGTTCCGCGGGCGGACCGGGATCACGGTCAAGTACACCGAGGACATCAACGACAACAACGAGTTCTTCGGCAAGATCAAACCGCAGCTCGCCGCCGGCCAGGACACCGGCCGCGATCTCATCGTCCTCACCGACTGGCTGGCCGCCCGGCTGATCCGCCTCGGCTGGGTGCAGAAACTGGACCCGTCCAACCTGCCGCACGCCTTCGCCAACCTGTCGGCCCAGTTCCGCAGCCCCGACTGGGACCCCGGCCGCGCCTACTCCTACCCCTGGCAGGGCATCGACACGGTCATCGCGTTCAACAAGAAGGCCCTCGACGGCATCGAGGTCAGGTCGGTCTCCGACCTGCTCGACAACCCCAAGCTCAAGGGCCGAGTCGGCTTCCTGTCGGAGATGCGCGACAGCGTCGGCATGACGATGCTCGACATGGGCAAGGACCCCGCGAAGTTCACCGGCGACGACTTCGACGCGGTGATCGCCCGCCTGCAGAAGGCCGTCGACAAGGGCCAGATCCGCCGCTTCACCGGCAACGACTACACGTCCGACCTCACCAAGGGCGACCTGGCCGCCTGCGTGGCCTGGGGCGGCGACGTCGTCCAGCTCAAGGCGGACAGCCCGGACGTCGACTACGTCATCCCGGACAGCGGCTACATGACGTCGACCGACAACCTGCTGATCCCCAACAAGGCGCGCCACAAGACCAACGCCGAGAGGCTCATCGACTTCTACTACGAGCCCGAACAGGCCGCCGCGCTCGCCGCCTACATCAACTACGTGTCCCCTGTCGACGGCGTGAAGGACCAGCTCGCCAAGATCGACAAGTCGGCGGCGGACAACCCGCTGATCATTCCCGACAAGGCCATGGCCGCAAAGTCCCACGCCTTCCGTTCGCTGACGCAGAAGGAAGAGACGGCCTACGAAGAGAAGTTCGCGAAGCTCACAGGGGCGTGACGACGATGACCACCACGACAGACACCGGCGCCGACGTCCGCCTGACGGGCATCAGCAAGACCTACGGCTCCTTCACCGCCGTGCACCCGCTCGACCTGACCGTGCCGCAGGGCTCCTTCTTCGCCCTGCTCGGCGCATCCGGCTGCGGCAAGACCACCACCCTGCGCATGATCGCCGGCCTGGAGGAGCCCACCGGCGGCACCGTCCACCTCGGCGACCAGGAGGTCACCGCCCTGCCGCCGTACAAGCGGCCGGTGAACACGGTCTTCCAGTCCTACGCCCTCTTCCCGCACCTCGACATCTTCGAGAACGTCGCCTTCGGCCTGCGCCGGCGCGGTATCAAGTCGGTGAAGAAGCAGGTCGAGGACATGCTCGAGCTCGTGCAGCTCGGCGAGCAGGCGCGCAAGAAGCCGCACCAGCTCTCCGGCGGCCAGCAGCAGCGCGTGGCCGTGGCCCGCGCCCTCATCAACCACCCCAAGGTGCTCCTCCTCGACGAGCCGCTCGGCGCCCTGGACCTCAAGCTGCGCCGCCAGATGCAGCTGGAGCTCAAGCGCATCCAGACCGAGGTCGGCATCACCTTCATCCACGTCACGCACGACCAGGAGGAGGCCATGACGATGGCCGACACGGTCGCCGTGATGAACGCGGGCCGGGTCGAGCAACTCGGCTCGCCCACCGACTTGTACGAGAACCCGCGGACGACGTTCGTCGCCAACTTCCTCGGCACCTCCAACCTGATCGAGGCCGAGGTCGACTCCAAGAACGGCGACGACATCGTGCTCAGGGCGGGCGGCGGCAAGCTCGTGCTGCCCGAGGCCCGCTGCAGCGCGTCCACGACGACCGGCGGCAAGGTCCTGGTCGGCGTGCGCCCCGAGAAGATCTCCCTCACCCACGCCGACGACGCGGGCGAGATCCCCGAGGGCCGCAACCGCATCACCGGGAGGATCGCCGACTCCTCCTTCATCGGCGTCTCCACGCAGTACGTCATCGACAGTCCCGTCTGCCCCGAGTTCGAGGTCTACGCGCAGAACATCGACCGCGACGCCCGGCTGGTGCCCGGCGCCGAGGTCGTCCTGCACTGGAGCCCGGCCCACACCTTCGGCCTCGACGCGGCCCAGGACATCGACGCCGGTGTCACCGAGGTCGAGGAGGAGGCCGCCTGATGGCCGCCGTCACCGAGGCGCCCCCGCCCCTCGCGCCCACCGCTCCCCAGAAGCAGAAGCCCCCGCGCAGACGGGGCCGCCTCACGCCGTACTGGCTGCTGCTGCCCGGCATCCTGTGGCTGCTGGTCTTCTTCGCGCTGCCGATGATCTACCAGGCGTCCACGTCGGTGCAGACCGGCTCCCTGGAGCAGGGCTACAAGGTCACCTGGCACTTCGCCACCTACTGGGACGCGCTGTCCGCGTACTGGCCGCAGTTCGTGCGGTCCGTCCTCTACGCGGCCGCCGCGACACTGCTGTGTCTGCTCCTCGGCTACCCGCTCGCGTACCTCATCGCCTTCCGCGCGGGACGCTGGCGGAACCTGATCATGATCCTGGTGATCGCGCCGTTCTTCACCAGTTTCCTGATCCGTACGCTCGCCTGGAAGACGATCCTCGCGGACGGCGGCCCGGTCGTCGGCGCCCTCAACACGCTGCACGTCCTGGACGTCACCAACTGGCTCGGCTGGACCTCCGGCGACCGCGTGCTCGCCACTCCGCTCGCGGTGGTGTGCGGACTGACGTACAACTTCCTGCCGTTCATGATCCTGCCGTTGTACACCTCGCTGGAGCGCATCGACCCGCGCCTGCACGAGGCGGCCGGCGACCTGTACGCCCAGCCCTTCACCACCTTCAGGAAGGTCACCTTCCCGCTGTCGATGCCGGGCGTGGTCTCCGGCACCCTGCTGACCTTCATCCCGGCGGCCGGCGACTACGTGAACGCCGATCTGCTCGGCTCGACGGACACGCGCATGGTCGGCAACGTCATCCAGACACAGTTCCTGACCGTCCTCGACTATCCGAAGGCCGCCGCACTCTCGTTCATCCTGATGGCCGCGATCCTCGTCATGGTCACGGTCTACATCCGCAGGTCCGGCACGGAGGATCTGGTTTAAAGATGACCTTCCTCAACTGGCTCAAGCGCCATCTCGTCGTCATAGCGGGACTGCTGACGCTCGGATATCTCCTGCTCCCGAACGTCGTCGTCACGGTCTTCTCCTTCAACAAGCCGACGGGCCGCTTCAATTACGAGTGGCAGCAGTTCTCCATGGACGCCTGGAAGGACCCGTGCGGCGTCGCCGGAATGTGCGGCTCGCTGGCGGTCAGCCTCCAGATCGCCGTGTGGGCGACGCTCGGCGCCACCGTCCTCGGCACGATGATCGCCTTCGCGCTGGTCCGCTACCGCTTCCGCGCCCGCGGCGCGGTGAACTCGCTGATCTTCCTGCCGATGGCGATGCCTGAGGTCGTCATGGCGGCCTCGCTGCTCACCCTGTTCCTCAACATGGGCGCCCAGCTGGGATTCTGGACCATCCTGATCGCGCACATCATGTTCTGCCTCAGCTTCGTCGTCACCGCGGTCAAGGCGCGCGTGATGTCGATGGACCCGAGGCTGGAACAGGCGGCGCAGGACCTGTACGCGGGCCCGGCGCAGACGTTCCTGAGGGTCACGCTCCCCATCGCCGCCCCAGGGATCGCCGCCGGCGCGCTGCTCGCCTTCGCGCTGTCCTTCGACGACTTCATCATCACCAACTTCAACGCGGGGTCCACCGTCACCTTCCCCATGTTCGTGTGGGGTTCGGCGCAGCGCGGAACGCCCGTCCAGATCAATGTCATCGGTACGACGATGTTCATCGTCGCGGTCCTGTTCGTGCTGGCGTCCATGGCCGTCGGCAACCGCAGAAAGCGCAAGAAGGCATAGTCCTGTCGTTCCTTCGAATTCCGTGGGGAGTTGACATCATGGCCCCGAGCGCCATGACCCGTTGGACGAGATCCCTCTCCGAAGCCCGGCCGGTCCCGTACTGGCTGGACGACCCCGAAAGGCCGCGCCCCGAACCCGCGCTCACCGGCGCCGAGACCTGCGACCTGCTGGTCGTGGGCGGCGGCTACAGCGGACTGTGGACCGCGCTGATCGCCAAGGAGCGCGACCCCGGGCGGGACGTGGTGCTGGTGGAGGGCCGTGAGGTGGGCTGGGCCGCCTCCGGCCGCAACGGAGGCTTCTGCGCCGCCTCCCTCACCCACGGCCTGGCCAACGGGCTTGCCCGCTGGCCGGCCGAGATCCACAAGCTTCAGGAGCTGGGCGCCCGCAACCTCGACGAGATCGAGAAGGCGGTCGCCCGGCACTCGCTGGACTGCGACTTCGAGCGCACCGGCGAGATCGACGTGGCGAGGGAGACGTACCAGGCGTGGGAACTGAAGGACTGGCACGAGGAGATGGAACGCCGGGGCCTCGCCGACGGCGTCGAGTACCTGGACGCCGACGCGGTACGGGAACAGGTCGACTCGCCGACCTTCCTGGCGGGCCTGTACGACCGCCGGGGCGTGGCCATGGTGCACCCGGCGAAGCTCGCCTGGGGCCTCAAGCGGGCCTGCCTGCGGCTCGGCGTCCGCATCCACGAGCACACGCCCGCCCTCACTCTGAAGCCGTACGGCGCCGGCATGGCCGTCCGCACCCCGTACGGCGAGGTGCGCGCGCGGCGCGTCGCGCTCGGCACGAACGTCTTCCCCAACCTGGTGCGGCGCGTCCGCTCGTACACGATCCCGGTCTACGACTACGCGCTGATGACCGAGCCGCTCACCGCCGACCAGCTGGCCTCGGTCGGCTGGAAGAACCGCCAGGGCCTCGGGGACTCGGCGAACCAGTTCCACTACTTTCGGCTCTCGGCCGACAACCGCATCCTGTGGGGCGGCTACGACGCGATCTACCCGTACGGCGGCCGGGTGCGCGCCGAGTACGACGACCGCCCGGAGACGTACGCCAAGCTCGCCGGCCACTTCTTCACCTGCTTCCCGCAGCTCGAGGGCGTTCGCTTCACCCACGCGTGGGGCGGGGCGATCGACACCTGCTCGCGCTTCTCGGCGTTCTTCGGCACGGCCCACCAGGGGCGGGTGGCGTACGCGGCCGGTTACACGGGCCTCGGCGTCGGTGCGACCCGTTTCGGCGCGGAGGTGATGCTGGACCTGCTGGCGGGGGAGCGCACGGAGCGGACGGAACTGGAGATGGTCCGCAGGAAGCCACTGCCGTTCCCGCCGGAGCCGTTCGCCTGGACGGGCATCGCGCTGACGAAGTGGTCGCTGGCGCGGGCGGACGCGCACGCGGGGCGGCGCAACCTGTGGCTGAGGACCATGGACAGACTGGGCCTGGGCTTCGACAGCTGAGGGCCTGCCGCCGACCGCTAGGGCCTGTCGTGTCGGGCGAGGAACACCGCGAGTCCGGTCAGCAGCACGGCGCACAGGCACCAACTCGCCACGACGTCCAGGGGCCAGTGATAGCCGTGGCGGACCAGGCCGAAGGCCACACCGAGGTTGAGGGCGAGGCAGGCGAGGAGCACGCCGCGGCGGGCGCAGGACGTGCGCAGCCAGGGCCACAGGACGAGGGCCGCAGAACCGTAGGCGATGGCGGCGGTGGCCGTGTGGCCGGAGGGGAAGAAGCCGGTGGCCGGGCCCATCACGGGTGGGCCCGGCCGGGCGACGAGGTCCTTGAGCGGGACGACGACCGCCGGGACGACGGCCATCAGGGCGGCCGCGGCGACGGACGGCAGCCACCACCGCCGCGTACCGGCGCGCCGGGCACGCCAGGCGGCGCACACGAGCACCACGGCGAGGACCGGCACGGCGACGGAGACGTTCCCCAGGTCGGCGAGAACCCCGGAGACCCGGTCGGGACGGACCAGGTCCCCGCTCAGCCTCCGGTCCGCCCGCGCGAGCGGCCCCTGGGCGACGACCTGCCAGGTGAGGAGGAGGAAGAGGAGGACGGCGGTGGCGAGGACACAGGCCGGCCACCGGCGGTGGGGGGCGGGTTCTCGGGACGACGACACGTCGGACAGCTTCACACCCGTCGGCCGGGCCGCCGTGGTCGGGTCCCGCCCGGTGTCGGTGGCGGCGGTTAGTGTGGGGCAGCACTTGAGTGGGGGAGGGGCTGGAATGGCCGATGCGCCGATCGACCTGATGCGCCTGGAAGGCGAGGGCAACAGCGTCGTGCTCAGGATCACGGGCATGGAGCCGCGGAGGGATCCGGACGCGATGCCGGTACTGACCGGGGAGTTCCTCGTGGACACACCGTTCGTGCGGGGCAGCGTCCCTGCCTGGCTCCTGCCCGAGGACCTGCGGCAGTGGCAGCAGGTCCTGGACGCGCTGGACGCCGGTCGGCACATCGCCTGGCGTGCGGGCACACGGGGCCCCCGGCTGTTCGTCGAACGCGACGAGGACGGCGAACGGTGCCGCGTCACCGTCGAGGACGCCTCGACGTCCTCGACGGCGACCGCGACGGTCCCTCTGAAGGACGAGTGGTTCGACGACGCGTACCACCGCCTGGACCTGATCTGGGAGACATGGCCCCTGAACGGGTGAGGCGGGACGCGGGACGGCCGCCCCGGAACAGGGGGGGTGGTTCCGGGGCGGCCGTAGTGACCGGGTTGCCGCCCGCCCCGGGGGGTTTGGGGCGTGCGGCCGTCCGATCATGAGGAGATCCGGAGCCGAAGGCTCCTTGTGTGCGCGAGGGCACGACCAGGTCGAAGCTGGGGAGGCCCCGGCCCAGTGCCGCCCACAGTCCCCTGTGAGCGGGTGTATCTCTCATCTGGGTAGAACCTACGGCAGGGAAAACCGCTCCGACAGCCGGAATCGCGTCCCGCCATCCACCTCGCACACCTTCTTCACACCCTCTGACGTTGGTGGTCAGATGCGCGCGAACGCCTGCTCGATGATGTCCAGTCCCTCGTTCAGCAGGTCCTGGCCGATCACCAGCGGCGGCAGGAAGCGCAGCACGTTGCCGTAGGTGCCACAGGTCAGGACCAGCAGGCCCTCCTGGTGGCAGGCCTTGGCGAGCGCGGAGGTCGCCTCCGGGTTCGGCTCCTTCGTCGTACGGTCCTTCACCAGCTCGATCGCGATCATCGCGCCGCGCCCGCGCACGTCGCCGATCACGTCGAACTTCTCGGCCATCGCCGTGAGGCGGGCCTTCATGGTCTCCTCGATCTCCTTCGCCCGGGCGTTGAGGTCGAGTTCCCTCATCGTCTCGATCGCGCCGAGCGCGCCCGCGCAGGCGACCGGGTTGCCGCCGTAGGTGCCGCCGAGGCCGCCCGCGTGCGCGGCGTCCATGATCTCGGCGCGGCCGGTGACCGCCGCGAGCGGCAGACCGCCCGCGATGCCCTTGGCGGTGGTGATCAGATCCGGGACGATGCCCTCGTCCTCGCACGCGAACCACTGGCCGGTGCGGCAGAAGCCCGACTGGATCTCGTCGGCGACGAAGACGATGCCGTTGTCCGTGGCGAACTTCCGCAGCGCCGGCAGGAAGCCCTTCGCCGGCTCGATGAAGCCGCCCTCGCCGAGCACCGGCTCGATGATGATCGCGGCCACGTTGTCCGGACCGACCTGCTTGGTGATCTGGTCGATGGCCTGCGCGGCGGCCTCGGGGCCGCAGTTGTCCGGACCGGTCGGCCAGCGGTAGGCGTACGCCATCGGCATGCGGTAGACCTCGGGCGCGAACGGCCCGAAGCCGTGCTTGTACGGCATGTTCTTCGCCGTCAGGGCCATCGTGAGGTTCGTACGGCCGTGGTAGCCGTGGTCGAAGACGACGACCGCCTGGCGCTTGGTGTACGCGCGGGCGATCTTGACCGCGTTCTCGACGGCCTCGGCGCCCGAGTTGAACAGCGCGGACTTCTTGGCGTGGTCACCCGGCGTGAGCTCGGCCAGCGCCTCGGCGACGGCCACATAGCCCTCGTACGGCGTGACCATGAAACAGGTGTGCGTGAAGTCCTGCAGCTGGGCGGACGCCCGGCGTACGACGGCCTCGGCGGAGGCCCCCACGGACGTCACGGCGATGCCGGAACCGAAGTCGATCAGCCGGTTGCCGTCGACGTCCTCGATGATCCCGCCGCCCGCGCGCGTGGTGAAGACCGGCAGCACGGAGCCCACGCCCTGCGCGACCGCGGCGGTGCGACGGGCCTGCAGCTCGAGCGACTTCGGGCCGGGGATGGCGGTGACGACGCGGCGCTCCTGCGGAAGTGCGGTCATGGGGGCTCCCTGATGATCTTGCGTTCGGCATGTCGACGGTCGTGTCGACGAAGGTGTTTTTCGGACGCTTGCCTTCTTTTCTCGCAGGCTAAGACGGGCCGCGGAGGGTGGGCATGCTCCATGTGGGCGCCTTGCGCGCGCCCGCTTGTCCGCCGTGGACATAGCGGCGGACGCCACGGAAGGGGACGCCTCACCGGACACCCGGTCGCGTATGCGGTGAACTCCCCTTGCCGGGACGGTTAGATTGACTCGCTGATGGTGGACGGAGCGGCTGGTCAGGGGGCAACGGCGATGGACAGCGACGGAACGCAGGACGCACGGAGCACACGGGCCAATCCCGTGCCGCGTCCGGCGGGACCGCTCCCGGTGCCGCCCCGCCCGGCGCACGCCCCCGGGCTGCCGCCGCGGCCGGACGGCTCGGCGTTCCTGGCCTGGCTGCGGGCGCCGCGGCCGCCCGCGCTGCCCGGCGTGTGGCGCTTCGGGCACCGGCCACGGCCGCAGCAGGAACCGGAGCGGACCCCGACACGGCAGCTGCTCAGCGGGGCGCTCATCGCCTTCCTGGTCGGCTGGCTGATCTGGTCGCTGCTGTGGAACGGCTACCTCGGCGGCTGGTGGGTGGTACCGCTGGAGCTGTTCACCCCCGACTCCTGGCGGCACAGCAACGACCGCGTCGGCAACGCCTTCCTCTGGTACGGCTACTACACGGTGATCGCCCTCGCGATCATGCTCACGGTCGGCAAGCTCGGCCGCTGGGGCGAGGTATGGCGCCGCTTCGGACCGCCCGCCTGGCGCGCCGCCGCCCCCGTGGCCGAGAAGCCCCCGGCGCCCGAGGACGACCCCGCCCGGTTCAACCAGATCCGCGCCGCCGGGGCGCACGAGGCCGCCGACCGGCTCGCCGCCGACGCGCACGCCGGGCTGATGCGCGACGTCGACCACGCCCGCATCACCCGCGCCTGGCAGGGCGTGCTCAGCGGGCGGCACGACCTGACCACGTTCACCGGCGCGGTCCTCAAGGACGGCGCCGCCGCCTGCCCGCACCCCTCAGGGGAGCGGGACCTGCCGGCCCGGCTCGCCCGCCACGACCTGTTCACCGGCCAGGTCAGGCTCGGCACCGCCGTCGACGACCCCCGCAATCCCTACGCCTACCGCGGCAGCGGACTCGCCCTCGGCCTCGACCTGCTCGCCACCTCCCTCGTCGCCGTGGGGCCCGCCGGGTCCGGCAAGACCAGCTCGCTGGTGTGGCCGCTCGCCGAGTCGCTGTGCCTGCACGCGCTCACCGGGCGGGCCGCCGTCGTCGTGGTCGGGGCGGCCGGCGCCGGGCTCGGACCCGCGGACGCCTACGACGTCGTCGTACGCGTCGGACACCCCGAATCCGTCTACGTCCTGGACCTGTACGGCGGGACCACCGACCCGGACGAGGCGGCGTCCGTGCTCGCCGAGGCGCTCGTCGGCGACCTCGCCGACCCGCACCCCGGCGGGGACAGCCGCCGCTCCGCCACCGTCCTCGCCCAGCTCCTCGGGCCCTACCGGGCCGTCCACGGCCGCTTCCCGTCCGTACCGGAGCTGCGCCAGCTCCTCGACGGCGCGCCCGGGCCCCTCGCCGCCCTGCGCAAGGCCCTGAAGGACACCGGACAAGACGCCCTGCTGCGCGAACTGGACGCCCGGGAGCGGCAGTCCCGGCACCCCGGCGACGTCGGCGGCGTGCTCGCCGACCGGGTCGCGCTGCTCGACCGGCCCGCGTTCGCACAGTTCTTCGACACTTCCGGCCAGACCCGGCCGTTCTCGCTGCGTGCCCTCGACCACCCGGTGCGGGTCCGCATCGACCTGCCCGAGCGCGGTCACGCCGACGCCTCGAGGATTCTCGCGCGCCTGGTGCTCGCCCAGTTCACGGCCAGTGTCGCCGCCCGAGAGGACAGGTCCCTCTTCGCCTGCCTGCTCCTCGACGACGCGAGCGGGGCCGTCACGCCCGAGGCCGTCCGCGGCATCCAGCGGCTCAGGTCCGCGAACGCCGGTGTCGTGCTCACCCTGCGCACCCTGGACGACGTGCCCCGGCCGCTGCGCGGGCCCCTGCTCGGCGCCGCCGGGTGCCGGATGGCGCTGTCCGGCCTCACCCCCTGGGACGGCCAGGACTTCGCCGAGGTGTGGGGCAAGGAGTGGACCGAGACCCGGGACGTCACCGACCGGCAGATCATCGCCGAGACCCCGGCGGGCAAGGCCCTGCACATGCTGCGCCGGGTGATCACCGGCCACGCGCCGACCGCGCGCGCGGTCACCGTCCGCCAGGTCGAGCGCGAGCGGTGGTCCGCGTCCGAACTGGCGCACGCCGTGCCGCCGGGGCACGCGGTGCTCTCCGTGACGAATGTGAAGGGTGAGCACGCCCCGCCGCTGCTGGTGGATCTACGGAACTGACGAGGATCAGGGCACGCGCCGACCGTACGGTGAGGCAGAATCGGCGTAGGTCGTTCATACGCGGCGGCCAAAGGATCACGACGATCACACGATGATCGCAACGGTCGCAGAGAACACAGGATCCGAAGGCCCCATGCCCCTCACCCTCGCCTCGCTCGTGCACCACTCCGCGCTCAAGCTGACCGTGCGCGCGGGCGAGGACCGCCTGGACGTCCCGGTCCGCTGGGCACACGTCAGCGAACTCGCCGACCCCGTGCCCTACATGGAGGGCGGCGAGCTGCTCCTGATCACCGCGCTCAAGCTGGACGCGGAGGACCCGGAGGTCATGCGCCGCTATGTGAAGCGGCTGGTGGGCGCGGGCGTGGTCGGCCTCGGCTTCGCCGTCGGCGTCAACTACGACGAGGTCCCCAAGGCCCTCGTGGACGCGGCCCGCGAGGAGGGGCTTCCGCTGCTCGAGGTGCCGCGCCGCACCCCGTTCCTCGCCATCAGCAAGGCCGTCTCCGCCGCCATCGCCGCCGACCAGTACCGGGCCGTGACCGCGGGGTTCGCCGCGCAGCGCGAGCTGACCAGGCAGGCCCTCAGCGCCGGCCCGGAGGGGCTGCTCGCCGCGCTCGCCGCCCAGGTCGACGGCTGGGCCGCCCTGTACGACGCCTCCGGAGCCGTCGTCGCCGCCGCGCCCGAGTGGGCGGGACGGCGTGCGGCACGGCTCACCGCCGACGTCGAGCGCCTGCGGGGGCGGCCCGCGCCGGCCACCTCCGTGGTCGGCGGGTCGAACGGAGAGGGGAAGGGAGAGGACCGGGTCGAGCTGCACTCCCTCGGCACCGGACGGCGTCCGCGCGCCGCGCTCGCCGTGGGCACGGCCGCCCCGCTGGGTACGGCCGAGCGGTACGCCGTGCACTCCGCCATCGCCCTGCTCACCCTCACCACCGAACGCTCCCGGTCCCTGCACGCCGCCGAGCAGCGGATCGGCGCGGCCGTGCTGCGCATGCTGCTGGCCGGGCAGCCGGACCACGCCCGCGCCGTGGCCGGGGACCTGTACGGCCACCTCCTGGACGCGCCTTTCCGGGTGATCGTCGCCGAGTCGGCGTCCGCGTCGGCCGCCCGGGCGCACGCGGACGGGCACGCGCGCGTGGTGACCGCGCAGCCGACCGCCGCAGCGCTCGCGGCGGCGGTCGACACGGACGGCGACCCCCTGGAGGGGCTCGTGGAGACCGTGGAGTCCGCCGCCGCCCGCTCCGGCGAGGCCGTCCTCGTCGTGCCCGAGGGGGAGGCCCGGATCGTGATCCTCGCCGCCGACGGGGGCGCTGCCGTCGCCGCCTGCCTGGAGTACGCGCCGGCGGTCCAGGCGGCCCGGGCCGCCGCCCGCGAGCAGTCGGCCACCGACGAGGACGAACTGGTGGTCGGGATGTCGGCGCCCGCCGGGCCGATCGCCGCGGCCGCCGCCTACAAGCAGGCCGAACAGGCGCTCTCGGTGGCCCGGCGGCGCGGCCGGGCGCTGGTCGAGCACGAGGAACTGGCGACCGGGTCGGTGCTGCCGCTGCTCCAGGACGACGCCGTACGCGCCTTCGCGGACGGACTGCTGCGCGCCCTGCGCGAACACGACGCGACGGGCCGCGGCGACCTGGTCGCCTCGCTGCGGGCCTGGCTGTCCCACCACGGCCAGTGGGACGCGGCGGCCGCCGACCTCGGCGTCCACCGCCACACGCTGCGCTACCGGATGCGCCGGGTCGAGGAGATCCTGGGCCGCTCCCTGGACGACCCGGACGTCCGGATGGAACTGTGGCTCGCGCTCAAGGCCACGGCTGCGGCGGGGGAGTGACGCGGCCACCGCACGGCGTCACCACCGCCGTATGACTCCGCGGTGCGGCACCACCGCCGTACGGCTCTGCGTGCCGCCCGCTGTACATCCCGTAGAAGCCCGCCCGGGCAGTGCTACTCCCCGGACAAACGACCCCTGGGCGTCCCCGCCCTACGGTGGACCACGCAACCCCAAGCACCAGCCAACCTCGGAAGGGCCGGGACTGAACGCTATGACTTCCACCCACGCCTTCTGGCTCGCCGGCCGCCAGGTCACCGGTGAGACCACCTTCGACGTCACCTCCCCGTGGGACGGCGGGCTCGTCGGAAAGGTCAGTGTCCCGACCGAGGCGCAGGTCGAGGAGGCCGTGGCCGCCGCGCACGCCGTGCGCGACGAGTTCGCCGCCACCCCGGCCCACGTCCGCGCCGCCGCCCTCGACCACGTCTCGAGGCGGCTCGCGGAGCGCACCGAGGAGATCGCGCAACTGATCTCCGCCGAGAACGGCAAGCCCATCAAGTGGGCGCGCGGTGAGGTCGGCCGTGCCGTCTCCGTGTTCCGCTTCGCCGCCGAGGAGGCCCGCCGCTTCAACGGCGGCGAGGCCCAGCGCCTCGACACCGACGCCGGCGGCCAGGGCCGCCTCGCGCTGACCCGCCGCTTCCCCAAGGGCGTCGTCCTCGGCATCGCGCCGTTCAACTTCCCGCTGAACCTGTGCGCCCACAAGGTCGCCCCGGCCATCGCCGCCGGCGCCCCCATCATCCTCAAGCCCGCCCCGGCCACCCCGCTGTCCGGTCTGATCATCGGCGAGCTGCTCGCCGAGACCGAGCTGCCCGCCGGCTCCTGGTCGATCCTGCCGGTCCCCAACGACCGCATGCCCGCCCTCGTCCAGGACGAGCGCCTGCCGGTCATCTCCTTCACCGGTTCCGAGAAGGTCGGCTACGCGATCATGGACTCGGTCCCGCGCAAGCACTGCACGCTGGAACTGGGCGGCAACGGTGCGGCCGTCGTGCTCGCCGACTACGCGAGCGACGAGGACCTGGACTGGGCCGCGAACCGCATCGCCACCTTCTCCAACTACCAGGGCGGCCAGTCCTGCATCTCCGTGCAGCGCGTGATCGCCGACGCCTCGGTGTACGACCGGCTGCTGCCGCGCATCGTCGCCGCCGTCGAGGCCCAGGTCACCGGCGACCCGTCCGACGGTGCGACCGATGTCGGCCCGCTGATCAGCGAGGACGCCGCGAAGCGCGTGGAGTCCTGGGTCGACGAGGCGGTGAACGCGGGCGCCACGCTGCTCACCGGGGGCAAGCGGGACGGCGCCTCCTACGCGCCGACCGTCCTCACCGACGTCCCCGCCGGTGTGACCATCTCCTGCGAGGAGGTCTTCGGGCCGGTTCTCACCGTGCAGAAGGTGGATGGCGAGGCCGAGGCGTTCGACGCGGTCAACGACTCCAAGTACGGTCTTCAGGCGGGCGTGTTCACCCACGACCTCCAGGTCGCCTTCCGCGCCCACCGGGCCCTCGAGGTCGGTGGCGTGGTCATCGGCGACGTGCCGTCCTACCGCGCCGACCAGATGCCGTACGGCGGTGCCAAGCTGTCCGGTGTCGGGCGTGAGGGCGTGAGGTTCGCGATGGAGGACTACACCTACGAGCGGGTGCTGGTCCTGACCGGCCTCGCCCTCTGAGCGAACGTGCATGAAGGGGCCCGGCACCGCTGCCTTCCGGTGCCGGGCCCCTTCCTCCCGTCGGCCTGGTCCGGACCCTCAACCGGAGAAGCCGACGTGCGCGAGCCGCAGCGGGCCGCGCAGTCCGATGCGGACGTCGTGCACACCGGAGGCGGTGAACGCGGCGTCCACGGTGGTGTAGTCGTACAGGCCGGTGGGCGCGGCGAGCGTGAGCACGGCCGAGGGCCCGCTCCCGTCAAGGGACAGCTCGACGGTGCCCTCGCCGGCGACGCGCACCGTCACGCTCGTCACCCCGTGCGCGAAGTCGCAGTGCCGGAAGAGCAGTTCACCCGTCCCCCCGTCGACGGGCGTCACGGCGTCCCCCGACACCTTCGTGCGGTCGACGATCACCGTGCCCCGCTGCTCGTCGAAGTCGGCGGCCTCCAGGCCCCGTTCACGCACCGGGCGCGGTCCGGCCGGCTCACCGGGCGGTGTGATCGTCGTCCGCAGCCGGATGTCCTCGCTCGACGAGCCCACCAGGATCTCGTACGGGCCGGGCTCGATCCGCCACCGCCCGTGCGACACGTCCCAGAACTCCAGGGCGCCGAGCGGCACCTCGAAGGCCAGCTCGGCCGAGGCGCCGGGCGCCAGGTGCACGCGCCGGTGGGCGACCAGCTCGCGGCGCGGACGCGGGACCGACGGTTCGACGGCCCGGGTGTACACCTGGGCGACCTCGTCGGCGGCCCGCGTGCTCGTGTTGGTCACGGTGAAGGAGACCGCCACCCGCCCGTCCTCCACCCGTGCCGTGAGGTCGCCGTAGGCGAAGGACGCGTACGACAGCCCGTGCCCGAACGGGAACAGCGGCGTTCCCTCGAAGTACAGATACGTCTGTCGGCTGCCGATCACGTCGTAGTCGAGCAGATCGGGCAGGTCCGCGTCGTCCGCGTACCAGGTCTGCGGCAGCCGGCCCGCGGGGGAGACGTCGCCGGACAGCACCCGGGCCAGCGCGGTGCCCGCCGCCTGGCCGCCGTGCGCGGTCCACAGCACGGCCGGGAGATCCGCGCAGTCGACCGCGTACGGGTATGCGGACACCAGCAGCAGCGCGGTGCGCGGGTTCGCGGCGCGGGCCGCGCGCAGCAGGCGCTCCTGGTGACCGGGCAGGCGCAGCGTCGTACGGTCCTCGGTCTCGCGGCCGTTCAGGTGCGGGTCGTTGCCCGCGAACACGAGCACCACGTCCGCTCCGGCCGCCGCCCGGGTGACCGCGTCCTCGCCGCGCTCGATGACCTCCAGTTCGAAGACTTCCCTCTGGTCCTCGGCAACCTTCACGCCGTCGGCGGCGACCGACACGTACCCGCCCGTGCCGACGTGCTTCAGGAGGTGGCCGCTGCCATGGGGTTCCAGGCGGAACGTCTCCTGGACGACCCAGCCGCCGGGCTGGTCCGCGGAGGCGCGGACGTACCCGTCGTCGGCGACCGAGAGGTACCGCCCGTCGGGGGCGCGGAAGGTCAGCAGGCCCTCGCCCCAGTCGATCAGCGCGAGTTCGCTGCCGTGCTCGTCGACGGTGAGCGGCGGCAGGTCCGTGCGGCCCTGGAGCAGCGCCGGGTCCAGGGCGCCCTCGGCGCCGCGCACCTCGTCGTCGGCGTCGGCCGCGGGCACCCGCAGATAGGCACCGGCGGTGGTCTTCAGACGTACCCGGTCCACACCCTCCGCGAAGTCCACACGCTCGGCACCGAAGCGCTCGTACAGGCCCTCCAGCGGTGTGGACCGGTGGATCAGCGTGCCGCTGTACCAGTCGAGCTTGCTCTCGTCGGCCAGCAGCCCGACCGCCGCGACGCGCGCACCGTCGGCGAGCGGCAGCAGGCCGTCGTTCTTCAGCAGCACGACCGCCTGTTCCGCGGCCTCCAGGGCGAGCGCCCGATGGGCCGGGGTGTCGAAGTCCCGGGTGCCCGCGTGCGGGTCGAGGCGCGGGTCGAACTCGCCGAGCCGGAACCGCACCGAGAGCTGCCGGCGCACCGCCTGGTCGATGTCCTCCTCGTTCAGCAGCCCCTTCGCCAGCGCGCCCTTGATCCGCGCGACGATCGTCGAGCTGTCCGTGCCGTGGTCGGTGAAGCTGTCGACGCCGGCCTGGACCGCCGCGGCCGTCGCCTCCTCGTGCGTGTCGAAGTAGTGCTCGGAGTCGACCAGGTTGGACGGCGCGCCCGCGTCCGAGCAGACCATCAACTCCTGGTCGCTCCAGCGGCGCAGGTGCTCGCGCAGATACGGCGAGACATGGTTGGGGCGGCCGTTGACCAGGTTGTAGGCGGGCATCACCCCGGCCACCGAGCCCGCTTGAACGGCCTCACGGAACGCCCGCAGGTCGTACTCGTGCAGCACGCGCGGACGGACCGAGGAGGAGGTCGTGTCGCGGTTCGTCTCGTTGTTGTGGGCGAGCCAGTGCTTGAGGACCGGGGCGGTCCGCCAGTACGTCGGATGGTCGCCGCGCAGACCGCGCGTGTACGCCGTCGCGATCGCCGAGGTCAGCCGCGGGTCCTCCGAGTAGCCCTCCTCGTTGCGGCCCCACAGCGGGTGGCGCAGCAGGTTGACCGTGGGCGCCCAGACGTTGAGACCGACGCGTTCGTCGCGGGCGCGCATCGCGCGGACCTCCTTGGAGACCGCCTCGCCGACGCGGCGCACCAGGTCCTCGTTCCAGGTCGCGCCGAGCCCGACGGCCTGCGGGAACACCGTTGCGGGGCCCATCCACGCCACTCCGTGCAGGGCCTCCTGGCCGGTGCGGAACGCGGCGATGCCGAGGCGCTCGACGGCGGGTGCGAACTGGTGCAGGAACGAGATCTTCTCATCGAGCGTCAGCCGCGCCATCAAGTCGTCGATGCGCTTCGCGAACGGCAGCTGCGGATCACGGAAAGGGTGCGCGGGCGGCGTCTGTGCAGTCACGTGGTGATCCTTCGGAGATCGAGCGGCGGGCGCTTTCGAAGCGCTTCGATGCTCATTCGACTTCGGGGTGCGTGTCAAGACACCCAGACGCAACCTCTCCGTTCTCTCACTGTGATTCCTAGCCCTCTCATCCGTTCAGCCGGTGCCTCCCCGCCCGCGAGGAATCTTGGAAGCGACCCTTGTGCGCCCCCAGGTGTTCACTTAACCTCGCAGCAACATCGAAGCGCTTCGACGGCGGAGGGCCCGCTCAGTGTGGTCCCCATTCCCTCCGATGTCACCGCCGCTTCAGCTCAGCCAAGTTCCACTCGAGACACCGCAGCCGACGGCTCCTTCCGCCGGGTGTCCTGGTGCGCCATGAAGGGTTGACGCAATGACGCCGAACTCCGCTTCCGCCTCTTCCGGGCCCAGCCGGAGAAGCTTCCTCGCCTCCACGGCGGTCGCCACCGCAGCAGTGGCCGGGGGTATGCCACTGCTCGCCGCCTGCGGCGGTTCGGACAGCGGCTCGCGTGAGGGCACCACGTCGGGCAAGGCCGCGGACAAGCTGCTCCCGACGTATGTCGCCAGCACGGTCGCCAAGCCGGACATTCCGTCGAAGTACGGGTCGGCCGCCGGTTTCACCAGCAAGATCGATCTCGCGTCCCTCGCCACGTCGGTCCCGGACAAGCTCGGCACCGGCGCCCCCTTCACTATCCTGTCCCCGCTCTGGGGCACCCCGCCGAAGCCCGATTGCGCGTACTACAAGGCACTCGACGCGGCGGCGGGCACCAAGATCACCT
>NZ_PQSR01000025.1 GCF_002920635.1 Streptomyces sp. Ru72 | reverse complement strand
GAACTCGCTGGGCATGCGGAAACCTCACGGTGAGTTGTGGATACCAATCGCCGTGGGGGCGGGGCTGATCAGTCGGCCTCGGGCCGCCTGTCGCTCGTCGCGCCGACGCGGCCGAGCCGCGTGTTCGGGTACTGCCCCGCACCCCTCGCGGGGCGCTGCCATCGCATGCCGTTGACCTGCCCCGGCTCGTCACCGATGACATACCGCACGCGGCGCCCGTGCACCCGGCGTGCGGGCGCGCGGCAGCCGCGGGGGCGGCATCCGCGGGCCAGGCGGGCGTACGGGTCCCTGGTCGTCACGGTGGTCGGAACAGTCATCGGCGCTCACCCTACCGGGACGTCAGCCCCGGCCGTGGCGCAGTGCCGGATGCGCGCCCGCCGCCACCAGGTCGGCGACGGCCGTCTTCGGGTCGCGCCCGGTCACGAGGGACTCGCCGACGAGTACCGCGTCGGCGCCCTCGTTGGCGTACGCGATCAGGTCGTGCGGTCCGCGGACGCCGGACTCGGCGACCTTCACGATCCCGCCGGGGATCTCGGGGGCGACCCTCTCGAACGTGGTGCGGTCCACCTCGAGGGTCTTGAGGTTGCGCGCGTTGACCCCGATGACCTTCGCTCCGGCGTCCACCGCCCGCTCGACCTCGTCCTCGTCGTGCACCTCGACGAGGGGGGTGAGCCCTATGGAGACCGCGCGCTCGATCAGCGACTCCAGGGCCGGCTGCTCGAGGGCGGCGACGATCAGCAGCGCGAGGTCGGCGCCGTACGCCCGGGCCTCCCACAGCTGGTAGGAGGTGACGATGAAGTCCTTGCGCAGCACCGGGATGTCGACCCGGGCCCGGACGGCCTCCAGGTCGGCCAGCGAGCCGCCGAAGCGGCGCTGCTCGGTCAGGACGGAGATGACGGCCGCGCCGCCCGCCTCGTAGTCCGCGGCGAGCCCCGCCGGGTCGGCGATCGCGGCGAGCGCACCCTTGGACGGGCTGGACCGCTTGACCTCGCAGATCACCTTGACCCCGTCACCGCGCAGGGCGGCGACGCCGTCCTTGGCCGCGGGAGCCTTCGCCGCGCGCTCCTTGAGCTCGTCGAGGCTGACGCGTGCCTGCCGCTCCGCGAGGTCGGCACGGACTCCGTCGATGATCTCGTCGAGCACACTCACGCGAGCGGCCCCCTTCCTGACGGTTGACGATGGGGGTGAGGTTCCACCCGGTCGGGCCTCGGTCCACCGGAGCCGCCCCGGCGGGCGAAACCGATGGTCACTGCGATGGTATCCGGAGCAGGGCCCAAGCCTCACATCCGGTGGACGCCGGTCCCACTACCTGGACATTCACCGATCGATCACGGGTGCAGCCAGCCGCCGAACGGCAGGTTCCGGACAACGGTGAAGGCCAGTACCAGTGCACCGAGGCTCCACAGCTGCACCGGCGTGAGGTCGATCCGCAGCGCTCGTCCCCGTACCGCGTGCACCGCCCACACGGCCCACACCACGGCGAAGACCAGAAAGCCGGTGACGGCGAGAGCGTTGTCGTGCAGCGCCGTGAGGACGTCCCCGTGGACGAAGGCGTGCGCACTGCGCAGTCCGCCGCAGCCGGGGCAGTACATGCCGGTGTAGCGCAGCAGCGGACAGACCGGATAGTGGCCGGGCCGGTTCGGGTCCACCGCTCCGACGTAGGCGAAGGCCCCGGCGACGGCCGCGAGCACCCCGGCGGGTACCGCGATGCGACGCAGGGCGGCTGCGCCGGCGGTGCCGCCGCGGTGCGGGGCCACGCTGGGGGATTCGGCGTTCACCCCACGCATTCTGCCCGCCCGCCGCCGCGGGTGCGCGGGTACGCGAGAGGCGGCTCCCGTACGCACCGTGCGGGGCCGCCTGTCGTCCGCAGCGGGAGGAAGCCTCAGCGCTCCGTCGCCTCCGCGGGCTGGTGCGCGGAGTGCGCCTGCGTCTTCGGCTGGCCGAGACCCATCTGGCGCATGATGCCGCCGACGACGCCACCGAGGACGCAGATCGCGATGCCCGCCCAGAAGCCGACCGGCTGGGCCATCACGGTGAAGGCGCCCGAGACGCAGAAACCGATGAAGGCGATGATGACACCGGTCCAGGCGGCCGGGGTGTGACCGTGGCTGCTGCCCGCCATGACTTGCTCCTTGTTGGCTCTATGTGCGTGGGTGAGTCGAAGCTCGGCGCTCATTGTCCCGTACCCGTGCGTATGGGGTGAGCGCGGGGTCGCGCAGTCCGATTCGGGGCCAGGAAGCGCCTCCGGGGCGCCCCTTCGGCTCACGCGCCGGGTTGTCGGGGCTCTTAGGCGCCGGTGGGGTCCTCGCCCCGGTCGAGGGCCTTCCACAGGTCCTCGGGGCGGTCGGGGTCGACGGGCTTCATCCGGCGCGGACGGGGAGTGCCGTCGCGCTCGTAGCGGCCGGACATCGCGGGCCACAGCCGGCCGTAGCGCAGGGCGAGCAGCCCGGCGAGGAGGAGCAGCGCGCCGCCGGCGGCCGCGACGTACGGCCAGGCGGAGTGTGTGAGCGCGGTCGCGGTCGCGGAGGTGTCGCCGGCCGCCTGTGCCGCCTTCTCGTCGAGCGCCGAACTGTCGGAGGCGCCCAGCAGCGCGGCGGCGATGGTGCCGCCGCCGGAGAGCGCGAGCAGCAGGGAGACGAGGAGGCGCCCAGTGCTGCGGACGGCGAAGACGGCGACGAGTGCGGCGAGGCCCACTATGGCGAGGGCCGCGGGGACGCCCGTGACGTCGCTGCCCTTGGCGGTCAGCGAGTAGTCGCCGCCGGCCACCGCCACGGTCCCCGCCGACCAGCTCTGCCGGGTGGAGAGCAGCGCCACGGCAGCGCCGACCGCCCCGCACAGCAGGGCGACGGCGAGGCTGCGCCGGGCGGGCCGGAGGGGTGCGGCGGCCTCGGAACGGGGGTGAGGTACGGCAGTCACGTACTCCACTATCGCCTGAACCCCGGCAGAACCGTCATCCGGGGTCCGTCAACCCATGACCGCACCACAATTTTCCCTTGGTCGTCCCAGAGTCAGGCCATGCGTTCCCCATCCAGGGCAAAAAGAAGTCACAGCTTCAACGTTCTCCTTGTTGACGTGCCCAGGACATTCGTAGGTTCTGCGCGGCCGTCGCGCGCACCCACGTCGGCGGCTGTACGGCGCACCCCCCACATGTCTCTCCGGTTCACCCACTCATGGAGGACGTACGTTGCGCAGAACCGTTTCCGCCGGCGCCGTGGCCACACTGGCCACCGCTGCCCTCGCCCTGGCCGCTCCCGTCGGCCAGGCCGCGTCCACGACATCCACGGCGCACGGCGTCACCGTCGCGCGCTCGTGCGCGGCCCCGACGCAGAAGAACGTCATGGCATGCAACGCTCTCAAGGTCACCGCGGGCACCCCGAGGTCCGCACACGCGGAGAGCGACCTGACGGCCGCGGCCACCCCCGCCGGCTACGGCCCCGCCTCGCTGCAGGCGGCCTACAAACTGCCCTCGTCGACCGGCGGTTCGGGCCAGACGGTGGCGATCGTCGACGCGTACGACGACCCGAACGCCGAGGCCGATCTCGCCGTCTACCGCTCGCAGTACGGCCTGTCCGCCTGCACCACGGCGAACGGCTGCTTCAAGAAGGTCGACCAGAACGGCGGCACGAGTTATCCGCGCGGCGACTCCGGCTGGGCGGAGGAGATCTCCCTCGACCTCGACATGGTCAGCGCGGCCTGCCCCAACTGCAAGATCCTCCTGGTGGAGGCGAGCTCGGCCACCATGACGAACCTCGGCACGGCCGTGAACACCGCGGTCAGGCTGGGAGCGAAGTTCGTCAGCAACAGCTACGGCGGCAGCGAGTCCTCCAGCGACGCCACGTACGACTCCTCGTACTTCAACCACCCGGGGGTCGCCATCACGGTCTCCTCCGGTGACAACGGCTACGGCGTCGAGTACCCGGCCGCCTCCAAGTACGTGACGGCGGTGGGCGGTACGTCGCTGAGCACCGCGTCCAACTCCCGCGGCTGGACCGACACGGTGTGGAGCGGGGCGGGCTCCGGCTGCTCGAGGTACGACGCCAAGCCGGCCTGGCAGAGCGATGGCGGGTGCGCGAACCGCACCGTCGCCGACGTCTCGGCGGTCGCCGACCCGAACACCGGCGTCGCGGTCTACGACAGCTACCGCTCGGCCACCGGCTGGATGGTCTTCGGCGGCACCAGCGCCTCCTCGCCGCTGATCGCGGCGACGTACGCGCTGGCGGGCGCCCCGTCCTCCGGCTCCTCTCCGGCGTCCTTCCCCTACGCCCACCCGTCGTCGCTGTACGACGTCACCAGCGGCTCCAACGGCAGCTGCTCCGGCTCGTACCTGTGCACCGGCACCACCGGGTACGACGGGCCCTCGGGCCTCGGTGTCCCCAACGGCACGGCGGCCTTCACGGGCTGATCCTCACGGTGACGTGAGCCTGTTGGCCGTGTGCACCGCGCGGAGGACGGCGGCCGCCTTGTTGCGGCACTCGTTGTCCTCCGCCACCGGGTCGGAGTCGGCGACGATGCCGGCTCCGGCCTGCACGTACGCCGTGCCGTCACGCAGCAGTGCGGTACGGATGGCGATGGCGGTGTCGGAGTCGCCCGCGAAGTCGAGGTAGCCGACGCAGCCGCCGTACAGGCCGCGCCGGGACGGCTCGAGCTCGTCGATGATCTGCATCGCGCGCGGCTTGGGCGCACCGGAGAGGGTGCCCGCCGGGAAGCAGGCGGTGAGCACGTCGAAGGCCGTGCGCCCGGCCGCGACCCGTCCGGTGACCGTCGAGACGATGTGCATCACGTGGGAGTACCGCTCGATCGACATGAAGTCGACGACCTCCACCGAGCCGGGTTCGCACACCCGGCCGAGGTCGTTGCGGCCCAGGTCGACGAGCATCAGGTGCTCGGCGCGCTCCTTGGGGTCGGCGAGCAGTTCGTCGGCGAGGGCCTGGTCCTCCTGCGGCGTCGCGCCGCGGTGCCGGGTGCCGGCGATGGGGTGGACCATGGCCCGGCCGTCCTCGACCTTCACCAGGGCCTCCGGGGACGACCCGACGACGTCGAACGCGTCTCCGTCGCCGGAGGGGAAGCGGAACAGGTACATGTACGGCGAGGGGTTGGTGGCCCGGAGCACCCGGTAGACGTCCAGCGCGCTCGCGGTGCACGGCGTCTCGAAGCGTTGCGAGGGGACGACCTGGAAGGCCTCGCCCGCGCGGATGCGCTCCTTGATGTCCTCCACCGCGCCCCGGAAGTCCTCGCCGCCCCACCGGGCGGTGTACTCGGGCAGTTCGGAGGGCGGCAGGACGGCCGGGGGCTGGGCGACCGCGCGGGACAGGTCGGCCTCCATGGCGTCGAGGCGGGCCACCGCGTCCGCGTAGGCGTCGTCGACGCCCGTGTCGAGGTCGTTGTGGTTGATCGCGTTGGCGATCAACAGGACCGAGCCCTCCCAGTGGTCCATGACCGCGAGGTCGCTGGTCAGGAGCATGGTCAGCTCGGGCAGCTTCAGGTCGTCGCGCTCGCCGGGGCCGATCTTCTCCAGTCGGCGCACGATGTCGTACCCCAGATAGCCGACCATGCCGCCGGTGAAGGGCGGCAGGCCCAGGTCGTGAGCGAGGTCGCGGGGTGTGTGCAGGGCCTCGATGGTGGCCCTGAGGGCGGCCAGCGGGTCGCCGTCCGTGGGGACGCCGACGGGCGGGGTGCCGAGCCAGTGGGCCCGGCCGTCGCGCTCGGTCAGGGTTCCGGCCGAGCGGACGCCGACGAAGGAGTAGCGCGACCAGGACCGGCCGTTCTCGGCGGACTCCAGCAGGAAGGTGCCGGGGCGCTCCGCGGCGAGTTTGCGGTAGAGCGCGACCGGGGTGTCGCCGTCGGCGAGGAGCTTGCGCGTGACCGGGATGACGCGGCGGTCGGTGGCCAGCTTGCGGAACGTCTCGAGGTCCATGGCGGCCGACCTTACTGATCCGCGGACGCCGGGGCGGAGGCGGCGTCCTTGAGCAGCACGTCGGCGTCGAAGCAGGTGCGGTCGCCGGTGTGGCAGGCGGCGCCCACCTGGTCGACCTTGACCAGCACGGTGTCGGCGTCGCAGTCGAGCGCGACCGACTTCACGTGCTGCACATGGCCTGAGGTGTCGCCCTTGACCCAGTACTCCTGGCGGCTGCGGGACCAGTAGGTGCAGCGGCCGGTGGTGAGGGTGCGGTGCAGCGCCTCGTCGTCCATCCAGCCGAGCATGAGCACCTCACCGGTGTCGTACTGCTGGGCGATGGCGGGGAGCAGCCCGTCGGCGCTGCGCTTGAGGCGCGCGGCGATCTCGGGGTCCAGGCCGCTGGGCCTGCTGGGCGAAGGCGTGCTGGTCATGCGGACCATTGTGCCGCGCCGCACCGACATGCCCGGTCACCGTCCGCTGGGCGGACCGCTCCCCCGGTCGTACGCTGACTCCATGTCGACCCATGCCAAGCGTGAACGACTCCTCCTCGCGGACCTGTTGGAGGCCACGGGCCCCGACGCGCCCACGCTGTGCGAGGGCTGGAAGACCCGGGACCTCGCCGCCCATGTGGTGGTGCGCGAACGCCGTCCGGACGCCGCCGGTGGCGCGCTGATCAAACCGCTCGCGCCACGCCTGGAGAAGGTGATGGAGGAGTACACCGCGAAGCCGTACGAGGAGCTGATCCAGCTGATCCGTACCGGCCCGCCGCGCTTCTCACCGTTCTCCTTGAAGCAGATCGACGAGGCGGCCAACACGGTGGAGTTCTACGTCCACACGGAGGACGTGCGCAGGGCGCAGCCCGACTGGACTCCGCGCGAGCTCGACCCGGTCTTCCAGGACGCCCTGTGGTCCCGCGTGGAGCGCACGGCCCGTCTGACCGGGCGCGGCGCCCCCACGGGCCTGGTCCTGCGCCGCCCGAACGGCCAGACGGCGGTCGCCCACCGGGGCACCCCGGTGGTGACGGTCACCGGCGAGCCTTCGGAACTGCTGATGTTCACGCTGGGCCGGCAGCGGGTGGCGGACGTCGAACTGGAGGGCGAGAAGGAGGCGATCAGTCAGGTCCGGGAGACGAAGCAGCTGGGGCTCTGAGCGGGGGGATCACCGGGGGAGTTCGGCCTGGCGCAGGTCGCGGGAGCCCAGGACGACGACCCCGGCCAGCCCGAAGACCGCCGCGCTGACGACGAACACCGGACCGGTGCCCCAGGCGCCGATGGCGGCGGCGCACAGCGGCATGCTGAGCGGGGCGAGGCCGAGGCTGACCAGGCTGGAGACGGCGGTGACGCGGCCCTGGTAGGCGGGGGCGGCCTGGGTCTGCAGCAGGGCGCCGCACATGGCGCCGCTGAGTCCGGCGAGGAGGCCGATGAGCAGGGCCACCCCCACAGCGGCCACGACCGTCGGCACGTAGGCGAAGGCACCGATCGCCACGGAACCCGCGAAGGCCGCGTACGCGGTCACGCGTCCCGCGTGGGGCAGCCGCCCGCGCACGGCCAGCAAGAGGGAGGCGGCTCCGGCCCCGGCCCCGAAGCCGGCCACGGCCCAGCCCAGGCCGGAGGCGCCCCAACCGCGCTCTTCGGCCAGCAGCGTCAGGCCGACGTTGAGCGGTCCGACGAAGCCGAGGTCGCCGAGAGCGATGGCCAGCATCAGCGGGGCGAGAACGCGGTGGCGACGGATGTGGCGCAGACCCGAGAGAAGGTCGCGCCAGGCAGTGGTGTCGTCGGCGCGGGGTGCGTCGTCCGGTGGCAGCTCCCGTATCCGTACGGAGATCAGCAACGGTACCGACACCGCGATCAGCAGCCCGGCCAGAGCGAAGGCGGCCGCCGCGCCGCCGACCGCCACCCCCAGGCCACCGAGCGGGGCGCCCATGACGTACGCCAACCGGTTGGCAAGCCCTCGCATGCCGTGCACGCGCGCAAGCTGCCTCCGCTCGGTCAGGCGTGCGGGGAGAGCGCCCACTGCGGGAATGAACACCGCGTCCACGGTGCCGAAGACCAGGGCCAGCAGGGTGAGCGGCCACAGGCCGGGGGTGGTGGCGAACAACAGGCCTGCCACCGCGAGGACGGCTGCGCAGCGCACGGCGTCACTGCCGATGACGGCCTTCCGGGGCCCGAAACGGTCGGCGACCACTCCCCCGCCCAGCAGGAGCAGCGCCCTCGGCAGGGCGCTCACCGCCATGACGACTCCGGCCTGCGACGGCGTCCCTCCCTGGACGGCCGCCCAGGAGAGAGCGATGTAGTAGACCGTGTCGCCGATCATGGACGACGTGTAGGCGGCGAGCCAGCGCAGGACGTTGCGGTCGCGGTGGGCGGGACGCTCGGTGGCCTGCCGATCGGCGGGTAACGCGGACACGGTGGTCAAGACGGTGGCCTCTCTCAGGGACGGAAGGGAAATCCGTACACGTGCAGCGCCACGTTCTCGCGCCCTTCGGTCTCGCCGGCGGCCGCGCGGGCGCGCGCCTGCTCGTTGTGTTTTCTGATCAGCGCGTCCAGTTCGCGGGAGAGGTCGGCCAGTTCGGCGGCCGTCATGCGCGGCAGGTACTCGGAGTCGATGGCGGCGCTGTTCCACTCGGGGCCCCAGTGGGGGCGTTCGTCGAGGTGGCGGAGGTAGAGCTCGCCGCGCTGCTCGTAGAAGAGCCGGGAGGCCGCGGTGTGCGCGGCGACCTTCTCCGGAGCGTCCCTGAAATCCTCTTCATGGATGCTGACCCCGTCCGACGCGGGCTGCCACCAGCGTTCGCGTCCGTCCTCGCTCTGCGGCTCGGCTTCTTCGATCAACCCGTGCTCGGCGAGCTTGCGCAGGTGGTAGCTGACCAGTGACACGGCCTCGTCGACCAGTTCGGCGAGCCGTGAGGCGGTGGCCACCCGCTCGAGGTACAGCGCCCGGAAAAGCCTCATCCGCAAGGGATGCGCGAGCGCCTTCAGCGTGCCCACGTCGTCGATCCGGCGATCCTTCTTGCGAGCCATGCCCGCCACAGTAGACAGGAAAGAAAAGTTGCACAATATTTTTTGCGCAACTTTCCTTTCGCATCTGCCCGTGAAAGAGCCCCGGCCACCCGGCGGCGACCGGGGCCTGAGGCCCGGGGCAGCGTCACCTCACGGGATGCCCCGCCTCCCGCAACGTCTGCTTCACTTCTCCGATCCGCAGGTCCCCGAAGTGGAAGACCGACGCCGCCAGCACCGCGTCCGCGCCCGCTGCGATCGCCGGGGGGAAATGGGCCAGGGCCCCGGCGCCGCCGGAGGCGATCACCGGGACCGTGACGTGCTTGCGGACGGCCGCGATCATCTCCAGGTCGTAGCCGTCCTTCGTGCCGTCCGCGTCCATCGAGTTCAGCAGGATCTCGCCCGCGCCCAGCTCGGCCGCCCGGTGCGCCCACTCGACCGCGTCGATGCCGGTGCCGCGGCGTCCGCCGTGGGTCGTCACCTCGAAGGAACCCGACCCGGTTCGACGCGCGTCCACCGAGAGCACCAGGACCTGGCGGCCGAAGCGCTCCGCGATCTCCCGGATCAGGTCCGGACGGGCGATCGCGGCCGTGTTGACGCCCACCTTGTCGGCGCCCGCCCGCAGCAGCTTGTCCACGTCCTCGGCCGTCCGCACCCCGCCGCCGACGGTCAGCGGGATGAACACCTGCTCGGCGGTGCGGCGCACCACGTCGTACGTCGTCTCCCGGTTGCCCGAGGAGGCGGTGATGTCCAGGAACGTCAGCTCGTCGGCGCCCTCGGCGTCGTACACCTTCGCCATCTCGACGGGGTCGCCCGCGTCGCGCAGGTTCTGGAAGTTGACGCCCTTGACGACCCGGCCGTTGTCCACGTCCAGGCAGGGGATGACTCGGACCGCCAGGGTCATGAATCCACGGCTCCTCTTGCTGCTTCTAGCCTCTGAAGGCTTCCAGTTCCACTTCCACCAGGATGCGCGGGTCGACGAAACCCTCCACCACCAGCAGGGTCGTCACCGGGCGCACCGGGTCGAACAGCTCCTTGTGGGCACGGCCCACCTCGTCCACGTCCCGCTGATGCGTCAGGAACATCCGGGTCCGGATCACCGACTCAGCCCCGAGACCGAACTCGGCGATCGCCTCCAGCGCGCTGGCGAACGCCACCTTCGCCTGCTCGTACGGGTCGCCCTCCCCGTACAGCACGCTGCCCTTGAAGGACGTCGTGCCGCCCACCAGGACGCGGTCGCCGACCGCGACGGCGCGCGCGAAACCGAAGGACTCTTCCCAGGGACTTCCGCTCTGCACACGCCGTACGGCTTCCGACGTCATGACGACACAGCCTCCAGGGCCTCTTCCAGGGTGAACGCCTTCGCGTACAGGGCCTTCCCGACGATCGCGCCCTCAACCCCCACGGGGACCAGGTCGGCGATCGCCCGCAGGTCGTCCAGCGACGACACACCGCCGGAGGCGACCACCGGGCGGTCCGTCGCCGCGCAGACGTTGCGCAGCAGCTGAAGGTTCGGGCCCTGCAGCGTGCCGTCCTTGGCGATGTCGGTGACGACGTACCGCGCGCAGCCCTCCTTGTTGAGGCGCTCCAGCGTCTCGTAGAGGTCGCCGCCGTCGCGGGTCCAGCCGCGGCCGCGCAGCGTGGTGCCGCGGACGTCCAGCCCCACCGCGATCTTGTCGCCGTGCTCGGCGATGACCCGGGCGACCCACTCGGGGGTCTCCAGGGCGGCCGTGCCGAGGTTGACGCGCGTGCAGCCGGTGGCCAGTGCGGCGGCCAGGGTGTCGTCGTCGCGGATGCCCCCGGACAGCTCCACCTTGATGTCCATCGCCTTCGTGACCTCGGCGATCAGCGCGCGGTTGTCGCCGGTGCCGAACGCGGCGTCCAGGTCGACCAGGTGCAGCCACTCGGCGCCCGCCCGCTGCCAGGCGAGGGCGGCCTCCAGCGGGGAGCCGTAGGAGGTCTCCGTGCCGGACTCGCCGTGCACGAGGCGGACGGCCTGGCCGTCGCGGACGTCGACGGCGGGGAGGAGTTCGAGCTTGGCCATGTCTCTACAGGGTTCCGATCCAGTTGGTGAGCAGCTGCGCGCCGGCGTCGCCGGACTTCTCGGGGTGGAACTGCGTGGCCCACAGGGAGCCGTTCTCCACGGCCGCCACGAACGGCTTGCCGTGCGTCGACCAGGTCACCTTGGGGGCGCTCATCGCCGGGTTGTGCGTCTGAAGCTGCCAGTCGTGGACGGCGTAGGAGTGCACGAAGTAGAAGCGCGCTTCCGCGTCCAGCCCGGCGAACAGCTCGGAGTCGGCCGGTGCCTCGACGGTGTTCCAGCCCATGTGGGGCACGACGTCGGCCTGGAGCTGCTCGACCCGCCCGGGCCACTCGGCGAGACCCTCGGTCTCGACACCGTGCTCGATGCCGAGGCCGAACAGGATCTGCATGCCGACGCAGATGCCCATCACCGGGCGCCCGCCGGCCAGCCGGCGGTCGATGATCCAGTCGCCGCGCGCCTCCTTCAGCCCCTGCATGCAGGCGGCGAAGGCGCCGACGCCCGGCACCAGCAGGCCGTCGGCGTTCATGGCGCGGTCGAAGTCGCGGGTGATCTCCACGTCGGCGCCCGTGCGGGCGAGGGCGCGCTCGGCGGAGCGGACGTTGCCGAAGCCGTAGTCGAAGACGACGACCTTCTTAGAGGTCTTCGACGTCTTCTGCGGAGTGCTCGGGGTGCTCAATTCCACACCTCCAGACGCATGACGCCCGCGACGAGACACAGTGCGGCGCCGATCGACAGCAGCACGATCAGGCTCTTGGGCATCTTCTGCTTGACGAAGGAGATGATCCCGCCGGCGAGGAACAGGCCGACGACGATCAGTGCGGTCGAGGTGCCGTTCATGGCTTACAGCGCGCCCTTCGTGGACGGGAGGATGCCGGCCGCGCGCGGGTCGCGCTCGCTGGCGTAGCGCAGGGCCCGGGCCAGCGCCTTGAACTGGCACTCCACGATGTGGTGGGCGTTGCGCCCGTAGGGCACGTGCACGTGCAGCGCTATCTGGGCCTGGGCGACGAAGGACTCCAGGATGTGCCGGGTCATCGTGGTGTCGTACTCGCCGATCATCGGCGCCATGTTCTCGGGCTCGGTGTGCACGAGGTACGGGCGGCCGGACAGGTCGACGGTGACCTGGGCGAGGGACTCGTCGAGCGGCACCGTGCAGTTGCCGAAGCGGTAGATCCCCACCTTGTCGCCGAGCGCCTGCTTGAAGGCGGCGCCGAGCGCGAGGGCGGTGTCCTCGATGGTGTGGTGCGAGTCGATGTGGAGATCGCCGTCGGTCTTCACGGTCAGGTCGAACAGACCGTGCCGGCCGAGCTGGTCGAGCATGTGGTCGTAGAAGCCGACGCCGGTGGCGATGTCGGTCTTGCCGGTGCCGTCGAGGTCGATCTCGACGAGGACCGAGGTCTCCTTGGTGGTGCGCTCCACGCGACCTACGCGGCTCATGCGCTGTACTCCTTCGCGGGTGTGGGGGTGTCCCCCACCAGACACTGCAACTCGCGGACCGCGTCGAGGAACGCGTCGTTCTCCTCCGGGGTCCCGGCGGTGACCCTCAGCCACCCCGGTACGCCGTTGTCCCGGACCAGGACGCCCCTGTCCAGGATCTTCCGCCAGGCCTCGTGCGCGTCGGGGAACCGCCCGAACTGCACGAAGTTGGCGTCGGACTCGGTGACGTCGTAGCCGATCGCGCGCAGCTCGGCGACCAGCCGGTCCCGCTCCGACTTCAGCTGCTCGACGTACTTCAGCAGCGTGTCGGTGTGCTCCAGGGCGGCCAGGGCGGTCGCCTGGGTGATCGCCGACAGGTGGTACGGCAGCCGGACCAGCTGGACGGCGTCCACGACCGCGGGGTGCGCGGCGAGGTAGCCGAGGCGCAGGCCGGCGGCGCCGAACGCCTTCGACATGGTGCGCGAGACGACGAGATTCGGCCGACCTTCGAGGAGCGGCAGCAGCGAGGAGCCGTGGCTGAACTCGATGTACGCCTCGTCCACGATCACCATGGAGGGCTTGGCCGCCTGCGCGGCCCGGTACAGGGCGAGGACCGTCTCGGGAGGGACCGCGTTGCCTGTGGGGTTGTTGGGGGTGGTGATGAAGACGACGTCCGGCCGGTGCTCGGCGATCGCCTTCTCGGCGGCGGCGAGATCGATCGTGAAGTCCTCGTTGCGCGGACCCGGGATCCAGCCGGTGCCCGTGCCGCGCGCGATGAGCGCGTGCATCGAGTACGACGGCTCGAAGCCGATCGCGGTGCGGCCGGGCCCGCCGAAGGTCTGCAGCAGCTGCTGGATGACCTCGTTGGAGCCGTTGGCCGCCCACACGTTCTCGAGGCCGACTTCGTACCCGCCGGTCTTCGTCAGGTACTCGGCCAGCTTCGTACGCAGTTCGACCGCGTCCCGGTCCGGGTAGCGGTTCAGGCCACGGGCTGCCTCGCGTACGCGCTCGGTGATCCGTTCGACCAGCGCCTCGGGCAGCGGGTACGGGTTCTCGTTCGTGTTCAGCCGTACGGGCACATCGAGCTGGGGGGCGCCGTAGGGGGTCTTGCCGCGCAGCTCGTCCCGGACGGGAAGATCGTCGATTCCGAAGCTCACTTGCTCTCAGGCACCTTCCAACCGAACCTTGCCTTGATCGCCGCGCCGTGCGCGGGCAGGTCCTCGGCGTCCGCCAGCGTCACCACGTGGTGCGCGACCTCGGCCAGCGCGTCCCGCGTGTAGTCGACGATGTGGATGCCGCGCAGGAAGGACTGGACGGACAGGCCGGAGGAGTGGCAGGCGCAGCCTCCGGTCGGCAGCACATGGTTGGAGCCGGCCGCGTAGTCGCCGAGGGAGACCGGCGCCCAGGGACCTACGAAGATCGCGCCCGCGTTCCTGACACGGTCCGCGACCGCGGCGGCGTCGGCGGTCTGGATCTCCAGGTGCTCGGCGCCGTACGCGTCGACGACGCGCAGGCCCTCGTCGATGCCGTCGACCAGGACGATCGCGGACTGCTTGCCCGCCAGCGCCGGGCGGATCCGGTCCTCGATGTGCCTGGTGGCGGCGACCTGCGGCTCGAGCTCCTTCTCCACGGCGTCGGCGAGCTCGACGGAGTCGGTGACGAGGACGGCGGCCGCCAGCGGGTCGTGCTCGGCCTGGCTGATCAGGTCGGAGGCCACGTGCACCGGGTCGGCGGTGGAGTCCGCGAGGATCGCGATCTCGGTGGGGCCGGCCTCGGTGTCGATGCCGATCCTGCCGGTGAAGTAGCGCTTTGCGGCGGCGACCCAGATGTTGCCGGGGCCGGTGACCATGTTCGCGGGCGGGCAGGACTCGGTGCCGTACGCGAACATCGCGACGGCGGTGGCGCCGCCGGCCGCGTACACCTCGTCGACGCCCAGCAGGGCGCAGGCGGCGAGGATCGTGGGGTGCGGCAGGCCGTCGAACTCGGCCTGGGCCGGGGAGGCGAGGGCGATCGACCCGACACCGGCCTCCTGCGCCGGGACCACGTTCATGATCACGGACGACGGGTAGACGGACCGGCCGCCGGGCGCGTACAGACCCACGCGGTCCACCGGCACCCACTTCTCGGTCACCGTGCCGCCGGGCACCACCTGTGTGGTGTGCGCGCTGCGGCGCTGCTCGCGGTGGACGAGACGGGCGCGGCGGATGGACTCCTCCAGGGCCGCGCGCACGGCCGGGTCGAGCTGCTCCAGCGCGTCCTTCAGGGCCTGGGCCGGGACCCGGACCGACGTGAGGCGCACTCCGTCGAACTTCTCGGCGAAGTCGATCAGCGCCGCGTCGCCACGATGATGCACGGCTTCGCAGATCGGACGCACCTTCTCCAGTGCGGCCGCTACGTCGAAGTCGGCTCGGGGCAGCAGGTCGCGCAGGGCGGGGCCCTCCGGGAGGGCGTCGCCGCGCAGATCGATTCGGGAGATCACAGCCCCAATTCTCGCAGACGGCGCCGACGGGCCGGACGGCCGTATCAATGGCTGATACAGAGCGTGGACGGGCGGACGGCTCGGTGGCGGGCCGGCCGGCCGCGGCGGCCGGGGACGGATCCGTGGACGACACGGCGTGTCGCAGCCGGGGCGGAGCGCTCCTGAGGGCTGCCGGGCGGCGTGGCCGGATTCGATGGGTGGTGGCGATGGGCGGAAGATCGCCTTCACCTTCGGCGTTCGGGCGGTCACACAGCGGGCATGAACGGTCGTACGAAACCCGCGAGTAGCTGGGGGAGGAAGGAAGAACCGTGACCGAGGGTGCCGGCATCCGTGTCGAGGACGTGCCGGACGGCCTGACCGCGACGGAGGCCGGGATGTGGCAGGCGTTCCGCAACGGCAGCGAGTACGACCTGCGTGAAGGGGACCCCGCCGTGGACGATCCGCACGGCGACCGGCCCTGGGGGCCGGGGCGCACCGTGCGGGCCCGGATCGTGGCCTGGCTGCTCCTCGACGGCCCGCCCGCGCTCGCGGGACGGGTCTCGTCGCTGAAGCTGACCGGCATCCGGATCACGGACACCCTGGATCTCGCGGGCGGCACGGTCGTGCCGTACGTCGAGCTGAACGGCTGCCGGTTCGAGAGGGAGGTGCTGCTGCCGGAGGCGCGTTTCACGACCGTGCGGCTCGTGGACTGCTCGGTGCCGCGTCTGGAGGCGGCGCGGGTGCACACCGAGGGCGACCTGCATCTGGCGCGCTGCCGGTTCCAGGGCGGGGTGCGGCTCACGGACGCGCACATCGGCACCGATCTGATGCTCAACCAGGCCGTAGTCCACCGCGACCGGCGGGGCCGCTCCATCTCCGCGGACGGGCTGACCGTCGGCCAGGACCTGCAGGCGGAGATGCTGGAGGCGTACGGCGAGCTGAGCATGCGCAGCGCCAAGGTCGGCGTGTCGCTGAGCCTGCGCGGCGCCCGGCTGACCAGCCCGTACACCCGGCTGGCACTGAACGCCCCGCAGCTGACGGTCGAGCGCACCCTGTACCTGACTCCGGCGGGCGTCGGCAATCCGCTGCAGAGCAGTGGCACCACACCGGCGCGCGGCACCCGGGTGCAGCACTTCGAGTGCCGGGGCGGGATCCGGCTGGACGACGGGCGGTTCGGGGACGCGGTCGACCTGGACCGGGCCCGGTTCGTCCTCGACGACGACCAGGAACTGTCGCTGCGCCGGGTCCAGACGCCCGAGCTGCGCTTCCTGGGCGACCGGCCCGAGCGGGGCAAGGTGATCCTCTCGGGCGCCCGCATCGTGAACCTGGTGGACCGGTGGACCAGCTGGCCCGGCCTCGGCGATCTCCACATGGGCGGTTTCGCCTACGAGAACCTCGTACCGCAGGACGCCTTCCCGCTCGCCCGGCGTCTGGAGTGGGTGGCGGCGGCGACCGCCGAGTACAACCCGGAGCCGTACGAACGGCTCGCGGCCGTGCTGCGCAACTCCGGCGAGGACGAGGACGCGCGCGAGGTCCTGCTCGCCAAGCAGCGGCGCCGCCGCGAGACACTGCCGCTCGCGGCCAAGCTGTGGGGGTACGTACAGGACTGGACGGTCGCCTACGGGTACCGGCCCGGCCGCGCCGCCGTGTGGATGGCGGTGCTGTGGGCGGCGGCGTCGATCGCGTTCTCGCACGCGAGCCATCCACCGGTCAACAAGGACGGGCATCCGACGTGGAACCCCTCCCTGTTCGCTCTGGACCTGCTGCTGCCGGTCATCGATCTGGGCCAGGCGGGCCAGTGGCGGCTGAACGGGGCCTGGCAGTGGCTGTCGGCGGCGGTGATCCTGCTCGGCTGGATACTGGCCACGACGGTCGCGGCGGGGGCCACGAGGCTCCTGCGACGCAGTTGATCCCGCGTGACCGAAGGGGCCTGGGCATAGGGTCCATCAGCAGCCAAACGGTTACTTTTTACTCTTTCTTGAACTTCGCCCGTACAACCAAACGCGGGTTACGCATTTGTGCTGGCGCTCCCCCGACCTGCGGCTTTTCAATGGTCGACACCATGGCAATGCTCCGCCCCTTCATCCGTACGCCACGGATGGCTCGCACCCCCTCCCGCCTCGCCGACGGGTTGCCCGCCGACGACGAGGTCCTTCTCGACGCGCCCGACGACCGCCTGGCACCCGCCCTGGTCGCGGCGGGAAGCGGCGAGTACGGTCCGGCGGCCGAACTGCTCGCGGCCACACGTCGGGCCGCCGAGTGGGAGGACCGCGACCGCTACGTGACACGGCTCGGCGCCTTCGCCCGCTCGCGCGACGAATGGCTCACGCACTGGCACGACGCCGCCCCGAACGATCCGGACGCCACGTTGGTCAGCGCCCAACTCGCGGTGGCCCGCTGCTGGGAGTCGCCGGCCCGCGTGGAACTCCTGCGCAAGGTCGGTCCCTCGGTCACCGCGGCGACCGAGGGCGATCCTCGGGACCCGGTGCCGTGGCGGGTGGCGCTCGACCACGCGCGCGGCGCGCACGCCGGCCACAGCCAGTACGAGCGGCTGTGGGCCGAGGCCGTACGCCGCTCCCCGCACCACTACGGCTGCCATGTCGCCGCCCTGCAGTACCTGTCGGCCGCGTGCAGCGCGCAGTGGGGGACGACTCCGCACAGGCCCGGCGACTCGCACTGGGAGTGCTTCGACTTCGCCGAGACCGCCGCGCAGGACGCCCCGCCGGGCTCCCTGGTGCAGGCGCTGCCCGTGCGGGCCGCGTTCAAGTACCTCACGGAGGGCGACGGAGTCGTCGTGACCCGGGGACGGCTGGACGCGGCGGCCGACCGGGCCATCGCGCTGTCGTCGCGGTTCGCGGCCGCCGACCCGTGGCCCGCGGAGATCCGCAATCTCCTCGTCTTCGTCCTGGTCCGGCTGGAGCGCTGGCAGGACGCGCTCACGCAGTTGCGCATGATCGGCCCGTACGCCACGTCGTTCCCCTGGGACCGGATCTGCGACGACCCGCTGGGCCGGTTCCTTCACGTGCGGGAGGCGGTACGACGGGCGGTGGCGTCGCCGGTTCCACCGCATCTGCCCGAGCGGCTTCTGCCGCTCATCCCTCCCCCCGGCAGGCAGCCGATCGGGCACCTGAACGACCGCACCGGCCACAGGCCCCGCTGCGACCATTAGGCTTTCGGGTCGTGACCACCGTCCGGCTCCCGCTCTTCCCGCTGAACTCGGTGCTGTTCCCGGGGCTCGTGCTCCCGCTGAACGTCTTCGAGGAGCGCTATCGCGCCCTGATGCGCGACCTGTTGAAGATCCCCGAGGACGAACCGCGCCGGTTCGCCGTCGTCGCCATCCGCGACGGCCACGAGGTGGCGCCGAGCGCGCCGGGCATGCCGGATCCCACCGCGCTGCCCGAGCGCGGGCCCGCGGCCGGCTTCGGGTCCGACCCGGCCAAGGCGTTCCACGCGGTGGGCTGTATCGCGGACGCGGCGACGATCCGGGAGCGGGCCGACGGCTCGTTCGAAGTCCTGGCGACGGGCACGACCCGCGTCCGTGTGCTCTCGGTGGACACCTCCGGCCCGTATCTGACGGCCGAGCTGGAGGAGCTGCCGGAGGAACAGGGCGACGAGGCGGGCGCGCTGGCCGAGGGGGTGCTGCGGGCGTTCCGGCAGTACCAGAAACGGCTGGCGGGCGCGCGGGAGAGGTCCCTGTCGGCGGGTACCGACCTCCCGGACGAACCGGCCGTGGTGTCGTACCTGGTGGCGGCCGCGGTGATGCTGGACACGCCGACGAAGCAGCGGCTGCTGCAGGCGCCCGACACCGCCTCCCGCCTGCGCGACGAGCTGAAACTGCTTCGCTCGGAGACGGCCATCATCCGTAACCTGCCGTCGTTGCCGGCGACCGAGCTGACGCGGACGCCGACGAGCATGAACTGACACGAACGCTTCGTGGGAACGGGGCGGGAACGGGAACGGCCGGATGGCGAAGAAGTCGAAGAAGCAGCAGCAGCCCGGAGGGACACCGGCGACGGTGGCCCTGGCGGCGGCCGGAGTGGAGTTCACGGTCCACGCCTACGACCACGACCCGTCCCACCCGTCCTATGGCGAGGAGGCGGCCGAGGCGATGGGGGTCTCCCCCGACCGGGTGTTCAAGACGCTGGTGGCCGACGTGGACGGGGCACTCGTGGTCGGGGTGGTCCCGGTGGCGGGTTCGCTGGACCTGAAGGCGCTGGCCACAGCGGTGGGCGGCAAGCGGGCGGCGATGGCGGACCCGGTGCTCGCGGAGCGTACGACGGGCTACGTACGCGGCGGCATCTCGCCTCTCGGCCAGCGCAGGAAGCTCCCCACGGTGCTGGACGAGTCGGCGTCCTCACACACCACGATCTGCGTGTCCGCCGGGCGCCGGGGTCTGGAGGTGGAACTGTCCCCCGAGGACCTCGCCAAGCTCACGCAGGCGACGCTGGCACCGATCGCCCGTGCCTGACCACTCGACGGACGGCCCGTCCTCGGCTAGTACGGAAATATGTCGAAGAGGACACGCAAGCGCAAATGGCGCATGAAGAAGGGCCACGCCAACCACGGCCACCGGCCGGCGTGACCACCGCTCACCATCAAGGCGCCGGGCGGGCTGAATCAGCCCGCACGGCGTTTGAGGACGAGGCCGTGAGGCCGAAGCGGGGGTCCGGGGGCGGCAGTCCCCAGGGACGGGAAGGGCAGGGGCGGCGGGGGTGAAAAAGCCGTCGGCCACCCTCGGCGGTCTCTTACGCCTGCGGCGCAGCCGACCCGTACGGATCGGGATCCCGCGGAGCGAACAGCGCCGTCAGCCCCAGGTGCACCACCAGCGCCGCCACCGACCACGCCAGCAGCGCCCCCTTGGCCCCGAGCTTCAGCGGGGCGGAGAACGTCACTCCCTTGCCCACGGCCTTGGCGTGCGCGATGACGTTGTGCGGGGGACCCAGCCAGACCCCCAACCGCCACGCGAGCAGCGACCCCAGCAGTCCGCCCACACAGAGCGCCACCACCAGCGGCACCCCGCCCCGCTTGCGCACGAGGAAGACGACCAGCGCACTGAGCACACCGAAACCGGCCGCGAGGAGCGTGAACGTCCCGTCCACCCCGATCGCCTGCTCGCCCTCGGTGTCCTTCAGATAGACGACCCAGTTGCCGTCGACCTTGTCCGCCACCAGCGGCACATGCGGCGCCAGCCACCACCACAGCACCCCGAGCAGCGCCCCGGCGAGCGCGACGCCCACCGTGATCACGGCCGCCTCGCGCACCTCGGTCTTCATACCGGGCCCGTCCGCCCCGTAGACGGCCGTGGCACCGTGCGGTGCCGGCCCGATCCCCACAGGCTCGGACACGGCGTGCCACGCCTCGTGCGAAGAGTGCGGGGACTGTTCATGCGGCGGCGGAGGCGGAGTCAACGGAGCGGTCACCTTCACATCCTGCCAGGCGTGTCTGTCAGCCGCGTCACCGGACGGCCGCCCGGCGGTACGCCCAGGTCGCCAGGGCCAGCGAGGCCACCCCGACGGCGGCGCACACGCCGAGGTCGCCGAGGACGAACGCCCAGTCCGGATGCCCGCCGAAGGTCCGCGCAAACGCCTCCACCCCGTACGTCGACGGCAGCAGGTCGCGCGCGACCTGAATGGCCTCCGGCATCCGGTGCGCCGGCAGCACGCCCAGCAACAGCGCCGCCGACATGCCCAACTGCCCGAGCAGCGTGGCCAGTTCGGGCCGCGGTGCGAGCAGGCCCAGCGCGGCGCCGAGCCCGGACAGCGCGGCGCCGGCCAGCGGGATCACCGCCGCGAGAACCCACAGGTGGGCGAGTGGCAGGCCGAAGAGCACGCACCCGAAGACGGCGGTCACCAGGGTCCCGGGCACGGTGAAGGAGGCATACGCCGCCGCGGCGCCCAGCACCACCGCCGCGGCCGGCACCGGCAGCGTGGCGTAGTGGTCGAGCCCGCCGCTGCCGCGCAGCTGGCCGAAGTACTGGGCGAGCAGGTTCAGACCGACGTACGCGACCACGAGCACGGACGAGCCGGCGACCACGGACCAGGCGTCGCTCCCGCCGCCGCTCACCACCCCGCGCATCATGATCATGATGCCGATCGACTGGAACGTCGCAACGAACAGCAGCGGGATCCGTGCGACCCTCGCCCTGGACAGCTGGGCCCGGTACACGGCGGCCATCGACGGCCACAGCCGCGCCCGCGGCCCGAGGGCGGCGCCGTCCACGGCACCGTCGTCCGTCGCCCGGGCGCCGGGCAGAACCCCGGCGGGTACGACACTCACCTCGCGCTGCTCCTCTTCGTTTTCCCCAAGGTCCTTGCGGGGCTCCCCACGGGACTCCATACGGACACGGCGGCCGTCGCGCTCATGCCTTCACCAGCCCCTGACCGCTGCCGCCGAGCGTCAGGTAGACGTCCTCCAGGCTGGGCGTGGCCAGTGTGAAGTCGTCGAGGGCGGCGAAGGCGGCGCCCCCGGTGACGGTGGCGACGGCCGCGCGCGCCTCCTCGGGAGCCATCCGCAGCGACCAGCGGCGCCCGGACTCCACGGCGCGGGTGCGCAGCGCGGCGACCTCGGGCACCTCCAGGGGCGCCCGTTCCCGCCACACGAGTTCGACGCGGACCTCCCCGGCGACGCGCTCCTTGAGCCCGGCCGGGGTGTCGCAGGCGATGATCCGGCCCCGGTCGAGGACGGCGACCCGGTCGAGGACGGTCTCCGCCTCGATGACGTTGTGGGTGACCAGCAGGACGGTCGTCCCGAGCTCGGCCCGCCTCCGGTCCACAGCGGCCCACACGGCACGGCGAGCGACCGGGTCCATGCCGGTGGTCGGCTCGTCGAGCACCAGCAGCGGCCGCTCCCCCATCAGCGCGGCGGCGAAGCAGGCGAGCCGGCGCTGACCGCCGGAGAGCTTCTTCAGCGGCCTGGAGGCGATCGGTGCGAGCCCGAGTTCGTCGAGGACGGCGTCCCGCGCCTCGCGGGCGTGCCGCAGGTCGAGCCCGCGCAGCCGTCCGGTGGTCTCGGCGGCGAGGGAGACGGTCAGCTCGTCGAGGGCGGTGGACTCCTGGCCGAGGTAGGCGAGGATGCGGGCGGCCCGTTCGGGGTGGCGCACGATGTCGTGCCCGAGGATCTCCACGCTGCCGCTGTCGGGTCGCATCAGTCCGGTCAACTGACGCAGGAGGGTGGACTTGCCGGCGCCGTTCGGTCCGAGCAGTCCGAAGATCTCGCCGCGCCGGATGTCCAGCCGTACGTCGTCGGTGGCCCGCACCTCCGGCGTCCCGGGCGCGCCGCGCCGCCCCCGTACCGCCGGATAGGTTTTGGTCAGCCCGCGCACGGCGCACACGACGTCGTCACTGTGCCGTGGTGCCGTTGCGCTGCGCTTGCTCACAAAGGACGAGAGTAAGGGGTACCGCCCGCCGAGCGGTTCCCGGGGCCCGCGGAGACCGCGGGCCGAAGCGGTGTGTCATTCCCCGACGGGCACCTCCGCCTCACTCGCCGGCGGGCGCCTCCGCCCCCGTGCGCTGGTCGATCTCCCGCCAGAAACCCGCCCGGATCGCGTACCGGTCGTGTTCGTCGATCTGGTCGTCCTTGTGGGCGAGCAGGCCGAAGCGGGCCGCGTACCGCAGCAGTTCTCCGTCGATGCGGTGCGGCACCCGCGGGTACATCCCCGACAGCTTCTGCAGGTGGGAGGGGTCGGCCAGGCGGGAGATCCACCGCCGGGCGAACACCTGTCCCACCTCGTAGGGGTCGCCGCCGACCGTGGTGATGTCCTCCTCGCGGTCCGCCCACCGCTGTTCAGCGGTCGTCAGCTGCGCCAGCGTCGGCAGCGAGGCTGCCTCCGGCGACTCGGCCGCGACGGGCCGGTCCACCCAGCCCTTGTCGGACGACCAGCGCAGCGTCGCACCGGCGGGCTGCTGCGCGGTGTGCGTCCCGGGTGCCCGCAGCGCCGCGAGGTCCTTCGGGGTCGGTACGCCCTTGGTGACCGGCACCCGCTCCTGGGTGCCGTTCTGCGACGCGGCCGCAGTGCCGTGTTCCGGTTCGGCGGCGGACCGCTCCGTGGCGGCCGTGAGCGCCGACTCGGGCAGCGGCGCCGACAGGATCGCGGCGATCTCCGGACGGGGCGCGGGCGGCGGCGCGCACACCCCGCCCGGCTCCTTGGGCCGTACGGCCTGGGTGATCCACGCCCGGTCGAGCACGCGTCGCTCGTCGGCCTCGGCGACCAGGTCCTCGGACTGGTTGTAGTCGCCGTCCGCGGCCTGCACGGCCCACAGGTGCACGGCGACCCCGTGTTCCTTGGCGGCCATCATGCCCGGCAGCAGGTCCCCGTCGCCGGTGACGAGCACGACGTCCGAGCACGCGCGGTTGCGGGCCAGCTCGGTCAGCTCGGCGTGCATCGCGGCGTCGACGCCCTTCTGCGCCCACCGCCCGTCGCTGCGGGTCAGCGCGCCCAGGCGCACGGTCACCCGGGGCATCACGCGCAGCCGGCGGTGCTCCGGCTGCGGTACGCGGTCGGGAGCGCCGTCGAACCAGTAGATGCGCAGCAGCGGCCGCCCGGTGTCGACCTCGGCGCGTTCCCGCAGTCCCTGGATGAGGGCGGCGTGGTCGACGGTGATCCGGGACCTCGACGGTTCCCCGGCGAGGAGGCTGGCGGCAGCTCCGAGCAGATACCCGGCATCCACCAGGACGATGCAGCGGTCCACGCGATCCACCCTCTTTCCGGGAGGTTTGCTTCGGGCTTGCTTCGGGCTTGCTTCGAGTCTGCCCGACGGCGGAGAGGTTAACGGCCGGAACTCGATCTTCGGCGTGGCGTATCCGCGGGACCGGACCGCGAAGGACTGTGTCACGCAGGGTAATTGTCCGACATGCGGTTGATGTCAGGCTATGTGAATCTGGTCCCGGCCCTGGCCCCTAGTCCCCACAGGAGGCATCACCATGGCCAAGAACAAGAACCGCAAGCAGGCCGGCCCGCAGAACCGCTCCCCGAAGGCCGAGCAGGCGCAGGAGCAGCGGCCCGCGGCGGAGGCGCACACGTCTCCGATGGCGCAGGCCCCGGGCAGCCCGGCGGATGCTACCCGTAAGAAGCAGAAGAGCTTCGGCCACAACTGACGCCTGCACGAGGGCTGATGCCGAGGCCCGCGCGCGAGGGCCGACGCAGAGAAAAGGGGCGCACCCGTTCTCGGGTGCGCCCCTTGTCCGCTGAGTCACTCCGGGTGATCAGCCCGCCAGGCAGGACGGGCCGAGAAGGACCTTCAGGTCGCCGTAGAGGGCGGGGTCCGGCTTGACCCGGTGGCGGTCCAGGCGCAGGACCGTCGTCTTGCGCGGCCCCTGGAGCTTGATCCGCACCTCACTGTCGCCCTTGTGCTGGCTGAGGATCTCGCCGAGGCGGCTCACCATCGGCGGGGTGACCTTCACGGCCGGGATGGTGAGCACCACGGGGGCGTTGGTGCCCGCGTTGGACAGGTCCGGAACCATCAGTTCCATCGCGACGAGCCGGGGCACGTCCTCCCGCTTGTCAAGGCGGCCCTTGACGAACACCACGGCGTCCTCGACGAGTTGGGTGGACACCAGCTGGTAGGTCGCCGGGAAGAACATGCACTCGATGGAGCCCGCGAGGTCCTCGACCGTGGCGATCGCCCACGCGTTGCCCTGCTTGGTCATCTTGCGCTGCAGGCCGGAGATGATGCCGCCGATGGTGACGACCGCGCCGTCCGCGTGCTCGCCGCCGGTGAGCTGGGCGATGCCCGCGTCGGCCTTGTCGGACAGCACGTGCTCCAGGCCGAAGAGCGGGTGGTCGGAGACGTACAGACCGAGCATCTCCCGCTCCTGGGCGAGCAGATAGGTCTTGTCCCACTCCTCGTCGGTGAAGGTCACGTCGAGGCCGAAGCCGGGCTCGCTGCTCTCCTCCTCCATGCCGCCGAAGAGGTCGAACTGTCCCTCGGCCTCCTTGCGCTTGACCGCGACCACGTTGTCGATCATCGGTTCGTACTGCGCCATCAGGCCCTTGCGGGTGTGGCCGAGGGAGTCGAAGGCGCCGGCCTTGATGAGCGACTCCGTCGTCCGCTTGTTGCAGACGACCGCCTCCACCTTGTCCAGGTAGTCCGGGAAGGACGCGTACTTCCCCTTGGCCTTGCGGCAGCGGATGATCGACTCGACGACGTTCGAGCCGACGTTGCGCACGGCGGAGAGGCCGAAGAGGATCACGTCGTCGCCCTGGGCGGCGAAGTTCGACTCGGACTCGTTGACGTTCGGCGGGAGCACCCGGATGCCCATGCGGCGGCACTCGTTCAGGTAGACGGCCGACTTGTCCTTGTCGTCCTTCACCGAGGTGAGGAGCGCGGCCATGTACTCGGCGGGGTGGTTCGCCTTCAGGTACGCGGTCCAGTACGAGACCAGGCCGTACGCGGCCGAGTGGGCCTTGTTGAACGCGTAGCCGGCGAACGGGACCAGCACGTCCCACAGCGCCTGGATCGCCTCGTCGCTGTAGCCGTTCTTACGGGCGCCCGACTGGAAGATGACGAAGTTCTTCTCCAGCTCCTCCGGCTTCTTCTTGCCCATCACGCGGCGGAGGATGTCGGCCTCGCCGAGCGAGTAGCCGGCGATGATCTGGGCGGCCTTCTGCACCTGCTCCTGGTAGACGATCAGGCCGTAGGTGACGTCCAGGACCTCCTTGAGCGGCTCCTCGAGCTCGGGGTGGATCGGCGTGATCTCCTGCTGCCCGTTCTTGCGCAGCGCGTAGTTCGTGTGGGAGTTCATGCCCATCGGGCCCGGCCGGTACAGGGCCGACACGGCGGAGATGTCTTCGAAGTTGTCGGGCTTCATCAGCCGCAGCAGCGAGCGCATGGGGCCGCCGTCGAACTGGAAGACGCCGAGGGTGTCGCCGCGCTGGAGCAGCTCGAAGGTCGTGGGATCGTCGAGCGGGAGGCTGAGGAGATCGATGTCGATCCCCTTGTTCGCCTTCACCATCTTGACGGCGTCGTCCATGATCGTGAGGTTGCGCAGACCCAGGAAGTCCATCTTCAGCAGGCCGAGCGACTCACAGCTCGGGTAGTCCCACTGGGTGATGGTCACGCCGTCGGTGTGCCTCACCCAGACCGGGACGTGCTCGGTGATGGTCTCGCTGGACATGATCACGCCGGCCGCGTGCACGCCCATCTGCCGCACCAGGCCCTCCACACCGCGTGCGGTGTCGATGACCTTCTTCACGTCCGGCTCGTTCTCGTACATCGACCTGACCTCGCCGGCCTCCGAGTAGCGGGGGTGGCTGGGGTCGGTGATGCCGGACAGCGGGATGCCCTTGCCGAGGACGTCGGCGGGCATGGCCTTGGTGATGCGGTCGCCCATCGCGTACGGGTAGCCGAGCACGCGCGCGGAGTCCTTGATCGCGTTCTTGGCCTTGATGGTGCCGTAGGTGCCGATCATGGCGACCTTGTCGGCGCCGTACTTCTCCGTCACGTACCGGATCACCTCGACGCGCCGGCGCTCGTCGAAGTCGATGTCGACATCGGGCATCGAGATGCGCTCGGGGTTGAGGAACCGCTCGAAGATCAGACCGTGCGGGATCGGGTCGAGGTCGGTGATGCCGAGGGCGTAGGCGACGATCGAGCCCGCCGCCGAGCCACGGCCGGGGCCCACCGCGATGCCGTTCTTCTTGGCCCACATGATGAAGTCGGCGACCACGAGGAAGTAGCCCGGGAACCCCATCTGGATGATGACGTCCATCTCGTACTCGGCCTGCTTCATGCGGTCCTCGGGGATGCCGCCCGGGAAGCGGCGCTCCATGCCGCGGCGGACCTCCTCCTGGAACCAGGTGACCTCGGTGTACCCCTCGGGGATGTCGAACTTGGGCATGAGGTCGCGCTTGAGGAACATGCCCTCGGTGTCGACCATCTCCGCGATCAGCCGGGTGTTCTCGCAGCCCTCCTGCCAGGCGTCCGAGGAGTCGATGGCGTACATCTCGTCCGTGGACTTCAGGTAGTAGCCGGTGCCGTCGAACTTGAAGCGGTCCGGGTCGGAGAGGTTCTTGCCGGTCTGGATGCACAGCAGCGCGTCGTGGGCGCCGGCCTCGTGCGCGTACGTGTAGTGCGAGTCGTTGGTGACCAGCGGGGGGATGCCGAGCTTCTTCCCGATCTCCAGCAGGCCGTCGCGGACCCGGCGCTCGATCTCGATGCCGTGGTCCATCAGCTCCAGGAAGTACTTGTCCTTGCCGAAGATGTCCTGGTAGTCGGCGGCCGCCTTCAGGGCCTCGTCGAAGTGGCCGAGGCGCAGCCTGGTCTGCACCTCGCCGGAGGGGCATCCGGTGGAGGCCACGATCCCCTCGGACCACTGGGCGATGGTCCCCTTGTCCATGCGGGGCCACTTCTGCAGCCAGCCCTCGGCGTACGCGTCGGAGGACAGGCGGAAGAGGTTGTGCAGGCCCGTCCTGTTCACCGCCCACATCGTCTTGTGGGTGTAACCACCGGAACCGGAGACGTCGTCCCTCTTCTGGTGCGGCTGACCCCAGAGGATCTTGCGCTTGTTGCGCCGGGACTCGGGGGCGACGTACGCCTCGATGCCGATGATGGGGGTGATTCCGGCCTTCTTCGCGGAGTGGAAGAAGTCGTACGCCCCGTGGAGGTTGCCGTGGTCGGACATGGCGATGTGGGTCATGCCCATCTCGTTGCACGCGTTGAACATGTCCTTCAGCCGCGCGGCACCGTCCAGCAGCGAGTACTGGGTGTGGACGTGCAGGTGCGTGAACGGCGGCTTTGACACGGTTGCGGCCTCCAAGAAGAACTTACGTCGACAGCAGCCCCACCGGCTTCGGACAGTCTGGGGGACAGCGTCGAAGTCTATGCCTCGGCACTGACACCCGGAGGCGTCCGGCGCGTACCTTCATGCGGAGAAAGCGTGGGCACTCCTCCACACCGCCGGACGTTGGCGTGAGGGAAAACCCGCGGAAGATCAACCCCAAACGTCACGCACCACCCGTACCAGGAGGCACCCAGCGATGTCGGTTCCGCAGCTCAGCGCCGAGCAACGCGGTGAGGAGATCCTCGCCGTCTTCGACACCGCCTTCGGCGAGCTGCTCGCCGCCGACCCGGCCGCGTTCCGCGTGAAGTTCCGCAAGATGGCGGCCTCCGCGTTCGCGTTCTACCGGGGCACGGCGTGCCTCTTCTACCACGACCTGGACGCGGACAGGCGCGGCGGGCCGTACCTGGACGACCGCACCTCGCGGGTGTGGATCCACGGCGACCTGCACGCCGAGAACTTCGGCACCTACATGGACTCCACGGGCCGCCTGATCTTCAATGTGAACGACTTCGACGAGGCGTACGTCGGCCCCTTCACCTGGGACCTGAAGCGCTTCGCCGCCTCCATGGCGCTGATCGGGTACGCGAAGGCGCTCAGCGACGACCAGATCACCGAGCTGGTCCGCATCTACGCCGCGGCCTACCGCGAGCGCGTCCACGCCCTGGCCACCGGCGCCAAGAGCGACGAGGTGCCGCCCTTCACCCTGGACACCGCCCAGGGCCCGCTGCTGGACGCGCTGCGCGACGCCCGCTCGCTCACCCGCTTCGGGCTGCTGGACTCGATGACCGAGATCCGCGACTTCGAGCGCCGCTTCGCGCCGGGCGGCGGCTCCATCGAGCTGGACGCCGCCACCCGCTACAAGGTGCTCGCGGCCTTCGACGGCTATCTGGAGACGCTGCCGGAGACGTCCCTGGCCCGCCCGGACTCCTACCGCGTGAAGGACGTCGTCGGCCGCCGCGGCATCGGTATCGGCTCGGCCGGCCTGCCCTCGTACAACATCCTCCTCGAGGGTCACAGCGACGCTCTGGAGAACGACGTCGTGATCTACATCAAGCAGGCCCAGACCCCGGCCGTCTCCCGGCACATCACGGACCCCGTGATCCGCGAGTACTTCCAGCACGAGGGCCACCGCACGGTGATCTCCCAGCGCGCCCTGCAGGCGCACGCCGACCCGTGGCTGGGCTGGACCGAGCTGGACGGCGCGGGCCAGCTGGTCGCCGAGGTGTCGCCGTACGCGGTGGACCTGGACTGGGGCGACATCGACGACCCTGAGGAGATCGCCTCGGTCGTCGCCGACCTGGGCCGCGCCACGGCCGCCATGCACGCGGCGGCGGACGACCAGTCCGGCGAGTCCCTGGTGCCCTTCTCCACCGAGCGGGCCATCGACGCGGCGATCGCCGCCGACGAGGACGGCTTCGGGGAACTGCTCGTGGACTTCGCGCACACCTACGGGGCACGCGCGCGTGCGGACCACCAGATCTTCGTGGACCTGTTCCGCAACGGCCGGATTCCAGGTCTGTGACGGAAGGGCCGGGCAGAGCGATCCTTTAGTGTTCCCTTACGGGAGCACGTGACACACTCTCCTCTGCTATGGACATATCCGGGACCCACCTCAGAGCCGTACGCGCGGCGCTGTTCACGGCACTGGTCGTGACACTCAGCACCGCGTCGCACGTGCTGCTGTCCGAGGTCCCCCTGCCGATGGGGACGGTGGCCGCGATAGCCGCCGCCGTCTTCGTCGTCGCTTACGCGCTGGCGGGCCGCGAGCGCGGCTTCGGGAAGATCGCCGCCCTGCTGGTGCCGCTGGAGCTGACCGCGGACACGGTGTTCACCACCGGCCAGCACGCCTGCTACGGCAGGGCGGGCGGCCCGGTCACCGGCCCGCTGCGTTCGGTGGGCCTGGACCTGCTGTGCAGCGGCGGCAGCGTGGGCACCCCGCTCAGCCGGGTCACCGGCAGCGGCGGCGACCGGATCGCGGCGCTCCTGGCGCACGCCGACCCGGAGACCGCCTGGCTGCTGCTCGCCGCCCATGTGAGCGTGGGGCTGCTGGCCGCCGCCTGGCTTCGCCGCGGCGAGCGGGCGCTGACCCAGCTCCTCGGCGCGGTGGCCGCGACCACGTTCCGCCCGCTGCTGCTCGCGGTCGCCGCGGTGACGGTACGGCTGGCTCCGGCCCGTCGGGCCCCGCGCCCGGCGCCCCGGATCACCGCCCTGCGCACCCGCCTCTTCGTGCACTCCCTGGGACGGCGTGGACCGCCGTGCTCGGTCGCTGCGATCTAGCGACACCCCGAGCACTCCAGTCCCCGCCCTTACCCCGCGCACGACGATGCGCGTCCCCGAGGAGATCACCCATGAGCAAGCGGAACAGCCAGCAGGCGAAGACGGCGGCCCGTGAGCGGCTGCGCATCGAGCGCGAGCGGCAGGCCAAGCGCGACAAGGTCAAGCGGCAGCTGATCGTCGCCGGTTCGGTCGTCGCCGTGCTCGCCGTCGCCGGCGGCGTCGGCTACGCCGTCGTGCAGAACAACAAGCCCAGCCACTGGGAGGCCGCGAAGAGCGATAAGCTCGTCGCGCCGGCCCACACCTCCGGCACGAACGGCACCACCGTCGTGATCGGCAAGAGCAGCGCCAAGAAGACCCTCGTCATGTACGAGGACCCCCGCTGCCCGATCTGTGCCCAGTTCGAGCAGACGGTCGGCTCGACCGTCAAGAAGGACGTCGACGAGGGCAAGTTCAAGATCCAGTACGTCGGTGCCTCGTTCATCGACACCAACACCCAGGGCGAGGGCTCCAAGAACGCCCTGAGCGCCATGGGCGCCGCGCTGAACGTCAGCCCTGAGGCGTTCCTCGAGTACAAGAGCGCGCTCTACTCGGCGAAGTGGCACCCGGAGGAGACCGAGGACAAGTTCAAGGACGACGGCTACCTGATCAAGGTCGCGAACACCGTCCCCGCACTGAAGGACAACGCGGCGTTCCAGAAGGCCGTGAAGGACGGCACCTACGACAAGTGGGCGCTGGACATGTCCGACGTCTTCAACAAGAGCGGGGTACAGGGCACGCCGACCCTGAAGATGGACGGCAAGACGATCACCGGGTCCGACGGCAAGAACGCACCGATGACGGTGGCGGAGTTCAACGCGGCGATCGACAACGCGCTCAAGTCCTGACCGGTCCCCCGGGCGGGCCCGGGCGGTCAGGCGGAGAAAGAGCGGGCGAACTTTGCGTGTTCGCCCGCTCTTTGCGTGTACCGGTCAGTAGTCTGCTCGGCCGTGACCAGTCGACACAGATCATCCGAGAGCGTCAACTTCCTTTCCCCGCGCCGCCGTACGGTCGTCAAGGCCGCGGCGGCGACGGCCGTTCTGGGCGCCCCGCTCGCCGCCGCCCTTCCCGCCCGGGCCGCCGCCGACACCCCGGCCTTCCTGCACGGCGTGGCCTCCGGCGATCCGCTGCCCGACGGCGTCCTGCTGTGGACCCGGGTGACCCCCACCGCGGAGGCCACGCCCGGCTCCGGGCTCGGGCCCGACACCGAGGTGACCTGGGTGCTCGCCAGGGACAAGGCGTTCACAGCGATCGTCGCCAAGGGATCGGTCACCGCGACCGCCGCCTCCGACCACACCGTGAAGGCCGACGTCCGAGGACTGGAGCCGGCCACCGACTACTGGTTCCGCTTCTCCGCGGGCGGCACCGACTCCCCCGTCGCCCGCACCCGCACCGCGCCGGCCGCCGACGCCGCCGTGTCCGGGCTGCGCTTCGGCGTGGTCTCCTGCGCCAACTGGGAGGCCGGCTACTTCGCGGCGTACCGGCACCTGGCCGCCCGGGGCGACCTGGACGCGTGGCTGCACCTGGGCGACTACATCTACGAGTACAAGACGGGCGAGTACGCGGCCCGCGGCACGGTCGTGCGCCCGCACGCCCCGGCGAACGAGATCATCACGCTGGCCGACTACCGGATCCGGCACGCGAAGTACAAGACGGACCCCGACCTGCAGGCCCTGCATGCGAAGGCACCGGTCATCGCGATCTGGGACGACCACGAGTTCGCCGACAACGCCTGGTCGGGCGGTGCGGTCAACCACACCGAGGGCGCCGAGGGCACCTGGACGGCCCGCAAGGCGGCGGCGAAGCAGGCGTACTTCGAGTGGATGCCGGTCCGCCCGGCCGTCGAGGGCACGACCTACCGCCGGCTGCGCTTCGGCAAGCTGGCCGACCTCTCCCTGCTGGACCTGCGCTCCTTCCGCTCGCAGCAGGCGTCCACGGGCAGCGGCTCCGTCGACGACCCGGAGCGCACGATCACGGGCCGCGCCCAACTCGACTGGCTCAAGGCGGGCTTGCAGGCGTCCGACACCACCTGGCGGCTGGTCGGCAACTCGGTCATGATCGCGCCGTTCGTCATCGGCTCGCTCTCCGCCGACCTGCTCAAGCCGCTTGCCAAGCTGCTGGGGCTGCCGCAGGAGGGCCTCGCCGTCAACACCGACCAGTGGGACGGCTACACCGACGACCGTCGCGAACTGCTCGCCCATCTGCGGGCCAACGCCATCCGGAACACCGTGTTCCTGACCGGCGACATCCACATGGCGTGGGCCAACGACGTCCCCGTCGACGCGGGCACCTACCCGCTGTCCGCCTCCGCCGCCACCGAGTTCGTGGTCACCTCGGTCACCTCCGACAACCTCGACGACATCGTCAAGGTCCCCGAGGGCACCGTCTCGGCGGTGGCCGCGCCGATCATCCGCGCGGCCAACCGGCACGTCCACTGGGTGGACACCGACCGCCACGGCTACGGCGTGCTGGACATCACCGCCGAACGCGCGCAGATGGACTACTACGTCCTGTCCGACCGCACGAACCCGAGCGCCACCTCGTCGTGGGAGCGGTCGTACCGCACGCGCAGCGGCACGCAGAAGGTCGAGCGGACGTACGACCCGGTGTAACGCCTTACGAGGCCGTCTCCAGGCTGTCGAGGAAGCCGAGCGCCACCCGCCAGGTGGCCTCGGCCGCCTCCTCGTCGTAGTCCGGCAGGTCCGGGTCGGTGTACAGGTGGCCCGCGCCCGCGTACCGGTAGATCTCGACGTCCGCGCCCGCTCTGCCCATCTGCAGGTACCAGGCGCTGAGCCAGTCGTCCGTCTCGAACGGGTCCGGCTCCGCGACGTGCAGCTGGACCGGTAGGGCGTCCACCGAGGCGCTCGGCGCGATGTCCGAGGTGCCGTGCAGCAGCAGGAGTCCGCGCGCCTTGTGGTCGCCGAGCGCCAGGGTCTGCCCGATGGACGCGCCGAGCGAGAAGCCCGAGTACACGAGCCCTTGCTCGGAGTAGGGCGCCGCGGCCAGGACGGCTCGCTTGAGCAGCTCTTCCTTCCCGATCTCGTCCTTGAAGGCCATGCCCTCCTCGACCGTCTCGAAGGTGCGGCCGTCGAACAGGTCGGGGGTCCACACCTCGTGCCCGGCGGCGCGGAGCCGGTCGGCTGCGGCCCGCACGGCCGGCCGCAGTCCGTACGTCGAGTGGAAGAGCATGATGTTCATGAGCCCATGGTGCCAGCCGGGACGGACACCGCCGTGCGCTGTGCGGCGGCGGGTGTTCTTGGCCACAGGTTCACGGCGCGCCCCACTGGTTACGTTCCAAGGATGGAGAACGTACTGCGCCCGGTGATCGTCGTCGGCGGCACGGTCGGACTCACCCTGCTCATCGGGTGGGGCACGGACGTCCTGCTGCGCAAGGCGAACGCCCGGCACCCCGAGACGCCCCTGTGGGGTCTGCTGCGCCGCGGCCGCATCCCCTACCAGCTGGTGCTGTGCGCGGCCCTGTTGAGGGGCTCGTACGACCAGGCGAAGGTGCTCCAGGCACATCAGGTCGGCATCGGCCGGACGCTCACCCTGGTGCTGATCGGTTCCGCGGCCTGGCTGGTGATCCGCATCGCGGGGGCGATAGTCGAGACGACGTACAGCCGCTACGCCCGCGCCCACCACGACCCGGCCCGGGTCCGGCGCGTGCGCACCCAGGTCACTCTGATCATGCGGGTGGTGTACGCGACCGTGGGGGTGGTGGCGGCCGGCGCGATGCTGCTGACGTTCCCGGCGATGCGCGCGGCCGGCGCCTCGCTCCTGGCCTCGGCCGGCATCCTCGGCATCGTCGCCGGTGTCGCCGCGCAGTCCACGCTCTCCAACCTCTTCGCCGGGCTGCAGATCGCGTTCGGCGACATGGTGCGGCTCGGCGACACGGTGGTCGTGGACGGCGAGTGGGGCACGGTCGAGGAGATCACCCTGACGTTCCTGACCGTGCGCACCTGGGACGAGCGACGGATCACCATGCCGGTGTCGTACTTCACCTCCAAGCCCTTCGAGAACTGGTCGCGCGGCAGCGCCCAGATGACCGGCATCGTCTACTTCCACGTCGACCACACCGCGCCCGTGGACGCGATGCGCGACAAGCTGCGCGACATCCTGCGCCACTGCCCGGCGTGGGACGGCCGCGCCTACGGCCTCCAGGTCACCGACTCGACGCCCAACACCATGCAGGTGCGGGCGCTGGTGACCGCGAAGGACGCGGACGACATATGGACGACCCGGGTGACGGTGCGCGAGGAACTCATCCGCTGGCTGGCCGAGGAGCATCCCTACGCGCTGCCGCGGGTCAACACGGCGGGCGCGGTGCCTCCCCCCGGCTGGAACGGTCACTCCTCGCGCGACGGACAGTTCCACAAGGCGTACGAGCAGGAGCGGGTGGGCCGGGGCTGATCCCCGCCCGCGTCAGCGACCGCGTTCCGCACCACCGTTGACCTGGATCACCTGCGCGGTGATGTGGCGGGCGCCGGAGGACGCCAGCCAGTGCAGGGTGGCGGCGACGTCGCCGGGCGTCGCGGCACGGCCGATGGACGTCTCCGCGATGAGCCGCTCGCGCCGCGCCGGGTCCATCGCCTCGCCGAAGAACTCGGTGTCCTCGACATAGCCGGGCGCGACCACGTTCACCGTGATGCCGCGCGGCCCGAGCTCCCGGGCCAGATCGAAGGCGTACGGGTGCAGGGCGGCCTTGGAGGCGGCGTACGCGCCGCTGCCGGAGCCGCGGTAGGCGGCGATGGAGCTGAGGAACAGCACCCGGCCCCCGGGTGAGGCGAGCCGGTCCCGCAGTGCCTCGGTGAGCAGGGCCGCGGTCAGCACGTTCAGCCGGAAGTTGACGGTCCAGGTGTGCGCGACGGTTTCGAGCGGATCCTCGGTGTCGGCCTTGGGCTCCAGGAGCCCGCTGCCGCCCGCGCTGTTGACGAGGACGTCGACAGTGCCCAGCTCGTCGGCCACGAACCGGGCGACCCCACGTACGGCGTGCGGGTCGCTCAGATCGGCCGCGTAGGTGAGCGCCCCTGGCACGTCGGCCTTCTCCAGCACTTCTGGTCGGCGTCCGAGGAGCAGCACCCGGTCCCCGTCCGCCGCGAAGGCCCGCGCCGCCGCCAGTCCGATCCCCGTGCCACCGCCACTGATCACCACGTTGCGCGTCATGATCCGATCGTACAAAAGCCGCTTGCGGTGAGGCGATTGCCCTTCCGGGCGGGTCGCGGGACGGCCTGGCGGCATATGTCAGCGCAGACTGCGCAGGCTGCGAACGTCCAGGTGGCGCAGCACCCGGTCGACGATCTCCGGGTCGGCACCCGGTTCGCTGCGTGCCGCCAGCACCTCGTGGCGTGCCGCGCTCAGCATCTCCCCGTGGATCCTGCGCACCCGCTTGACGCGACGGGCCCGCTGCTCGTGCGCCTCGCGCCGCTCCTCGTCCCCGAGGTCGGGGCTGATGCGGGCGCCGATGTCGAAGGCCCGCCGCAGCAGCTGCTCGGACAGCTCGTCCGGCAGCTCCTCGACCTGCTCGATCTCCTTCAGCCTGCGCTTGGCCGCCTTGGCCGCGCGGACCGCCAGCGCGTGCTCGAACTCCTTTTCGCGGTCCGTGTCGGCCCGTACGTTCAGTTTCCGCACCAGCCACGGCAGCGTGAGCCCCTGGAGCACGAGCGTGGCGATGATCACCCCGAAGGCGATGAAGACGATCTCCTCCCGGCCGGGGAAGGGCGATCCGTCGTCCATGGTCAGCGGTATGGCCAGGGCCAGCGCCACCGAGGCCACGCCCCTCATCCCCGACCACCACATGACGACGGTCTCCCGCGAGGACACCGGGATCTCCTCGTCGTAGTCCCGTTTGGCGTGCAGCCGCTTGGTCAGCCAGGTCGCGGGCAGCAGCCACGCGAGGCGGACGAACACCACGACGGCCACGATCGCGGCGGCCCAGCCGAGCATCTCGCCCCACCGCCCGGACGCCGTCCGGATCGCGTGGTGCAGTTCCAGCCCGATGAGCCCGAACGCGATCCCGGTGACCAGGGTGTCCACGACGTCCCAGAACGTGTGCCCGGCGAGCCGCACCGTCACATCGTCCGGATCGGCGGCGTACTCCGCCAGGAACAGTGCGGTGACCAGCACGGACAGCACGCCCGAGCCGTGCAGCTCCTCGGCCAGGACGTACGAGGCGTACGGCACGAGGAGCGTCAGCCCGATCTGCAGGGTGGCGTCGCCGAGCAGGTCGAGCAGCTTGTTGGCGGCCCAGCCGAGGGCGAGCCCGACGGCGAGGGCGACGACCGCGGAGAGTGCCAGTTCGATCAGGGCGTGCGGCAGCGAGAACGTTCCGCTGACGGCGGCGGCGATCGCGACGTGGTACAGCACGATCGCCGTCACGTCGTTGAACAGGCCCTCGCCCTCCAGGATCGACACCAGGCGCCGGGGCAGTCCGAGCTGTCCCGCGACGGCCGTCGCCGCGACCGGGTCGGGCGGCGCGACCAGGGCGCCGAGCGCCACCGCCGCGGCGACCGGCAGCCCGGGCACGATCTCGTGGGCGACGGCGGCCACGCACACGGTGGTGACGAACACCAGCGCGACGGCCAGCAGGAAGATGGGGCGCTTGTTGGCCGCGAACTGCCGCCACGAGGTGCGGCGCACCGCCGCGTACAGCAGCGGCGGCAGCAGAGCGGGCAGGATCAGCCCGGGCGGGATGTTGACGTTGGGCACGAAGTCGAGCAGGGCGAGCACGATCCCGAGCAGGGTCATCAGCACCGGCGCCGGCAGCCGGAGTCGGTCCCCGACCGGGACGCTCACCACGGCCCCGAGCAACAGCAGCAGGAACAGGGCCAGTTGGTCCACGGTGAGCGCTCCGGAAGTTCGACGTTCACACAGCAGGTCTCACGCCTGCCATGCCACCCTTCTCACCCGTTTTTCCGGCTTCACTACAGGGAGCGCCGCATCGATCGGTGCGGTATCCCCGCGTCGGGGAACTCCGGCCCGTACGCGGCGTAGCCCAGCCGCTCGTAGAAGCCCAGCGCCTGGGTCTGCGCGTGCAGGTCCACCGCCGTCAGGCCACGGGCGCGTGCCGCGTCCTCGATGGCCCGCACCAGCGCGGCGCCGACGCCCAGGCCCCGTGCCTCCCGCGTCACCGCCAGCCGCCCGAGCGAGCCCACCGACGTGTCGCCGCCGTTCTTGGCGGCGGCCGCCTCCCCGTGCAGCAGCCGGCCCGTACCGAGCGGCACGCCGTCCTCCCGAACGGCCAGGACGTGCACGGCACCGGCGTCGTAGGCGTCGTACTCGATGTCCTCGGGCACGCCCTGCTCCCCGACGAAGACCTCCTTGCGGACCGCGAAGCACGCCTCGCGGTCGGCGGCTTCCTCGGCGATCCGCACGGCGTACCCGTCGTTCCCGGCGCTCACGCCCAGCTCTCCTCGCGCACCTTGTCCAGCGCCTTCTGCAGGTCGGCGGGGTAGGCGCTCTCGAACTCCACCCACTGCCCGTCCCCCGGGTGCTCGAAGCCGAGGCGTACGGCGTGCAGCCATTGGCGGGTCAGGCCGAGCCGCTTGGCGAGCGTGGGGTCCGCGCCATACGTCAGGTCGCCGACGCACGGGTGCCGGTGGGCGGCCATGTGGACGCGGATCTGGTGGGTACGCCCCGTCTCCAGCTTGACGTCGAGCAGGGACGCCGAGCGGAACGCCTCGAGCAGGTCGTAGTGCGTGATGGAGGGCTTGCCGTCGGCTGTCACCGCCCACTTGTAGTCGTGGGTGGGGTGGCGGCCGATGGGTGCGTCGATGGTGCCGCTGGTCGGGTCGGGGTGGCCCTGGACGAGCGTGTGGTAGCGCTTGTCGACCGTGCGCTCCTTGAACTGGCGCTTGAGCGACGTGTACGCGTACTCCGACTTGGCCACCACCATCAGGCCGGACGTGCCGACGTCGAGGCGGTGGACGATGCCCTGGCGCTCGGCGGCGCCGGAGGTGGAGATCCGATAGCCGGCCGCCGCGAGGCCGCCGATCACGGTCGGGCCGGTCCAGCCGGGGCTGGGGTGCGCCGCGACGCCGATCGGCTTGACGATCACGACCACGTCCTCGTCGTCGTGCACGATCTCCATGCCCTCGACCGGCTCGGCGACCACCTGCACCGGCGCGGGCGCCTGCGGCATCTCGACCTCGAGCCAGGCGCCGCCGCGCACCCGCTCCGACTTGCCGACCACCGCGCCGTCGACCTGCACCTTGCCCGCCGCGGCCAGCTCCGCGGCTTTGGTGCGGGAGAAGCCGAACATGCGGGAGATGGCGGCGTCGACGCGCTCGCCCTCCAGGCCGTCGGGCACGGGCAGGGTACGGATCTCGGGAAGCGTGCTCACCCGTCGAGTATGCCGGACGGGTCCCCCGGCCCCGCGAGGAGCCTGTGGACAACGGCCTCGGGCCTTGCGGGGGGACTGCCCGCGATCTCAGTCCTTGTGGACGGTGCCGTCGGGGTCGAGCCCGCGGAAGGACAGCAGCACGATGAGGATGCCGCCGCAGACGATCGCCGAGTCGGCCAGGTTGAAGACGGCGAAGTGCTTGGGCGCGATGAAGTCGACGACCGCACCCTCGAACACGCCCGGCGAGCGGAAGATCCGGTCGGTGAGATTGCCGAGCGCGCCGCCGAGCAGCAGGCCGAGGGCGATCGCCCAGGGCAGGCTGTAGAGCTTGCGGGCGAGCCGGGCGATCACCACGATCACCGCCGCCGCGATCACCGTGAAGATCACGGTGAACGCCTCACCGAAACCGAAGGCCGCACCCGGGTTGCGGATCGCCTCGAACTTCAGCCAGTCCCCGATGATCTCGATCGGTTCGTGGTGCTCGAGCTTCGCGACCACGATCAGCTTGCTGATCAGGTCCAGGGCGTACGCCAAGGCGGCGACCGCGAACAGGACCGCGATCCGGCGCCTGCCCCTCGGGCGCTCGGCGGCGCCGGAACCCGGCTCCTGGGCTCCGGCGCCCTCGGCCGGGGCCCGCCCGTCGGACTGCTCCGGCCCGGCCGCGTCTGGGATGTCCGGCGTACCGATGATGCGCTCCGCCTCTGCCACGTGAATCCCTCAACCTAGGTGCCCTGACTGGACGAGACTACGACACCACCGCGCCGGATCACGTGTTCAGGCGGGGCTCATGGCCGGCGTTCCCGCTTCTGCTTGCATTCCACGCACAGGGTGGCACGCGGAAAGGCCTGCATACGGGCCTTTCCGATGGGGTTGCCGCAGCTCTCGCACAGGCCATAGGTGCCGGAGTCGAGACGTTCCAGGGCGTGTTCGGTCTGTTCGAGCATCTCCCGGGCGTTGTGGGCGAGCGCCATTTCGTGCTCGCGGGTGATGTTCTTGGTGCCGGTGTCCGCCTGGTCGTCGCCGGCGCCGTCCCCGGAGTCGCGCATCAGGCCGACCAGCGCCTGTTCGGAGGCGTCGATCTCGCCGCGCAGCCGCGTGGCCTCGGACTCCAGCTCGGCGCGTGCCTCGGCCACCTCCTCGGGGGTCCACGGGTCCTCTCCGGGGCGCACCGCCAGTTCCCCGGGCTCGGCCGCGGCGATCCTCGCCTTGGGGACCGCGGTGGGGCCCGTGTCCGCCGTGGCCGTCCCAGGAGTCTTCTTCGCAACCACCGTCGTGGCTCCCGTCTGCTTCGCGGCCTCGACCTCGCTCGCCTTCTTGGCCGTGCTCTTCTTGGCCGCACTCTTCGTGGGGGTGCTTCTCGTCGTGCCGCCCTTCGCGGCGCTCTTGCCGGCAGCGGCCTTGGAGGGGGCCGCCTTTTCGGCGGCGGCCTTCTTTGCCGCCGTCCTGGGGGTGACGGCCTTCTCGGCCGCCGACTTCTTGGCAGCGGCCTTCTTCGCTGCCGCCTTCTTCGCGACGGTGCTGGTCACCGGAGCCTCCTTGCCGGGCGCCGCCTTCTTCGCCGCCGCCTTGTCGGGAACAGTGCCGGGTGCTGCCGCCTTCCTGGCGGCGACACCCTTGGTTGCCGCCTTCTTGGCCGCCGCCTTCTTGGTGACGGCCTTCTTGGCCGCCGTCTCCTTCGGGACGGCCTTCTCGGCCGCCGTCTTCTTCGGGACCGCCTTCTCGGCCGCCGCCTTCTCGGCCGGTGCCGACCGGGTGGTGGCCTTCTTCGCCACCGCCTTCTTCCCGGCGGTCTCCTTCACCACCGCCTTTTTCGCGACGGTCTTCTTCGCAGCGGTCTTCTTCGCCACCGCCTTCTTCGCGGCGGCGCCGCTCGCTGCCTCCCCCATGGCGGCGGTGCCGGTCTGCGCGGCCTTCTCCGGGACGGCCTTCCGGGCCGCCTCGGGAGGGGCCTTCCCGGCCGCCCTGCCGGTGACGGGTTTCTTCCCCTGCGCCTTCTTCGCGGCGGCGCTCTTCTTCGCCGACGTCCTCCCGGCACCGGTGCCGGTCGCCGTCGCCTTGCCGGGCGCCGCCTTCTCAGCCGCCTGCCGCTCGGGGTCGCCTTCCTTCCTGGCAGCCTTCCTCGAGGGTGCCGCCTTCGACTCGGTCCGGCGGGCGCCGGCCTGCCCGGCGGTCGCCTTGCCGGAGGCCGTGCTCCCACTGCTCAGCTCGCCCGTCCCGGCAACCGTCGCCCTCATCGCGCCCGGGCCCTCCGAGGCACTCACGCGGTCCTTCGTCCCACCGTGGACGACCGTTCCCGCTCCAGCGCCCCCGAGCGCCGCCGTGCTCCTTCCCTGCGCCTGCGGCCCCCCGGCCCTGTGCGCACCTTTTCCGGCCCCGGCCTCGGCGGGGGCCTGGCCCAGCCGGCCGGCCGTCCCCACCGTCCGCCTCGCCCCCGCCGTACGGGTGGTCTTCTTCCCGTCCACGTTCCTGGCCGCCGCACCGCCGGAGGCAGCCGCACCCGTGGTTCTGCCGGACGCCGACTGCTGTACGGCGGTCTTCTTCACCACCATGGCCGCGGCCCCTTCACATATTGTGATCTTGCACGCGAATCGCTCTGGGACGATAAATCGACTTCTGGCCCGCGGCAACGGGGCACGCCCGCGAATCGCCCGCCACGCGCGTGCCCCGCGGCGAGTCTGCATCCGTTGTGCCCAGCTCTCCGCCCGGTAATCCGCCGGGCCCCCGCTCCCCGAATCCGGCAGGCCGGCGTCTCGCCATTCGGGTCACCCGCGGGCCCGTCACGCCCCCGGCCGCCGGAGCGGGAAATCCGGTCGGCCGCTGTCCGTGCGGCGCCGTACACTGGGCGGAGCGAAAAGCGTGGATGGGGACGAGTAGCGGCGTACGCAGCCCAGAGCGACCCGGGGACGGTGTGAGCCCGGGGGTGAGCGCGACGTGAAGATCACCCCGGAGCCGCCGGAAGAACGCCCCAGCGAGAGCCCAGGGGCCAGTAGAACCGGCTTCGCGACCCCAATGAGGGGGCTCACCGGCGCGTACGGCGCACCGGGGAGCCAAGGAGGGTGGTACCGCGGGAGCGCGCCGCACACGGCGTACGGAGAATTCTCGGAATTCCCGGCTCTCGTCCCTCCGACGGAAGGCAGCACGTCCGCCGGAGGAAGATCGATGACGCAGTACCGCCAGGTGCCCGCCCAGGTCGACCTGCCCGCGCTCGAGCACGCGGTGCTCGACTTCTGGCGCGAGCAGAAGATCTTTGCCAAGAGTCTGGAGCAGTCCGAGGGCCGCCCCGAGTGGGTGTTCTACGAGGGCCCGCCCACCGCCAACGGCATGCCGGGCGCCCACCACATCGAGGCGCGCGTCTTCAAGGACGTCTTCCCCCGCTTCCGCACCATGCGCGGCTACCACGTGGCCCGCAAGGCCGGCTGGGACTGCCACGGCCTCCCGGTGGAGCTGGAGGTCGAGAAGGAGCTCGGCTTCAGCGGCAAGAAGGACATCGAGGCGTACGGCATCGCCGAGTTCAACGCCAAGTGCCGCGAGTCCGTGACCCGCCACACCGACGCCTTCGCCGAGCTGACGACCCGCATGGGTTACTGGACGGACCTCGACGGTGCCTACCGCACGATGGACCCGGCCTACATCGAATCCGTCTGGTGGTCGCTCAAGCAGATCTTCGACAAGGGGCTCCTGGTCCAGGACCACCGCGTCGCCCCCTGGTGCCCCCGCTGCGGCACGGGCCTGTCGGACCACGAGCTGGCGCAGGGCTACGAGACGGTCGTGGACCCGTCGGTCTACGTCCGCTTCCCGCTCACCTCCGGTCCGCTGGCCGGCGAGGCCGCTCTCCTGGTGTGGACGACGACCCCCTGGACGCTGGTCTCCAACACCGCGGTCGCCGCCCACCCCGAGGTCACCTACGTCGTCGCGACGAACGGCGCGGAGAAGCTCGTCGTCGCCGAGCCGCTCGTCGGCAAGGCCCTCGGCGAGGGCTGGGAGACAACGGGCCAGACCTTCACCGGCGCCGAGATGGAGCGCTGGACGTATCAACGTCCCTTCGAGCTGGTGGAGTTCCCCGCCCCGGCCCACTACGTGGTGAACGCCGAGTACGTCACGACGGAGGACGGTACGGGTCTGGTCCACCAGTCCCCCGCCTTCGGTGAGGACGACCTCAAGGTGTGCCGCGCGTACGGCCTGCCCGTGGTCAACCCGGTGCGCCCCGACGGCACCTTCGAGGAGGACGTCCCGCTGGTCGGCGGTGTCTTCTTCAAGAAGGCGGACGAACGGCTCACCGAGGACCTGCAGCAGCGCGGCCTCCTCTTCAAGCACATCCCGTACGAGCACAGCTACCCGCACTGCTGGCGCTGCCACACCGCGCTCCTCTACTACGCCCAGCCGTCCTGGTACATCCGCACCACGGCGATCAAGGACCGCCTCCTCGAGGAGAACGAGAAGACCAACTGGTTCCCGGAGACCGTCAAGAACGGCCGGTACGGCGACTGGCTGAACAACAACATCGACTGGGCGCTGTCCCGCAACCGCTACTGGGGCACCCCGCTGCCGATCTGGCGCTGCGAGGACGGTCACCTCACCTGCGTCGGTTCGCGCGCGGAGCTGACCGGGCTGACGGGAACCGACCAGTCGGAGCTGGACCCGCACCGCCCGTTCATCGACGAGGTCACCTTCGCCTGTCCGCAGGACGGCTGCGGGAAGACGGCCATGCGCGTACCCGAGGTCATCGACGCCTGGTACGACTCGGGCTCGATGCCGTTCGCGCAGTGGGGCTACCCGTACAAGAACAAGGAGCTGTTCGAGTCCCGCTACCCGGCGCAGTTCATCTCCGAGGCCATCGACCAGACCCGCGGCTGGTTCTACACGCTGATGGCGGTCGGCACCCTGGTGTTCGACAAGTCGTCGTACGAGAACGTCGTCTGCCTGGGCCACATCCTCGCGGAGGACGGCCGCAAGATGTCCAAGCACCTGGGCAACACCCTGCAGCCCATCCCGCTCATGGACCAGCACGGCGCGGACGCGGTGCGCTGGTTCATGGCGGCCGGCGGCTCCCCGTGGGCGGCGCGCCGCGTGGGCCACGGCACGATCCAGGAGGTCGTCCGCAAGACGCTCCTCACCTACTGGAACACGGTCGCCTTCCAGGCCCTGTACGCCCGCACCTCGAACTGGGCGCCGAGCGAGGCCGACCCGGCCCCGGCCGACCGCCCGGTTCTGGACCGCTGGCTGCTGTCGGAACTCCACGCGCTCACCGACCAGGTGACGCAGGCGCTCGATGCGTACGACACCCAGCGCGCCGGCAAGCTGCTGTCCGCGTTCGTCGACGACCTCTCCAACTGGTACGTCCGCCGCTCCCGCCGCCGCTTCTGGCAGGGCGACAAGTCCGCGTTGCGCACGTTGCACGAGGTCCTGGAGACGGTGACGAGGCTGATGGCGCCGATCACCCCGTTCATCACCGAGCGGGTGTGGCAGGACCTGATCGTGCCGGTGACCCCCGGCGCCCCGGAGTCGGTGCACCTGGCGTCCTGGCCGGAGGCGGACCTGTCGGCGATCGACCCGGAACTGTCGCAGCAGATGGTGCTCGTGCGCCGTCTCGTGGAGCTCGGCCGTGCCACGCGTGCGGAGTCGGGCGTCAAGACGCGCCAGCCGCTGTCCCGTGCGCTCGTCGCGGCAGCCGGCTTCGAGTCCCTGGACAAGGAGCTGCACACGCAGATCACGGAGGAGCTGAACGTCTCGTCCCTGGCATCCCTCTCCGAGGTCGGCGGCTCGCTGGTCGACACCACGGCGAAGGCGAACTTCCGGGCGCTGGGCAAGCGGTTCGGCAAGCGCGTCCAGGACGTGGCCAAGGCCATCGCGAACGCCGATGCGGCGGCGCTGTCCCTGGCGCTGCGCGAGGGCACGGCGTCGGTGGAGGTCGACGGCGAGACCGTCACCCTCGCCCCGGACGAGGTGATCATCACGGAGACCCCGCGCGAGGGCTGGTCGGTGGCGTCCGACTCGGGTGCCACGGTCGCCCTCGACCTGGAGATCACCGAGGAGCTGCGGCAGGCGGGCCTCGCCCGTGACGCGATCCGGCTGATCCAGGAGGCCCGCAAGAACAGCGGCCTGGACGTCGCCGACCGCATCGCGCTGCGCTGGACCGCGACGGACCCGGCGGTCATCGCGGCCCTGACCGAGCACTCCGGTCTGATCGCCGAGGAGGTCCTCGCCACGGACTTCGCCCAGGGCGAGGCGGACGAGACCTACGGTGAGCCGTTCACCGACGAGGGCTTGTCCCTGACCTTCCGCCTGCGCAAGGCGTAAGGCACACCCCAAGGCCCGGGCCCGCCAAGAATCTTGGCGGGCCCGGGCCTTCGGCGTTGCGTCCGTACGCACAGCCGCTCCCCGGTCCGAACACGGGCGCCAAGGACTTCGCACGAAAGAGATGCCACACGAAAGGGCGGGGCCCCGGATCGAGATCCGGGGCCCCGCCCTGAACGCTGCCGACGCCTACGGCGTCTTCACGACCCTCAGTTGTCGTCCTCGTCGATGAGGAACCCGCGCATCGGCGAGGGCGCCTGGCCCATCGGCGACGGGCCCTGCGGACGTACCGGTGCCATCGGCTGGGTCATCGCCGGGGACATCTGCTGCTGGCCGCCGTAGGACGGAGCGGACGGGGCCGGAGCACCGCCCATCGTCTGGTTGCCGCCGTACGACGGGGCGCTTGCGCCCGCCGGGGCCATAGACGGCGCCGACGGCGACGGCAGGGAAGCCGTGGCCGGGGTGCGCGGCGGAGCCAGCGAGTCGTCCGCCTGGGTCTCCAGCTGACGCAGCTGCGACTCCAGGTACGACTTCAGGCGGGTGCGGTACTCGCGCTCGAAGCCGCGCAGGTCCTCGACCTTGCGCTCCAGCGTGGCGCGGGCGGACTCCAGGGAGCCCATCGCGACGCGGTGCTTCTCCTGCGCGTCCCGCTCCAGGGCGTCGGCCTTGGCACGGGCGTCCCGCTCCAGACCCTCGGCGCGGCTGCGGGCCTCACCGACGATCTTGTTGGCCTCGGCGCGGGCCTCGGCGATCGCCTGGTCGGCGGTCTGCTGGGCCAGCGAGAGAACACGCGCGGCGCTGTCGCCGCCGGGACCCTGGCCGGGCATGCCCGGACCACCCATGGGGCCGCCCATCGGACCACCCATGGGGCCACCCATCTGCTGCTGCATCGGGGGCTGGCCACCCATCGGCCCCTGACCCATCGGACCCTGGCCCATCGGACCCGGTCCCTGGGGACCACCCTGACCGCCGCCGGGGCCGGCCGGCAGCTGCGGGGCACCGCTCGGCAGCTGGGGCGGGCCACCCATGGGGCCGCCCATCTGCTGCTGCGGCGGGCCCGATATCCCAGCGGGAACGGGAGCCCCGGGACCGCGCATGCCCTGCTGCTGATGCTGCGGGTCCTGGCCCTCCGGGGGCTTGCGCATGTTCTGCTGGTTCTGCGCGGCGGCACGAGTGGCGGCGGCCAGTTTGGCGCGCAGGTCCTCGTTCTCGCGGAGCAGGCGGGTCAGTTCGGCTTCGACCTCGTCGAGGAAGGCATCGACCTCGTCCTCGTCATAGCCTTCTCGGAGGCGGACGGTCGTGAACTGCTTGTTCCGAACGTCCTCGGGGGTCAGCGGCATGTCTTCACCTCAACGTAGTCATCGGCAGTCGGCAAGACCGTATCGTCCACATTCACCTCGCGAAGCTGCCCACGATCGAGATCAGGATGTAGACGATGATCATCAGTACGAAGAAGGACAGGTCGAGCGCCACGCCCCCGAGGCGCAGCGGCGGGATGAACCGCCGCAGAAGCTTCAGCGGTGGATCGGTGACAGTGTAGGTGGCCTCCAGAACGACCACCATCGCCTTGCCGGGTTGCCATGAGCGGGCGAACTGGAAGACGTAGTCCATGACCAACCGGAAAATCAGCACGACGAGGAAGCACATCAGCGCGATGTAGACAACCTGTAGGAACACGCCCATGGTCCGCGCTTCCCTCTCCCCTGCTCCCGTGCCGTCTTTCCGGTCTGCGTCTCAGCTCTGGTTGAAGAACCCGCCCTCTGCGATGCGGGCCTTGTCCTCCGCCGTGACATCGACGTTAGCAGGCGACAACAGGAACACCTTCTGCGTCACCCGCTCGATGCTGCCGTGAAGACCAAACACCAAACCGGCCGCAAAGTCGACAAGTCGCTTCGCATCTGTGTCATCCATCTCAGTCAGATTCATGATCACAGGAGTGCCCTCACGGAAGTGTTCCCCGATGGTACGGGCCTCGTTGTAGGTCCGGGGGTGAAGCGTGGTGATCCGGTACGGCTCTCGTTCGGACACGACCTTGGGCATGATCACCGGTGCGTTCTTCTCCAGACTCTGGCGTTCTTGTGTGATGGATGCCACGGGCGCGATGCGGGCCGGACGCCCGGATTCCGCGGGTAGCGAAGCGGAAGGGGACACTGGCTCGCGTGGCGCCGGCGGCTGCACCACGCGTACCGATTCGTCCCGTTGGGGCTGAAGTGCCTGGTGCGCCTGGTGAGTCGGTTCGTGCCGCCTGCGGTCCCGCTCCGGCTCCGGATCGAGTTCGGGCTCGAAGTCGTCATCGGGGTCGAAACCCCGGCCGTCGTACCCATCGTCCTCCACGAGGCCGAGGTAGACCGCCATCTTGCGCATCGCGCCGGCCATGCTCTGAGTCCTCCGCTCTGTGGTGGATCGGCTGACGACTGCCAAGTGCCCGCGATCCACGAGGTCGTTACGCCCGCCTATCAGCGGTAATGACCATATTTTCTGCTGTGGTCCGACTTCTTGGCGACGTTACCCGAGCCTGGGGCGGACTCCGAGTACCGCAGTGCCGACGCGCACATGTGTCGCCCCGGCCGCAACGGCCTCCTCGAGGTCCGCACTCATCCCTGCCGAGACCATGGTGGCAGCCGGATGGGCCCTGCGCAGGTCGGTCGACAAATCCATGAGCCGCTCGAACGCCGCCCGTTGACGCCCCGCGTACTCGCCGGTGAGCGGGGCGACCGTCATCAGGCCGTCCAGCCGCAGCCCCGGCGCGCTCGCGACGAGGTCGCCCAACTCTTCGATTCCTTCGGGCGCCACACCTCCGCGTTCCCCTCGGCCGCTCGCCCCCGCGTCGAGCGCGACCTGGATGAGACAGCCCACCTCGCGCCCGGCCCGTACGGCCTCCTTGGACAGAGCCGTCACCAGCTTGGAACGATCGACGGACTGCACAAGATCCGCGTAACCGACCACGGATCGCACCTTGTTGGTCTGCAATTGACCGACAAAATGCCATGAAAGCGGCAGATCCGAGCAAGCCGCCGCCTTCGGTGCCGCATCCTGATCGCGGTTCTCGGCGACGTGCCGCACGCCGAGCTCCGACAGAATCCGCACATCGGAGGCGGGATAGGTCTTGGTGACCACGATGAGGGTCACCTCCTCGCGCTTGCGCCCGGCGGCCGCGCACGCGGCGGCGATCCGATCCTCCACCTTCGCGAGGTTCGCGGCGATGTGATCCCTACGGTCCGTCATGCCCCATCAGTCCAGCCAGACATAGCCCGCGAGCCGCCCGGTCGTACGGTCACGGCGGTACGAGAAGTGATCGTGCGACTCCAGCGTGCACACCGGCGACTGCGCCCGGTCGCGCACCCCGAGCCGGTCGAGCTGCGCGTGCACGCCGGCGGTCACGTCGACCGCGGGAGTGCCCCAGCTCGTCTCGGCGTGCGCCGCCGGTTCGACGGCGGACACCTCGGCGCGCATCACCTCCGGCACCTCGTAGCACCGGCCGCAGACCGCGGGTCCCGTACGGGCGACGATCCGGGACGGGTCGGCGCCCAGTTCCATCATCGCGCCGACGGCGGCGGGGACGACTCCGGCGACCATGCCGGGCCGGCCGGCGTGGGCGGCGGCCACGATGCCGGCGACCGGGTCGGCGAGCAGGACGGGGGTGCAGTCGGCGGTGAGCACCGCGAGGGCGAGACCGCGCCCGGCGGTGACGATCGCGTCCACCTCGGGTACCGGGTTTTCACCCCAGGGGGCGTCCACCACGGCCACGTCGGCACCGTGCACCTGGTTCATCCACACCACCCGGGCCGGATCGAGGCCTAGCGACTTCGCGGCCAGCTCCCGGTTGGTGCGTACGGCCTCGGGGTCGTCGCCGACCGCGCCGCCGAGGTTGAGCTCCTCGTACGGAGCGGCGCTCACCCCGCCCCACCGGTCGGTGAAGGCGAAGTGCGCGCCGCTCAGGGTGTCGCGCTGTCCTATCACTTGAGGAAGTCCGGGACGTCCAGCTCCTCGGCCGCGCTGTCCGAGTAGGTCCGCGACGGCGGCACCGACGGCGGGGGCACCGGGAGGTCGGCCACCGGCTCCGGGGCGGGCTCCGGCGCCTCCTTCGGAGTGACGCTGCCGAGCGAGCCGAAGGACGGGCGGCTCTCGGCGGGGCGGACCGGCTCCTCGCGCTTGAGCGAGGACGAGCCGAGGACGTTCTCCCGCTTGGCCGGGGGCTGGCCGCCGTCGAAGCCGGCGGCGATCACGGTGACCCGGACCTCGTCGCCGAGGGCGTCGTCGATCACCGCACCGAAGATGATGTTGGCCTCGGGGTGGGCGGCCTCGCTGACCAGCTGGGCGGCCTCGTTGATCTCGAACAGGCCGAGGTCGGAGCCGCCGGAGATGGACAGCAGCACACCGCGGGCGCCGTCGATGGACGCCTCGAGGAGCGGCGAGGAGATCGCCATCTCGGCCGCGGCCACCGCACGGTCGTCGCCGCGGGCAGAGCCGATGCCCATGAGCGCGGAACCCGCCTCGGACATCACGGACTTGACGTCGGCGAAGTCGAGGTTGATCAGACCGGGCGTGGTGATGAGGTCGGTGATGCCCTGGACACCGGAGAGCAGGACCTGGTCGGCCGACTTGAAGGCGTCGAGGACCGAGACCTGGCGGTCCGAGATGGACAGCAGCCGGTCGTTCGGGATGACGATGAGGGTGTCGACCTCTTCACGGAGGGCCGCGATGCCGTCCTCCGCCTGGTTCGCGCGGCGCCGTCCCTCGAAGGTGAACGGGCGCGTGACCACGCCGATGGTGAGCGCGCCGAGCGAGCGCGCGATGTTGGCCACGACGGGCGCGCCGCCGGTGCCGGTGCCGCCGCCTTCACCGGCCGTCACGAAGACCATGTCGGCCCCCTTGAGGACCTCCTCGATCTCCTCGCGGTGGTCCTCGGCGGCCTTGCGGCCGACATCCGGGTTGGCCCCGGCGCCGAGTCCGCGGGTGAGTTCCCGCCCGACGTCCAGCTTGACGTCGGCGTCGCTCATCAACAGAGCTTGCGCGTCGGTGTTGATGGCGATGAACTCGACGCCCTTGAGACCGACCTCGATCATCCGGTTGATGGCATTGACACCACCGCCGCCGACACCGATGACCTTGATGACTGCGAGGTAGTTCTGCGGTGCTGCCACGTCGAAGGCCTCTCGCCTCGAATTACGTTGCCGTCGCCCCGCGGGTGACCCGCGGCTCGACGGCAGATGCCGAATGGGACGGTCCGAACGCCGACCCGAACCCTAACCCTGAAGTTTAGGGTTACCAGTGTGTCTGTTCCTTGGACTCTTCCGAACAGGACACTAAGTCGACAAGTGGCGCCCGTTCAACGAACACGCCGAACCTCCCGCTTTTCTTTTCACCCTATGTGATCAGCCGTAGCAGTGCCCAACCAGGGTGCTGGCCTGCGCGGATGTGCGTCAACTTCCCGATGACGCCGGGGCGGTGGGAACGCTGACATCGAAGTGCCGCGCACCGGAGGCGGCTTTCATCAGCGCGGTGAGCGCGGCGGCCTTCGCGCGGCCCCTCTCACTGCTGCCCCACAGCACGGTCCGCCCGCCGCTCAACTGCAGCGAGATGGCGTCATAGGAACGGACTCTGACGGTCCGGACGTCCCGCTTGACGCCGGCCGGTACGTCCTGGGCCACGCGGGCGGCCTCGCGGACCATCCGGTCGGTGCCGAATCGGCGCCAGCCGGCCGACTTGGACACCGTCAATTCCAGAGCCGGGATGCCGTGCGGAGCCTGCGAAACCGTGGCGAACCGTACGCCTTCCCTGTCCACTTCGATGAACTTTCCGCCGTTTTTGATGACCAGAACCGGAGTACGTTCAGTCACTTGCAGCCCGATTCCATGCGGCCACGAGCGGACGGCGTCAACCGTGTCAATTCGGGGCAGTTTCCGGCGCAGACGCGCCTCGAGCGCCTCGGTGTCGACGGAGATCAGCGGCGTCCCGATCCGTACTCCGGCCGCCTCGCGCACCTGCTTCGCGGTCAGCACCCGGGCTCCGGAGACGGACACGTGCTCCACGCGCAGCCACGGGGAGCCGTACAGCAACCAGAGCGAGCCGCCGGTCGCCAACACCACCGCCAGCGAAAGGATGATGAGCATACGAAGGGTGCGCAGCCGCCCGCGGCGGGGCGGGCCGGGCCGAACCTGCTTCCGCTCACCGCGCTGGGCGGTCGTCGGTCCGGCCACGGCTCCTGCCTTCCCTCAAGCTGTTACTGGTGACGCGAGGCGATCGCCTCGTACACCATGCCGACCAGCAGCTCGTCGGCGTCACGGCGGCCGAACTCGCTGGCGGCGCGGGACATCTGGTACAGCCGGTGCGGGTCGGCGAGCACCGGCAGGACGTTCTGCTGGACCCACTCGGGGGTGAGCTCCGCGTCGTCGACCAGCAGTCCGCCGCCGGCCTTGACCACCGGCTGGGCGTTCAGCCGCTGTTCGCCGTTGCCGATGGGCAGCGGAACGTACGCGGCCGGAAGCCCGACGGCGGAGAGTTCGGCGACGGTCATCGCGCCCGCGCGGCAGAGCATCATGTCGGCCGCCGCGTACGCGAGGTCCATCCGGTCCAGATAACTTACCGGGATGTAGGGCGGCATCCCCGGCATCTGGTGCACCTGCGGCAGTTCGTTCTTCGGGCCGACCGCGTGCAGGATCTGGATGCCGGACTGCTGGAGGTAAGGGGCGACCTGCTGGACGACCTCGTTGAGCCGGCGGGCGCCCTGGGAGCCGCCGGAGACCAGCAGCGTCGGCAGGTTCGGGTCCAGACCGAACGCGGCGCGGGCCTGCGGCCGCACGGCGGCGCGGTCCAGGGTGGCGATGGAGCGGCGCAGCGGGATGCCGATGTAGCGGGCACCGCGCAGCTTGCTGTCCGGGGTGGAGACGGCGACCTGGGCGGCGTACCGCGAGCCGATCTTGTTGGCGAGGCCGGGGCGTGCGTTGGCCTCGTGGATGACGATCGGCACGCCGAGGCGCTTGGCGGCCAGGTAGCCGGGCAGTGCGACATAGCCGCCGAAGCCGACGACGGCGTCCGCCTTGGTGCGCTCGAGGATCTGCTCGGCCGCCTTGATCGTGCCCCGCAGCCGCCCGGGGACCGTGATCAGCTCGGGGGTCGGCTTGCGCGGCAGGGGTACGGCGGGGATCAGCGCGAGTTCATAGCCCCGCTCGGGGACGAGCCTGGTCTCCAGCCCGCGCTCCGTGCCCAGGGCCGTGATCCCCACGGTCGGATCCTGCCTGCGCAGGGCGTCCGCGAGGGCGAGCGCGGGCTCGATGTGGCCGGCGGTCCCCCCACCGGCGAGTACGACATGCACCGAAATTCACCGCTCTCCGGACGAACGCGCCGCCGAGGCACGCCGTCGCATCGTGTTCCATCTCCGAGGAGCTCCGGTCGGCCCTTTGACAGGCGCTGGGTCTCCCGCCCGCTTTCTACCAAAGCGGGGTTGCCGCATCGCAAGCGCCGCCCGCGCAGCGGGCTCGTCGCGCGCGAAGGCGATCAGCAGCCCGATGGCGAACATGGTCGGCAGCAGGGCGGATCCACCGTAGGAGAACAGCGGGAGCGGGACGCCGGCGATCGGCAGCAGGCCGAGCACCGCACCCATGTTGATCACGGCCTGGGCCATGATCCAGGTGGTCACGCCTCCCGCGGCATACCTCACGAAGGGATCCTCCGTGCGTCCGGCCACGCGGATACCCGCATAGCCTAGAGCCGCGAAGAGGGCCAGTACCGACAGCGTGCCCGCGAGGCCGAGTTCCTCACCGGTGACGGCGAAGATGAAGTCCGTGTGCGCCTCGGGGAGTTGCCCCCATTTCTCCACACTCGCACCGAGCCCGGAGCCGAAGATTCCGCCCGAGGCGAGGGCGTAGAGGCCGTGCACGCCCTGCCAGCAGATGTCGTTGGGACCCAGGTCGGTCGCGCCGATGCAGGCCAGGCGGTTCAGGCGGTGGGGGCTGCTCTGGATGGCGAGGGCGCCGAGCACCACGGCGACGCCCAGCACTCCGGCGAACAGCCGCGTGGGCGCCCCGGCCAGCCACAGCAGTCCGAACAGGATCGCGGTCAGGATGATCGTCGTACCCATGTCGCCGCCCAGCATGATCAGCCCGAGCAGCACGAACGCCATCGGAACGAGCGGCACCAGCATGTGCTTCCACTGTGTGAGCAGCCGCTTGTCCTGCTTGCGCGCGATCAGGTCGGCGCCCCACAGCACGAGCGCGAGCTTGCCGAACTCGCTGGGCTGGATCTGGAAGGAGCCGCCCAGCGAGATCCAGTTCTGGTTGCCGTTGACCGCCATGCCCACCCCCGGCACCTGCACCAGGACGAGCAGGAAGAGGGCACCGGCCAGGATGGGGTACGCCAGCGCCCGGTGCAGTTTCACGGGCATCCGCGAGGCGACGAGCATCAGCAGGGCCCCGATCGCGGCCGCCAGGAACTGCTTGCGGAAGAAGTACGACCCGGGCAGCGACATCTGCAGGGCGGTGATCTGGGAGGCCGAGTAGACCATCACCAGACCCAGCACCGTGATCAGCAGACTGCTGCCGAGGATCACGTAGTACGCGGTGAGGGGCCTGTCCCAGGCCCGCCGGCCACGCGCGACGAGCCGGGTGAGCGCGTTGTCGCGCGGCGGCGGGGCGGTGGGGGGACGCTTGGGCGCGCGCGGCGTGGTACGGCTACTGGCTGCCACCGGTCACCTCATCGTCGCTGTGACACCGGCTGACCGCCGCGTAAGAATCACCAGCCACATCTGACTCATGCGTCCCTCCAAGGGTCCAGGCCACCGGCGGTGGCCGAGACCCGGCGTCAGGCGCCCGCGCCCTCACCGAGTTCGCGAACGGCCTCCGCGAACGCATCCCCACGCTTGTTGTAGTTGGCGAACATGTCCATCGAGGCACAAGCAGGGGCCAACAACACGGTGTCACCAGCATGCGCCAGCTTCCGCGCCTCGGCCACAGCCGCCCGCATCGCCCCAGTGTCGGTCCGTTCGAGGTCCACCACCGGCACTTCCGGCGCGTGTCGCGCGAGGGCTTCGCGGATCAGCGCGCGGTCCGCACCGATGAGCACCACACCCCGAAGCCGCTTGGCCGCGCCCGCGACCAGTTCGTCGAAGGTCGCCCCCTTGGCGAGCCCGCCCGCGATCCACACGATCGACTCGTAGGCAGCCAACGAGGCCCCGGCGGCATGCGTGTTGGTCGCCTTGGAGTCGTCGACGTACGCGACGCCGTCCACGTCCGCGACGTGCGCGATGCGGTGCGCGTCCGGCCGGAAGGCGCGCAGGCCGTCCCGTACGGCCTTGGCGGGCACCCCGAAGGCGCGCGCGAGGGCCGCCGCCGCAAGGGCGTTGGCGATGTTGTGCGGGGCGGGCGGGTTGACGTCCGAGACCTCGGCCAGCTCCTGTGCGTTCTTCTGCCGGTCCTCGACGAAGGCGCGGTCCACCAGGATGCCGTCCACGACGCCGAGTTGGGACGGCGCGGGCGTGCCCAGCGTGAAGCCGACGGCCCGGCAGCCCTCTTCGACATCCGCCTCGCGCACCAGGTCCTCGGTGGCCTTGTCGGCGACGTTGTAGACGCAGGCGACCCGATTGCCCTCGTAGACACGGCCCTTGTCCTTGGCGTAGGCCTCCATCGAGCCGTGCCAGTCGAGGTGATCGGGCGCCAGGTTCAGTACGACGGCGGAGTGGGCGCGCAGCGAGGGGGCCCAGTGGAGCTGATAGCTCGACAACTCCACCGCCAGTACGTCGTACTTCTCATCGCCGAGGACGACGTCGAGCAACGAGACCCCGATGTTGCCGACGGCGGCCGTGCGCAGGCCCGCCGCTCGGAGGATGGAGGCGAGCATCTGCACGGTCGTGGTCTTGCCGTTGGTGCCGGTGACCGCGAGCCAGGGTGCGGCGTCGGGACCGCGCAGCTGCCAGGCCAGCTCGACGTCGCCCCAGACCGGGACGCCGGCCTTCTCCGCGGCGGCGAAGAGCGGCTTGTCCGGCTTCCAGCCGGGCGCGGTGACGATCAGCTCGGTGCCCTCGGGCAGGGTTGCGCCGTCCCCCAGGCGCACGGTGATCCCGAGCGCCTCCAGCTCCGCGGCCTGCGCCCGGGCCCTCTCGTCGTCCCCGTCGTTGACGACGGTGACGACCGCGCCGAGCCCGTGCAGCACCTTGGCCGCCGGGACACCCGAGACGCCGAGCCCGGCGACGGTGACGTGCTTGCCCTGCCAGTCGGTCACTTTTCCGCTGCCCATCCTGCGTAGAAGATGCCCAGTCCGACGACCACGCAAATACCCTGGATGATCCAGAACCTGACCACCACCAGGACCTCGGACCAGCCCTTGAGCTCGAAGTGGTGCTGGAGCGGCGCCATCCGGAAGACCCGCTTGCCGGTGAGGCGGAACGACCCCACCTGGATCACGACGGACATGGTGATCAGGACGAACAGGCCGCCCAGCAGCGCGAGCAGCAGCTCAGTGCGGGAGCAGATCGCAAGGCCGGCCAGCGCGCCGCCCAGCGCGAGCGACCCGGTGTCGCCCATGAAGATCTTGGCGGGTGAGGTGTTCCACCACAGGAAGCCCAGGCAGGAGCCCATCAGCGCCGAGGCGACGATGGCGAGGTCGAGGGGGTCGCGCACCTGGTAGCAGGCCGACGGGTTGGTCAGCGTCATGGCGTTGGCGCAGGACTCCTGGAACTGCCAGACGCCGATGAACGTGTACGCGCCGAACACGAGCACGGACGCGCCGGTGGCCAGACCGTCGAGACCGTCGGTGAGGTTCACGCCGTTCGACATCGCGAGGATCATGAACAGCGCCCAGATGACGAACAGCACCGGGCCGATGGTCCAGCCGAAGTCCTGCACGAAGGAGAGCTTGGTGGAGGCCGGCGTGTTGCCGTGACTGTCGGCGAACTGCAGCGCCAGCACCGCGAAGGCGACGCCGACGATCAGCTGCCCGGCCATCTTGGCCTTGGCGCGCAGACCGAGCGACCGGCGCTTGACGATCTTGATGTAGTCGTCGAGGAAGCCCACCAGGCCCATGCCCGCCATCAGCGCGAGCACCAGCAGCCCGGAGTAGTTCGGCGAGTAGCCGGTGATCACCTTGGACAGGAAGTACGCGGCGATCGTCGACAGGATGAAGGCGATGCCGCCCATGGTCGGCGTACCGCGCTTGCTGGCGTGCTCGCGCGGTCCGTCGTCGCGGATGTACTGACCGTAGCCCTTGCGGGCCAGCAGCTTGATCAGCAGCGGCGTGCCGACCAGCGTCAGGAAGAGGCCAATGACTCCTGCGAACAGGATCTGCTTCATCATCGGGCGGCAACCTCACCCTCGGCACCGGTCTCGAGCAGCGCCTGCGCCACGCTCTCGAGCCCGACCGACCGGGACGCCTTCACGAGTACGACGTCTCCCGGGCGCAACTCGCTGCGCAACAGGTCGATCGCCGCCTGTGCGTCGGACACGTGCACCGACTCCTCACCCCACGAACCCTCGTTATATGCGCCCAGTTGCAGCCAGGACGCTTCCCTGCCCCCGACCGCGACGAGCTTGCTGACGTTGAGCCGGACGGCGAGCCGTCCGACAGCGTCGTGCTCGGCGAGCGCCTCGTCCCCGAGCTCGGCCATCTTGCCGAGCACCGCCCAGGTCCGCCGTCCCCGGCCCATGGCGGCCAGCGCGCGCAGGGCGGCCTTCATGGACTCCGGGTTGGCGTTGTAGGCGTCGTTGACGATGGTCACGCCGTCAGGGCGCTCGGTGACCTCCATGCGCCAGCGGGAGAGGGAGCCCGCCTCGGAGAGCGCGACGGCGATCTCGTCTGCGGACATGCCCAGCTCATGGGCGACGGCGGCCGCGGCGAGCGCGTTCGACACGTGGTGCTCACCGTACAGGCGCATGGTCACATCGGATGCACCGGAGGGTGTGTGAAGCCTGAAGGCGGGCTGTCCGCTGTCCGTGAGTCTCACGTTCTCGGCGCGTACGTCCGCTTCGTCGGACTCTCCGAAAAGGATCACCTTCGCCTTCGTACGGGAGGCCATGGCACGCACGTACGGGTCGTCGGCGTTGAGGACCGCGATGCCGCCGGCGTCCGAGGAGGGCAGGCTCTCGACGAGTTCGCCCTTCGCCTGCGCGATCTGTTCGCGGCCGCCGAACTCGCCGATGTGGGCGGAGCCGACGTTGAGCACGACACCGACCTTCGGCGGGGTCAGCTCGGTGAGGTAGCGGATGTGGCCGATGCCGCGGGCGCCCATCTCCAGGACGAGGAACCTGGTGTCCTCGGTGGCGCTGAGGGCGGTCAGCGGCAGCCCGATCTCGTTGTTGAGCGAACCGGGTGTGAACACGGTCGGCGCCTTGCGCTGCAGCACCTGGGCGATGAGGTCCTTGGTGCTGGTCTTGCCGGCGGAGCCGGTGAGGGCCACGAGGGTCGCCCCCAGCCGTGAGACGACGTGACGCGCGAGGGCGCCGAGGGCGGCCTGGACGTCGTCCACGACGATCGCGGGCACGCCGACGGGGCGCGACGCCAGGACGGCGGCGGAACCGGCCTCGACGGCCGCCTGTGCGAAGTCGTGGCCGTCCACGCGTTCGCCGACGAAGGCGACGAAGAGGCAACCGGGCCCCACCTCGCGGGAGTCCCGGACGACCGGCCCGGTGACCTGGACGGACGGGTCCGGTATGTCGTGCGTCTGCCCGCCGACGACTTCTGCGATCTCGGCGAGGGAGAGGGCGATCACAAGTTCATCCCTGGGTCTTCTGGATAGCTTCGCGAAGCACCTGGCGGTCGTCGAAGGGACGGACCACTCCGGCGATGTCCTGGCCCTGTTCGTGGCCCTTGCCCGCGACGAGCACGGTGTCCCCGGGCCGCGCGCGGGCGACGGCGGCTTCGATGGCGGCGGCCCGGTCCTCGAAGACCTGGACCTCGCCGCGCTCGTGCGCGGGCACGGACGCGGCTCCCTGGAGCATGGTGGCGAGGATCGCGAGGGGGTCCTCGGAGCGGGGGTTGTCGGAGGTCAGTACGGCGGTGTCGGCGAGCCGGGCCGCGGCGGCGCCCATCGGGGCGCGCTTGGTGGTGTCACGGTCGCCGCCGCAGCCGATGACGACGTGCAGCCTGCCCTCGGTGACCTTGCGCAGGGCGCGCAGCACCGATTCGACGGCGTCTGTCTTGTGGGCGTAGTCCACGACCGCGAGGTAGGGCTGCCCGGCGTCGACGCGTTCCAAGCGCCCGGGGACGCCCGGCACGGCGGCGACGCCGTCGGCGGCGGTCTGCGGGTCGAGCCCGGCCTCGGCGAGGGCGACGATCGCGGCGAGGGTGTTCGCCACGTTGAACGGGCCCGGCAGCGGCGACCTGGCGGCGATCCGCTGCTCCTTGGGGCCGATCACGGTGAACGTGGAGTCAAGCGGCCCGATGTGGACGTCCTCGGCATGCCAGTCGGCATCCGGGTGGCCCTCGGCGGAGTACGTGACGACCGGGACCCCCGCCTCCTTGGCGAGCCTGCGGCCGTACTCGTCATCGAGGTTGACCACGCCGAGCCTGCTGCGTTTCTCGGTGAACAGCTGCGCCTTCGCCCGGTAGTAGTCCTCCATGTCGGAGTGGAACTCCATGTGTTCCGGGCTGAGGTTGGTGAAGACGGCGACGTCGAACACGCAGCCGTCGACGCGGCCGAGAACCAGCGCGTGGCTGGAGACCTCCATGGCGACGGCCTCGACCCCGCGCTCGCGCATGACCGCGAACAGGGCCTGCAGGTCGGTGGCCTCGGGGGTGGTGCGCTCGGACTTGATGCGGGTCTCGCCGATGCGCATCTCGACGGTGCCGATCAGTCCGGTGGAGCGGACCGTCTTCAGGCCGCCCTCGACCAGGTAGGCGGTGGTGGTCTTCCCGGAGGTGCCGGTGATGCCGATCTGGAGCAGGTCACGGCCGGGGTGGCCGTAGATCGTGGCCGCCAGCTCGCCCATCCGTGCGCGGGGGTTGTCGACCACCAGTACCGGCAGGCCGGTCGCGGCGGCCCGCTCGGCGCCCGTCGGGTCGGTCAGCACGGCGACCGCACCGAGTCCGGCGGCCTGGGTGACGAAGTCGGCGCCGTGCGCTCGGGCGCCGGGCAGGGCGGCGTACAGGTCGCCGGGGCGGACGGCGCGCGAGTCGTGGGTGATGCCCGTGACCTCGGCGGCGACCTCCGGGGCGGCGACACCCAGCTGGCCGGCGAGCTCCGCGAGGGGTGTGGCGGAGACCTGGTGCGGCCTGGGCGGTCCCGGATATGTCACGGAAGCGCCCTTCTGAGTGGTGGGGGACTGATCAGCGTGTGGCACGGCGGTGAGCGTACCGGGCGCACCCCTCGGGGGGCGAAAAGGGAGCCCGTGCGAAGCGCGGTCCGACAAGGGCGGTGGTGGGAGACGGGTGGGCGAGGGCGAGGGCGGGGCGTGGTTCCCGGGATCGGGAGTGTTCGTTGTCACGAGCTGGTTCCTGGTCGGTCTTTCCCGTAGTGCTTCGTGGAGCTGATCATGGCGTGAACGTGACGGGCAGGTTCGCCGGGGCGGCTCCGGTCGGCGGGACCTGGAGGGTCTTCAGGGCGAACTCCATCACCTGCTTGAAGACGGGGCCACAGATGTCGCCGCCGAAGTAGCTGCCCTTGGTGGCGTTCTGGATCGCGCAGTAGACGGTCACGCGCGGGTTGTCCGCGGGGGCGAAGCCGGCGAAGGAGGACGTGTAGCCGCGGTACCTGCCGGTGGCCGGATCCACGCGGTTGGCCGTACCCGTCTTGCCCGCGACCCGGTAGCCGGGGATACGCGCCTTGTTGCCGGTTCCCTGCCCGTCGTCCACCACGGCCTCCAGCATCTGGGCGAGCGTCTTCGCCGTCTTGTCGCTGACGACCCTGGTCTTCTCGGGCTGTGGGGCCGGCGTGAAGCGGCCGTCCGGGCCCTTCGTGCCGCGCACCAGGGTGGGCTCGACGCGCACGCCGCCGTTGGCGATGGTCGAGTAGACGGACGCGGCCTGCACGGCGTTGATCGACACACCCTGGCCGAAGGGAATCGTGTACTGCTGGGAGGTCGACCACTTGCCGGGCGGCGCGAGGATGCCGGCGGTCTCACCCGGGAAGTCGAGCCCGGTGGGGCGGCCGATGCCGAATTTGCGCAGGTAGGAGTACAGGACCTGGTTGGCCTGCGGCTGCGTCCTGCCCAGCTGTCCGGCCGCCAGGATGGTGCCGATGTTGCTGGACTTGGCGAGGACGCCGTTGAGGGTCAGGTACCAGGTCTTGTGGTCGACGTCGTCCGCGAAGAGCCGGTCGCCGCGGTGCAGCCGGTTGGGCACGGTGACGTGGGTCAGCGGGGTCGCGGCGTTCTCCTGGAGCACGGCCGCCATGGTCATGACCTTGGCGGTGGAGCCGGGCTCGTACGCGTCCTGCAGGGCGGCGTTGCCGAGGGCCGCCGCGTTGGCGTGCGCGAGGTCGTTGGGGTCGAAGCCGGGCACGTTGGCGAGGGCCAGGATCTGACCGGTCCGGGTGTCCTGCACCACGACGTACCCGCGGTCCGCCCCGGACTTCTTCACCTGGTCGGCGATGGCGCTCTGGGCGGCCCACTGGATGTCCCGGTCGAGGGTCAGTTCGACGTCGGAACCGGCCACGGCGGGTGTCTCGGCAGAGCCCGCGGTCGGCACCAGACGGCCGCCGGACTGGGCGTAGCGGATCTTGCCGTCCTTGCCGGCCAGCTCCTGGTTCAGCTGCTGCTCGATGCCGCCGGCGCCTTTTCCGTCGGCGTTCACCCAGCCGAGTACCCCGGCGGCGAGGTCGCCGTTGGGGTAGACGCGCTTGTTGGTGGGCTCGGCGAGGACTCCGGCCAGGACGTTGGCCGTGTTCGGGTCCGTTCTCGCCTTGGCGGCGAGGGTGTTCTTCAGATCCTTGATCTGGTTCCACACCTGAGGGGTCTGGCGGTGGGCGAGCAGCACGTACTGGGTGTCCGGGGTCCTGAGCTTCCTGGCGACCTCGGCGGTGTCCTGGCCGATGATCGGCGCGAGCAGCGCGGCGGCCTGCTCGGGGGCGTCCGCAACCTTGGTGGCCTTGGGCGTGAAGAGCGTCGGGTCGGCCGTGATGTCGTACGCGTCCACGCTGCTCGCCAGTTCGACGCCGTTGCGGTCGGTGATCTCGCCCCGGACGGCGGCCAGGGTACGGCCGACGTAGCGGTTCTGGTCCGCCTTGGCGGTGTACGCGCTGGCGTCCACGGCCTGCACCTGGAGCAGCCGAACGACGAAGGCGGTCATCACCAGGGTCAGTGCGAGGCCGATCAGGCGCAGCCGGGGGCGGGGGCTGCCGAGCCGGATGGTGCGCGGGGCGGGGCGGCGGCCCGGGGCCGGGCGGCGTGCCGGGCGGGCGCCGGGGCCCGGGCGACGTCGGGCGTCGGGACGCACGGGCCGGGCGGGGCCGGGCACGCGACGGCGCGGCGGTTCCCTGTCGGACACTTCCGTCACCTGCCGGGGGTCGGGGAGGGGTGTACGGGCTGGGTCGGGGACGCGGCCGAGCCGGCCGCCGGAGTCGGGGACGCGGCCAAGCCGGCCGCCGGAGTCGGGGACGCAGCCGAGCGGGTGGCCGCCGGACGGGCGGAGCGGGCCGGCGACGGCGGTGCCGCAGGGCTGGAGCCGGTGCCGAGCGCCTCGGGCGGGCGCACTGCGGCGGTGCTCGCCGAGGCCTGCTGGCCAGCGGGCACGGGAACGCCCTTGACGGTGCCGTCGGGGTTCAGGAAGACGGGATCGCCGCCGGGAACCATGCCGAGTTCGCGGGCCCGGCGCTGCAGCGCCTCGGGCGCGGAGTAGGCGTCCACGTCCCGCTGGAGGGCCTGTTCCTCGTCGGTGAGGCTCTTGGTCTGCCGTTGCAGGTCGTCGAGCTTGAACGCGCCCTCGCTGAGCGCGGAGTTGAGCATCAGAAGCGCGATGAGGCCGCCGCCGAGCAGCAGGACGACGAGCAGCACGAACGGGGTACGGGCGGCACGGCTGCCGCCGGCGGGGATCAGCCGGGCGAGCCGGGCTGCCCGGCCCCTGAGTTCGGGTTTGCCGCTCACACGCCCTCCCGCCGCGCTTCCACACCCTCCTCGCGTCTCCTGCTCACTCGCCCACCCCTTTCGTGCGCCTCACTCGGTTGTCGTACGGCTCACTCGGTGCCCTGGCTCACTCGACGTCCTCGCGGACGCGCTCGGCACCACGCAGACGCGCCGGGGCCGCCCGGCGGTTCTCGGCGATCTCCTCCTCGGTGGGAAGTTCGGCACCGCGGGTGAGGAGCTTGAGCCGGGGCTGGTAGCGCTCGGGGACGACCGGCAGCCCGGGGGGCGCGGTGCTCGCCGCACCCGCCGCGAAGACCTGCTTGACCAGGCGGTCCTCGAGCGAGTGGTAGGACAGGACGGCGATCCGGCCGCCGACGGACAGCGCCCTGACGGCCGCGGGGATGGCCCGTTCCAGGACGGCGAGCTCGCCGTTGACCTCGATGCGCAGTGCCTGGAAGGTGCGCTTGGCCGGATTGCCGCCGGTGCGCTTGGCCGCCTGCGGGAGCGCGTCGCGGATCAGCTCCACGAGCCGCGCGCTGTTGGTGAACGGCTCCTTCTCGCGCTCGCGCACGATCGCGGACACGATCCGCTTGGCCTGCTTCTCCTCGCCGTACGTCCTCAGGATCCGCACCAGGTCGCCGGCCGGGTAGGTGTTGAGGACCTCGGCGGCGCTGATGCCCGTCGTCTGGTCCATGCGCATGTCGAGCGGGGCGTCCTGGGCGTAGGCGAAGCCGCGCTCCGCCTCGTCGAGTTGCATGGAGGAGACGCCGAGGTCGAAGAGCACGCCCTGGACGCGCGGAACACCCAGCCGGGCGAGCACGTCGGGCAGTTCGTCGTAGACCGCGTGCACCAGCGTGGCGCGGTCGCCGAAGGGGGTGAGGCGCTCCCCGGACAGGCGCAGCGCCTCCTTGTCCCGGTCCAGCCCGATGAGCCGGGCCTCGGGGAACCGCGTCAGCAGCGCCTCGCTGTGGCCGCCGAGCCCGAGGGTGCAGTCGACGACGACGGCCCCCGGTTCGGCGAGGGCCGGGGCCAGCATGTCCAGGCACTGCCGGAGCATGACGGGCACGTGTCGACTCTGGGACAAGGGGGCCTCTCAGATCCGGCGCGGCCCGCGTCGCACCGCCGGGTCCCCGCCCGCTCACAAGGCGGCCTGCCGGCGCCGGAAGCGTCAGCCGACCGGGAGCGGGAGGAGGCCGAGCCGTACGTACGCGCCGCGCACGCGGGGAGTCGTCGGCGTCCGCCGGCGTCTCCGGGGTGAACAGTGGCGGGGAGAGCGTCTCGCCTCCCGCTTCGCGTCACTTTAGTCCACCCCGTCCCGCGGTCAATCAACGGGCCTGCGTGTGGCGCCACCGGCCCGCCACGACGGAAGGATTCGAAAGGATGCACCCGTCCGATGGATGTTCCCGTCGCCTGTGGGTTACCTCACACCATGCCACGGTGGCGTTTTTTGTCCCCGTCCACAGCGGGCCGAGATCGCCGATGACCAGTAACGTCATGGGTATGACGACTTCCGCATCCGTACCCGCCGGTCCCGAAGGCGCCATAGTGGGCTCCGTCACCGATCGCCTCGTCGAGGCCAACCAGCGCTACGCCACGGCGTTCGCCGATCCCGGGATGGACGCCCGTCCCGTGCTCGGCGTCGCCGTCGTGGCCTGCATGGACGCACGCCTGGACCTGCATGCCGCGCTCGGCCTGAAGCTGGGCGACTGTCACACCATCCGCAACGCGGGCGGCGTGGTCACCGACGACGTGATCCGCTCCCTCACCATCAGCCAGCGGGCGCTCGGCACCCGCAGCGTGGTGCTCATCCACCACACGGGCTGCGGCCTGGAGTCGCTGACCGAGGAGTTCCGGCACGATCTCGAGATGGAGGTCGGCCAGCGCCCCTCCTGGGCGGTCGAGGCGTTCCGCGACGTCGATCAGGACGTGCGGCAGTCGATGCAGCGGGTGCGCACCTCGCCGTTCCTGGTGCACACGGACGACGTGCGCGGTTTCGTGTTCGACGTGAAGACGGGCCGGCTGCGGGAGATCGATCCGGCGTAACGGCACGTTCCCGGCCCCACCCCGTACTCCACCCGCCGTCAGCGGGCCACCGAGAAAAGTCCATTCGGACAAAGATCCCGGCCTTGGTGCGCTAAAAAGCCCGTAAGGCCGACATATCGCGGCCAGTTATCCACAGGCGAGTGACACGAATCGGTAACGGCGGCAAGATTGCGGGTTGTGGCGTCACGCGGAACTTCTCACGCGTGGTGTCCGTGATTCGGGGTGGGCCGGTCCGCACAGCAGAGCGTCGGCCCGGAGAAAGAACGGGCCGAGGAGGGCCGGGTGACGACCTATGACGATCGAGCGAGCCTCACTGATCTGACCGCCACTGTGGAGCGCGTCCGCAGATCGGTGGAAGGCGTGATCGAGGGCAAGCCCGAGGTCGTACGGCTTTCGCTGACCGTGCTGCTCGCCGAGGGGCACCTTCTGATCGAGGACGTACCCGGCGTGGGCAAGACCATGCTCGCCAAGGCGCTGGCCCGGTCCATCGACTGCTCGGTGCGGCGCATCCAGTTCACGCCCGACCTGCTGCCCTCGGACATCACGGGCGTGTCCATCTGGGACCAGCAGCGGCGGGACTTCGAGTTCAAGCCGGGTGCCATCTTCGCCCAGATCGTGATCGGCGACGAGATCAACCGCGCCTCGCCCAAGACCCAGTCCGCGCTCCTGGAGTCGATGGAGGAGCGGCAGGTCACCATCGACGGCCAGTCGTACGAACTGCCCAGCCCCTTCATGGTGGTCGCCACCCAGAACCCGGTGGAGATGGAGGGCACCTACCCGCTGCCCGAGGCCCAGCGCGACCGCTTCATGGCCCGTGTCTCCATCGGCTACCCCAGCCCCGAGGCCGAACTGCAGATGCTCGACATCCACGGCGGCGTCAGCCCCCTGGACGACCTCCAGCCTGTGGCGCACGCGCACGAGATCGTGAAGCTGGTGGAGGCCGTCCGCGGTGTCCACGTCGCCGAGACGGTCCGGCGCTACGCGGTGGACCTGGTCGCCGCCACACGCACGCACCCCGATCTCAGACTCGGCGCCTCGCCGCGCGCCACGCTGCATCTGCTGCGCGCGGCGAAGGCCTCCGCCGCCCTGGCCGGCCGGGAGTACGCGCTGCCGGACGACGTGCAGGCGCTCGCCGTGGCGGTCCTCGCCCACCGGTTGCTGCCCACCGCCCAGGCCCAGCTCAACCGCCGTACGGCGGAGCAGGTCGTGCAGGAGATCCTGCAGAGCACCCCCGTGCCCGCCGGGCCCCAGCAGCAGTCCGGCTTCACCACGGGTCGCGGCTTCGGCCAGCAGCCGCCCCGGGGGCTGTGATGACCCACGGGGGGACGGCTCGCACCGCCGAGGAGGACGGGGGCGGGCTGCGCACCGCGCTCGCCGGGCTGACCACGCGCGGCCGGTCCTTCCTGGCCGCCGGTGTGGCCGCCGCGATCTGCGCCTACGTCCTCGGCCAGAGCGAGCTGCTGCGGGTGGGCATCCTGCTCGCGGTACTGCCCCTGGCGTGCGCCACCGTGCTGTACCGCACGCGTTACCGGGTCGCGGGCAGCCGTCGTCTGTCCCCCTCGCGGGTGCCGGCCGGGTCCGAGGCGCGGGTCCATCTGCGGATGGACAACGTCTCGCGGCTGCCCACCGGGCTGCTGATGCTCCAGGACCGGGTTCCCTACGTCCTCGGGCCGCGCCCCCGGTTCGTCCTGGACCGGGTGGAGGCCGGCGGCCGCCGCGAGGTGTCCTACCGTGTGCGCTCGGACCTCCGCGGCCGGTACCCGCTTGGCCCGCTCCAGCTGCGGCTCACCGACCCCTTCGGGATGTGCGAGCTGAGCCGCTCCTTCTCCACGTACGACACCCTGACGGTCATCCCGCGCGTGGAGCCGCTGCCGCCGGTCAGGTTCGCAGGCGAGGCGCAGGGGTACGGCGACGGGCGGCAGCGCTCGCTGGCGCTGGCCGGCGAGGACGACGTGATACCGCGCGGGTACCGGTACGGCGACGACCTGCGCCGGGTGCACTGGCGCTCCACCGCGCGCTACGGCGAGCTGATGGTGCGCCGGGAGGAGCAGCCGCAGCGGGCCCGGTGCACGGTGCTGCTCGACACCCGGGCGATCGCCTTCCAGGGCGCGGGCCCGGACTCGGCCTTCGAGTGGGCGGTGACGGGCGCGGCGTCCGCGCTGGTGCACATGCTCGAACGGGGCTTCTCGGTGCGGCTGTTGACCGACACGGGCAGTTCGGTGCCCGGTGAGGGTGCGGACGGGTTCGCGGGAGCGAGCCAGGAGTCCGCGGACGCGGCCGGGCTGATGATGGACACACTCGCGGTGATCGACCACTCGGACGGCGCGGGTCTGTCGCGCGCCTACGACGTGCTGCGCGGCGGGAACGAGGGGCTGCTGGTGGCGTTCTTCGGCGATCTCGACGAGGAGCAGACCGCGATGGCCGCGAAGATGAGCGGGCGCAGCGGCGGCGCGCTCGCGTTCGTGCTGGACAGCGACGCCTGGGGACGCGAACCGACCGATGTGCCGGGCCCAGGGGACCGGAGCGGTGAGCGGTTGCGGCTGCTGCGCGAGGCGGGCTGGACCGCCGTGCCCGTACCCCGGGGCGTGACCCTGACGGAGCTGTGGCGCGAGGCGGACCGGCAGCGCACGGGGGTGGGCGCCCTGAGCGGCACCGAGGGACGGTCATGAGCGGGCGCGCGCGTCTGGCACTCTGCGCCGCGACGGCGACGCTGATGACGTCGTGTGCCCTGCTGCCGCTGGTGAGTCCGGCGACCTGGCTGTTCCAGGCGGTGCTGCTGGTGGCGGTGGTGACCGGGGTGGGCGCGGCGACCCGGCGGGTGCCGCTGGCGCGTCCGCTGACCCTCGCCTGTCAGGTGGTGGTCGCCCTGCTGCTGCTGACGCTGATCTTCGCCCGGCAGCAGGCCCTCGCCGGGTTCGTCCCCGGCCCCGATGCCTTCCACCACTTCGGCGAGCTGCTGCAGTCGGGTAGGGACGACGTCGGGCGGTACACGAGCCCTGCGCCACTGACGCCCGGGATCCGGCTGATGATGGTCGGCGGGGTACTGCTGATCGGGCTGCTGGTGGACGCGCTGGCGGTGACGTTCCGCGCGGCGGCCCCGGCCGGACTGCCCCTGCTCGCGCTGTACGCGGTGGCGACCGCCCTGTCGCACGGCGGAGCCGACTGGGTGTGGTTCCTGGTGGCCGCGGGCGGCTATCTGATGCTGCTGCTGGCCGAGGGCCGGGACCGGCTGTCCCAGTGGGGTCGGGTCTTCACAGGCGCCCCGCGCGCGGGGGGCGGGGACTCCGGGGGCGCGGTGGCTCCCGTGCGCACCGGGCGGCGGATCGGCGCGCTGGCCCTCGGTATCGCCCTGGTGGTGCCGCTGGCCCTGCCATCCCTGCGGGGCGGGCTGCTGGACGGCACCGGGGCCGGGGTGGGCGCGGGGCTCGGCGACGGCAACACGATCTCCGCGGTCAACCCGCTGGTGTCGCTGCGCGACAGCCTGAACGTGGACCAGGACCGCCAGGTCATGGCGTACCGCACCAACACGGACGACACCCAGGACATGTACCTAAGGATCGTCGCCCTGGACGACTTCGACGGCACCACCTGGAAGCCCGCGCAGCGGCACATCACCTCCGTGCCGGACTCGCTCCCGACGCCGACCGGACTCGCGGGCAGCGTGCGGCGGACCGAGATCGAGACGCGGATCTCGGCGGCGGACTGGTACGCGCAGGACTGGCTGCCGATGCCCTACCCGGCGACGAGCGTGAGGATCAAGGGCAGCTGGCGGTACGAGCCGGTGGGCCGCACGCTCGTGGGCGACCACGGGCAGAACACGCGGGGCGTGCAGTACGACGTCAAGAGTCTGATCGTGCAGCCGACGGCGGAGCAGCTGGCCGACGCGCCTGAGCCGCCGGCGTCGCTGAAGCGCGAGTTCACGAAGGTGCCGTCCTCGTTGCCCGCCGTGGTGGCGCAGACGGCCCGCAGGGTGACGGCCGGGTCGTCGAACCACTACGAGGAGGCGGTCAAGCTCCAGGACTACTTCGCGGTCGACGGCGGCTTCACCTACAACACACAGGTGCAGGTCGGCACCGGACCGAACGCGATCGCCCGGTTCCTGAAGGACAAGCAGGGCTTCTGCGTGCACTTCTCCTTCGCGATGGCCGCGATGGCACGGACGCTGGGGATACCGGCGCGGGTCGCGGTGGGCTTCACCCCGGGGTCGCCGCAGGGGGACGGTTCGATGTCCGTGGGGCTGCGGGACGCGCACGCGTGGCCGGAGCTGTACTTCGAGGGCGTGGGGTGGACCCGTTTCGAGCCGACCCCGAACCGGGGCTCGACCCCGTCGTACACGCAGGCCAACACTCCTAACGGGGAGATTCCGGTGGTGCCGCGGCCGTCGCTGTCGTCGTCGACGGCGCCGTCCACCGCGCCGTCGACGAGTGAGAGCTGCTCGGCGGCCCTGCGGAAGATCGAGGGGTGCCCGAGCCAGTCCGCGCAGGTCGCTGCGGGTTCCGGGGATGACGGGCCGCCGTGGTACCGGCTGCTGTTCTGGGCCCTGCTGGGTCTGGTGCTGGTGGCGGTGCCGCTGACGCCGATGCTGTGGCGGCTCAGGAGCCGGTCGGTGCGGCTGGCCTCCGCGCAGCACGCTCCGTCCGCGCTGCCCCTTGCACGCGTCCGTCGCGGGGATCGCGGCGGTGAGCGGTATGCGGACGGGATGGGGATGGCGGTGCTGCCCGGTGAGCCCGCCTCCAGCCGGGCGACCGAGGTGGCCGTGGGGCACACCCTGGCAGTCTGGCGGGAGCTCACGGACACGGCGTGGGACTACGGCATCGCGCCGGACGACGCGCTGACCCCGCGCAAGGCCGCCGAGCGGATCGTGCGGCTCGGCCGGCTGGACCCCGAGACGGCTGGGGCCGTCCACCGGGTGGCGGGTGCGGTGGAGCAGGTGCTGTACGCACCGGTGCCGCGGTCCGAGACGGGCCTGGTGGACGACGTACGCAAGCTGCGAGCGTCCCTGCGCTCCACGGCCGGCCGCTGCACCCGCCTCCGCGCGATAGTGGCCCCTCCCTCGGCGATGCGCGCGGTATGGGCTGCGGCCGACCGCTGGGCCGACCTGAGGACGCGCTGGGCGACCCGCTGGACGGCCCTGACACGCCGCCCGTCGGACCAGCGAGGAGGCTGACACGGAGTGCCGCCCGCCCTGGCGACGGGGCGGGCGGCACCGGACACCGCGCAGCCCGTCCACCCGGCTCGGCCGGCCTCTCAGGCCTGCAGGCGCTGCCGGCTCGCCGTCGGCAAGTCCGGCGCCGCCCGTCCGCCCGTGCGAGGCGGCGCACGGCACGGGCTACGGCGGCTCACCTGGGCCGGGTACGGGTACAGCAACAGGGGCGACCTTCCGGTCGCCCCTGTTCCGTCACGTCTACGGCTACTGGCCCTGTTCGTCCCGTCGGCGCTGCCAGCGTTGTTCGATGCGGTCCATCATGGAGCGTCGCTGGCGCACCTGACGGCGGATGCCCGGCGCTCCCTGCTCACCCGGCTTGGGAACCTTGCGCCAACCGGTCACCACGAGCACCGCACAGCCCAGCATGACGAGGAAGCCCACCACGCTGATCCAGATCTGCTTCGCGACCATTCCGGCCATGAGGAGCGCGATACCCACGAGGAAGCCCGCGACCGCCTGGTAGACCCGCCGCCGGGTGTACGTACGCAGCCCGCTTCCCTCAAGCGCCGACGCGAACTTGGGATCTTCGGCGTACAGCGCTCGCTCCATCTGCTCGAGCATGCGCTGCTCGTGCTCCGAGAGCGGCACGGAGTCCTCCTCATCGTGCAGTCGCCGGGGCGACCGGGGGTCCCCTTCAGGATAGGCAGGGAATCGCCCCCTTGAAACCCGCCCCTCTACGCCAATTGGCCAACCGGAATCCGCCACGCCCGTCCCGGCTCACTGAGATCTTCATTCCCCAGCGGCCGACCCGTCATGCCGGTCGGTCTCCCTCGATCATACGGCGCGAACCGCCCGATCGGGGGGCCTGTGGCGTACTCCATCCGCCGCCAAGCCGCTGATCAGCGGGGCGCCGGGACAGGCCGCTCAGGACTCCTCGGCCCCCTTGGTCTCACCGAGCACGTGCAGCTGCGTCGCCACGGAGTGGAACGCCGGGGACTCGGCCGCCGCGGCCTCCAGCTTGAGCAGCGCCTCCAGCGCGCCCGGCTCGGTGTCCACCAGCACCCCGGGCACCAGGTCCGCGAAGACCCGCACGCCGTGCACCGCGCCCACGCTCAGGCCCGCCTCCTCGACGAGCGCGGTGAGCTGCTCGGCGGTGAAGCGGTGCGGCACGGGGTCGCCCTCGCCCCAGCGGCCGTTCGGGTCCTGGAGCGCCTGCCTGGCCTCCTTGAAGTGTCCGGCGAGGGCCCGCGCGAGCACGGCGCCGCCGAGGCCCGCGGCGAGCAGGCTGAGGACACCGTCGGTGCGCAGGGCCGCGACGGCGTTGCGGACGCCCTCGGCGGGGTCGTCGACGTACTCCAGCACGCCGTGGCACAGCACCACGTCGTAGCCGCCGCGCTCGACCACGTCGAAGAGGCCGTGCGCGTCGCCCTGCACACCCTGCACCCGGTCGGCGACACCGGCCTCGGCGGCCCGGCGCTCCAGCGCGAACAGCGCGTTCGGACTGGGATCGACGACGGTGACGCGGTGACCGAGGCGGGCGACGGGCACGGCGAAGTTGCCGCTGCCGCCACCGGTGTCGAGGACGTCCAGCACGTCCCGTCCCGTGGCCTTGACCCGACGGTCGAGGGCGTCCTTGAGGACCTCCCAGACCACGGCGGTTCGGAGAGACGCGCGGGGGCGAGTGGGGTCCGACACGGCAGTTGACTCCTCGGCGCGGCACCGCCTGGTGTTCGGCGGAGCGATCGGACGGCCTTCCGACACCCGTTACCAGGGCGAAAGACTTCAGGCGCCTCCACCCTATTGCCTCCGGCCCCCGCCCCGGACCCCTCACCCCACCAGGATCCTCACCCCGCGTCCGGCATCTCCCGCTCCCTCTCCTGTCGCGGCTGCGGAAGCACCGGCTGCAGCACCAGCATCCGCTCGACCAGGCGCAGGAACATCGCCACGTCCCGTATCAGGTCGTCCGCGTCCCGGGTGCCGGCCGCACCCCGGATGCCGGCCTCGGCGCGAGCCCGACGGGCGGCTCCGGAGGCGAACAGCGCGCTCCACTCGGTGAGTTCGGGCGCGATCTCGGGGAGCACCTCCCAGGCGCTGCGGATCTTCGCGCGGCGACGCGCGGTCGGCTCCGGGCGCCCGCGTGCGGCGAGCACGGCGGCGGCGGTGCGCAGGGCCGCCAGATGGGCCGTCGCGTACCGCTCGTTCGGCGTTTCGAGGAGGGTGGCCTCCTCCAGTGCGGCGCGGGCCTGGGCCAGCAGGTCGAGGGCGGCGGGCGGGGCCGTGGCCCGGCGCAGCACGGGGTGCACGTCGCTCGCCGGGCCGGTCAGTGAGGGGGCAGGGCCGGTGGCGCGGCGCCGGCGTGCGGCGGCTGCGTGGTGACTGGCCATGACGAACCTCCTGTCGTCTGTGTGACGGCACGCCCTGATACGGGCTGCCGTATGTGCCCATCGTGGGGTATGGCACTGACAATCCGTTCTGACCTGCTCTTTTGCTTCGCTCAGAGGTTCGGGGTAGTTTTTGCACTGACCAGTCAGTTCAAAAACCCGGGGTCCTGTGACGGGACCCCGGGACTGGGTGTCCGACCCAGGGGAACGAGGGGGGACATGGACATGCAGGAGACGGCGGCCCGGGTCGCCGTCAGTGCCGTCGGCTTCGGGTTGAAGGGACCGCGCGGCTGGGTCTTTCGCGGCGTCGACCTGGAGGCGGAGCCCGGCTCGCTCATCGCAGTCGAGGGCCCCTCGGGCTCCGGCCGCACCTGTCTGCTGCTCGCGCTCACCGGGCGGATGAGGCCGAGCGAGGGAGGGGCCACGGTCGGCGGGCACCGGCTGCCCAAGCAGATGTCCGCCGTGCGCCGGATCAGCGCGCTCGCGCACGTGCCCGGTGTCACCGACCTCGACCCGGCCCTGACCGTCGGCGAGCACCTGCGCGAACGCGCCCTGCTGGAGAGCAGGTTCGGGGACTCCCTGCGGGCGCTGCTGCGGCCGAGGAGTGATCGGGCGGCCGAGGCGGCACGCCGGATCGACACCGCCCTCGCCGCCGCCGGGCTCGACACGGAACAGCTGCCCAAGGGCCGCCGGACCGCCGTACGCGACCTGGAACGACTGGAGGCCCTGCGGCTGTCCGTGGCGCTGGCCCTGATCGGCCGGCCCCGCCTGCTCGCCGTCGACGACGCCGACCTGAAGCTGTCCCCCGCCGAACGGGCCGAAGTCTGGGGCCTTCTGAGGTCGCTGACCGAAGCCGGGACGACCGTCCTCGCGGTGTGCACCGAGGCCCCCGAGGACACCGTCGTGGTCTCGACGGCACCCGGCGCGCGGCACGCGCGCGAGGAGACCACCCCCGACGAGCCGACCCGAGACAACGGCGACGACGACAAGGAGACGGCGGATGCGCTCGCCGAGACTGGCCGCGCTTGAGCTCAGGCGGTTCGGCAGGGGAAAGCTGCCGCGTGCGGCGCTGGTCGCGCTCCTGCTGCTGCCGCTGCTGTACGGCGCCCTGTACCTGTGGTCGTTCTGGGACCCGTACGGGCGACTGAACCGCATCCCCGTGGCGCTCGTCGACGACGACAAGGGCACGACCGTCGCCGGCCGGAGGCTCACCGCGGGCGACGACCTCGTCGAAGGACTCCTCAAGAGCGACACTTTCGAGTGGCACCGGGTCAGCGCCGCCGAAGCCAGGAAGGGCGTCGAGGACGGCACCTACTACCTGTCGCTGACCATGCCGTCGGACTTCAGCGCCAAGATCGCCTCCAGCTCCGGCGATTCCCCCGAGACGGGCGCCCTGCAGGTGCGGACGAACGACGCCAACAACTACATCGTCGGGCAGATCTCCAAGACGGTGTTCGCCGAGGTGCGTGCGGCCGCCTCCACCAGGACGTCGCGGTCGTTCCTCGACCGGATCTTCATCTCGTTCTCGGACATCCACGGGGCCACCGTCGAAGCCGCCGACGGCGCCGACCAGCTCACGGGCGGGATCGGCAAGGCGGAGAAGGGCTCCAAGGACCTGGCCGACGGCTTGAAGGAGGCCAAGAGCGGCAGCGGAAAGCTGTCCAGCGGCCTGACCAGGCTCGACCAGGGCGCGGGCGCCCTCCAGGACGGCGCCCGGCAGGTCGCGGACGGCACCCGGGCGCTCGCAGACCGGGTGCACGGCGCGGCCGACCAGGTGCGGCCCTTCCTGAAGAAGGACGGACGGCAGATCGCCGACACCGCGACCCTGGTGGCCGACTCGGCGGGCGTCATCAGCGATCACCTCGACGCCTTCGTCACCGCGGCCCCCGTCGCCGAGAAGGGCACGCGTGAGGCGTCCGAGACGCTGGACGCGGTGTACGAGAGGCGCTGTGTCAGCCAGGTCCTGCCCGACCCGGCGTGCACGGACCTGAAGAAGGCGAAGGACGCCGCGGCGGACGCGGCGCGGCTCGCCAAGGACGTGAACACCGTGGTGCGGGACTACCACGGAGACATGACCGCCATGCGGCAGGACCTGAAGACCCTCCAGCGGCAGGCCCGGGCGCTGGCCGAGGCGGCACCCCACCTGTCCGACGACCTCGACGACGCGGTCTCCAAGGTGGACGCGCTCGACAAGGGCGCCGCGGAGGTCGCCAAGGGCGCCCGGACCCTGCACACCGGCCTGAGCACCGCCCGGGCCGGGGCGGCCGACCTGGACTCGGGCATCGGCAGGCTGGAGGCGGGCGCGATCGACCTGAACGGCGGCATGTACAAGCTCGCCGACGGCTCGGGGAAGCTCGCCGGCGGACTGCACGACGGCGCGGGCAGGATTCCCGACTACGACAAGCAGGACCGTGATCGGCGCACCCAGGTCATGGCCGACCCGGTGCAGCTGGCCTCCCGGGACCTGCACCACGCGCCCAACTACGGCACCGGTTTCGCCCCGTACTTCATCCCGCTGTCCCTCTGGGTGGGAGCAATGGTGGCCTACATGCTGATCCCGCCGATGAACCGGCGCGCGCTCGCGGCGGGCGCCTCCGCCTGGCGGACCGCGCTGGCGGGCTGGCTGCCGGTGGCCGCCGTGGGCGTGTTGCAGACGGCCGCCCTGATGGCCGTGCTGCACTGGGCGATCGGTCTTCAGATGACGCGCGCGGCGGGGACGATCGGGTTCCTCTTCCTGGTGGCGGCGTGCTTCGCGGCGCTCGTCCAGTGGCTGAACGCGCGCTTCGGGGCGGCCGGCCGGATCCTCGTCCTCGCCCTGCTGATGCTCCAGTTGACGTCCGCGGGCGGTACCTACCCCGTGCAGACCTCTCCGGGCTTCTTCAACGCGATCCACCCCTTCCTGCCGATGAGTTACGTCGTCGAAGCGCTGCGGAGGCTCATCACGGGCGGTGGCCTCGGTCCCGTGTGGCAGGCGTGCGCCGTGCTCACGGCGTTCACCGCGGGCGGCCTCGCACTGACCGCCCTGTCGGCCCGCCGCAGGCAGGTGTGGACGCTCGACCGGCTGCACCCGGAGCTGAACCTGTGAGGTCCGCGCCATCCCACCGGGCCGTTCCTGTGAGAATCAGGGCCATGGAACGCAGCAGCGCCGCTACGTCAGGCGGCTCCAGCCGCCGCGAGGCGACCCGGCAGAAGCTCTACGAGGCGGCCGTCACCCTGATCGCGGAGCAGGGTTTCTCCGCGACCACCGTCGACGAGATCGCGGAGCGGGCCGGGGTCGCGAAGGGCACGGTCTACTACAACTTCGCGAGCAAGTCGGTCCTCTTCGAGGAGTTGCTGCGGCACGGTGTGGGGCTCCTCACCGCTTCCCTGAGGGATGCGGCCGATCAGAGCGACCGGGCGGGCGGCACCAAGGTGGACGCCCTGGACGCCATGATCCGCGCCGGGTTGGCCTTCATCGCCCGTTACCCGTCCTTCACCCAGCTTTACGTGGCCGAGCTGTGGCGCACCAACCGGGCCTGGCAGTCCACGCTGATGGTGGTCCGGCAGCAGGTCGTCGCGGCCATCGAGGACGTGCTGCGCGCGGGTGTGGAAAGCGGCGAGTTCAGCGGCGAGATCGACGTCCCGCTGACGGCGGCGGCGCTGGTCGGCATGGTGCTGGTGGCGGCGCTGGACTGGCAGTCCTTCCAGCCGGAGCGCTCCCTGGACGATGTCCACGCGGCGCTGTCGCGGCTGATCCAGGGGCGCGTGAGCGGCGGCCGGTAGGGCGCTGGACGGCCGGTGATGCCTGGCAGACGAAAGCGCCGGTCCGTGTGGCCGCGCCCTTGGCGGGCCGCCTCGAACCGGCGCTCCGTCGTGCCCCCGTGACCCCCGTTCGGTCCTTCCCCCGGGTCTCCCCCTGCCTCGCTTCCGCCGGACGAGTGCCGGCGGAAGGAGCGGTCGAGGGCGGGCACCGTTCCGCCGCCCCGTGTCGGCGGTGCCGGAGCCGTGCCCCTTTCCGTGCCTCCACTGTCTCGTCCGCGCGGGTCGGACCCCATCCGCGCAGATACTCATCTCTCCGCCTAGGTACGGATACTCATGCCCAAGCGCTCAGGGCGCGAATGTGGCGAGAGGCGCCGGTCACAGGCCCGCGGCCGGATTGTCGGCGGCGGCCGATAAGGTCGCAGGCATGGCACGGATTGCGGTGATCGGCGCCGGGATGGGCGCGATGGCGGCCGCCGCCCGGCTGGCCGTCGCGGGCCACCGGGTGGTGGTGTACGAGCGCACGGAGACGTACGGCGGTGCGGTGCGCCGGTTCGAGCGGGACGGGTTCCGCTTCGACACGGGCCCCGGGCTGCTGACGCTGCCCGCCGTGTACCGCGATCTGTTCGTCAAGACCGGCAAGGAGCCGCTGGAGGACTGCGTCGATCTGGTCCAGGTGGACCCGTCGTCACGGCACGTCTTCGCGGACGGCACCGAGGTGGCGTTGCCCAACGCCTCGCGCGCGGGTGTCGTCGCGGCCCTGGACGAGGCGCTGGGCGCGGGGGCGGGCGAGCGCTGGGGCGACTTCCTGGTGCGGGCGCGCGAGGCCTGGGACCGCACGCGCCGGCCGCTCCTGGAGGAGCCGCTGTGGCCCAACTGGCAGGTGCTGGCGGAGAAGGAGCCGTATCCGGCGGTGCCGCACAAGCGGCTGCTGCGCACGCGCCGGGCCAGGACGCTGACCGAGATCGCCTTCTGGGAGCTGCGCGACGACAGGCTGGAGGCCCTGCTGGTGAGTCATGCGCTCGCGTACGGCCTCTCCCCTTGGACCGCTCCGGCGAGCGCGGCCGTGCTGCCGTACATGGAGCACGCCTTCGGCACCTGGTATGTGCGCGGTGGCATGAGGGAGTTGGCGCGCGCGGTGTACGAGCGATGCCGCAAGCGGCGGGTGGAGTTCGTCTTCGGCGCCGAGGTCACCCGGATCGTGGAGAAGGACGGCCGGGCCGCGGGTGTGCAACTGGCGGACGGGAGGGTGGCCGAAACCGACCATGTCGTGGCGGACGTCCACCCGGCGCGGCTGCGGGCCCTGACGGACCGCTCGCTGGACGGCGAGGGTGACGTAGGTTCCGACCCCGGCGCAGTCCCACCCTCCCGGTTCACCCTGCTGCTCGCCCTGCGCGGCGGCCGGGAGCCCGGCGCCGTGCACCGCACGGTGGTCCACCCGGCGGCCCCCGAATCTGAGTGGGACTTCCTGGCCTCACCGGGCGGCGACGTACCCCCGCCACCCACGGTGACCGTCCTGCGCCCCGACGACCGCACACTCGCGCCCGACAGCGAGCACGAGTCCGTGGTGGCGTCCGCCGTGGTGTCTTCGGAAGCCCCCTGGGAGGACGAGGGAACGGTCCGGCGGTACACGGACCTGCTCCTCGAAGCCGCTGAGAAGGCGATACCCGGTCTACCCGAGCGGCTTCTGTGGCACGAGGTGCGTGCGCCCGGACACATCGAGGACGAGACGGGCGCCCCCTCCGGGGCCGTGCCCGCGCCCGCGCTGGCCGCAGGCAAGGGGCGTTTCCTGCACCCTGCGAACACCACGCGACTGCCCGGTCTTCACCGGGTCGGCGGCTGGTCCCACCCCGGTGGGGGGCTCCCCCACGCCGGCATGTCGGGCGCCCTGGTCGCCGGGCTCATCGTGGAGGGGCCGGACTTCCGGGGCTCGCAGTAGGCGCCGCGGGCGGCTCCAGAGCCCTAGAAGCGGTAGCGCTCGTCGTAGCCGTTGCCGTGCGGGGTGCCGTTGTCCTGGTAGGGGTACGGCTGCTCGGGCGGGAGTTCACCGCCGAGCGCTTCGTCGGTGGTGCGCTGCTGGGGCACCCAGACACCGCCGGGCGGGGTCTCGCCGTAGGTGCCGGTGGCGTACTGGTCCTGACCGTACGCCTGCTGCCCGTACTGCTGCTCGCCGCCGTAGGCGGTGTCGTAAGAGCCGGTGCCGTAGGTCCCCGTGCCCTGGTACGGGTCGGAGTACCCGCCGTACTGCTGCTGGCCGCCCTCGTAGCCGTAGTGCTGCTGGCCGTATCCGGAGTAGCCGTCGTAGGCGTAGGCCTGCTGCTCCTGGGGCTGTTCGGCGGTGGTGTAGGCGGCGTCCGAGTAGACGCCGTAGGAGCCGGTGTCCTCGGGCAGGGGCTGGGGCTCGTAGACGGCGGTCGCCTCGGCCGCGGTCTCCGTGGGCGAGGCGGTCCCCGGGCGGGAGAAGACGTCGTCGTGGTCGTCCTCGTCGTACGCGTCGTCCTGGCGGTGCGTTCCGGCGGGCATCGTCGTCGTCGCGGCCGCCGGCTCCACGTCGGTGTCCTCCGCCGCCTCCTCCTGACGGGCCTTCTCTCCCCGGCGGCGCTTGCTTCCGGTGCCCGCGCCCTCGCGCGGGCGGTTGCCGACGGCCCAGCCGGACGCGAACCCGCGGCGGAACGACAGGGTGACGTAGGTCTGCCCGACCGCGAAGGCGGCGGCGCCCAGACCGATGACCACGACGGATTGGATGAGCACGCCGAACACGACGCCGAGGAATCCCGCGAACGCCAGCAGCCGCCAGCGCAGGCGTGCCTTGTACTGCAGCAGCACCTCACCGAGCAGCCACAGCGCGACGATGCCGAACGCGATGTAGAGGACCGTCCAGCCCATGTACGCCCCTCTCCCAGTGGCCGCTACGCAGTGTGTCGCATACGGGTGCGGCGGTCTAGGCCCGCTGCGGGTGGTGCAGGCCCAGGTTCTCGTAGATCTCCAGCGTCGCCGTGGAGTTGTTGAGTGTAATGAAGTGCAGTCCGGGGACCCCCTCGGCCAGCAGCCTCGCGCAGAACTCCGTGGCGAAGTCGATGCCGATCGAGCGTACCGCCGCGGGATCGTCCTTCGCCGCGAGGATCCGCTCTTTCAGACCGTCGGGGAGGGCGGCATTGCTGAGCTGGGGCAGCCGCTGAAGCATCCGCACGCTGGTCACGGGCATGACCTCGGGGATGACCGGGGTGTCGCATCCGGCCGCGGCGACCCGGTCGCGCAGCCGCAGGTACGACTCCGGCTGGAAGAACATCTGCGTGATCGCGTAGTCGGCGCCGGCCCGGCACTTGTCGACGAAGTGCGCGACGTCGGTGTCCCACTCGCTGGAGCGGGGGTGCATCTCCGGGAAGGCGGCGACGCCCACGCAGAAGTCGCCCGACTCCTTGATGAGCCGGACGAGTTCGGCCGCGTAGGTCAGGCCCCTGGGGTGCGGCACCCACTCGCCCATGGGGTCGCCGGGCGGGTCGCCGCGTACCGCGAGCATGTTGCGGATCCCGGCGTCGGCGTACTGGCCGATGATGTTGCGCAGCTCGGCGACGGAGTGGTTGACCGCGGTGAGGTGGGCGACCGGGGTGAGCGTCGTGTCGGCGACGATCTGCTCGGTCTCCTTGACCGTGCCCGCGCGGGTGGAACCGCCGGCGCCGTACGTGACGGAGACGAAGTCGGGGGCGACCGCCTCGACCCTCCGGAGCGCGCTCCACAGGTTCCGCTGGCCCTTGGGGGTCTTCGGTGCCGAGAACTCGAACGAGTACGTCGTCTTGCCGGTGGCGAGGATGTCGCGCACGGTCCGTGCGCGATCAGTCCTCGTGGATGCGGTTCCAAGGGCCATAGTCGCAGGTTAGCCAGGGCTCGGCGGTCCCCCAACCGGACGCCGGGAATTTGCCCGAATTGTCGACTTGTTGTCCACCCATCGGACAACGCGGGGCAAGGACCGGCCTCCCGGCGCCGCTACGCGGCGCGCAGCCGCTTGGCGAACTCGGCCGCCGCCGCGCCGGGGTCGTCCGCCTCCGTGATCGCGCGGACGACGACCACACGGCGTGCGCCGGCTTCGATGACCTGGTCCAGATTGCCGAGGTCGATGCCGCCGATGGCGAACCAGGGGCGGTCGGTGCCGAGCGCGGCGGTGTGACGGACCAGACCGAGGCCGGGGGCGGGGCGGCCGGGCTTGGTGGGGGTGGGCCAGCAGGGGCCGGTGCAGAAGTAGTCCACACCCTCCTGGACGGCGGCGGCCTCGGCCTCCGCCTCGGAGTGGGTGGAGCGGCCTATGAGGATGTCGTCGCCGAGGATTGCGCGGGCCGCGGGGACGGGGAGGTCGCCCTGACCGAGGTGCAGGACGTCGGGGCGGGCGGCGTGGGCGACGTCCGCGCGGTCGTTCACCGCGAGGAGCTTGCCGTGGCGGGCGCAGGCCTCGGCGAAGACCTGGAGGTGCTCCAGCTCCTCGGCGGCCTCCATGCCCTTCTCGCGCAGCTGCACGATGTCGACGCCGCCGGCGAGGACCGCGTCGAGGAACTCGGCGAGGTCGCCCTGACGCTTGCGTGCGTCCGTGCACAGATAGACGCGGGCGTCGGCGAGCCGGGCGGTGCGGGCGGTGTCGGGCACGGTGGTGTTCCCCCCGTTGTCAGTGGCGTACGGGCCGCGGCGGAGCGCGGTCGGCCGGGGCCGGGGCGTGTCCCTTGAGCCGCGGCCCGTACGCCGGACGGTCGTTCTTGTGTGCCGGCCTGATCAGACCGGAACCGGTCCGATCGGGTCAGGTCCGATCGGACCGGCTCGATCAGGCCGGGTCGATCAGACGGCGAGCGCCTGCGCGCGACGCTTCACCTCCGTGCCGCGATTCTCGCTGAGAGCCTGCGCGGGGGTACCGGGCGGGGTCGGGTCGGGGGTGAAGAGCCACTCGATCATCTCTTCGACCGTGAAGCCGTCGTCCCGCAGCAGGGTCAGGGTGCCGGCCAGCCCCTTGACCACCTTGTCCCCGTCGATGAAGGCGGCGGGGACGTGCAGCGCCTTGTTCTCGCCTCGGCGGACGGCGATGAGCTGGCCCTCCTTGACCAGCTGCCGCACGCGGGTCACCTCCACGCCGAGGGCTTCGGCGATGTCGGGCAGGGTGAGCCAGGCGGGGACGAGAGCATCGATCTTTGCGTCAATCTCGGTCACGGGATCAAGCCTGCCATCCCGGACTGACAGTCGGAAGCGGAGCGCCTCCGGCGGGGTGAGAGCGGAGGGGGTGGTTTGCGCCCTACGCCGTCGCCTCCTTCAGCGGGCGGGACGGGTCCGAGAGCAGTGCGGGGTTCATGGGGGTGCCCGATTCGATCAGGCGGCGGCCCTGCGCCAGGTCCCGCGGGCGGCCCACGGCCAGCAGTGCCACCAGGCGGCCCTCGCGCAGCCAGCAGACCGTCCAGGCCGCGCCCTCGGGCTCGCCGCGCCACACGGTCGTGTCGGCGGACGCGTGGTGGCCCACGTACTGGACGAACCGGCCGAACTGCTCCGACCAGAAGTACGGCACCGGGTCGTACGCCACCGGTGTCTGGCCGATGATGTTCGCGGCCACCGTGCGCGGACCCTGGAGGGCGTTGTCCCAGTGGTGGACGAGCAGGCGCTCCTCGTAGCGGCCCGACGGGAAGGACGCGCAGTCACCGACCGCGTACACGTCCGGCACCGAGGTGCGCAGATGGTCGTCGGCCAGCACCTCGCCGTACACGCCCAGCTCGACCCCGGACCCGGCCAGCCAGGCCGTGGCGGGCCGGGCCCCGATGCCCACCACCACCGCCCCGGCCGGCACCCGGGAGCCGTCGTCCAGCACCACGGCGCCCGGCTCGATGCGCTCCACGCGCGCGTGCGTGCGCAGCTCCGCCCCGCTGTCCGCGTACCAGGCCGTCATCGGCGCCGCCACCTCCGCGGGCAGCGCTCCCGCGAGCGGCCGGTCCGCGGCCTCCACCACGGTCACCGCGCACCCCGCCTCGCGCGCGGCGGTGGCGAACTCGGCCCCGATCCAGCCCGCGCCGACGACCACGATGTCGTGCTGCCGGGCGAGCACCGGCCGCAGCCGCTCGGCATCGTCCAGCGTGCGCAGCAGATGCACCCCGGGGACGCCCTCCGCGCCCGGCAGCCGGATCGGCTCCGCCCCGGTCGCGATGACCAGGACGTCGTAGGGGACGGGGCCCCGCTCGGTGTCCAGCTCGTGGTCCTCGGGGCGCAGGCCGGTCGCCTCACAGCCCAGCTCGAGCTCGATGTCCAGCGCCTCGAAGTCGACGTCGAAGGCGGAGCCCTCGGCCTTGCCGAGCAGCACGGCCTTGGACAGCGGCGGCCTGTCGTACGGCTGGTGCGGCTCCGCCCCGATCAGCGTCACGCCGCCGGTGAAGCCCTGTTCCCGCAGGGCGACCGCGGTCTGCACCCCGGCCATGCCCGCGCCCACGACGACGACGCGCCGTGCCGTACCGCCCCGTGCCTGCGTCTGCTCGCTCACCTGATCACCATAGACAACTGACGAATTGTCAGTCAGGGGGCGTGCTGAGTGACGTCGTACACAGCCCTGGCCCGGGCGGAGGCCGTCTTACAAGGGCGGCGCTGCGGGGGCTAGGGTTGCCACCGTAAGCACTCGCGGGAGCCCGGCGCACCGGGCTGAGAGGGAGGCTGGGACGGCCTCCGACCGTACGAACCTGATCCGGGTCATGCCGGCGAAGGGAGGGGCTGGACGCCCATGTCGCGTACACCGGACGAACCGTCGGCATCGCGCGATGCGTCGACCGTGTCGGACGTCCTCGTCATAGGGGGCGGGATCATCGGTCTGGTGACCGCCTGGCGGGCGGCGCAGCGCGGGTTCGCCACCGCCGTGGTGGATCCGGAGCCGGGCGGCGGAGCCGCGCAGGTGGCCGCCGGGATGCTGGCCGCCGTCACCGAGCTGCACTACGGCGAGCAGACGCTGCTCGCCCTGAACCTCGCCTCCGCGCGCCGCTACCCGGACTTCGCCGCCGAGCTGACCGAGGCCACCGGCCGCGACCTGGGCTACCGCCGCTGCGGCACGCTCGCCGTCGCGCTCGACACCGACGACCGTGCCGAGCTGCGCGAACTGCACGCCCTGCAGCAGCGCTCGGGGCTGGAGTCGGAGTGGCTGAGCGGGCGGGAGTGCCGCCGTCTGGAGCCGATGCTCGCGCCGGGCGTGCGCGGGGGGCTCAGGGTCGACGGCGACCACCAGATCGACCCGCGCCGCCTCGCCGCAGCCCTGGTGACGGCCTGTGAACGCGCCGGGGTGGTCTTCCACCGGGTGTGGGCCGAGCGGCTCACGGTGGTGCGGGAGCGGGCCTGCGGGGTGCGGACCGCCGACGGCACCGAGCTCGCCGCCGGACAGGTCGTCCTCGCCGCGGGCAGCCTCAGCGGGCGGCTCGCGGGCGTGCCGGACGACGTCCTGCCGCCCGTACGTCCCGTCAAGGGGCAGGTGCTGCGGCTGACCGTGCCCGAGCGGTACGCGCCGTTCCTGAGCCGTACGGTGCGCGCCGTCGTCCGCGGTGGCGCGATCTACCTCGTGCCGCGCGAGAACGGCGAGCTGGTGGTCGGCGCGACCAGCGAGGAGCTGGGCTGGGACACCACGGTCACCGCGGGCGGGGTGTACGAGCTGCTGCGGGACGCGCACGAGCTGGTGCCCGGGATCACCGAACTGCCGCTCACCGAGACGCGGGCGGGTCTGCGCCCGGGCTCCCCGGACAACGCGCCGCTGCTCGGCCCCACCGGGCTGGACGGCCTGCTGCTGGCCACCGGCCACTACCGCAACGGTGTCCTGCTCACCCCCGTCACCGGCGACGTCATGGCGCACGTGCTGACCACGGGTGAGCTTCCCCAGGAGGCCCGCCCCTTCACCCCGCGGCGTTTCACCGCCGCCGCACTCACGGAGCAGCCCGTATGAACATCTCGGTCAACGGGGAGACCCGCGAGGTCACCCCCGGTGTCGCGCTCGACGCGGTGGTGCGGAGCCTGACCGCTGCCCCCTCGGGCGTGGCCGCCGCCGTCAACGAAACCGTCGTCCCGCGCGGGCAGTGGGCGTCGACGTCCCTCAGCGAGGGGGACCGCGTCGAGGTCCTCACCGCCGTCCAAGGAGGCTGACCCATGGCTGACGATCCCTTCGTCCTCGGTGGGACCACCTACTCGTCCCGGCTGATCATGGGAACGGGTGGGGCGCCCAGCCTGGACGTGCTGGAGCGGGCGCTGGTGGCGTCCGGCACGGAGCTGACGACGGTCGCGATGCGGCGCGTCGACGCCTCGGTGCACGGCTCGGTCCTGTCCGTGCTCGACAAGCTGGGCATCCGGGTGCTGCCCAACACGGCCGGCTGCTTCACCGCGGGCGAGGCCGTGCTCACCGCCCGCCTCGCGCGCGAGGCCCTCGGCACGGATCTGGTCAAGCTGGAGGTCATCGCCGACGAGCGGACCCTGCTGCCGGACCCGATCGAGCTGCTGGAGGCGGCCGAGACGCTGGTGGACGACGGCTTCACCGTGCTGCCGTACACGAACGACGACCCCGTTCTGGCCCGCAAGCTGGAGGACGTCGGCTGCGCCGCGATCATGCCGCTCGGCTCCCCGATCGGGTCCGGGCTCGGCATCCGCAACCCGCACAATTTCCAGCTCATCGTGGAGCACGCGCGCGTGCCGGTCATCCTGGACGCGGGCGCGGGCACGGCGTCGGACGTGGCGCTGGCGATGGAGCTCGGGTGCGCGGGTGTGATGCTGGCCTCGGCCGTGACCCGGGCGCAGGAGCCGGTCCTGATGGCGGAGGCCATGCGGCACGCGGTGGAGGCCGGCCGGCTCGCCCGCCGGGCCGGCCGTATCCCGCGCCGGCACTTCGCTGAGGCGTCGTCGCCGATGGAGGGCATGGCCCGGCTGGACCCGGAGCTGCCGGCCTTCTGAGCCGGCCCGGAGGAGGTCGCGTCACAGGTCGGCTGCAGTCGGGCCCCGGTATCCCCGCAGCGGACGGTGAGTGACAGTGCCCCCTCGTAGACTCACCAGCGTGGATACGACCCTTCAGGACCCTCTCGTCGGGCAGGTGCTCGACGGCCGCTATCGCGTCGACGCGCGGATCGCGGTCGGCGGGATGGCCACGGTCTACCGGGCCCTGGACACCCGCCTGGACCGTGTGCTCGCGCTGAAGGTGATGCACCCGACGCTGGCGGCCGACGGCTCGTTCGTCGAGCGTTTCATACGCGAGGCCAAGTCGGTCGCCCGTCTCGATCATCCGAACGTCGTGCAGGTTTTCGATCAGGGTGCAGACGGGTCGTACGTCTACCTCGCCATGGAATACGTCGCCGGCTGCACCCTGCGCGACGTGCTGCGGGAGCGCGGGGCGCTGCAGCCGCGCGCGGCCCTGGACATCCTGGAGCCGGTACTGGCCGCCCTGGGGGCCGCGCACCGCGCCGGCTTCGTGCACCGGGACATGAAGCCGGAGAACGTCCTCATAGGTGACGACGGCCGGGTCAAGGTGGCCGATTTCGGTCTCGTCCGGTCCGTCGACACCGTCACCAGCACCACCGGCGCCGTCCTCGGCACCGTCGCCTACCTCGCCCCGGAGCAGATCGAGCACGGCGCGGCCGACCCGAGGGTCGACGTGTACGCGTGCGGGGTCGTCCTCCACGAGATGCTGACCGGCGCGAAACCGCACCACGGCGACTCCCCCGCCCAGGTGCTCTACCGGCACCTGAACGAGGACGTGCCCCCGCCGTCGGCCGCCGTGCCCGGGCTGTCCGTCGAACTCGACGACCTGGTCGCGTCGGCGACCGCGCGCAACCCCGAGCTGCGCCCGGCCGATGCGGTGGCGCTGCTGGGTCAGGTGCTCCAAGCCCGTGGCGCGCTGACCGACGAGCAGCTGGACGCCGTGCCGCCGGGGGCCGTCGCCGCGGAGCACGACAACGCCGAGGACCGCACCAGCGTGATCCCCCGCCTGCTGCCCCCCCACCCTGTGGGCGAGGACCGGGAGGCCGTCCTCAACCGGACGAGCCGGCTCCACACCCCGCCGCCCGAGCCGTCCCGGCGCTCGCCGCGGCCCCGGCGCGGGCTGCTCGCGCTGATCCTCGCCGTGCTGGTGGTGTTCGGTGTCGGCACGGGGGTCTGGTACATCAACTCCGGCCAGTTCACCGAGGTCCCGCCGCTCCTGGCGAAGACGGAGGCCGACGCCCGGGCCCGGCTGAAGCAGGCCGGTCTGGAGGTCAAGCAGGTCAAGCACGCCTACAGCGACACGGTGAAGCGCGGCACGGTGATCAGCACCGATCCGGCGGTGGGTGCGCGGATCCGCTCCCACGACGCGGTGACGTTGACGCTCTCGGACGGGCCTGAGACCGTGCAGGTGCCCGATCTGAAGGGCTACCCGCTGGACCAGGCGCAGGCCCGGCTGAAGAAGGACGGCCTGGTGCCGGGCATGGTCACACAGGCGTTCAGCGAGGACGTGCCCAAGGGCTCCGTGATCGGCACGGACCCGGGGGCGGGGACCGAGCGGCACGGC
>NZ_PQSR01000024.1 GCF_002920635.1 Streptomyces sp. Ru72 | reverse complement strand
CCGACGGAAACCTCTCCCGGCACCTGAAGGTGCTGGAGGAGTCGGGAATGATCACCGTGGAGAAGGGCTACGCCGGGCGGCGCCCCCGAACCTGGATCGCCCTCACCCGCCAAGGTGCGCAGGCCCTGGACGCCGAACTCCATGCCCTACGTGCCCTCGTGCTACGTCTGGAAGACCCTCGTCCGGTGCCCGGTCGCCCTGACACCTGATCACCGCCGAGCACCTGATGGCCCAGAGGCGGCCCGGCCTGGGCCGACTGACGCCTTGCACGGCTCCTACTTGTTCAGGACGAAGCCGTCGCTCCGTCAAGGTGCGTCGCGCGCCCCGCCACGCCCACGCCGACGTGTGTCAGCACCCACCAGGGCGGTTGAGGTCTGTGCACGTCAGAGGCTTGGTGTGCGTTGGTCTGAGGGACCACTGCGCGGCACGATTCTCTTGATCCAGTCCCCGCTCACTACCCGGGGGCTCAACCAAACAGCTCCAGTCCGTTCCAGCTGCGTGCGCCACCCGTCGCCCACTCATCCAGTAGTTGCCGGGCCTCGGTCTCAGGGGCGGCAAGCCAGACAGTCTGTGAACCGCCGTGTGTCGGCACGCTGGCCTCATCCCAGTCGACCCGGCCCTCGCTGCAGCATGCGCACAGCATGTGGAAGCTGCTCGCCGGCTCGGCGCCGAAGTCCTGCGCGAAGAACGAAGCCACCAGGGCGTCGACGTCGGATGCGTCCGCTGCGTTCACGGTCGCATGCAGCGTCGGCAGCGAAGAGGCCTCGAAGAGCAGCAATTCGTCGAAGACGGCGACGCTCTGGCCGTTGTACGTCCGCGCGCCAGTCGGCTCCCCATCGTGCACGACGATATCGCCGAAGCGACGGCCTTTCGTGGCAGGAACGTTCATCACGCGTCCTCGCGTCGGGCAGAGCCGCTGGATCCAGACCACCCTTCACGGAGGTTGCACCTTATCGCGGCCGTGGCCTCGCAAGCATGGATCCGATACCGCTCTGAGCTGCCGTTTCTGGCAGGAACCCACGACTTGCCCCAGCTCCCGTCCCGGTGCCGGCCGATCCCCCGCCGGAGGCATTGTCGTGACCGCGGGCCGCTCTACGCGGTGATCGACTCATGGCTTCCGGCCCTGTCCACACGTGGGCGCGCGTCGGCGCAGCGCGCGCGGAGCGGACCGAAGACAGGAGCGCAGCCGGGTGCCTTGGTGCTCCTGGACGCCGGGGAGAACATCAAGGCTCTCGCCAAGTACCAGGGCCACTCGGACCCGGGTCGACTCTCCACGTGTACGCGCATCTCATGCCGTCGTGCCAGGAGCGCACCCGCAAGGCTGTGGCCGCTGTCTTCGCCGCTACCAAAACGATGCGACATGACGGTTGAGGGCTCGTAGGCTCCGAACCGGGGGAGGCGGGGAGAGCGATGTCAGACGAGTACTTCTTGCTGGTGTGCGACGACGTGCCTCATGACGTGGTGCTCACCGACCCTGGTGACCGCGTGACGGACGTCGTCCAGGTCGTGCGTCGGCTGACGGGGCTGAGCCTCTGGCGTGGCAAGGTCCTGGCGACGCGGGTTCCCGCCGTCATTCTCGCCGGCGTGCCCCAGGAAGATGCGGCGGCAGCCGTCTCGGCCCTCCGCGATGTGGGAGCCCGGGCAGAGGCGAGAGAACAGCCGGAGCCGGACCTCCTGAAGCACTGGGCACGGCCCGGTCAAGCGGCTGACGGCCCAGAGACGGCCCAGGGCGAGAGAAAAGCCCCCTCCCAGCGGAGAAACCGCAGGTAGGGGCCTACTCGTGGGCGCTTACTTCTTCTTGCCCTGGGTTTCGACCGCCCCGTTTTTGGGGCTGGTCAGGGGGCGGATACCCCAACTGACCTGCGGCTGGGCGGTTGTCGTTGGTCGTTGTCTGTCGTTGCTTGTTGACCTCGGAGGCTCCAGACAGGTTCCAGGTCCTGGCGCGGTCGCGATCTACGGCGGATGAGGCAATCCGCCTTCCCGACCGCTCGGGTATCTGTCTGAGCGGCCCGGTAAGCCTCGTACTGAGTCCAGGCACGTTCGAGCGCCTCGACAGCCGCGTCGATGGCGCCGCGCTCTTCGAGGTAGTCAAGCCGGCCCTGCCTTCCCTTGCGTGAGGGCCAGTCGGGGTCAGGAAGAAGGACCGCCCTTCGGCCGGGGCGTTCTTCGGTCGCCCACTCGCCATGGGAGCTCCCGCACGCGGGCGGCTACTGGGTAGTGGGGCGCGGCACCAGCAGCGCCTGTGCGCCGCCTTCCGTGGGGCAGCCAGGCTCGTCCACGAGGCGAAGAGGGGGCTACCGCACAGGTGAGGCGTCGAGCAGCGCGAGGGCGTTGTGGACGCCCTGGTCGAGGACGTCGTCGGCGAGCTTGGGGTCGGCCAGGGCGCGGGAGAGTTGCAGGGTCCCGACCATCATGGCGAAGACGCTGAGCGCCTGCGCGCGTGCCGAGGGCGGGTTGTCGGGTGCCAGACGGGCTGCGATGTCGTCGATAACGGCCAGCATGCCCCCGGTGAACGCCTGCTTGGTCGCGTCCGTGCAGCGTCCGATCTCGTCGAGTAGGGCGGCGGTGGGGCAGCCGTTCTCGGGGTCGTCGCGGTGTCCGGGGGACAGGTACGCGCGGACGAACTGTTCGAGCCCGGCGCGGCCATGCGCCAGCGTTTCAAGGCTGGCGTTCTGCAAGCCCAACTGGTCGGCGACGGCGTTCGCGACGAGGTCCTCCTTGGAGGCGAAGTGGGCGTAGAAGGCGCCGTTGGTCAGGCCCGCGTCCGCCATGAGCGTTGAGATCCCGGAACCGTCGATGCCGTCCTTCTTGAACCGGCGGCCGGCCGCGTCGATGATCCGCTGCCGCGTCGCCTGCTTGTGGTCTTTCGTGTAGCGCGCCACGCACTCCTCCTCGTCGCTCCGGCCGGGAGGCCGCTTGCCGCCTGTCGACTCCCATCCTAGAGTAATTGCATTACGGTCATAATCCAATCGCTGAGGAGGCCCCAACATGACCACAAACCGGCCGGTAGCACTCGTGACCGGAGCATCGTCAGGCATCGGCAAGGCGGCCGCGCTCGCGCTCGTCGACGCAGGATTCGAGGTCGTCGGAACGAGCCGCCGAGCCTCCGGGGATGCCCGCCGCGACGGCGTGACGTTCCTCGACCTCGACGTGGCCAGCGACACCTCGGTCGCCCGCGCGGTCGACCGCGTGATCGAGAAGTTCGGGCGGATCGACGTCCTGGTCAACAACGCCGGCATCGGCTCCGCCGGCGCCGGCGAGGAACGCTCCCTTGCCCAGGACCAGCAGCTGTTCGACATCAACGTCTTCGGCCTGATCCGCATGACCAAGGCCGTCCTGCCGCACATGCGCGCCCAAGGCCGCGGCCGGATCATCAACATCTCGTCCGTCCTCGGGTTCGTCCCCGCGCCGTACATGGCCGCCTACGCCGCGTCCAAGCACGCGGTCGAGGGCTACTCCGAGTCCATGGACCACGAGGTCCGCCAGCACGGCGTCCGCGTACTGCTCGTCGAGCCCGCCGTGACCAGGACCGCGTTCGAGGCCAACTCCCCGAAACCCGCCACGCCTCTGCCGGTCTACGAGCAGCAGCGGCAGGTCTTCGAGCGCGTGATGGGCGCGGCGATGAAGGACGGCGACGATCCCGCCACCGTCGCCAAGGCGATCGTCGCTGCGGCGACCGACCCGAAGCCGAGGCTGCGCTACCCCGCCGGGCCGACCGCCGGACGCGTCAGCGCCCTGCGCCGCCTCGTCCCCTCCCGGGCCTTCGACCGGCAGATCCGCAAGCTCAACCAGCTGCCTACCTGACCGACACCCCCATCCTCCCAACGCCACAACCTGCACCAGGAGCCTTCCGTGGACCTGTGCACCAGCACCGCCCTCGTCACCGGAGCCAACCGGGGCCTTGGCCGCGCCCTCGCCGCCGAACTGCTCAGCCGCGGAGCTACCGTCTACGCCGCAGCACGCAACCCCGACCAGGCCGAGCTGCCCGGTGCCAAGCCGATCGCGCTCGACATCACCGACCCAGCCTCCGTCGCACTCAGGCCACAAGATCACGAGGGCTGAGGTTCCAGCGAGGTTCCAGGGCGCGAAAATGCCTCCCACTCGCGCTATATGCGCAGGTGGGAGGCATGATCACAAACCCTACTTCTTCTTGCCCTGGTTCTTGACCGCCTCGATCGCCGCCGCGGCCGCCTCCGGGTCGAGGTACGTGCCGCCGGGGGTGATCGGCTTGAAGTCGGCGTCCAGCTCGTAGGAGAGCGGGATGCCCGTCGGGATGTTCAGGCCGGCGATGTCGGCGTCGGAGATGCCGTCCAGGTGCTTGACCAGGGCGCGCAGGCTGTTGCCGTGGGCCGCGATCAGGACCGTGCGGCCCGCCAGGAGGTCGGGGACGATGCCGTCGTACCAGTACGGGAGCATGCGGAAGACGACGTCCTTGAGGCACTCCGTCCTCGGACGCAGCTCCGGCGGGATCGTCGCGTAGCGCGGGTCGTCGGCCTGGGAGAACTCCGAGTCGTCCTCGATCGGGGGCGGCGGCACGTCGTAGGAGCGGCGCCAGAGCATGAACTGCTCCTCGCCGAACTCCTGAAGCGTCTGCGCCTTGTCCTTGCCCTGGAGGGCGCCGTAGTGGCGCTCGTTCAGGCGCCAGGTGCGGTGGACCGGGATCCAGTGGCGGTCGGCGGCCTCCAGTGCCAGCTGCGCGGTACGGATCGCGCGCTTCTGGAGGGACGTGTGGACCACGTCGGGCAGCAGGCCGGCGTCCTTGAGCAGCTCACCGCCGCGGACCGCCTCCTTCTCGCCCTTCTCGTTCAGGTTGACGTCCACCCAGCCGGTGAACAGGTTCTTCGCGTTCCACTCGCTCTCGCCGTGGCGGAGGAGGATCAGCTTGTACGGTGCGTCGGCCATGCCTCAGAGCGTAATCCACGCATTCGCCCCTTCGTACGGCCCGCCCGGCAGGCGGACAGCCGGCCGGCGAGCGGCACCCGCGCCATACGACAGTTGACGGCATCTGTTAATCGAGTGGCCCCTCCGCGCCGCGCGTCTGTAAGTTGTGATCACCGTTCGAGCCGCTTACACGTACCTATGTCCGTGGGGGACCCTCATGTCGATCGCCGCCGTCAGACGTGCCGCCCGCGAGACCGTCTCGGGGCTTCCCCGCGAGTTCTGGTGGCTGTGGACGAGCACGCTCGTCAACCGGCTGGGCGCCTTCGTCGCCACCTTCATGGCGCTGTACCTGACACTGGACCGCGGGTACTCCGCCTCCTACGCGGGTCTCGTCGCCTCGCTGCACGGGCTCGGCGGTGTCGTCTCCGCGCTCGGCGCGGGCGTGATGGCCGACCGGCTCGGGCGGCGGCCCACCCTGCTGGTCGCCCAGACGTCGACCGCGGGCTTCGTGGCGCTGCTCGGGTTCGTGCGGGATCCCGTCTCCATCGCCGCCGTCGCCTTCTTCGTCGGCATGGCGAGCAACGCCTCCCGGCCCGCCGTGCAGGCGATGATGGCCGACATCGTGCGCCCCGAGGACCGGGTGCGCGCCTTCTCCCTCAACTACTGGGCGATCAATCTCGGCTTCGCCGTGTCCTCCATGGCGGCGGGTTTCATCGCCGAGTTCAGCTATCTCGCCGGGTTCCTGATCGAGGCGGGGATGACGTTGGTCTGCGCCGTCGTCGTCTTCGCGAAGCTGCCCGAGTCGCGGCCCGCTCCCACCGCCAAGGAGGCCGCGGGGGACGTCGGCCTCGGGACCGTCGTGCGGGACGGCCGTTTCATGAGCGTCGTCGGGCTGTCGTTCCTCGTCGCGCTCGTCTTCCAGCAGGGGTCCGTCGGCCTGCCGGTCGCCATGGGCGAGGCCGGGTTCTCGCCCGCGGACTACGGCATGGCGATCGCCGTCAACGGGGTACTGATCGTGGCGCTGCAGATCCCGGTCACCCGCTTCATCGAGCACCGCGATCCGCGCCGGCTGCTGGTGGTCTCCTCCGTGCTCGCGGGGTACGGCTTCGGGCTGACCGCCTTCGCGGGCTCGGTCGGTGTCTTCGCGCTGACGGTGTGCGTGTGGACACTGGCGGAGATCGTCAACGCGCCCACCCAGACCGGCCTTGTGGTGCGCCTCTCCCCGGTGCACGGACGCGGCCGCTACCAGGGCATGTACACCCTGTCCTGGTCGGTGGCCTCGCTCATCGCGCCGCTGCTGTCCGGCTTCGTCATCGACCGGCTCGGCGCGGAGTGGCTGTGGGGCCTGTGCGCGGCGGTCGGTACGGCGGCCGGGTTCGGCTACGCCGCGCTGATGCGCCGCCTCCCGGGGGAGGAGCCGGCGAAGGGAATGGAGAAGGAGACAGCGGGGGCGGCGGAGGTCGGCGCGGCCTGAGGGGCCCGCCCCACGGCGGCAGCCCCGGCCACGGTTCCCGCCGGCCCCGCCCCGTCACGGCACCCGCTCGGCGCAGCCCTGGCCTCGCCCCCGGTCACAGCACCCACTGGGCCCGCCCCGGTCACAGCCCCGTTGGGTCTCGTACACGTTCCGCGGCCGTATCGGGTCCGTCGTGCTGGAGGGTCAGTCCTCGGGGCCCCGGGTCAGATGACTGAACGCCTCCAGGTTGCGGGTGGACTCCCCGCGGGACACCCGCCAGGCGTACTCCTTCCGGATCGCGGACGCGAAACCCATCTCCAGAAGGGTGTTGAAACTGCCGTCCGCCGCCTCCAGGACCGAGCCGAGCAGTCGGTCCACCTCGTCCGGGGTGACCGCGGCCAGCGGCAGCCGGCCGGTGAGGTAGATGTCGCCGAGCGGGTCGACGGCGTAACTCACCCCGTAGAGCTTGAGGTTGCGCTCCAGCAACCAGCGGTGCACCGCGGGCTCGTTCTCGTCGGGGTGGCGGATCACGAAGGCGTTGAGGGACAGCGAGTGCCGGCCGACGATCAGTGAGACGGTCGTCGACAGCTTGCGCGTCCCGGGGAGCTTCACGACGTACGAGCCCGACTGCGGGCTCTCCCACTCCAGTTCGGCGTCCCTCAAGACCCCTTCGATGACCTGTGCGGCCCGCTGCTCATCGGACATGCCAGGCAGCGTACGCGAGGTGTGGGCCTGTCTTACGGATCAGGTCGGCCGTACGGAACGGTCCTTCGCCGACCTGATCCGAAAGGCAGGCTCTAGCCGTGGTGGGCGCGCGCCCGGCGCCGGTGGGCCTGCATGGCCTCCGTGTACACCCCGGCGGTCGCGGAGGCCGCCGCGTCCCAGCCGAACGACCGGGCGTGCCGGGCCGCGGCCTCGCCCATCCGGGCGCACAGCTGCCGGTCGTCGGCGAAGTCGCGCAGCACGCGCGCGTACGCGGCGGGATCGTGGCCCTCGACCAGGAACCCGGTGTGCCCGTCCCGCACGGCGACGGGCAGCCCTCCGACCGCGGCCGCCAGGACCGGCGTGCCGACGGCCTGCGCCTCGATCGCGACGAGCCCGAAGGACTCGCTGTACGACGGCATCACCAGGACGGACGCGGCGCGGAACCAGTCGGCGAGCTGGTCCTGCCGCACCGGCGGCCGGAAGCGGACGACGTCGGATATGCCCAGCCGGGCGGCGAGCTTCTGCAGCCCCTCCGGCCTGGCGAGCCCGCTGCCGCTGGGGCCTCCCACGACGGGCACGACGATGCGGGAGCGCAGCTCGGGGCGCTCGTCGAGGAGGACGGCGACGGCGCGCAGCAGCACGTCGGGCGCCTTGAGGGGCTGTATGCGCCCGGCGAAGAGCGGGATCAGCGCGTCCTGCGGCAGCCCGAGCCGGGCGCGGGCGGCGGCCCGGCCGTCGGCGGGCCGGAAGCGCTCGAGGTTCACCCCGGGGTGGACGACGGCCACCTTGCCGGGGTCGGCGGCGTAGTGGCGTACGAGTTCGTCGGCCTCTTCGGAGGTGTTGGCGATGAGCCGGTCGGCGGCGGCCACGATCTGCATCTCGCCGATGACGCGGGCGGCGGGTTCGGGGCTGTCGCCCTCGGCGAGGTTGGCGTTCTTGACCTTGGCCATGGTGTGCATGGCGTGGACCAGCGGGACGCCCCAGCGCTGGGCGGCCAGCCAGCCGACGTGGCCGGAGAGCCAGTAGTGGGAGTGCACGAGGTCGTAGTAGCCGGGGCGGTGACCGGCCCACGCCTGCATCACGCCGTGCGTGAAGGCGCACAGCTGGGCCGGGAGGTCCTCCTTGGCCAGCCCCTCGTACGGTCCGGCGTCGACGTGCCGGACGAGCACGCCCGGGGCCAGCTGGACGGTCGGCGGGAGGGCGGCCGTGGTGGCCCGGGTGAAGACCTCGACCTCGATGCCCAGGGCGGCGAGCCGCTGGGCCAGCTCCACGATGTAGACGTTCATGCCGCCGGCGTCCCCCGTGCCGGGCTGGTGCAGCGGTGAGGTGTGCACGGAGAGCATGGCCACACGGCGGGGCCTGCGGTGCGGCAGCCGCAGCCGCGAGGTGGTCGCCGGAGAGCGACGCCCGAGCCTGGTGACGTACTGGCTCACGTGGCGTTCCTCCTTGCTGCGGGCATGCCTGAGCGGACGGCGCGGAACACCCTCCGAGAAGTCGAACACCGCGCGAGTGCGCACCATTTCCGGTGGAGGCGGTTTTACTCAATCATTGCCATGTGTCGGTCAACCGTTCGAGGTGTACGCCTGTTGAGCCGGTGCCCGGCCGACGGCGGCGTCAGGTCGACAGGGGGGTCGGCGGCCTCAGGTCGACAGGGGGACCGGGTGGATCTCGTCCGCCTTGTGGCCTGCGCGTTCGTGGATGCGCTGGACCGCCTCGGCGGAAGGAGCCTCGGACAGGCAGTAGACCGTTCCCGACTCCGGGTCCGCCCATGCGTGCTGGAAGTGCACGCCCTCTTCCTCCTCGATGGCGAGGTCGGCCTGGTGGGCCTCGCTCAGCTGATCGGCCGTGATGCCCTGCATACCGCGGTGGATGTCCATGAACTGGGCCATGGCTTGGTACCTCGTTCCTGGTCCGCCCCCGTCGTTCCTTTCCTTCCCCTCCTTTCCTTCCTTCTCTTTCATGCTGCGCTCGTGGGCTTCCCCACGCATACGAGGGGCCCCGGCAGCGCGCCGGGGCCCCTCGTCGTCGCAGATCCGTGTTCCGTTGTCGAGCTGTCGAGCCGGCGAGCGAGATGCGCCGTCAGCCGCACTGGCAGGGCGCGCCCGACTGGCACCCGCATCCGCAGCCGGAGCCGCAGCCGCAGGCGCCGACCAGCGGCAGGCTTGTGATCTCGGTGGGCTGGTGGGTCTCGCGCTCCTGCGTGGGGTCGGGCGTGCTCGGGGTCTCGGCCATGGGTCCCTCCTCGAAGGATGTCGAGACTGGTGCCTCCGCCCATTGCATGCCCGCTGGGCCGGGCGCATCAACGGCGCACGGGGGCTCGTACACGCCCGGCCGGCCTTCTTCAGGCCCCTTGCGGGCTCCCCGTCACGCGCCCTCGACGCCCGTCACCGGCTGGACATCGGGCTGGATGTCGTCCGCGTGCTCACCGGTCACCAGGTACACCACACGCTTGGCCACCGCGACCGCGTGGTCGGCGTAGCGCTCGTAGTAGCGGCCCAGCAGGGTCACGTCCACGGCGGTCTCGATGCCGTGCCTCCAGCGCTCGTCGATCAGGTGCTGGAAGAGGGTGCGGTGCAGCAGGTCCATCTCGTCGTCGTCCTGCTCGAGCTGCAGCGCCAGGTCGACGTCCTTGGTGATGATCACCTCGGCCGCCTTGGCCATCAGGCGCTGGGCGAGCTGGCCCATCTCCAGGATGGTGGCGTGCAGGTCATGCGGCACGGCGCGCTGGGGGAAGCGCAACCGGGCCAGCTTCGCGACGTGCTGGGCCAGGTCGCCCGAGCGCTCGAGGTCCGCGCTCATCCTGAGCGACGTCACCACGATGCGCAGATCCGTCGCCACCGGCTGCTGGCGGGCCAGGAGGGCTATCGCGCGCGCCTCCAGGTCGTGCTGGAGGTCGTCGACCTTCTGGTCGGCCTCGATCACGGCCTCCGCCAGCTTCAGGTCGGCGTCGAGGATGGCCGTCGTGGCACGCCCGATCGCCGACCCGACCAGCCGGGCCATCTCGACCAGGCTGTCACCGATCGAGTCAAGTTCCTCGTGGTACGCGTCCCGCATCTGGGTGTCCCTCTCTCACGTCTGCTCCGGGGGGCCGGGGCCGGGGGCCGTCGTCACCATGACGAGAACACGGCGGACACGGCGCCCTACGCACCCCACGCTCCCACGTTCCGGCCCGTACGCGACTGTTTCCGCCATCCCAAATGAACCAGTACTGGCTCCCAGGTGAACTCTGGGCGACGAGTGTTCGAGGTCGCACTCCGATGGCTGTGGGCAGGCGCGACGGCCTGCCTAATCTGGACGCATGGACGTGAACGCGGCGGTCGCCGCAGCGGCAGCGATCGCCGGAGTGCTCACCGGTGTCATCGCCATGCTGGCGTTCCGCTGGAGCGAGCGCGACCAGAAGCGCCCCACCCGCACTTCCCTGCACACCGACCCCGTGCTGCCGCCGGGCGTGGACACGGTGCTGTCCGTCCTGCGCTCCTCGGCCGTCGTCCTCGACGAGGCCGACGCCGTCGTCAAGGCCAGCTCCGCAGCCTATGCGCTCGGGCTGGTGCGCGGCGGCAGGCTCGCCGTCGAGCCGATGCTCCACATGGCGCACGACACCCGGCGCGACGGCGAGATACGCCAGGTCGAGCTCGACCTGCCGCGGCGCGGCACCGGACGCGGGGAGGCGCTGGCCGTCTCCGCGCGCGTGGCGCCGCTCGGCTCCCGGCTGGTCCTGCTGCTCGTCGAGGACCTCACCGAGGCCCGCCGGATAGAGGCGGTGCGCCGCGACTTCGTGGCGAACGTCAGCCATGAGCTGAAGACACCGGTGGGTGCCCTGTCGCTGCTCTCCGAGGCGGTGATGGACGCCTCCGACGACCCCGAGGCCGTGCAGCGCTTCGCGGGCCGGATGCAGGTCGAGGCCACCCGCCTGACCAACCTCGTGCAGGAACTCATCGACCTCTCCCGGGTGCAGAACGACGACCCGCTGGAGGACGCCGAGCCCGTGCGCGTCGACGAACTGGTCGCCGAGGCCATCGACCGCTGCCGGCACGCGGCCACCACCAAGCAGATCACCATGGCCACCGGAGGCACGGCGGAACTGCACGTGTGGGGCAACCGCGGGCAGCTCGCCGCCGCCCTCGGCAACCTCGTGGAGAACGCCGTCAACTACTCGCCCGCACGCACCCGCGTCGGCATCGCCGCCCGCCGGGTGTCCGCGCAGGGCGGCGACCTCATCGAGATCGCCGTCACCGACCAGGGCATCGGCATCTCGGACAAGGACAAGGAGCGCATCTTCGAGCGCTTCTACCGCGTCGACCCGGCCCGCTCCCGTGCCACGGGCGGCACGGGCCTCGGTCTCGCGATCGTCAAGCATGTGGCCGCCTCGCACGGCGGGGAGGTCACGGTGTGGAGCTCCGAGGGTCAGGGCTCCACCTTCACCCTGCGGCTGCCGGAGGCGGGTGCGGCCCGCGACCGTGCGACCGACCATCCGGCCGGCCTCGAAGACGAGGACGGCCGGCCCTACGGGACGACCCCCACCGTCTCATCCCCGTACGAACCGCTTCCCGCCCCGGAGGTCCTTCCGTGACCCGAGTGCTCGTCGTCGAGGACGAGGAGTCCTTCTCCGACGCCCTGTCGTACATGCTCCGCAAGGAGGGCTTCGAGGTCGCCGTCGCGACCACCGGGCCCGACGGACTCGACGAGTTCGAGCGCAACGGCGCCGACCTCGTCCTCCTCGACCTGATGCTGCCGGGGCTGCCCGGCACCGAGGTGTGCCGCCAGCTGCGCGGCCGCTCGAACGTCCCCGTCATCATGGTGACCGCCAAGGACAGCGAGATCGACAAGGTCGTCGGGCTGGAGATAGGAGCCGACGACTACGTCACCAAGCCGTTCTCCTCGCGGGAGCTGGTCGCCCGGATCCGGGCCGTACTGCGCCGCCGGGGCGAGCCGGAGGAGGTGACGCCAGCCGCGCTGGAGGCCGGTCCGGTGCGGATGGACGTCGACCGCCACGTGGTCACGGTCTCCGGATCGAAGGTCGACCTGCCGCTGAAGGAGTTCGACCTGTTGGAGATGCTGCTGCGCAACGCGGGGCGCGTGCTGACCCGCATGCAGCTCATCGACCGTGTCTGGGGCGCGGACTACGTGGGCGACACCAAGACCCTCGACGTCCACGTCAAGCGCCTGCGCGCCAAGATCGAACCGGACCCGGGCGCCCCGCGCTACCTGGTGACGGTCCGCGGCCTCGGCTACAAGTTCGAGCCGTAAGCCGAAACGGCGGCGTCACCGCGGCGCGTGTCGGCGCACGCATCGCACGACGAAGGGCGGGACTCCTGCGCGGAGTGCCGCCCTTCGCACGTGGGGGTGCCGCACGGTCGGCGGCCGTGCCCGCCTGCCACGCGGACCCGTACGACGAAGGGCGGCACCCCCAGCGGGGTACCGCCCTTCGTCGTACGGGTCCGGGAGTCCCTCAGTGGCTGGGGGACTTCGACGGGGTCGACGACGGGGACCTCTCGGCGCCCGCGGCCGGGGAACCCTGCACCGACGTCGACGGCTTGGGGGAGCCCGGCTTGGGGGAGCCCGACGTGGCCGGGGAGGCGGTGGCCGACGGCGACGGGATGTTGCTCGGGCCCCACTTGGTGAAGTAGCTCTCGGCCGGGACCACGAACGCCCGCAGGCTCACGTCCCCGGCCTCGCTGAAGCTGAACGTGATCTTCTGCGCGTTGCCGTCCTGCACGGCCTCCCGGCTGCTCGGCAGCACCGCGGAGGCGTTGCCCTTGCCGCCGATCACGACGGAGCCGCCGGCGGGGATGGTCAGCTCGCCCTTGCCCGAGGCGGGGCTGAGCTCCGCGGTCTTGCCGCTGCCGTCGACCGTGATGGAGTCCAGCGTCTGGTCCGTGCGGCCGGCGTTGAAGATCGTCGCGGAGATCACGGCGGGCCCGGTGGACTTCGGGTCCGGCTGGGTGATGACGAGCGCGTTCTGGATCTTGATGTTTCCGACGCTGGTCGCCGCGTTGTCCGGCTTGACCTGGAGCGTCTGGCTGTCGTTGCCGGCGCCGCAGGCGGCGAGCGAGGCGATCGAGAACGCGATGGCGGCGGCGGCGAGGGCGCCGCGTCGAAGGCTGCTGCTCACGGCGGCGGCAACTCCTTGACTCGAGCGTAGCGACTTGTAAAGCCGCCCTAAGGATCTGTCAGCGGCCTTAGGTTACCGAGCCGCTCCCGGCCCACCGCACCCGACCCTCCCCAAGCCCGACACTTCGCCTCGCGCGGTCCGGGCCCGCGGCGCGGCGCGAGCCCGGCGCTGCCAGGACGACGCGCGGGCATCACGGCGGTTCATCATGCGGCGGCCCCGTCCGCCCCCGGCCGGGCTTCGTCACTCCTGCCACTTTGACCACCCATGGCTCAGCATTCACATAAGCGTTCCTCGCCGTCCCCGGGGATTTCCTGCAAGGAATGCGAGCAGGGTTGCGGGGCGGGTGCCGAAAAGCGATCACCGGCACAACAAGCGCGCCTCGCCGGAGCCCTTGATCAATTCCGGATTCGACTCGTACCCGCCTCCGCACACCGAACGGAGTAGCGGAAGTCGATCACTTGGGGGTGGACAAAACAGGATGTTCCCGGCACGCTCGGAGCCGTGCGGCGTGCGTAACGCCCGGGTTTCGCCCCGCCCGCACAGCCGCTCCGACCTGCGAATACCCTCTTCCGCTCACCCCTCGAAGCACGTTCCGGTCGCGCTTGTCAAGCCCCGAGATATGCCCTGACCTGCGAAAACGCCATTCAGAAGACGCGGTTTCCGTGTTACCCTGGATAGCCACGGAAGGGGTACCTGTCACATGACGTTCAAGGTTGGCGACACCGTGGTCTATCCCCATCACGGGGCCGCGCTGATCGAGGCCATCGAAACTCGCCAGATCAAAGGCGTGGACAAGACCTACTTGGTGCTGAAGGTCGCCCAGGGCGACCTGACGGTGCGTGTGCCAGCGGACAATGCGGAGTTCGTCGGCGTGCGTGATGTGGTCGGTCAGGACGGGCTGGACCGGGTCTTCGAGGTGCTGCGCGCGCCGTACGCCGAGGAGCCCACGAACTGGTCTCGTCGTTACAAGGCAAACCTGGAGAAGCTCGCCTCCGGCGACGTCATCAAGGTCGCGGAAGTCGTGCGTGACCTGTGGCGCCGTGAGCGCGAGCGCGGACTCTCCGCCGGTGAGAAGCGGATGCTCGCCAAGGCCCGGCAGATCCTGGTGAGCGAGCTCGCCCTCGCGGAGAACACGAACGAGGACAAGGCCGAGGCGCTGCTCGACGAGGTCCTCGCGTCCTGACGCCCTCACCCGGCCTGCCCGCTCCCCGGACAGGAGCGCGGCGGACCGACCGGCGCACAGCACACACGCGATGCCGCGGTGCCCGATGACACGGTAGATGTCGCCGGGCGCTGCGGCATGTTCGCACCCGTCACTGCCCGACGTACCCATGACGCCGCGGCCCGAACCCCAGGTGCAACAGACCGGAACGTGAAAGCCCTGCCCGGATCCCTGTGCCGTCGGGGAAGCCCCGATACTTGGCGTGCCGGGCCCGGGCAGTCGGCTCGACCAGAAATCACGGAAGGGTCCGGTCAAGGCGTCGCGCCCGGCACGGTGTGGCCATACCCATCCCGGCCGAGCACACAAACCTGACAGGAACCGATGTCTGACGATTCGCGCCCTTCGACCACCGAGCCACCCGCCGTCCGTACCGCCGCGGTGATTCCGGCCGCCGGCCGGGGCGTACGCCTCGGCCCGGGTGCCCCCAAGGCGCTCCGCGCGCTCGGTGGCGTTCCCATGCTCGTCCACGCCGTGCGCGCGATGGCGGCGTCCCGCGCGGTCTCGCTCGTCATCGTCGTGGCACCGCCCGAGGGGACCGCCGAGGTCAAGTCGCTGCTCGACGCGCACGCGCTGCCCGAGAGGACGGACTTCCTGGTCGTCCCCGGCGGCGAGACACGCCAGGAGTCCGTGCGACTCGGCCTCGACGCCCTGCCGCCCGAGTACGGGATCGTCCTGGTCCACGACGCGGCCCGCCCCCTGGTGCCGGTGGACACCGTGGACGCGGTGATCGAGACGGTACGGGAGGGCGCGCCGGCCGTCGTCCCGGCGCTGCCGCTCGCCGACACGGTGAAGGAGGTCCGGCCGGCCGCCGTGCCCGGCGAACCCGAACCGGTCGTCGCCACCCCCGACCGCGCCCGGCTGCGCGCGGTGCAGACCCCGCAGGGCTTCGACCGCGCGACGCTGCTCCGCGCCCACGAGACCGTCACGGACGACGTCACGGACGACGCGAGCATGGTGGAGCAACTCGGGCTGCCGGTCGTCGTGGTCCCCGGCCACGAGGAGGCCTTCAAGGTCACGCGACCGCTGGACCTGGTGCTCGCGGAGGCGGTCCTGACCCGCAGGAGGCTCACCGATGGGTTCTGAGGCGTCCGACGTCCGGCTCCCGCCGGGCGGGCCGCTGCTGCCCCAGGTGGGCATCGGCACCGACATCCACGCCTTCGAGGAGGGGCGCGAGCTGTGGTGCGCGGGCCTGAAGTGGGAGGGCGAGGGGCCGGGCCTGGCGGGCCACTCCGACGCTGACGTGGTCGCACACGCCGCGTGCAACGCCCTGTTCTCCGCCGCCTGCCTCGGCGACCTGGGGCAGCACTTCGGCACCGGGCGGCCCGAGTGGTCCGGGGCGTCCGGGGTGACACTGCTCGCGGAGGCGGCACGGATCGTGCGCGAGGCGGGCTTCCGGATCGGGAACATCGCGGTGCAGGTGGTGGGGCCGCGCCCGAAGATCGGCAAACGTCGTGACGAGGCGCAGAAGATCCTCTCGGAGGCGGCGGGCGCACCGGTCTCGGTCTCGGGCGCCACCACGGACGGCCTCGGCTTCCCCGGCAGGGACGAGGGCCTGATGGCGGTGGCGACGGCGCTCGTGGTGCGCGTGAGCTGATGGCGGCGCTCGTCCGGGCCGACGACATTCCCGTCGGCCCGTCGCTGCTCGGGTGATGACGACGGCGCTCGTGGTGCGGACGTACTCGCGGCGGTGCTCGTGGCCGGTGTGCCGGCGACGGCGCTCGTGGTGCGGGCGTGCCGAGAGCGTGGGAGGGTACCGGCACAGTGACCAGCGACACATGACCCAGGTCCCGGAGGCACCCATGCCGACCGCCGTACTGTCCGACCGCCTCAAGAGCCTGCTCGACGGCCCCGTCTTCATCGTCGTCGGCACGATCCAGCCCGACGGCGGGCCGCAGCTGTCCCCCGTGTGGGTCAAGCGGGACGGTGACGACATCCTCTTCTCGACCACGGTGGACCGCCGCAAGAAGCTGAACCTGGACCGCGACCCCCGGGTGAGCGTGGTGGTCCTGGACCCCGACGCGCCGTACGAGTACGCGGAGATCCGCGGCACCGCCCAGATGAGCACCGAGGGTGCCCGTGAACTGATCGACGAACTGTCGCTGAAGTACACGGGGAAGAAATACGCGGAGTTCAACCCGGCGTCGGCGCAGGACGCGGACCGGGTGGTGGTGCGGGTGGTGCCGCAGAAGGTGGCGGGCCGGCTCTGAGGCGGGAGACCTGCCGCGTCCGCCGCATGATCGGGTGACGGTCTTGGCGGGCTGGGCGCCGGACACCGGCCCCGGCCCACTACTCTGGACTCGTGACTATTCGCCTGTACGACACCAGCGCCCGGCAGATCCGTGACTTCACCCCGCTCAAGCCGGGTTGTGTCTCGATCTACCTGTGTGGCGCCACCGTGCAGGCCGCGCCGCACATCGGGCACATCCGCTCGGGCCTCAACTTCGACATCATGCGCCGGTGGTTCGAGTACCGCGGGTACCAGGTGACCTTCGTCCGGAACGTCACCGACATCGACGACAAGATCATCGCGAAGTCCGCGGACCAGGGCCGCCCCTGGTGGGCCATCGGGTACGAGAACGAGCGCGCCTTCAACGAGGGATACACCGTGCTCGGCTGCCTCCCGCCGACGTACGAGCCGCGCGCCACCGGCCACATCACCGAGATGGTCGAGATGATGCGGGGTCTCATCGAGCGCGGGCACGCCTACGAGGCGGACGGCAACGTCTACTTCGACGTGCGGTCCTTCCCGGAGTACCTCCAGCTCTCCAACCAGGAGCTGGAGAACCTCCAGCAGCCCTCCGGCGTCGGGGAGACCGGCAAGCGGGACCCGCGCGACTTCGCCATGTGGAAGGCCGCGAAGCCCGGCGAGCCCACCTGGGAGACGCCGTGGGGGCGGGGCCGCCCCGGGTGGCACCTGGAGTGCTCCGCCATGGCGCACAAGTACCTGGGCTCCGCCTTCGACATCCACGGCGGCGGCCTCGACCTCATCTTCCCGCACCACGAGAACGAGATCGCGCAGGCCAAGGCCTTCGGCGACGAGTTCGCCCGGTACTGGGTGCACAACGCCTGGGTCACCATGAGCGGCGAGAAGATGTCGAAGTCCCTCGGCAACTCGGTGCTGGTCTCCGAGATGGTCAAGCAGTGGCGGCCGATCGTGCTGCGGTACTACCTGGGCACGCCGCACTACCGCTCGATGATCGAGTACAGCGAGGAGTCCCTGCGCGAGGCCGAGTCCGCGTTCGCACGCATCGAGGGCTTCGTGCAGCGCGTCGTCGAGAAGGCCGGGGGTGTCGTCGAGCCCGCCGCCGAGGTGCCGCCCGCGTTCGCCGAGGCCATGGACGACGACCTGGGTGTGCCGCAGGCGCTCGCCGTCGTGCACACCACCGTCCGGCAGGGCAACAGCGCGCTCGCGGCCGACGACAAGGAGGCCGCCGTGGCCCGGCTCGCCGAGGTGCGGGCCATGCTCGGCGTCCTCGGCCTCGACCCGCTCGACGCCCAGTGGGCCGGCGAGGGCGACCGCGGTGAGGACCTGCACGGTGTGGTCGACAGCCTGGTGGGCCTGGTGCTCCAGCAGCGCGAGGCGGCCCGCTCCCGCAAGGACTGGGCCACCGCGGACGCCATCCGCGACCAGCTCAACCAGTCAGGGCTCGTCATCGAGGACAGCCCGCAAGGCCCGCGCTGGACGCTAGGCCCGCGCTGATCCCACCGCCGATCCGATGATCGATTGTGCCGCCCGGCCCTCCGGGCGGCACACTGCATAGACGTGAGAGACGTACTGGACGTACGTACGAACGCTTCAACAGACACGAACGCTTCAACAGACAGGTAGGTCATGGCCGCGAACAACCGCCGCATGTCCGGCAAGAAGGGCGCGCAGGTCGGCAGCGGCGGCAAGCGACGCCGGGGCCTGGAGGGCAAGGGCCCGACTCCGCCCGCCGAGATGCGCAAGGGACACGCCAAGCAGCGCGCCGCACAGGCGCAGGCGCGCCGCGCGCAGGGGCGCCCCCAGCGTCGTACGGGCGGGAAGTCCTCGTCCGAGCTGGTCGTCGGGCGCAACCCGGTCGTCGAGGCGCTGCGCGAGGGCGTCCCCGCCTCCACGCTCTACGTCCAGCAGTTCATCGACAACGACGAGCGCGTGCGCGAGGCGCTTCAGCTCGCCGCCGAGCGCGGCGGCATCAACCTCATGGAGGCGCCGCGCCCCGAGCTGGACCGGATGACGAACGGGCTCAACCACCAGGGCCTCGTCCTCCAGGTCCCGCCGTACGAGTACGCGCACCCGGAGGACCTCGCCGACGCCGCCTACGACGAGGGCGAGGACCCGCTGATCGTCGCGCTCGACGGGGTCACCGACCCGCGGAACCTGGGCGCGGTGGTCCGTTCCGTCTCCGCCTTCGGCGGCCACGGGGTGGTCGTGCCCGAGCGGCGCGCGGCCGGGATGACCGCCGGCGCGTGGAAGACGTCCGCCGGTACGGCCGCCCGTACGCCGGTCGCGCGCGCCACCAACCTGACGCGCGCCCTGGAGGCGTACAAGAAGGCCGGGATCACGGTCGTCGGGCTCGCCGCCGACGGGGACGTCGAACTCGGTGAGCTGGACGCGCTGGAAGGGCCGGTCGTCATCGTCGTCGGCAGCGAGGGCAAGGGACTGTCGCGGCTGGTCGGCGAGACCTGCGACCTCCGGGTGCGGATCCCGATGCCGGGCGGCGCCGAGTCGCTCAACGCCGGTGTGGCGGCGGGGGTCGTGCTGTACGAGGCGGCCCGCCGACGCGCGTGACACCGAGGGACCGGAGGGTGCGGGCGGACGTTCCCACCCTCACTCGTACGGGGGAATTCGGTCGTACAGGGCAAGCTTGACGGGGTCCGGACAGATCCGCGGAGTCAAAGCAGTGTCCTAACCACACGTCACTCGGTTAGATGAGTGTGGAGACCAGAACACGCCGCACACCCACGGGGGACCGGTCGTCCGGGTTCGACGACGCTCCCGCGCTGAGCATGGTGAAGGTGCCGAGCGACCCGGCGCAGGTCATCGTCAATCATGCGAGTTTCCGCGTGCAGTTGGGTGCGTCGGCGCGCCGCGCCCAGTACCCGCGGGTCGCCCGGCAGGTCGGCGGCGCGCAGGACGTCGCGCGCATGCCCGTCGCCGGTACGGCGGGGCCGTCCGGCCGCCGCAGGCCCGTCGTCTGGAGCGGGAGGTCGGCACCCGACGACACCGGCGCGCACCGGCTGCTCCAGGCCGTACGGACGTCGAGCGTGACGCACGGCGAGGAGGCGGGCGGCGACCCGGGCGCGACCCAGGTCATCCCGCGCGTCGAACTGGACGGCCCGTTGGGCACCGGCGGCTACGACGACCACCTGGGCGCACAGACGCTTCAGACGCCGGTCGTCGGTGCCCAGCGCGGGCCCCTGGCAGGGGAGACCCGGCTGCTGCCGCCGATGCGGAGCGCGGGAAGCGCGTACGACGACGTCGCGTACGACGGGCACGCCTACGACGAACCGCCTTACGACGACGGCGGGTTCGCGGACGCGGCACGCACCGAGGAGCTCGGGAACGGCCCGCGGAGCAGGCGGCACGGCGGCGACCACGTACGGCACGCCTACTACCCCGGGCGCCGGATGAACCTCGGCGTGGTGCTGCTGCCGTTGCGCGTCTTCCTCGGCTCCGTCTCCGCCTACGCCGGCATGGGCAAGCTCTGCGACCCGCTCTACTTCGACGGCGGCAAGCGGGGGTCCATGGTCACCTGGCTGAACACTCTGCACCCCTGGGAAGTCGCCGAGCCGCTGCGGCAGTTCGCGCTCCACCACCCCGTCGGCACCGGCCTGGTGATCGCCTTCCTCCAGGTGATCGTGGGCGTGCTGACCGTCCTCGGGCTGTGGCAGCGGGTCGCGGCCGCGGCCGGGGCGTTGCTGTCGGCGGCACTGATCGTCACGGTGAGCTGGCGGGCCACTCCCGGATACGACGCGCCCGACATCATCTACCTCGCCGCATGGTCGCCGCTGGTCATCGCGGGGGCGCCGGTGTACTCCGTGGACGGCCGGCTGGCGGGGAGCGCATGGCGCCGGCTCGGGCCGCGAGCGGACATCTGGGCGCTGCGGCAGTACGTGCTGCGCCGGGGCGCGGTGGTGACGGGGCTGGTGACCGGCGTGACGCTGCTGGTCGGCTCGCTGCTCGGCGGGGCGGTGCGGGACGCGGACCGCGTGGTCGTGCCCGGGCCCGGAGAGGCGCCGCGCAACGAACTGCCGGGCTCACCGCTGCCCGGGACGCCGGGCGCGCGGCAGCACAAGGCGAGCCCCTCGGCGTCGCAGCCGCCGACGACCCAGGGCACCACGTCGTCGCCGTCGAGTACGTCCAGGACGCCGGCCACGGCGGGCGCGACCGGCTCGGTCACGGGCGGCCAGCCGAGCCAGACCCAGGGCAGCGTGGGCCAGGCCCCGCGCCACCACTCGTCCCCGTCCGGGCGAGCCCCCAGCACCAGCGCGGGCCCCTCCTCGTCGGGCGGCACGGGCACAGCAGGCCCGACGGGCGGCTCGACGGGCGGCACAGGAGGAGGCAGCAGCTCCGGAGGCTCCGACCACTTGGTGGGCGGGCTGCTGGGGTAGCCCGACGCTCCCGCACAAAGGGCCCGCACACGGCGAATTCCAGGAGTCGTCGTCTGCGGGCCCTTTGTGTGGGGAGGGCTGCGAATCTCTGTCGCAGCGTCAGCGGCCCTGGGCCGCCAGCTCCTTCGCCGCTTCCGTGAGGTCCTTCGCCGTGTCGATCGCCCGCCAGTACGCGCCCTGCGGGATCGGAAAGCCCGCCAGACGGCGTTCGCGGGCCAGGCGGGGGAACGTCGTACGCTCGTGGTCGCCCCGTTCCGGGAGCAGCTTCGCGAAATCGGCGGAGAAGACGTAGACCCCCGCGTTGATCTCGAACGTCGACGGCGGGGACTCGATGAAGTCCGTGACGTGGCCGAAGCCGTCCGTCTGCACCGCGCCCCACGGGAGGCGCGGCCGCGCCAGCGCCAGCGTGGCGACCGCGTCGCGCTCGGTGTGGAAGTCCGCCATGTCGCGCAGCGAGAACCGGGTCCAGATGTCACCGTTCGTCGCGTACCACGGCTTGTCGGGGTGCGGCAGGTGCTCGGCGGCGTAGCGCAGGCCGCCGCCGCGGCCGAGCGGCTCCGACTCCACCACCGTCGTGACCCGCAGCGGCAGGTCGGCGGAGGCCAGCCAGTTCTGCAGGACCTCGGCGAGATGGCCGCAGGAGACCACGACGTCCGTGACGCCCTCCTCGGCGAGCCAGGCGAGCTGATGTCCGATGATCGGGGTCCCGGTGCCCGGGATCTCCACCATCGGCTTGGGCCGGTCATCGGTGTACGGACGCAGCCGGGAGCCCTGGCCCCCGGCCAGGACGACGGCTTGGACGGGGCGCGAGGCGGCGTTCGGATCGGTCATGACCGCACTGTACGTCGCCTCGCGCCCCGCCCGGCCGGGCTCTCAGCCGCGGCCGCCCGCCACGCCCGAGGCGAAGGACGTGTCGCAGACCGGCCGGGCGTAGGCCTGGGCGCGCGACGGCCCGTACACGCGGACCGCGGCGCGCCCCAGCGCCCTGGCGATGGACGCGCAGTGCTTCGCCAGCGACGGGCGGCCGTTGACGGCCTCCTGGAGGTGGGTGAGGGCGACACCCGGGTTCTTCTCCTGCAGTTCCAGCAGGAGCTTGTCGCGCAGCACGTCCTGCGGGGCCCGGGAGGACGCACGTGTGGAGACGTCTTCGGAGGAGGCGGCGAGCACCGAGTTGGGGCCGCCCGACCAGTTGACGCGGGTCACCGCCAGAGTCCCGGACAGCACCAGGACGACGGGCAGAACGAGGGCGAGGGTGCGGCCGATCCGGCGGGCGGGGCCCCGGCCGCGCCGTCCCTGTGGAGTAGTGGTGTGCTTCACGCGAGTGAGAGTAGCGCCCGGTAGTGATTTGGCGACATTTAGTCACCGGTTCGGGTGATGGCGAAGCGCTGATTTCTGGGTAAGGGGTTGACGTCGCCCAATCGAAATGCCCGGTATGCCGGGGTATTTGTCGACAGCGAAGAGGGCCCCGCAGCGTGCTGCGGGGCCCTCTTCGTCAACGTGGGTGAATCAGCCGAGGTCGTGGCGTCAGTCGGCGTCAGTCGGAGAGACGCTCACCCGTGGAGGTCGAGAAGACGTGGGTCTCGCCCGAGCGCGGCACGACGTGCAGCTGGCTGCCCTTCTCCGGCACGTCACGGCTGTTGACGCGCACGACCAGGTCCTTGGACTCGTCGCCCACCTTCGCGGTGCCGTAGACGTAGGCGTCGGCACCCGTCTCCTCGACGACGTTCACGGTGACCGCGAGGCCCAGGTCGGAGTCCGGGCCGGCCACGTCGAAGTGCTCGGGGCGGACACCCACCGTGACGGTCTTGTCGGTGGTGGCGGCGAGCGCGTCGCGGTCGACCGGGACCACCGAGTTGCCGAACTTCACACCGCCGTCGGCGATCGGCACCTCGACCAGGTTCATCGCCGGGGAACCGATGAAGCCGGCCACGAAGAGGTTGGCGGGCTTGTCGTACATGTTGCGCGGGCTGTCGATCTGCTGGAGCAGACCGTCCTTCAGCACGGCCACGCGGTCGCCCATCGTCATGGCCTCGACCTGGTCGTGGGTGACGTAGACGGTGGTGATGCCGAGGCGGCGCTGGAGCGACGCGATCTGCGTACGGGTCGACACGCGGAGCTTGGCGTCGAGGTTGGACAGCGGCTCGTCCATGAGGAAGACCTGCGGCTCGCGGACGATGGCGCGGCCCATGGCGACGCGCTGGCGCTGACCGCCGGAGAGCGCCTTCGGCTTGCGGTCCAGGTACTCGGTGAGGTCGAGGATCTTCGCGGCCTCCTCGACCTTCTTGCGGATCTCCGCCTTCGGCACACCGGCGATCTTGAGCGCGAAGCCCATGTTGTCGGCGACCGTCATGTGCGGGTAGAGCGCGTAGTTCTGGAACACCATGGCGATGTCCCGGTCCTTCGGCGGCAGGTGCGTGACGTCGCGGTCACCGATGCGGATGGCGCCGCCGTTGACGTCCTCGAGCCCCGCCAGCATGCGGAGCGAGGTCGACTTGCCGCAGCCGGACGGGCCGACCAGGACGAGGAACTCGCCGTCCTCGATCGCGATGTCCAGAGAGTCGACGGCGGGCTTCTCGGAACCCGGGTAGATCCGGGTCGCCTTGTCGAACGTGACAGTGGCCATGGTGAATGGGCCCCCTTCTACCGGCAGGAACGTGCCGGACGATCCGTTGTAGGAAGGTGGTGTGCCACTACGGGGGTTCCGTTGTGGTGTAGTCCACAAGAGTGAACTTGGACCGAGACGGTACCTGGCGTTCGCCCGGCTGTCAGTACCCCGGGGACTGTGAACTTCGCGGAAATTTTCGACAGACCGCCCCCCGGACCTGGGTACACTGCACGAGCACCCAGGTGCACGCCTCCTTAGCTCAGCTGGTCAGAGCGCCGCTCTTGTAAAGCGAAGGTCGTCGGTTCGAATCCGACAGGGGGCTCTCTTCTGAGCAGCGCGAACGCCCCGGCCGGTGATCGGTCCGGGGCGTTCGACATCCACGGGTGACATCGACCCGGGCGGTCGCTCACGGCCGACACGGCGCCTGAGCAGGCGGCCCGAAGTGACTGGTGGCCGCGCGCTGTGTGTCCGAGCTCACGTGCGTAGGGACGTCCACGGTGATGCCGAGCCGGCTGTGCCCCGGGATCTCCCTTTCCCGGCGGCCTTGGTGGCGTACTTGGCGACGCAGGACGCCACCGCCTGTTCGGTGATCTCGGAGCCGTCGCCGAACACCTTCACGGGCCGCGCGTCGAGCCGGGTGCCCCAGCGGCAGGTCCGGGCGGGCTGATCCTCGGCGGCCGGGACGGAGACCGGCGTGCAGGAGCGGTGTGTGCGATGCGTGAGCGGAGCGGACCGAGGGGTTCCGTGCACGACGCAATGATCATGCGACACTTGCGCCGCCCCGAACATGACAGCACGAAAGTGCGAGAAGGAGCGGCGTCGCGTGACCGTTGCAGGACAGATAGACATCGCGGGACCGGTGGGCAAGCTGCTCCACCGGCGCCCGCTCAAGAACAGCACCGTGATGCAGTCGTTCGGCATCGACCCGGTGTCCGGCGACATCTTCGTGCTCCAGGTGATGGAGGGCGGTCTGACCCTCAGCGGGGAGTCCGGACCGGTCTCCGGCGCTGACCGGCTCGCCCATGGAGACATGTGCGTGACGCGCCTCAACCGGTCGGGCGCGATCGTCGGATACATGTATCTGCGGGGATTCGGCCACGGCGTCAACCTCGGCGTCGAGAACCGCAGCGGCGTCATCCGCCTGTGGACCGAGACGGCGTCCGTGGCGAACAGCAGCAACGAGGGCTTCGGCACCGCCATCACCAACTTCGAGTTCCGGACCGGGACGGTCCTGGACTACGGATCCTCCCTGCACACCACGCCGTACACGCCCGTGACGGGCGCCCGCTCCGTCACCCCCACCATCGACCGCAGCGCGAACGAGCTCATCGTGCGGTTCAGCACCGGCGGCACGATGTACTACGAGCGGTACGACCTGGCCCAGGCGGCGGCGGGCGTCTTCACGCCGCTCCAGCGCCTGGCCCAGCCCACGGGCCTGGGCCTCTTCCAGTCGTACGCGTCCCACAGCGGCGTGCTCTACCTGCTCGACGGGGAGCACTACGACAGCACCGTCAACCCGCCCAGCACTCCGCACAACCCGCCGCCGGGCAACACCTACATCACCGCCGTCGAGTGGGCCACCGGGAACGTCCTGGACCGGCAGTTCATCACCGCCGCGCCGGGCCTCGACTGGCGCGAGCCGGAGGGCATGACCGTGGAAGTGGTGGGCGACGTGCCCTACCTCCACTTCGGTTTCGCCTGCGAGGACCCCGGGCCGCGCACCTGCACCATCGTGTCGCTCTCCGGGGCGGCCGAGGTCGACGGCGTCAAGGTGCTCACCGACTGGCAGACGATTCCCCTCGCCTCCGGTGTCAGCGTCGACCAGAACGCCCCCAAGGGACGGCTCATCAGCGTCAGCGGCGTCACGACGCTCCAGCTCAGCGGCGGGGTCAAGGGCACTTTCAACGCCGACGCGGTCATCGGCACACTGCCCGACACGCTCTCCCCGAGCATGGAGACCCGTTGCAACGTCCCGCGCAACAACAGCGGTGGCTACTGCGTCGCCCGGGCCGAGGCCGGCACCGACCGCCAGCTGCGCCTGTACGGCGGGACCTCCACCAACGCCATCACCTGGGCACAGCTCGACAACTTCAGCGCCGTCTGGCGCTGAAGTCGCCACCCTCCGCCATTCCGCACACGGCCTCGTCAAGGAGACCAACGACCATGTCCTACAACCGCCGCAGCATCCTCGGTGCCGCTCTCGGCCTGCCCGCCGCTGTCGCCGTCGGCAGCGTCGCCACCGCCACTCCCGCGGCTGCCGCCGCCGTCGACGCCACCGCGTGGACCGATCTGGTGCTGGAGCCCGGCATCACCGCGCAGACCGGCGCGACCCCGCAGGTCCGCATCGTCACCATCCTCGGCACCACCTTCCTCCAGGCACGCGGCGCGATCACCTGCAACCTCACCGCCGACACCAAGATCGCCACTCTCCCGGCGTCCATGGGGATGCCCACCTGGTACGTCCGCGCCACGACCCCCCGGAACAACAGCCAGGGCATCAACGCCTGCCGCTTCGAGGTGAACACCGCGGGCTCCGTGACCGTCTACGGCGCCAACAGCGGCAACCCGATCACCTGGGTCCAGTTCGACTCGATCCAGACGATCTGGCGCTAGCCGTTCCGCCGGTTGTTCCGGACGCCGGGAAGCCGTCCGGAACCACCCGGCACACCCCGTCGGGTGAGCGGTCTCAGGCCGGCCTGAGCACCGCCCCCAGCGCCTCCCGCAGCGCCCCTACCGGATCAGGCACCGCCCCCGGTGCCCGCCAGGCCACGAACCCGTCCGGGCGCACCAGGACCGCTCCGTCCGGCGTCGTGCCGTACGTCTGTGCCCAGTCGGCTGCCCCGGTCCCGGCCTCCGCGTCGTACGTCAGGTCGGCGTCCGGCCCCGTGCCGATGCGGTAGGTCTCGAGGCGTACACCGTCCGTCACCGCGATGCGGCGGGCCGCGTCGTGCCACCCCGCCGTGGAGCGGGCGTCGCTGAGCAGCACCATGGCGCGTTCGTACAGGTCGAGCGTGGACAGCCGGGCGCTGGAGCGGCGCAGCCAGAGGTGGGGGGCGCGGCTGCCCGGCTCCCCGGTGAGGCGTACGGCGTCGGGCACGACCGGTTGCGCGGGGTCGGCCCCGGCTACGGCGCCCTCGGGGTAGCGGTAGCCGAGGACGACGTTGAGGATGCCGCTCCTCGGGCCGTCGCCGCGCATTCCGGGCGCGGGGGAGAAGCCCGGGTGGCTGTGCTCCACGGAGCGGGCCGAGGCGCGGGCGCTGGTGGCGAGGGCCACCGGCCGGCGCTCGGTGTCGTAGGTGTCCAGCAGGCCGGGTCCGGCCCAGCCGCCGAGGACGGCGGCGAGTTTCCAGGCCAGGTTGTGGGCGTCCTGGATGCCGGTGTTGGAGCCGAACGCGCCGGTCGGGGACATCTCGTGGGCGGAGTCCCCGGCGAGGAAGACGCGGCCGGCCGCGTACCGGTCGGCGACGCGTTCGGCGGCACGCCAGGAGGCCTTGCCGGTGACCTCCACGTCGAGGTCGGGCACGCCGACGGCGCGGCGGATGTGCCGCTGGAGCCGGTCCTCGGTGAACTCCTCGAGGGTTTCGCCGCGTTCGGGGTGCCAGGGCGCGTGGAAGACCCAGTGTTCCTTGTTGTCGACGGGCAGCAGGGCGCCGTCGGCCTCGGGGTCGGTGAGGTAGCAGCAGATGAAGCGGCGGTCGCCGACCACGTCGGCGAGCAGCTTGGAGCGGAAGGTGACGCTGACGTTGGCGAAGAGGTCGCCGGGACCGCTCTGTCCGATGCCGAGCGAGCGCCGCACGGGGCTGCGCGGGCCGTCCGCCGCGACGAGGTAGTCGGCGCGGACGGTGTACCGCTCGTCGGTGGCCCGGTCGCGGACGACGGCCGTCACCCCTTCGGGGTCCTGTTCGAAGGACTCCATCTCGTGGGAGTACCTCAGGTCGCCGCCGAGTTCCCGGGCGCTGTCGAGCAGGACGGGTTCCAGGTCGTTCTGGCTGCACAGGCACCAGGTGGTGGGGCTGAACCGGGCGAGTCCGCCACCCGGGTCGATCTGCCGGAACAGCCATTCGCCGGCGTCGCCGACGAGCGTCGGTGTCTGCAGGATGCCGTGGTTGTCGGCGAGGAGCGAGGCCGCGGTCTTGATGTCCGGCTCGATGCCGGCCACCCGGAAGAGTTCCATCGTCCGCACGTTGTTGCCGCGTCCGCGCGGGTGGATCGAGGTTCCCGAGTGCCGCTCGACGAGGGTGTGCCGTACGCCGTGACGGCCCAGGAACAGGGACATGGACAGGCCCACCAGGGAGCCGCCGACGATGAGGACCGGAACCCGGTGGTCGGCTTCTTGCTGCATCGGTGCCTCCAGAGGCAGGGGTGCGGGGTTGGGGCGCGTTGTGGTTTCCATGCCCTCTCCGGGCGGCTTCGCGTGCGTCGGCGCGGCCAATCACCCGCGTGATCACCCACGTGGTTCATACGAGTCGCGCACCACCGGCGGCCGGAACACGATCGAGGAACGCTGACGTCGTGTCACCCGCGGCCGATGTCGGCTTCTGCCCCGCCGAAGGAGAAGAGCGCAGCATGACCACAATGTCTGAACGTGTTTCAGAACCGGTGACGCGACAGGTGTCGAAACGGGTCTCGCAGTCGGTGTTCGACGGCTCCCCGCTCCGGGTCGTCCTGTTGGTGGACGTCTACGACGGAGCCCAGCAGCAGTTCCTGGAGGCGTACGAGCAGCTGTGCAACCAGGTCGCCTCCGTACCCGGGCACGTCAGCGACCAGCTCTGCCAGTCGATCGAGAATCCCTCGCAGTGGCTCATCACCAGCGAGTGGGAGAGTGCCCCGCCGTTCCTCGCCTGGGTGAACAGCGAGGAGCACGTGCGGATGGTGCAGCCGCTGCACAGCTGTGTCCGGGACACCCGGTCGCTGCGGTTCCACATCGTCCGTGAGACCGGTGGCGAGCCGTCCGCCAGGTCCGCGAACCGGCGGCTGCAGGCGTCCCCGCGGATCGGTGACGGAGTGATCCGCCATGCGCTCACCTTCACGGTCAAGCCGGGCAGCGAGCAGACCGTGGCGAAGATCCTCTCGGACTACGCCTCGCCTCAGGCCCGGGTCGACGACACCACCCGGCTGTGCCGGACCTCGCTGTTCATGCACGGCAACCGGGTGGTGCGGGCCATCGAGGTGCGCGGCGACCTGCTCGCGGCGCTGCGGCACGTCGCCCGGCAGCCCGAGGTGCGGGCGGTGGAGGAGGCCATCAACCCGTATCTGGAGCAGGACCGGGACCTCAACGACCCGGAGTCCGCGCGGGTCTTCTTCACCCGTGCGGCGCTGCCCGCGGTCCACCATGTGACGTCGGATCAGGAGTGCCCGGAGGCCAAGCGGCTCGCGCTGTACTACCCCGCGCGGCCGGGGTGCGGGATGCGGCTGGCGCGGCTGCTGGCGGAGCAGGACGAGGCGCGGGCGGACGATCCGCGCAGCCCGGTCTGCGGCAGCACGATCTTCCAGCGGGACGAGATCGTCGTACGGCTGATCGATGTCCGCAGTGGTGCCGACGCCGACCCGGTGCTGACTCTCGGCCTGGCCGACCCCGCGCAGGCGGCCGAGCTGACCACCCTCCTCGACGGCGCCGCCGTCGGTGCGGAGGGTTCTGCGCTCGAGGGCGGCGACCTGGCGCGCTTCCTGACGCTCGCGCGTATGGATCTCATCACCGACCGCCGTTCGGCCGACGCCTGACCGGCATCCAGGGCCGTGGTGGCCCCGCCCCCTGCAGACGCAGCACACATCGGAGGAACGACGTGACCAAACCCCGTCCCAGAATCGTGGAGCTCGGCGAGATCGAGCCCAACACCCGGCGCGGCGGCGATCTGCGCGCCATGCTCACCCCGGCCACGGTCGGCTCCACCAGCGGTTTCATGGGTGTGGCCATCGTGCAGCCGGGGGATCGGATCGGTGAGCACTACCACCCTTACTCCGAGGAGTTCGTCTACGTCCTCTGTGGCCGGCTCGAGGTGGACCTGGACGGCGAGCCGCAGGCGTTGCGGCCCGAGCAGGGTCTGATGATCCCCGCCTATATGCGGCACCGCTTCCGCAACGTGGGCGACGAGGAGGCGCGTCTCGTCTTCCATCTGGGCCCCCTCGCCCCGACCCCGCAGCTCGGCCACGTCGACACCGAGGAGACGGAAGCCGTCGCGGTCGCCGCGGAAGGAGCCGGGGCGGGCGGTGCCCGGCCGGCCGACCGAGGTCAGGTCCGTTCATGACCCGGCGCGTGGCGGTCACCGGCATAGGCGTCGTGGCACCGGGCGGCATCGGCGTCCCGGCGTTCTGGGATCTGCTCGCCAACGGCCGTACCGCGACGCGGGGCATCACCTTCTTCGACCCGACCGGCCTGCGCTCGCGGATCGCCGCCGAGTGCGACTTCGACCCGGTGGCCTGCGGGCTGGGGCCGGAGCAGATCGAACGTGCCGACCGGTACATCCAGTTCGCCCTGGTCGCCGGTGAGGAGGCCGTACGGGACGCCGGCCTCGACCTTGCCCGGGAGAACCCTTGGCGGGTCGGGGTGTCCCTGGGGACCGCGGTGGGCGGAACCACCCGGCTGGAGCACGACTACGTCCTGGTCAGCCATCGCGGGCAGCGCTGGGACGTGGATCACCGGGAGGCGGGTGCGCACCTGCACCGGGCGTTCTCGCCGAGCACGCTGGCCTCGATGGTGGCGGAACGTTTCGGCGCCTGTGGTCCGGTGCAGACCGTCTCCACGGGCTGCACCTCGGGGCTCGACGCGGTGGGGTACGCCTTCCACACCGTGGAGGAGGGCCGGGCCGACGTCTGCATCGCGGGAGCCTCCGACTCGCCGATCTCCCCGATCACCATGGCCTGCTTCGACGCGATCAAGGCCACGTCCCCGAACAACGACGACCCCGCGCACGCCTCACGGCCCTTCGACAACAACCGTGACGGGTTCGTCATGGGCGAGGGCGGCGCGGTGCTCGTCCTGGAGGAGCTGGAACACGCCCGGGCCCGCGGCGCGCGGGTGTACTGCGAGCTCAGCGGCTACGCCACCTTCGGCAACGCCTACCACATGACCGGACTGACCAGCGAGGGCCTGGAGATGGCCCGCGCCATCGAGACGGCGCTCGACCACGCCCGCCTCGACGGCTCGGCCATCGACTACGTCAACGCGCACGGCTCCGGCACCCGGCAGAACGACCGCCACGAGACCGCCGCCGTGAAGCGGGCCCTGGGCCACCACGCCTACGACACGCCCATGAGCTCCATCAAGTCCATGGTGGGGCACTCCCTCGGGGCGATCGGCGCGATCGAGGTCGTGGCCTGCGTACTGGCCCTGGACCGCCAGGTCGTACCGCCGACCGCGAACTACGAGACCCCCGACCCGGAGTGCGACCTGGACTACGTCCCGCGCGTGGCCCGGGAGCGGGAGCTGACCAGCGTGCTCTCCGTGGGCAGCGGGTTCGGCGGCTTCCAGTCCGCGGTGATCCTGACCCGGCAGAGGGAGAGGACACGATGAGCGCACCCCACGTCAGGCGCGCCGGCGTCACCGGAATCGGCGTCGTCGCGCCCAACGGAACGAGTACCGACACCTTCTGGAAGTCCACCCGGGAGGGCATCAGCGTCCTGGACCGGGTCACCCGCGAGGGGTGCGAGCACCTGCCGCTGAAGGTGGCCGGCGAGGTCCGCGCCTTCGACCCGGCGGCGGTGGTCGAGGAGCGCTTCCTCGTGCAGACCGACCGGTTCACGCACTTCGCGATGGCCGCGGCCGACCTGGCCCTGGCCGACGCCCGGATCGGCCGCGCCGACGAGCACGGTTCGCCGTTCTCCCTCGGCGTGGTCACCGCGGCCGGATCCGGCGGCGGTGAGTTCGGGCAGCGGGAGCTGCAGCAGCTGTGGGGAAAGGGCAGCCGCTTCGTCGGCCCCTACCAGTCCATCGCCTGGTTCTACGCGGCCAGCACCGGTCAGATCTCCATCCGCCGCGGGTTCAAGGGCCCCTGTTCGGTCGTCGCGGCCGACGAGGCCGGCGGCCTCGACGCCCTCGCGCACGCCGCGCGGGCCGTGCACCGGGGCACCGATGTGATCGTGGCCGGCTCGACCGAGGCGCCGCTCGCACCGTACTCGGCGGTCTGCCAGCTCGGTTACCAGGAGCTGAGCACCGCCGAGGACCCGGAGCGCGCCTACCGCCCCTTCACCTCGGGGGCCTGCGGGTTCGTGCCCGCGGAGGGCGGCGCCATGCTCGTCGTGGAGGACGAGATTTCGGCCCGTGAGCGGGGCGTACGGGTGCGGGCCGTGCTGGCGGGGCACGCGGCGACGTTCACCGGCGCCTCACAGTGGGAGCGGTCCCGGGAAGGGCTCGTCCAGGCGATCCGCGGCGCGCTGGAGGAGGCCGAGTGCGCCCCGGAGGAGATCGACGTGGTGTTCGCCGACGCCCTCGGCGTACCGGAGGCGGACCGTGCCGAGGCGCTGGCGATCGCCGACGCGCTGGGCGCGCACGGCAGGCGGGTACCCGTGACGGCGCCCAAGACGGGCATAGGCCGCGGCTACTGCGCGGCGCCCGTGCTGGACGTCGCGTCGGCGGTGCTCTCGATGGAGCACGGCCTGATCCCGCCCACCCCCAACGTCCTCGACGTCTGCCACGACCTCGACCTGGTGACCGGCCGGGCCCGCGCCGCCGAGCCGCGCACGGCGCTGGTCCTCAGCCGGGGCCTCATGGGGTCGAACACGGCGCTCGTGCTGCGGCACGGCGCGGCCGAGTGAGCCGGGAGTGAACGACCGGAACAGCGGCGCCTCGCAGCGAGGCCGCCCTGGAGCAAAGGAGACCCACCGTATGAACGACCGCATCACCGTGGAAGAACTGTCCGAGCTGATGAAGAAGGCCGCCGGAGTCACCGTCGCCCCGCAGGAACTGCAGCAGCGGTGCGACTCCGGCTTCGACGCCCTCGGCATCGACTCGCTCGGCCTGCTCGGCATCGTCGGCGAACTGGAGAACCGGCACGGTACCCCGATGCCGCCCGACGCGGAGCGCTGCAAGACCCCCCGGCAGTTCCTCGACCTCGTCAACAGCACCCTCATGGCAGGAGCCTGACATGGCCGGACACACCGAGAACGCCATCACCATCGCCGCGCCGGTGGACCTGGTCTGGGACATGACCAACGACCTGGAGAACTGGCCGAACCTGTTCAGCGAGTACGCCTCCGTGGACGTGCTCTCCCGCGAGGGGAACAGGACGACCTTCCGGCTGACCATGCACCCCGACCAGAACGGCACGGTGTGGAGCTGGGTCTCGGAGCGGGAGACGGACCGTCCCACGCTCAGCGTCAAGGCACGTCGTGTCGAGCCGGGGCCCTTCGCGTACATGAACATCCGGTGGCAGTACGAGGAGGTCCCCGAGGGCACCCGGATGGTGTGGACGCAGGACTTCGCGATGAAGCCCGACGCCCCGGTCGACGACGCCTGGATGACCGACAACATCAACCGGAACTCCAAGGTGCAGATGGCCCTGATCCGGGACCGCATCGAGAAGGCCGCCGCCGAGTCGCGGCCCGCGCCCGCGCTGGCCGACTGAACCGGACGGAGGACACGCTCATGCACCAGGCCCTGATCGTCGCCCGTATGGCCCCCGGATCGGCCCCTGACATCGCCAAGGTGTTCGAGGAATCCGACCGGGGAGAGCTGCCGCACCTCGTCGGGGTCACCCGGCGCACCCTGTGGCAGTTCGGCGACGTCTACATGCACCTGATCGAGGCCGAGCAGGAGCCCGGCCCGGCCATCGCCAAGGTGGCCCAGCACCCGGCCTTCCGGGACGTCAGCGAGCGGCTCACGGCGTACGTCAGCGCCTACGACCCGGCCACCTGGCGCTCCCGAAGGACGCGATGGCGCAGTGCTTCTACCGCTGGGAGCGGGACTCCGCTCGCTGAACCGACCCCGACCCCACCGTCCGAATCACCCGAACGGCCACCGGTCGCCGGGCCCGCGTGGACCGCGGACCCGGCGACCGGTGGCGTGTGGGGGCGGCCCGGCGGGCCGGTGGCTGTCGACGTTCAGTGGGGGACGTTGTTCACCGGGAAACGCTGTTCACCGGGGGACGCTGTTCACCGGGGGACGCTGCAGTCGAACGCGTGCAGGTAGGGGTTGACCGGGCTGATGTCGTCGATCATCAGGCCCGCGGCGGTGATCCGGTCCACCATGCTCTTCGTGGTGTGCTTGGCCCCGCCCACGTTGAGGAGCAGCAGCAGGTCCATGGCGGTGGAGAACCGCATCGAGGGCGTGTCGTCCACGAGGTTCTCGATGACCACGACCCGCGCCCCGGGGCCGCCCGCCGTGACGACGTTGCGCAGGCACCGGGCGGTCGAGTCGTCGTCCCACTCGAGGATGTTCTTGATGATGTAGACGTCGGCCTTGACCGGGATGGCCTCGCGGCAGTCGCCCGGCACGATGCGCACCCGGTCGGCGAGGGCGCCGCCCTCCCGCAGCCGCGGGTCGGCGTTGCGCACCACGGGGGGCAGGTCCAGCAGCGTTCCCTGCATCGACGGGTACTTCTCCAGGAGGCTCGCCACCACATGCCCCTGGCCGCCGCCGATGTCGGCGACCGAGGAACTCCCCGACAGGTCGAGGAGTTCGGCGACGTCCCGCGCGGACTGCCGGCTGGAGGTCGTCATGGCCCGGTTGAAGACGTCGGCCGACTCCGGGGCGTCCTCGTTGAGGTAGGTGAAGAACTCCTTGCCGTACAGGTCCTCGACGACGTTCCGGCCGGTGCGCACCGCCTCGTCCAGCTTCGGCCACGCGTTCCACGTCCAGGGCTCGGTGCACCACAGGGTGATGTAGCGCAGGCTGTTCGGGTCGTCCTCGCGCAGCAGCCGGGACATGTCGGTGTGCGCGAACGTCCCGTCCTCGTGCTCGGCGAAGACGCCGTAGCAGGCCAGGGCCCGCAGCAGCCGCCGCAGTGGCCGGGGTTCGGTCTTCACCGCGGCCGCGAGGTCCTCCACGGCCATCGGGCCGTCCCCGAGGGCGTCGGCGACGCCCAGGCGGGCGGCGGCGCGGAGGGCGGCGGCGCACGCCGCCCCGAACGCGAGTTCCCGCAGGCGCATGGGGGGCGGCGGGGCAGGGCTTACGGTCGTCATGTGCTGCCTTTCCTCTCTGGGGTGCCTGGCGTCAGCACAGTCCCGCGGGCTTGGAGGCGCCGCAGGTGTTGCCCTGGAAGGTGTTGCCCTTGCCGGTCTCCCCGTTGACGAGGTCCGCCGGGGCGTTGCGCCGCACCGTGTTGCCGGTGATCTGGTTGCGTTCGTTCGAGGCGCCCACCATGCTCTTGAAGAGCACGATGCCGCCGGAGAGCGGAGACTTGCCCGTGTGGTCCGTGATCGTGTTCCGGGTCACCAGGGTGCTCTCGGCACCGGTCAGGACGATCCCGGAGCCCTGCAGGGCGGGCAGCCGGGTGGTCTTCGGGCAGGACTTGTTGTTCTGACGGATGACGTTGTCGCTCACGGTCAGGGCACCGGCCCGCGGCGTGTTCTCGTCCCCGACGACGAAGACCCCCGCGCAGTTGGCGGTGAGGTCGTTGCTCATGACGGTGAGGTCCCTCAGGCGGCGGACGGTCACGCCGATCCGGTTGCCCTGGAGATGGTTGCGCGCGATCACCGCGCCCTTGGTGTCCGTGGCCCCGCCCTCGGAGACGACCGTGTTGGCGAGGAACAGGCCCGCGTCGCCGTTGTCGCGGGCGGTGTTGTCCAGGAACACGCCCCGGGTGGAGCGTTCCTGCGCGATGCCCCACACCTTGTTCTTCTCGGCGGTCACGTGCCGGACGGTCAGCCGGTCGGTCCACGTCGACCACAGGCCGCTCTTGGAGAAGCCGGTCAGCGCGAGGGAGGCGATGGTGGTGTCCGTGACGGGGTGCCCCTGCGTCCCCTCGACGCAGATCCCGTTGCCGGCCTTCGCGCAGGCGTTCGAGGCCGCTTTGTCGGCCGGTGCGATGACGGTGTTGCGGCCCATGCCGCGCAGGGTCAGCCCGGAGGTGGTCACCCGAACGCTCTCCCGGTAGGTGCCGGCGGCGAGGAGGATGGTGTCTCCCGGTTTGGCGGCGTCCACCGCCTTCTGGATCGAGTCACCCGGACGCACCGTGCGGGTGCCGGGCGTCGCGGGGAGGGAGTCGGCGGTGGCGCCGCACCCCGACGCGACGAGCGCTGCGGCACACGCGAGATAGGCGAGATGGCGTTTCGTCATATTCGGTACGCTATGACCGGATAAGCCGTTGAAAGCCGGATCGTCCATACGGGGGCGTGTCTCGGCCCGCCCTGTCCTCGGGCGGAGGTTCAGCCGCGCAGTGTGCGGGCGATCTCCAACTGGACCGCCTCCAGCGGCCTGCCGTCCCCGATCTCCCACAGGCAGTTCTGCAGCACCCGGCCCAGCGTCCAGGCCCGCGCCCGCTCCCGGTCCAGGCCCAGCGCGTCCGTCAGGGCGTCGAAGCGCCACCGGGTCTCTTCGGGGTCGTAGCGGTTGTGGATCGCCGGGAGCAGGTCGAAGCCGGGGTCGCCGGCCAGCGGCTTGGGGTCGATGGCCAGCCAGGGGGCGCGGTCGGCGGCCAGTACGTTGTCGTAGTGCAGGTCCCAGTGCAGCAGGCGGTCGCCCGGCTCGGAAGCGACCTCGCCCAGGGCGGCCGCGCAGTCCGCGACCAGGCGGCGGTCCGCCGGCTCCGCTATCCGCTCGAGCGCTCGGGGGACCCGCTCCAGCATCGCCCGCGCGATGTCGCCGAGTCGGCGCATCGCCTCCGGGGCCGGGACGGCGGTGAGGCGGGCCAGCAGCTCCGCGATGACGAGGACCGCCTCACGCGCGTCGGGCACATCGGCCAGTGAGCGGGTCTCGTCCAGCCGTTCGAGCAACAGCGTGCAGGTCGGCTCGTCGTGCTCCAGCAGGCGTACGGCGCCCTCCCCGTCCCAGACGCTCAGTGCCAGGGGCTCGCCCTCGCTCTCGTCGTCCCGGAGCTGGAGCTTGAGCGCTGCCGAGGTGCCGTCGGTGCGGGTCACCGGCAGCACCAGCGCGGTCACCCCGTACATCGCGGGCCCTTCCACCCGCAGCCCCCACCGCTCCAGGAACTCCTCCACCCGCCGGGGCAGCTCCGCGACGAAAGCGCGTCCCGCCTCCCGGTTGAATTTCTCCTGAGAAGCGACCAGCTCGCCAGGCACCTCGATCACCTTCCCGACGATACTGGCCTGTGTGGACGGGGTCAGGCGCATTCGGCGCGGCCTCGGGGCAGCGGCGGCCTACATACGCAGCGCCCCGGGGACATACGTGTGGCTGCTGATCCTGTTCTTCACCACCATCGCGCTGCACCACATGTCGCCGCACTTCGAGGAGCGCTTCCTCCGGCACCGGTCCACCAACATCCACCAGCTGTCCCAGGACCCGCTGCGCGTGTTCATCACCTCCGCGATGTGGATCGACGGCGGGCACTGGCTGCCGTACGCCGCGCTCTACACGGTCTTCCACGCGCAGGCGGAGCGCTGGCTGGGCACCGCCCGCTGGCTGACCGTGTGCGCCGCCGCGCACGTGCTCGCCACGCTCGTCAGCGAGGGCGCGCTGCTGCAGGCGATAAAGGACGGGATGGCCCCGCACTCGGCGGTCAACACGCTCGACTTCGGGGTGAGTTACGCGCTGGCCGGGGTGGTCGGCGTGCTCACCTACCGGCTCGCGGCGCCCTGGAGCTACGCGTATCTGACCGTCGTCCTCCTGGTGTACGCCCTCCCCCTGACCGCGACTCCCACGTTCACGGATTTCGGGCATTTCATCTCGGTGCTGATCGGTCTGGCCTGTTATCCGCTGACCCGAGGCTGCGGAAAACCATGGAATCCGAAGGAGACACTGGTCGCTCTGAGGGGTTAGCGTCCGGCTTCATGAACAGTGCGGTGAACAGCGTCGTCAACGGCGGCGTCTCCTTCTGGTACGCCGACGACGGCCTCCCCGAGCCCCGGGAGCCCCTCGCCGGGGACGCGACCGCCGATGTGGTGATCGTCGGCGGTGGCTACACCGGCCTGTGGACCGCCTACTACCTGAAGAAGGCGGCGCCCTTCCTGCGGATCACGGTCCTGGAGCAGAGGTTCTGCGGCTACGGCGCCTCCGGCCGCAACGGCGGCTGGCTCTACAACGGCATCGCGGGCCGCGACCGGTACGCGCGGCTGCACGGCCACGAGGCCGCCGTACGCCTGCAGAGGGCGATGAACGACACCGTCGCCGAGGTCGTCCGCGTCACCGAGGAGGAGGGCATCGACGCGGACGTGCACGCCGGCGGCGTCCTGGAGGTGGCGTACACGCCCGCGCAGCTGGCCCGGCTCAAGGCGTTCCACGAGCAGGAGTTGTCGTACGGCGAGAAGGACCGCGAGCTGTACGGCGCCCGGCGGACAGCCGAGCGGATCAGGGTCGCGGACGCGGTCGGCTCGACCTGGACCCCGCACGGGGCGCGGCTGCACCCGGTGAAGCTGGTCAAGGGTCTCGCGGCGGCCGTCGAGGCGCTCGGTGTGACGATCCACGAGCACACGCCGGTCACCGAGATACGCCCGAAGCACGCCGTGACGCCCTACGGCACGGTCCGCGCACCGTACGTCCTGCGCTGCACGGAGGGCTTCACCGCCTCCCTGAAGGGCCAGCGGCGCACCTGGCTCCCGATGAACTCCTCCATGATCGCGACCGAGCCGCTCACCGAAGCGCAGTGGGAGCGGATCGGCTGGGAGGGGCGCGAGACGCTGGGCGACATGGCGCACGCGTACATGTACGCCCAGCGCACCGCCGACGGCAGGATCGCGCTCGGCGGCCGCGGTGTCCCGTACCGCTTCGGCTCCCGCACGGACAACGACGGCCGCACCCAGCCCGACACCGTCGAGGCGCTGTACGACATCCTGGTCCGCTTCTTCCCGTCGCTGGCCGGGATCCGGGTGACCCACGCGTGGTCGGGGGTGCTGGGGGTGCCGCGCGACTGGTGCGCCACGGTCACCCTGGACCGCTCCACCGGCCTCGGCTGGGCGGGCGGCTACGTCGGCTCGGGCGTCGCCACCACGAACCTCGCCGCCCGCACGCTCCGCGACCTCGTCCAGCAGGACTCGGGCCAGGCGGGCCCGACGGAGCTGACGGCGCTGCCGTGGGTGAACCACCGGGTGCGCAAGTGGGAGCCGGAACCGCTGCGCTGGCTGGGCGTGCACGGCATGTACGCCACCTACCGCACGGCGGACCGGCGCGAACGGACGGCGCCCGGCATCGAGTCGTCACGGCTGGCACGACTGGCCGACCGGGTCGCGGGACGCCACTGACGCACCCCTGACAAATCTTTACGCTCTGATTGCCCGTAAACGCTTCTCCCTCAACTCCCGTCTCCCCAAAGCTGTGGGCAGCTTGTGTCATGTACGCCACGGCTCTTAGGGGAGGGCACGTTTTTCATGGCAGGCGACGGGTTGCGCAGAAGACGGGTATGGGCGGCGGTGTTCGCCGTGTCCGCAGCGCTGGGTCTGACGGTCACACAGGCCCAGGCGGCATCAGGTACCCATACGGACCCCTTCGGGGTGCGGGCGCTCAAGAAACAGGCCCTTGTGAATCAGCACAAGGGCCTGTCGCCGTTCGCGGAGACGGGGGACCCCGGCGACCCCGGAGGCGACGAGGACGAGGCCGGGAACATAGCCGAGCAGGCGGACCAGTACGCGGAGGCCCGCACCTCGCCGGGCATCGTGGCGCCGGGCGCCTACGGGGCCGCGTACGACGAGCTGAGCGGTCTGCGGCACACGCACAGCAAGTGGAGCGAGCTGACGCGGCTGCCGTACGACTCCGACGACCCGCGCTACCGGGACATCAACTCCAACTCCAGCGGCGGCGCCGGGCGGGTCACGGGGCGCGTGACCGGGCTCGCGGCCGACGACCACGGGTATGTGTACGCCGGTTCGGCCAACGGCGGTGTCTTCCGCTCCCGTACGGGCGGCGGGCACTGGCAGAACATCTCCGACGGCCTGCCCGCCCTCTCCACGGGCGACCTCCAGCTCGACGGCCGCGGACGGCTGTGGTACGCGACCGGTGAGGCCAACACCAGCGCGACCTCGTTCCTCGGCACGGGTGTCTACGTGCTCGACGACCCGCGCAAGGGGAAGTTCAGCACCCGTGACCGGGTCGGCGGGGACGAGCTGGAGTCCACCTCGATCAACGCCCTCAGGTTCGGCGGGGACAAGGTGTGGGCGGCCACCACGCGCGGCGTGTGGAGCCACTCCACGAAGACCCTGACGGGCCACTGGAAGCTGGAGTTCGCGCCCAACCCCGACTATCTGCCGGGCGGTTCCGAGGCGAGCGACCCCGACGCGGCGTACAAGAACATCACCAGTGACATCGCCATCGACCCCAAGGACCCGAACAAGGTCGTCCTCGCGGTCGGCTGGCGCGGCGGCGACACCTACAACGGCTTCTACGCCAAGGGTCCGCGCGGCTGGCAGCGGCTGACCGGGCTCGGGGACCTGCCGAGCGACAGCGACGACGTGGGCAACGTGACCTTCGCGCGCAGCGCCGACGGCTCCCGCTACTACGCCATCGACCAGTCGCCGGCGATGACCAACTCCAACCCCGACAGCGGGCTCGCCGGCATCTTCGTCTCCAAGTCCGGCTCGCCGACCGGGCCGTGGACGAAGATCGCCGACTACACGCAGCTGCGCGACTCCGGGTCCGCGCTCACCGGCGCCGGCTACCAGCCGGGCATCCAGGCCTGGTACGACCAGTTCCTCACCGTCGACCCGAAGAACCCCGACCACGTCTACGCGGGTCTGGAGGAGGTCTTCGAGACCAAGGACGGCGGCAAGAGCTGGACCGTGCCCGGGCCGTACTGGAACTTCGGCTTCCCCTGCTGGTCCATCGACCCGTCCAAGCAGAGCGGTGACTGCCCCTCCACCGTGCACGCCGACCAGCACGCGGTGGCGATCGGCAGCAACGGCGGCGCGCCGTACCTGGTGGTCGGTGACGACGGCGGCGCGTACCGCAGGCCGCTGAACGGCTCGGCGAACACCTCGGGCCACGCCACCGACTGGACGTCCCTGAACGACGGCACGATGGACGCGCTGCAGTACTACTCGGTCGGCGTGGGCATCGACCGGGCCGCGCGCGGGCTCGACGTCAGCGGCGGTCTGCAGGACAACGGCCAGTCGATCCTGCGGCCCGGCGACCGGGTGATGGGCTCCAACTTCGGCGGTGACGGCGGCGACACGATCGTCGACCCGGCCAACGGCTGCAACGTCGCCTCCGAGTACGTGTACCTGGCGGTCGCGGTCACGCAGAACTGCGCCGTGAACGACGGCAGTTGGGTCAGCGACCCGTCGAAGGCGACCACCTACTCCGTGGCCCCGCCCGACAACGCGACCAGCGAGGCCCGCTTCATCGCCCCGCTGAACTCCGACATCAAGGACGCGAACACCTGGGTCGCGGGCGGCCGGCACGTGTGGATCAACACCAAGGGCTGGGCGATCCGCAGCGGCAGCGAGTGGCTGAACGCGTTCGACCTTGGTGCGGGCCACACCGCCACAGCCGTCGCCTCCTCCGGGGGCAAGGTGTACGCCGCCTGGTGCGGGCCCTGCAACAACGAGGGCTTCACCCGGGGCATCGCGGTCGGCAACGCGGACGGCACCGGCTGGCACCAGCTGAACCTTCCGGTCGACGGGACGGTCCCCAACCGCTACCTCGCGGGCCTCGCGATCGACCCGGCGGACTCCAGCCACGTCCTCCTGGCGGTCAACGGCTTCTCCCGGAAGTGGACCGAGGGGCCGGGTGCCGGTGTCGGGCACCTGTTCGAGACCCGGGACGGCGGCGCGACCTGGAAGGACATCTCCGGGAACCTGCCCGACGTGCCCGCCAACACGGTGGTGCTGCTGAAGAACGGGACCGTGGCGATCGGCACCGACCTCGGCGTCCTGGTCCGCCCGGCGGGTGCGTCCAGCTGGAAGGTGGCGGGCACCAACCTGCCCACGACGGCGGTCCTCCAGCTCCGCACGGGCCCCGACGGACGGCTCTACGCGGCCACCCACGGGCGCGGCATCTGGGCGATCGACGTACGGCGCCTGCGCTGAGCCGTCGGTGACGGGCGGGGTGGGGCCGGGCCTTGGTGGGCCCGGCCCCACCTGTGTTTGACTGCCCGCATGATCCGCACCGCGACTCCCGACGACATCCCCGTCATCCACACCCTGATCCGCGAACTCGCCGCCTACGAGAAGGCGGCCGAGGAGGCGCGGGCCACGCAGGAGCAGTTGAGCGAGGCGCTCTTCGGCGCCCGTCCGGCGGCCTTCGCGCATGTCGCGCAGGACGACGGGGGAGAGGTCGTCGGCTTCGCGCTGTGGTTCCTGAACTTCTCCACCTGGCGGGGCGTGCACGGCATCTACCTGGAGGACCTGTACGTCCGCCCGGAGGCCAGAGGCGCCGGCCACGGCAAGGCGCTGCTGACCGAACTGGCCCGCATCTGCGTGGAGCGCGGCTACGAGCGACTGGAGTGGTCGGTGCTGAACTGGAACCGCCCGTCGATCGACTTCTACGAGGCCCTGGGCGCCCGCCCGCAGGACGAGTGGACGGTGTACCGGCTGACGGACGGGGCGCTGGCGGAACTGGGGCGGGGCGCCAAGGGCTAGTACCGCAACCGCATCCGGGGTGACGATCGATGCCGTCTGCCGTTGATGTGACTGTGCGCTGATGCGCTGACGGACGAACAGGTTGAGTCGTGGTCCGAGGGGACAGTCGGGCTGCGTGCCCGGTTCTCCCGCCGTTTTGGCAGGTCCGAGCCGCGCGAGCGGGCGTTGGACTACCTTCAGGGCCCAACCCTGCAACGGCACCTGGCCGGGCAGCACGGCTGTGCACCAGGGCACGATCCCGTCGGGCAGGACCGGCGCCACCTCATCCTCGGGGTGTGGACGATCGCCGACACGGCCAACGCGTTCCCCTCCTGCCTGGACGTCATGTTCTGCATGCTCCCGGGCCTTGCCCGACGGTGAATTCATCAACCACTATGTGGGCTGATGGATAAAACATTGAACCGGAGACCGGCGCTCTCGCCGGTGGTCGGCCTTGTCGCCGCCCTGACTTGTTGTGTGCTGGGCATCGCCCCGGCCCCCGCCGTGGCGGCGGACCACGCCGCCACGGCATCCATACCGGAGATCTGGCCGACACCTCGTCAGGTACGGCCGGGCCACGGTTCCCAGCCGGTCCCCGAGCGGGTGGTCGAGGTCGTCGGGCACGACACCGACCCGCCCGCGCGCAGGCTCGTCGAGAGCGTGCTGCGCGGCGCCGGGGCCCGCACCATCGATACCGTCACGGCGGGCGCCCCCGTACCGCCCGCCGCGCTCACCGTCTACGTCGGCGGCCCGACCGAGAACCCGGCGACCGCCCGGGTGCTCGCCCGGCTCGGGGCCTCGTCCCCGGCCGGGCTGCCGTCCGGCGGCTACGAGCTGGCGTCCGGCCAGGGTCAGGTGGCCCTGGCCGGCGTGGACGCCACCGGCACGTACTACGCGGCACAGACGCTGCGCCAGCTGGTCGCCGGAAGCCACCGGGCGGTGCCCGTCGTCACGGTCCGGGACTGGCCGCAGGCCGCGCTGCGCGGAGTCGTCGAGGGCTTCTACGGGGCGCCCTGGTCGCAGCAGGACCGGCTGTCCCAGCTGGACTTCTACGGCCGCACCAAGCAGAACGTCTACGTCTACTCCCCCAAGGACGACCCCTACCTGCGGGCCGACTGGCGCGACGAGTACCCGGCGGACCAGCTCGCGCCGCTGAAGCAGCTCGTGGACCGCGCCGCGGAGAACCACGTCCGTTTCACCTACGCCCTCTCCCCCGGCCTGTCGGTCTGCTACTCGTCGGCTTCCGACGAGAAGGCGCTGGTGACCAAGTTCGAGCAGCTGTACTCCATCGGCGTGCGCTCGTTCGCGATCCCACTGGACGACATCAGCTACACCACCTGGAACTGCGCAGAGGACGAGAAGGAGTTCGGCACCGGCGGCGGCGCGGCGGGCCAGGCCCAGGCGTCGCTGCTGAACAAGGTCGTCAAGGACTTCGTCGGCACGCACCCGGACGTGCAGCCGCTGGAGATGGTGCCGACCGAGTACTCAGACCTCGCCGACTCGCCGTACAAGACCGCGCTGCGGAAGCAACTGGACTCCTCGGTGGTCGTGGAGTGGACCGGTGTCGGCGTCATCGCGCCCACGATCAGCACCGACCAGGCCAAGCAGGCCCGTGAGGTGTTCGGGCACCAGATCCTGATCTGGGACAACTACCCGGTCAACGACTACACCACCAGCCGGCTGCTGCTCGGCCCCTACACCGGCCGCGAGACCGGCGTGGCCGGTGAGGTCGCCGGCATCACCGCCAACCCGATGATCCAGGCCGAGGCCAGCAAGCTCGCCCTGTTCACCTCCGCCGACTACGCCTGGAACCCCGGCGCGTACGACCCGCGGGCCGCGTTCCTCGCCTCCGTCGCCGACCTCGGCGGGAAGGCGGCGGCGTCCCTGCGGATCTTCGCGGAGAACAACTACTCCTCGCAGCTGGACGCCACCGAGTCGCCCACCCTCACCCCGCTGATCAAGGCGTTCACCACCGCGTACACCAGCGGCAGCGGGCTGGACGAGGCGGCGAAGAAGCTCGGCGCGTACTTCACCGCCATGACCGCCGCCCCCGCCGACCTTCGCGCCCACCTCGGCAACCCCGGGTTCCTGAGCGAGACGGCGGCCTGGCTGGACAAGCTCGGCGCCTACGGCACTGCGGGCAACACCGCCGTCCAGCTGATGCTCGCCCAGGCGCGCGGCGACACCGACGCGGTGACGACGTACTACGACCGGCTCCAGACGGAACGAAAGCAACTGGACTCGGTGCCGCAGCAGATCGCGCCGGGCGTGATGGACCAGTTCCTCTTCGACGCCACGCTGCGGGCCGCGCCCGACCCCGGTCCGGACGCCTCGTTCACCCCGTCGTCGCTGTCGCTGGCCCCCGGGGCGAGCGGCACGGTGACCCTGACGGTGGCCGACAGCCGCTCCACGGCGGACCGCACCGTCTCCTGGAAGATCGCCGCGCCCGACGGGCTCACGGTCTCCCCGGACAGCGGAAGCGTCACCGTCCCGGCGGGCGGCAAGGCCACCGCGACGGTGACCTTCACCGCGTCGGGCGGCGCGGGTGCCGGGGTGCGGTCGGCGGTGGTGACCGGTGACGGGCTGGTGGACCGGGCGATCCCGGTCCAGGTGACGGACGGCCAGGGCACCGAGCGGGCGCTGACCGCCAACTTCAGTGGCGCGTCGGTGAGTTCGGTGGACCTGGCGTCGGGGACGTCGACGCAGATCCCGGTCGGCCAGAACCCCGGCGAGGTCGTCCTCAGTGTCGACGGGCGGACCGCGTACGCCGCCAACCAGGGCTCGGACACGGTCAGCGTCATCGACGTCGCCTCCGGCAAGGTCACCGCCACGGTGCCGGTCGGCGACGTGCCGTCGGGCCTGGCTCTCACGCCCGACGGCAGGACGCTCTGGGTCGCCGACTACTCCGACGACGCCGTCCAGCCGGTGGACCTCACGACGCTGACCGCCGGGACGAAGGTCGCCGTCGGCGGCGGCCCGGAGAACATGGCGATCACCCCGGACGGCGCCACGCTGTACGTGGCGAACATCCACGACAACACGGTGTCCCCGGTGGACCTCGCGACGGGGAAGGCGGGCACGGCGATCCCGGTCGGCCCGAACCCGTTCAACGTGGTTGCGGCGCCGGACGGGAAGACGGTGTACGTGTCCGACTCCGGCGGCTCGACGGTCACCCCGATCGACACCGCGACGAACGACACCCGGGCCTCCCTCCTGGTCACCGGCCAGGCCTACGGCCTCGCCATCTCCCCCGACGGCCGCACGCTGTGGGTCAGCCCCAGCAACGGGGACACCGTCACCCCCGTCGACACGGTCACCGGCGCCCCCGGCACCCCGGTCACGGTGGGCCGCTCGGCGTTCGACGTCGCCCTCGACTGGAACGGGACCACGGCGTACGTCACCACCGCGGACGCCGGCAAGCTGGTGCCGGTCACCACGGCGACCGGCGCGGTCGGCACGGCGTACTCGACAGGCGCGTACCCGCTGGCAGCCGCGGTGACCCCGGTCCCGGTCGGCTAGTACTGCAACCGCATCCGGGGTGACGATCGAGGTCGTCTGTGGTTGATGTGACTGTGCTGATGCGCTGACGGTCGAACAGGTTGAGTCGTGGTCCGGTGGGAGAGCCGGGCTGCATGCCCGGTTCTCCCACCGTTGTCGGAGCAGGTTGGCCGGCTCCGCCCGGACGGTGTCCAGCGCCTGCCCCCCGAAGCAGGGCACCAAATCCGCCGGGCACGGAGAACTGCCAGATCGGAACCTTCCTCGCCTACGCCTCGGCCCAGGGGCGTGCCCTGATCGATCGCGAGCTCTACCTCCCAGCCTCCCAGCCTCCCGGACCGACGACCGGGACCGCTGTCGGGCCGCCGGCCCGACGACGAGGCCCTTGGCGAGCAAGAACGAACAGCCGTGGTGGCTGCTCCGCCACGATCGGGTGTGGCTCAGTCGTCGGCGACGCGGACGAGGGCGAGTGTGATGTTGTCCGGGCCGCCCGCGCTGATGGCGGCCTTCCACAGCTCGAAGGCGGCCCGCCCGTCGTCGTGCTCCCGCAGCACCGCGTCGATCTCCTCCTCCAGGACCGGGTCCGTGAGGCCGTCGGTGCAGACCAGGTAGCGGTCGCCCGGTGACAACGGCGTCGCCGTGACGTGCGGTGCGACGGCACGGTAGTGCGGGGCACCGCCGATGCACTGGGTGACCAGCGAGGTGGTGCGTTGCCCGGGGGCCAGGGGCGGGCTGTCGTCCACGCTGACCTGCCGCAGCCCGTCCCGCGGCGCGGCGAAGACCCGGCTGTCGCCCACGTTGAAGACCAGCAGCTCGTCGGGCAGCAGGATGATGCCCGCCACGGTGGTGCCCATCATGGCGAGGTCGCCGCCCTCCTCGCCCCCCGCCGCGGCGTAGACGGCCCGGTTGCAGGACTCCACGGCGTCACGGACGCCGTCCGCACCGCTGAGTGCCGGACCGAGGGCCGCGAACCGGCGTGCGACCAGCGCGCTCGCCACCTCGCCCCCGGGATGCCCGCCGAGCCCGTCGGCCACGGCGACGACCAGGGGCGTCCCCAGGGGGAAGACCAGCGTCTGCGGGTTCTCCGTGACGGTGGCGCACAGCGTCCAGGGGCCGGCGACGAGACTGTCCTCGTTCTTGTCCCGCACCAGTCCCGGGTGGCTGAGCGCGCTGACAGCGACGTACGACACCCAAGGCCACCGCCGATCACCGGATCACCTGTGGTCAGAGGCGATTCGGCCCCTGCTCGTCCCCCCGCTCGCCCTCCGCCTGGGACGGCTCCGTGCGGGGCACGTCCGGGTGCTGCTCCACGGCACTGCGCTCGCCCGGCTCGTCGCGCTCGCCCTCGGCCTGCGACGGGGTGTGCGAGTAGAGCCAGGTGTCGTAATCCGAGGCTCCGGATGACTTCATGGCAGGCCTCCTTCGTCGCTCCCCCTCCATGGTCCACCCACGCGACTGCCGTGGCGAGACGAGTGGCGACGCGCGTCCCTGCCGGGCGGTGTGACGGGGTTCCGCTTCGAGCGCCGTGGCCGCCACCATCCCGCCCCCGGGCCGCCGCCCGTGCCGGCCGCCGCCTGTGCCGGGCCGCTTCCCGTGCCGGCCCGCCTTCCGTGCCGGGCCGCCTTCCGTGCCGGGCCGGCTTGCGGGTCTGCCGCCCGTGCCGGTTCGCTTCCCGTGTCGGCCCGCCGTGCGGGTCTGCCGCCCGTGCCGGTTCGCTTCCCGTGCCGGGCCGCCGCCTGTGTCGGCCCGCCGTGCGGGTCCGCCTTCCGTGTCGGCCCGCCGTGCGTGTCGGACCACCGCCCGTGCCGGGCGGTCGTCAGTCCGCTTCCGCCACCCGCAGTCCCAGGGCCGCCGCCAGCACCGGCGCGAGATCCAGCAGCTGCGCATGGCTGATCGCCGCGCCGGACAGGCGGTCCACCCCGCGGGCGACGTCCAGGTCCGCCGCGCGGCGCAGGTCCACGTCCACCAGGGTCGCCGCCGTCAGGTCGGCTCCCTTCAGTACGCAGTCCACGAACTCCACCCGCTCCAGCCGGGCGCCCCCGAAGTCCGGCTCGATGAGCACACAGCCCTCGAAGACGACGTCCTTCAGCCGTGCCTTGCGCAGGTTCAGGTAGTCGATCTTGCCGCCGCGGACCAGTACGCGCTCCAGCACCGCCCCGTGCAGCTGCGTCCCGCCGAGCCGGGCGTCCACCAGCTCCACATCGCGCAGGGTCGCCTCCGCGAGGTTCGTGCCGACCCCCCGTATGCCCGTGAGGACCGAGTCCAGCACGCGCGCGTGGCTGAGTCCCGTCCCGTCCAGCGCGCACCCCGTCAGCGCGCAGTCCATGAACCGGGCGCCCCCGCCGTCCTGCTCGGCGAGATCCGCGTCCCGGAACTCCAGCCCGTCATAGTCCCCGTCCGGCACCACCTCCCCGTCCGGCCACGCCACCAGCTCGGGCAGCCGGACCTCCGGCCGCCGCGCCGCCTTCACCACCCGCGCCTTCCGCACCATGCCCCCATGCTCCACCCCACCACTGACAACCGCCCCGGCCTGCGAGGTCGCCCTTGACCTCAAGCGCGCTTGAGCTTGAAGGGTGGGCTTCGAGAGCAGCACGACAGACGACGGCAAAGACGCACGGACGAGGAGCCCGCCCATGCACGCGATCCGGCTGCACGCCTTCGGCCCCGCCGAGAACCTCACCCACGAGAAGGTCGAGGACCCGGAGCCCGGCCCCGGCCAGGTGCGTGTCGCCGTCGCCGCGGCGGGCGTGCACCTGCTGGACACCGCGCTGCGCGAGGGCGAGACCGGTCCCGCGCCCGGGCCGGCCCCGCTGCCCACGATCCCCGGCCGCGAGGTCGCGGGCACCGTCGAGTCCCTCGGCGAGGGCGTCGACGCCCGCTGGCTCGGCCGCCGGGTCGTCGCGCACCTCGGCTTCGCGCCCGGAGGCTATGCCGAACTCGCCGTCACGGACGTCGCCCGCCTGCACGAGATACCGGCGAACCTGGACGAGGCACAGGCCGTCGCCATGATCGGCACAGGCCGTACGGCGATGGGCATCCTTCAGTTCGCCGACCTCGGCCCCGGCTCCGTGGCCCTCGTCCCGGCCGCCGCGGGCGGCATCGGCACCCTCCTCGTGCAGTACGCCCGGCACGCGGGCGCCACCGTGATCGGGCTCGCGGGCGGTCCGGAGAAGGTCGCGCGGGTGCGGGAGAACGGCGCGGACCTCGCCGTCGACTACACGGACCCCGCCTGGGCGGACCGACTCGCGGAGTATCGCGGCAGGGTCACCGTGGTCTTCGACGGCGTGGGCGGCGCGGTGGCCCGGACCGCCGTGGGACTGCTCGCGCCGGGCGGCCGGCACCTCGTGTTCGGGTGGTCCGCCGAGGGCATCCGGGGCGGCCGGCCGTATCTCGTCGACGGTGTCTCCGAGCAGGTCCTCGGCCCCACGATGCTGCGGAGGGCGGGCGGTCCGGACCCCTTGCGCACCCTGGAGGAGCGGGCGCTCGCCGAGGCCGCGGCCGGCCGCCTGGTCCCCGCCGTCCAGCGCTTCCCGCTCGCCGAGGCGGCCGAGGCCCACCGGGCCCTTGAGACGCGGGGCACGGTCGGCAAGGTGGTGCTGGAGCCGTGAGGGGCGGACCGCCCCGTCGGGGAGCTCCCGGTGTCAGGCGACCCGGGGGAAACGGGCCTGCAGCGTCCAGATCGCCGGGTTCTCGCCGAGGTCCTCGTGCAGGTCGGTCAGGTCGGCGATCAGGTCCTGCAGGAAGTCGCGGGCCTCGCGGCGCAGTTCCGCGTGGGGGAACGTCAGCGGAGGCTCGGCCGGCGGCAGCCACTCCGCCTCGATGTCCACCCAGCCGAAACGGCGCTCGAACAGCAGGCGGTCGGTCGACTCGGTGAAGTCCAGCTCCGCGCGCTGCGGCCGGGCGGCACGGCTGCCGAGCGGGTCCCGGTCGAGCCGCTCGACGATGTCGCACAGCGCCCAGGCGAAGTCGAGCACCGGCACCCATCCCCAGGCTGTGGACAGCTCCCGGTCCGCCTCGGTGTCGGCGAGATAGACGTCACCGCAGAACAGGTCGTGCCGCAGGGCGTGGACGTCCGCACGGCGGTAGTCGGTCTGCGGGGGGTCGGGGAAGCGGTTGGAGAGGGCGTAGCCGATGTCGAGCACGGGGGCGATGGTGTCACAGGGCCTTGCGCAGCACGGCGCACGGGCGGCCCCGGTCACGGTCCGGCCGGCGGTCGATGACCTCGTAGCCGAGCGCCGCCCAGAAGGCGAGGCCCGCGGGGTTGTTCTCCAGCACGGCCAGGCGCACGGCGGTGCGGCCCGCGGCGCGGAAGCGGTCCTCGACCAGGGACGCCAGCAGTCGCCCGTGCCCGTGCCGCTGCATCGCCGCGTCCACCATCAGCAGGCCGATCCACGGGTCCGGGTCGGACGGGTCGGGGTGGTGGGCCAGCGTGACGACGATTCCGACGAGCCGCCCGAAGCTGCGGGCGAGCAGGACCTCCACATCGGGGTGCGCCAACTCGTCGGCCAGCGCGGCCGCCACCTGCTCCGGGCGGATGTCGTCCGGGTCGGGGAAGTCGCCGCTCAGGGCGTGGAACTCCCGGTTGGAGGCGTAGAGCGCGGTGAGTTCGGTCAGCAGCTCACCCGGAAGGTCGTGGTCGGGGGCGGGGCAGAGGGGCTCGAGGATCACCCGCGCAACGTATCGCGGACGGGTTCCGCACGGGTCGCGGGAGACCGGGGACCACGCCGGGGCCCCGGCCCCCTCGGACCGGGGTCCCGGTGAGGGGACAGGGGGCCGGCGTCAGACGTTGACGCCGAAGTCCTGGGCGATGCCCACCAGGCCCGACGCGTAGCCCTGGCCGACCGCGCGGAACTTCCACTCCGCGCCGTTGCGGTACAGCTCGCCGAAGACCATGGCCGTCTCCGTGGCCGCGTCCTCCGACAGGTCGTAGCGGGCGATCTCCTGGCCGCCGGCCTGGTTGACGATGCGGATGTAGGCGTTGCGCACCTGGCCGAAGTTCTGCGAGCGGGACTCCGCGTCGTAGATGGACACAGGGAAGACGATCTTGTCGATGTCGGCCGGGAGCGCCGCCAGGTTGACGTTGATCGCCTCGTCGTCGCCCGCGCCCTCGCCCGTGCGGTTGTCACCCGTGTGGACGATCGAGTTGTCCGGGGTCTGCTTGTTGTTGAAGAAGACGAAGTGCTGGTCCGAGTAGACCTTCCCCTGGGCGTTGACCGCGATCGCGGACGCGTCGAGGTCGAAGTCCGTGCCGGTGGTGGTGCGGACGTCCCAGCCGAGGCCCACGGTGACGGCGGTCAGGCCCGGAGCCTCCTTGGTGAGCGAGACGTTGCCACCCTTGGACAGGCTTACAGCCATTGTTGGGAGTCCCTTCCCTCGTTGCGTGTGCGGATGAAGCTACCGCCACCTCTAGCAACGCCAAGGGGGGTACTCACGGTTCCGGGTTCCTTTACCTTTTTTACCTGCCGCCGGAAATCGGGATGACGCGGACCGGGCGGAGCGGGGAACATGGACGGCATGTCCGGTCCTTACGTCGTCCGCGGCTCCGTCTCGCTCCCCGAGGCCGAGCTGATGTGGCGTTTCTCGCGGTCGTCCGGGCCCGGCGGACAACACGTCAACACCAGTGACTCGCAGGTCGAGCTGCGCTTCGACCTGGCGAACACCGAGGCCCTTCCCCGGGTGTGGAAGGAGCGCGCCCTCGAGCGCCTTGCACCCCGCCTGGTCAACGGGGTCGTCAGCGTCCGCTCCTCCGAGCACCGCTCCCAGTGGCGCAACCGCGAGGCCGCCGCGGTACGCCTGGCGGCGCTGCTGGCGGAGGCGACCGCGCCCCCGCCCAAGCCCCGCAGGCCGACCCGGATACCACGGGGGATCAACGAGCGGCGACTGCGCGAGAAGAAGCAGCGCTCGGAGACGAAACGCGGCCGCTCCGCCCGTGACTGGACGTAGGCGGACAGCCGGACCGGCGGTTCAGGCCAATTCCAGGACGCCCACGGCCTGGTCCCCGCTCGTCTCCCCGTTCTTGTGGAATCCCAGCCCCGGACACCTTCCGCTCACCCCAAGTGCCGGTACCGCCCCCGGAAATACATCAGCGGTCCGCCCTCCGCGCTCGGCACCCGGGCCGTGAGCACCCTGCCGATCACCAGCGTGTGGTCGCCCGCCTGCACCCGCTGTTCCGTGCGGCACTCCAGGGTCGCCAGTGCGCCGCCGACCAGCGGTGCGCCGGAGGCCTCGCCGCGGATGTACGGGATGTCCTCGAACAGCAGACGGTCGCTGACGCGGCCCTTCATCGCGAAGCGTCCCGCGATGTGCCGCTGGCTCTCCGAGAGGACGGAGACCGCCCACAGCGGCTGCTCGGCGAGCAGGTCGTCCATGCGGGCGCCCTCGCGCAGGCTCACCAGGACCAGGGGCGGGTCCAGGGACACCGACATGAAGGCGGTCGCCGTCATCCCGACGTCCTCGCCCTTCGGCCCCTCGGGGTCCAGCGCCGGCTCGTGCGAGGTCACCAGGACCACGCCCGCCGCCAGCCGGGACATGGCAGCGCGGAACTCGTCGTTGCTCACCCCCTCAGGATGCCCGGAGGAGGGCGGCACGGCGGACACGGACGGGACAGCGGAAGTCTTGAGCACGTCAAAACGCTAGTCTCCGCTTCCGGCCGCCCGCATCGGGCCCGGGCCCGATGCGCGTCCTAGGACCAGCGACGGACCGCGACGGACGCCGTCGGACGTCGTAGGATCACAGGCTCTGCACACAGGGCCCGCATCGCGTCCGGAGGCATTCCGCGGAAACACAGGAAAATGCGGAAGCTCTCCGTAATTGTTCATCTTTGGCTGTGACTTGAGTCACAGGAAGCGTATTTTGTTGACCCTGTGTACCTAGTGGGCAGCGCGCTGTGATTCAGTGGCGGAGACGCTGCATGATGCTACCCGTGGAGTACGCCCAGTAGCGTGCCGTGGAAAACCGGGAACGGTAGTACGCCGACGCGTCCCTGGAGTTGCTGCGAGATCTCGAGGGGAGGGCGAATGGAGACCGAGTCCGAGCCGTATGTCCGTCTTGCGACCCTGCGGCAGCTGCACCAGGTGATGGCGGACATGAACACCGCCCGCAGCCTGGCGGACACGCTGCAGACGGTGGCCGACGGCATCGTGAACGGCCTCGGCTACGAGCTGGCGGCCGTCAACCTCGTACGCCCGGACGGTGACCTCGTCGTCGCCGCACTCGCCGGGAACTCCGCGGCGGAGGCGCTGATCACCGGCCGCGTCGGCTCCCGCGCCTCCTGGGAGCGGCGCCTCAGCATGGGCGAGGCGTGGGGCACCCTGCGGTTCATACCCCACACGGAGGGCTGGATCCTCGACGAGGACGACGTGCCGCAGTGGTACACCGACGGTCCCGAGCCCCGCTTCGAGGACGAGTGGCACCCCTCCGACCGCCTCTTCGCGCCCATGTACACGCCGGGTGTCCAGGGCAGCTCCTGCGGTGAACTCCTCGGCGTCATCTCCGTGGACCGGCCGCGCAACGGGCGGCGGCCCGGCGCCTGGGGGCGCGAGGCGCTCCAGATGTACGCCTTCCACGCCGCCATCGCCATCAGCAACGCCCGGCTGCGAGCCAACATGCAGCGGGCCCTGGTCCGCCTGGAGCGGGAGCAGCAGGCGCTGCGCGCCAGCGAGGAGTCCTTCCGGCAGGCGTTCGAGTACGCCCCCTCGGGCATGGCCATCGCCGAGATGGGCGGCGACCAGCACGGCCGGATCCTGCGCACCAACGACGCGCTGTGCCGCCTGCTCGGCCGGCCCGCCTCCGCGATGCGCCGCTACTCGTTCTCCGACCTCGTCCACCCCGAGGACATCGGCACCCTGCTGCGCACCTCCGCCGAGGGCGGGCGCGCCGAACTGCGGCTCGGACGCCGCGACGGCACCTATGTGTGGGTGTCCCTGCGCAACTCCGTCGTCGCCGACGCCGCCGACGGGCCCCGCTTCCTGCTCACCCACGTCGAGGACATCGAGGAGCGCAAGCGCCGCGAGCTCCAGCTCGCCCACCGGGCCTCGCACGACTCGCTCACCGGCCTGCCCAACTCCGCGGAACTGCGCGCCCGTCTGTCCGCCCGCCTGTGCCGGCGCCCGCAGTCGCTGCCGCCGAGCGCGGCGGACTCCCTGGACGCCGCGTACGGCGACGGACTCCGCAGCGACCACCCGGCCGCCCACGGCAGCGGCGGCCACGCCTTCGACTTCCACGCCGGGCCGGGGCCGTACGACGCCTTCGACCACCATGTGCACACCGTCGCGCCGGACAGCGGCGCCGACGACGGCACCAAGGGCCTCGCGGTGCTCTTCTGCGACCTCGACGGCTTCAAGTCCATCAACGACCGGTTCGGGCACAACGCGGGCGACGCCGTCCTCATCGAGGTCGCCCGGCGGCTCAGCCGCGGGGTGCGGGACGGGGACACGGTGGCCCGGCTCGGCGGCGACGAGTTCGTCGTGCTGGCCGACGGGCTCGGCAAGGCCGACGCCCAGGACCTCGCCGTGCGTCTGCGCAACGAGATCATCCAGCCGATCCGGGTCGACGGCCGCGCCATGCGGGTCGGCGCGAGTTTCGGCATCGGCTGGGCACACTGCGGCATGACGGCGGACGAAGTGCTGAAATCGGCTGACGAGCGGATGTACGTAGAGAAACGGTCTCGTCCCAAACAGCACAGGCGTGCGGGGTAAACCGCAGGTCAATCCTTGGGTGATGGGAACAACAGCCGTGTGCGGTCCGGGGACCGGGTAGGCTCGCCATTCAGCCACGTACGCATCTGGACCCGCACCTGTTGAGGAGACCTAGGGATGACGCCCGGCAACAACGGCGCGAGCACGCCCGAGGACGACGACCCGTTCGGCTACCTCTACGCCGACGGTCAGGCCAACGGCGCCCAGCCGCCCTCCGGCGGCTACGGCTACCCCGGCTCCGTCAACAGAGTGCGCACGGTCGGCCAGCGCCAGTACGGCCAGCCGCAGGCCCAGACGGCCCCCTACGGCCAGGTCCCGCAGCAGCAGTCGTACGGCCAGCCGAACGCGCACTACGCGGCTCCGGAAACGGTGCCGGGCGGTGCCCCGACGACCCGTCAGACCCCGACGGCTCCGCCGCCCGGCGGTGGCCGCGGCCGGGGTCCCAACACCAAGGGCCTGCTGATCGGCGCCATCGCGGTGGTCGCGGCGGTCGTCATCGGCATCGGCGTCGCCATGATCACCGGCGACTCGAACGACGGGAAGAACAAGGCCGCCGGAGCTTCCAGCGCTCCGTCGGCCTCCCAGAGCGCCCAGCCCAGCCAGTCGGCGAGCAGCAGCACGGCGGCCGAGCTGCCGAAGACCGACGCGAAGGTCCTCCAGCTGTCTGGCGGCGCGACCACGGCCTCGGACGTCAAGGGGGCGAAAGCGGACGGCGGGACCTACGTGACAGGGTTCAACACTGTCGGAGCCTCGGTCACCTGGACTGTCAATGACATCCAGAAAGCCGGCTCGTACCGCCTGTATGTGCGTTATGCCATTCCCGGTGTGGACGCCAACGCGACGCTGACGGTCAACGGCAAACCCAACCCGCAGCCGGTGGGCATGAAGAACTTCATCGGCTCACCGAACGGCGACTTCGAGAAGGGCTGGCAGTCCACCTGGGCTCCCGTGACGTTGACCAAGGGCACCAACACGCTGACGATCTCCTGCGGTCAGGGGAACCAGTGCAACGCCCTCATCGACCAACTGTGGGTGCAGTAGGACTCGGACAGCGGAACACTCCGCCGGTCGACCGGCGGGGTGCCGGCGCCCGCCTCGCCATGACGGGACAATGAGCGCGGTGCTCCACCCGTGATGGGCGGAGCACCGTCGGTTCACCTCAGGCTCGGTCGCCGGTCGAAGGCCCCGGCACTACCTCGCCCAGACTTCGATCCCCGTAACGGTGCCACGGGTGTTGTCCGAGTAGGTGTGCGGCTGCAGAGTGACCAGCCGGGATCCGACGCCGCAGCCGGTGCCGGGAGTGATGTGCCAGAACTCGATGCGGTAGGACGTCTGGTTCGAGACGGACCGGGCAGTGGTGAAGGGATAGCAGCCGGGCGTTACGGAGAGGACGGTCCTGGTTCCGGTCCTGTTCGTCCCCGACCACCCGCAGACCTTCCCACTCGGGCAGGTGTTGGGATCAGCCGCCGCAGCCGGTGTGGCAAAGGCGCCGCCCAGCAACGCGCCGGCCACGGCCACCGTCGTCAGGCTTTTCCTGAGTACGCTCATATGAATTCCCCGATTCTGAATTTCGCTATTGGTCGATATAGCGAACGGTGATCATCTGATCATCCAGCTCACATGAGGGGAAAGGGCGTTTTTCGGCCAAACTGCCAGGCGGGCATATCCCGTGAAAATCGGGAAGCGTTCACGCCGCCGTGACCTCGGCCGTCACCGCCACCTGGTCCAGCAACTCCTCGTAGGCCCGCCGGTCGAACTCGCCCGCTGCCGGGGCGAGTACGGTCGCCGCCGACAGGGCCACCGCCCGGGCCAGGCGCTGCGGCCACGGCAGGTGTTCCACCAGGCCCGACAGCAGGCCCGCGACCGCCGAGTCGCCCGCGCCCGTCGGGTTGCCCCTCAGTCGGCGCGGCGGGGCGGCCCGCCAGTGGCCTTCCGTGTTGACGGCGAGCAGGCCCTGCGCGCCCAGTGAGGCGACCACCGTGTGCGCCCCGCGCCGACGGGCGTCCCGGGTGGCCTGGAACGGCTCGTGGGAGCCGGTCAGTTCGGCCAGTTCGTCGGCGTTCGGCTTGACGATGTCGGGGCGGGCGGCCAGGCCCCGCCGGAGTGCCTCCCCGCTGGTGTCGAGCAGCACCGGGACGCCCGCCGCCCGGGCGGTGCGCACCAGGTGGGCGTACGCCCCCACGGGCACGCCCGGCGGCAGGCTGCCGCACAGGGCCACTACGGCGGCGGAGCGCACCAGGTCGTCGTACGCCTGAAGGAACGCCGACCACTCGGCGGGCGTTATCACCGGGCCGGGTTCGTTGAGCTGGGTCGTGTCGCCGGTGGACCCGTCGACCACCGCGATGGTGCGCCGGGTGGCGCCCGCGACCGGGACCAGCGCGTCCACGAGGCCGTGCGCGCGGGTGAGCTGCTCCCGCAGCAAGCGGCCCGTCGCGCCGCCCGCGAAGCCCGTGACGGTCACGTGGTGGCCGAGCGCGGCGAGCACCCGGGCGACGTTCAGCCCCTTGCCGCCGGGCCGTTCGGTCACCTCGGTCACCCGGTGCGAGGAGCGCGGCCTCAGCTCCCGTACGCGATAGGTGATGTCGAGAGCGGTGTTCAGCGTGACCGTCAGGATCACGGGACCTCCCTCGAGAGTCGTGCCGGCGCGGTCCGGGGCCCGGATTCGTCGGTGCGCCTGCCGTCGGCGGTTGCGGAGGCTCGATCATGCCAAAAGAGTCGGCGGTCGGCCCAGTCCCGGGGCCGACCGCCGTACGCCAACAAACGGATGAATCACCCCAGTTGGGGATCGACCACCCACTGTCCGCGACGCATCACGCCCTTGAGGCGGAAGTCGCCGTCCAGCAGCACCAGGTCGGCGTCCTTGCCGGGCTCCAGGGAGCCCACCCGGTCGTATACGCCGAGCAGCTTCGCCGGGCGCGCCGAGATGGCCGTGACGACGTCCTCCACCGCCAGCCCGTCGACGGTGACCGCCCGGTGGAACGCGCGGTCCAGCGTGAGCGTCGAGCCGGCGATCGAGCCGCCCTCCACCAGCCGGGCCACCCCCTCGTGGACCTCGACCTCGAGCGGGCCGAGCATGTACCGCCCGTCCCCGATGCCGGCCGCGTCCATGGCGTCCGTGATGAACGCCACGCGCTCCGCGCCCGCCTGACGGAACGCCAGTCGCAGCGCGGCAGGGTGCAGATGGACGCCGTCGTCGATCAGCTCCACCGTGACCCGCTCGTCCTCCAGCAGGGCGGCGATGGGGCCGGGGGCGCGGTGGCCGAGCTGCGGCATCGCGTTGAACAGGTGGGTGGCTACCGTGGCGCCCGCGTCGATGGCCCGGACCGTCTGCTCGTAGGTCGCGTCCGTGTGCCCGATCGCCGCGATCACCCCGTGCTCGACGAGCAGCCGTACGGAGTCCAGGCCGCCGGGCAGTTCCGTGGCGAGTGTGACCATCGCGGCCCGGCCGCGCGCGGCGTCGATCAGCTTGCGCACCTCCGCCGGGTCCGGGTCGCGCAGCAGCTCCTCGGAGTGCGCGCCCTTGCGGCACGGCGAGATGAACGGACCCTCGAAGTGGATGCCGGCGATGTCGCCCTGCTCGGCGAGCTCGGACAGCATCCCCGCCTGCCGGACGAGGACGTCCATGTCGTCGGTGACGGCGGACGCGACGACGGTGGTGGTGCCGTGCAGCCGGTGGGCGCGGACGGCCGTCAGGGCGTCGTCGGCCGTGCCGGAGAACGACGCGCCGCCGCCGCCGTGGTTGTGGATGTCCACGAAGCCGGGGACCAGCCAGTGGCCGCGTACGTCGATGATCTCGGCGCTCTCGGGGGCGGACCGGGCGATGCGCGTGCCCTCCACGACCAGGCGGCCGTCGTCCACGACCCCGCTGGGCAGTACCACCCGGGCACCGGCGAGAACCTTCGTAGTGGCCATCAGATGGTTACCTCCGCAGGGTCAGTGGTTTCGAGGAGATCCCAGGCCATGAGCCCGGCACCGAGGCATCCGGCGGCGTCCCCCAGGGCGGCGGGGACGATCGACGGCAGCTTCTGGAAGGTCACGCGGCGGCGCACGGCCTCGCGCAGCGGTGTGAGCAACGTTTCCCCGGCCTCGGCGAGCCCGCCACCGATGATCACGGTGCGGGGGTCCAGCAGGGTGAGCGCGGTCACCAGGCCGTCGGCGAGAGCGTCCACGGCCTCCTGCCAGACCTTCCGCGCCCGCGGGTCCCCCGACGCCACGGCCTTCGCGCAGTCGGCGGCGTCCGCCTCCGCGGCACCGGCCGCCTCGGCCCAGGCCCCGCCCACGGCGGCGGCGGACGCGTACCGCTCCAGACAGCCGCGCTGACCGCACGGACACGGGGTCCCCTGCGGCCGTACGACGATGTGGCCGATCTCGCCCGCGAAGCCGTGCGCCCCGGCCTCCACCCGGCCGCCGATGCCGATGGCGCCCGCGATCCCGGTGCCGAGCGGCACGAACAGGAACCGGTCCGCCCCTCGGCCCGCGCCGAGGCGCCCTTCGGCGAGCCCGCCGGTGCGCACGTCGTGCCCCAGCGCCACGGGCACCCCGCCGAGCCGGCGGCTGAGCAGGTCCCGCAGGGGCACATCGCGCCAGCCCAGGTTGGCCGAGTAGGCGGCGACACCGCGCTCGGCGTCCACGATCCCGGGGACGGCGACGCCGGCCGCGGCCGCGGGTTCGCCGAAGTGGCGCTCGCCGTGCGCGCGCAGCTCGGCGGCGAAGGCGAGCACCGACTCCACCACGGCGTCCGGCCCGCGCTCACGTCCTGTGGCCCGGCGCGCCCGGTGCAGCAGCTCACCGCCGGCCCCGACCAGAGCGGCCTTCATCCCGGTGCCGCCCACATCCAGGGCGATGACATGTCTCACGGGGAACAGTGTCGCCCCTGGACCCGGAAGAGGTCTAGTCCACTCGGTGGTGTAGACCTTATCCTTTGGATATTCCGAATGACGAGACGGCAGGGCTAGAGCAAGTGCAGCGACGCGGAACGCGCAGGACGACATGGGGCAGGGGTCTGATCGCGGTGGTGTCCGCCCTCGGCATGACCGGAGCCCTGGCGAGCTGCGCGGGTGCGGTGGGTTCCGGGGACGTCACCCTGCGGCTGGTGGCCGCGGACTACGGCGACTCGTCGGCGAACAGCTCCGAGAAGTACTGGGACCAGCTGGTCAAGGACTTCGAGGCGGAGCACTCCGGGATCAAGGTGGACGTCAGCGTCTACTCGTGGAACGACGTGGACCGCAAGGTCAAGGAGATGGTGGCCGGCGGCGACGCCCCGGACATGGCGCAGATCGGGGCGTACGCGGACTACGCGGCGGCGGGCAAGCTGTACGAGGCCTCAGACGTCCTCTCGATCCCCGTCCAGGCGGACTTCGCCTCGGAGCTGAGTGACGCCGGCAAGGTGAACCGGACCCAGTACGGCATGCCGTTCGCCGCCTCCACGCGGATCCTCTTCTACAACAGGACGCTGTTCTCCGAGGCCGGCATCACCACCCCGCCGCAGAGCTGGAGCGATCTGGCGACCGACGCACAGCTGCTGAAGGCCAAGGGCGTGAAGTACCCGTACGCGCTGCCGCTGGGCCCCGAGGAGGCGCAGGCGGAGACGATGCAGTGGCTGCTCAGCGGCGGTGCCGGCTACCTGGACGCCTTCGGCTCCTACGACCTCGACTCCACGCAGAACGTGGCCACCTTCACCTGGCTGAAGGACAACCTGGTGGGCAAGGGACTGACGGGCCCGGTGGCACCGGGGAAGCTGAACCGCGCCGACGCCTTCGCTGCGTTCACGCGCGGCGAGGTAGGCATGCTGAACGGCCACCCGTCCCTGATGAAGATGGCGCGCGAGAAGGGCGTGAAGTTCGGCATGGTGCCGATGCCCGGGATCAACGGCCGGGCGAAGTCCACCATGGGCGTGGCGGACTGGATGATGGCGTTCCGGCAGGGTGGCCACAAGGACCAGATCCGTGCGTTCCTCGACTACGTGTACAGCAAGAAGAACGTGCTGTCCTTCTCCCGCGAGTACGACCTGCTGCCGGTGACCAGCTCCGCCCAGGAGGCCATGGCGCAGTCGTCCCAGGACCAGGACCTGGAGCCGTTCCTGCAGGAGCTGCCGAGCGCGGAGCTGTACCCGGTCGGCAAGACGTCGTGGGCGACGGTCAGCGCGGACATCAAGAAGCAGATAGGCAAGGCGGTCGGCCCGGACGGCAGCCCGGCGGCGATCCTGGGCCGGCTGCAGCGGGCGGCCGTGACAGCGGACAGCGCGGCCCGCTGACGGCAGGCACGCGGGGGGAGCGTGTCGGACCCACCGGTTACCGTTCCCCCATGGACGACCTGAACCCCAGAGAGAAGGCCATTCTGGCCCTGGAGGGCCGCGGTTTCTCCGGGCCGGGGGCCAAGGAGCGGGCCATACGGGAGCAGCTCCATCTCGCCCCCGTCCGCTACTACCAGCTGCTCAACGCCCTCCTCGACGACCCCAGGGCCCTGGCCCACGCCCCGGTCACCGTCAACCGCCTCCGCCGTATCCGCGAGGCACGCCGCGCGGAACGCTGAGCGGGTGGCCGCAAGACGCGCCGGGCGCGCCCCCGTGACCCCGTGGGTGCGCCCGGCCGCGCGCCGATAGGGTCGGACCCATGGGCAGCCACACGGACTCCTTGCCGACGCCCGCCACCCCGGCCGGGCGTGACGGTCTCGACGCCATCCTCGCCCGGCCCGAGCGGGCCGTCCTCGCCTTCGACTTCGACGGGACGCTCGCCCCGATCGTCCCCGACCCCGACCAGGCCCGCGCCCACCCCGACGCGGTCCCCGCCCTCGCGGCCCTCGCCCCGAAGGTCGCCTCCGTCGCCGTCGTCACCGGCCGCCCGGCCGGCGTCGCCGTCCGCCACGGCGGCTTCGCGGGCGTGCCCGGGCTCGACCACCTCGTCGTCCTCGGTCACTACGGCGCCGAACGCTGGGACGCCCGCACCGGCACCGTCACCGCCCCGGCCCCCCACCCCGGAGTCGCCGCCGTCCGCGCCGAACTCCCGGGCCACCTCGACGAGATCGGCGCCTGGCGCGGCACCTGGATCGAGGAGAAGGGCCGCGCCGTCGCCGTCCACACCCGCCGCGCCGAGGACCCGCAGGCCGCCTTCGAGGCCCTGCGCGAACCCCTCGCCGACCTCGCCGCCCGCCACGGCCTGATCGTCGAACCCGGCCGCATGGTCCTGGAACTGCGCCCGCCGGGCATGGACAAGGGCGTGGCCCTGTCCGAGTACGTCCGTGAGACCGGCGCCGAAGCGGTCCTTTACGCGGGCGACGACCTCGGCGACCTCCCCGCCTTCGCCGCCGTCGACAAACTCCGCTCCGACGGCGTCCCCGGCCTCCTGGTCTGCAGCGGCAGCGACGAGGTCACGGAACTCGCGAAGAGGGCGGACCTGGTGGTCGACGGCCCGCAGGGGGTCGTACAGCTGCTGAGGTCATTGGCAGAGAGGCTGGCGTAAGGCGCGCCCCTTCAGGGGCGCGGGGAACTGCGCGACAAGCCCCCGCCGGCCCGCACCCGAAAAACGACCTCAAGCCTCCAGCGCAGCCAACTGATCCAAGAACCACCGGCCGGGCGGAAGCGCCGTAGCCTGCGCAGCCAACCGCTTCGAGCGCTCCGTCCGCTCACCCACCGGCATCGACAACGCCTCGTGCAAAGCCTCCGCCGTCCCCCGGATGTCGTACGGATTGACCGTCACCGCGTCGTCGCCCAGCTCCTCGTACGCCCCGGCCTCCCGCGACAGCACGAGCGCACACCCCTGGTCCGACAGCACCGGAACCTCCTTGGCGACGAGGTTCATACCGTCCCGGATGGGGTTCACCAGGGCCACGTCGGCGAGCCGGTACGCGGCGAGAGAGCGCGCGAAGTCGTCCTTGACGTGCATCTCGACCGGGGTCCAGCCCGGAGTCCCGTACCTTTCGTTGATCTCCGCGGCCACCCGCTGGACCTCCGCCGTGTACTCCCGGTAGACGGCCAGGTCCTGGCGGGACGGGTACGCGAACGCCACGTGGACCACCCGGTCGCGCCACTCCGGGCGGGACTCCAGCAGTTCCTCGTACGCGAGCAGACCCCGCACGATGTTCTTCGACAGCTCCGTCCGGTCCACCCGCACGATCACCTTGCGGGGGCGGCCGTCGGGGCCGGTGCCGATCTGCTCCCGCAGGATCGCCATCCGTTCGTCCACGTCCGCCCGGTGCGCCCGCTCGCGCAGGAAGTCCGCGTCCGCGCCCAGGCCGTGCACCCCGATCCGGGTGCACCCCAGCCCGCCGACGAGCGCCTCGCAGCACCCGGCGAAGGCGTCCGCCCACCGCCGGGTGAGGAAGCCGAGCCGGTCGGCGCCCAGCATGCCGCGCAGCACCTGAACGGCGATGTCGTCCGGAAGCATCCGGAAGTAGTCCACCGGCGCCCACGGCGTGTGCGAGAAGTGACCGATCCGCAGGTCCGGTCGCAACTGCCGCAGCATCCCGGGGACCAGCGTGAGGTGGTAGTCCTGCACCACGACCGCCGCCCCCTCGGCCGCCTCCTCGGCCAGTGCCTCGGCGAACGCCCGGTTGTAGGCCTCGTACGACGCCCACGCGTGCCGGAACTCCCTGCCGAAGACCGGCTCGAGCGGCGTCTGGTACAGCATGTGGTGGACGAACCACAGCACCGAGTTCGCGATGCCGTTGTACGCCTCGGAGAACACCGTCGCGTCGATGTCGAGCATCCGGACCCGCCGGCCGCCGGTGTGGGCCGGATCCAGTGCGCCACCCGTGCGGCGTACGGCCTCGCGGTCGCCGTCGTTCAGGGCCGCGCACACCCAGACCGCGTCCGCTTCGGGGCCGATCGCCGACAGCCCGGACACCAGGCCGCCTCCGCCGCGTTTGGCGGTGAGCTGCCCGGAGTCGTCCAGCACGTACGAGACGGGGCCGCGGTTGGAGGCGACGAGGATGCGGGCGCCGTGCGCATGCTGCGTGGAAGCCATGCCACGAAACCTAGCCCGCGCCGAAAACGCTCAAACGTACGGTTCGGCCGTATGCGGAACCGTGTCCGTCACGTCCGGGCGTCCGGCTGCGCACGGTTCAGGCCACCTTTCGTTCCATGTACTCCGCGATCTCCGCCATCGGCGGCCTCTCCTCCACGTCCACCGAGTACGTGCGGGGCTGGAAGCGGCCCTCGACCCGTTCGAACTGTGTGAGGGCCGGGCGGACCAGATGGCCGCGGGCCAGGCGGAGCTGGGCCGTGCGGTAGATCGCGGCGGCCATGCGGCCGAGCGCCTGCCCGTCCTGGTGGCGGTGCTTGCGCACGCCGACGTCGACCTGGGCCAGCGCGTCGAGGCCCACCAGATGCAGCGCGTCCACCAGCATGCCCAGCTCGACGCCGTACCCGACCGGGAAGGGGAGCCGTTCCAGCAGGGAGCGGCGGGCCGCGTACTCGCCGCCGAGCGGCTGGACGAATCCGGCGAGCTGGGGCCAGTGCATGTTGAGCAGTGGGCGGGCCATCAGTTCCGTGACGCGGCCGCCCTGTCCCGCCGTCCTGCCGGAGGCGAGCGCACTGGACTCGGTGCCGAGCGGCCGGTCGTACATCGCCTTCACCAGGTCCACGTCCGGGTCGGTGAGCAGCGGGCCCACGATCCCGGTCACGAAGTCCGAGGAGAACTCCTTCAGGTCCGCGTCGACGAAGCAGACGATGTCCCCGCCGGTGACGAGCAGGGAGCGCCACAGCACCTCCCCCTTGCCGGGCACGGCCGGTATGCGCGGCAGGATCGTGTCGCGGTGCACCACCCTCGCGCCGGCCGCGGCGGCGACCTGGGACGTGCGGTCGGTGGATCCGGAGTCGACGACGACGATCTCGTCGACCAGGGGGACCTGCCGCACGAGGTCGTGGCGGATCACGGAGACGATCTCGCCGACCGTCTCCTCCTCGTTGAGCGCGGGCAGCACGACGCTGACCGAGGAGCCCGAGGCTCGCTTCGCGGCCATGATCTGGTGGAGCGGGCGATCGGTGACGGACCAGGAGCGGGTGCTCAGCCAGCGCTCGACTTCTTCCAGCACGGTCTGCGGCTCCTCACGTTCGTACGGGGTGGGGGGTGAGTCGGGGACGGTCGAACTGTCTCTCTTGTGATCCATCTCGCGGTTCGGACGACTATCTCAACTCTCCCGGCCGTCGGTTACAGTCTTGAACAACGCCGGTGACCATCGCATGTCGGGGTCCACCCCCGGCGCGCCCGGCGAAACAACCGCATACAGCTCATCCAGAGGGGCAGAGGGACACGGCCCGGTGAAGCCCCGGCAACCCTCCAGTCGGCTCTCGTCTTCGCAGGCGGGGCTCCCGGCTAGGGAAGGTGCCAATTCCGTCTCACGGCGAGGTGCGTCGTGGGGAAGATGAGGAGAAAGGGCCTCGCCTGACATGGCTGTGCATACAGTTGCAAGCACCACCGACTCCGTGAACCTCGGCCCCGCCGCGGCCCTGTCCTGCCGCGAGTGCGGCCACCGGGTGCCGCTCGGCCCGGTCTTCGCCTGCGAGGAGTGTTTCGGCCCCCTGGAGGTCGCCTACGACTTCTCGGGCTACGACACCGAGGAGCTGCGGAAGCGCATCGAGGCGGGCCCCGCGAACATCTGGCGCTATGCGCCGCTGCTGCCGGTCCCGGCGGACGTCGCCGACAAGCCGAACCTCAACCCGGGCTGGACCAAGCTCGTCAAGGCCGACAACCTGGCGCGCGAGCTGGGAGTCACCGGCGGGTTGTATGTGAAGGACGACTCCGGTAACCCGACGCACTCCTTCAAGGACCGCGTGGTCGCCCAGGCGCTGGAGGCGGCGCGCGTCTTCGGCTTCACCACCCTGTCCTGCTCCTCCACCGGCAACCTCGCGGGCGCGGTCGGCGCCGCGGCGGCCCGTGCCGGCTTCCGCTCCTGCGTGTTCATCCCGCACGACCTGGAGCAGGGCAAGGTCGTCATGGCCGCGATCTACGGCGGCGAGCTCGTCGGCATCGAGGGCAACTACGACGACGTGAACCGCTTCTGCTCCGAGCTGATCGGCGACCCGGCGGGCGAGGGCTGGGGCTTCGTCAACGTCAACCTGCGGCCGTACTACGCGGAGGGCTCCAAGACCCTGGCGTACGAGATCGCCGAGCAGCTCGGCTGGCGGCTGCCGGACCAGATCGTGGTGCCGATCGCCTCCGGCTCGCAGCTCACGAAGATCGACAAGGGTCTGCAGGAGCTGATCAAGCTCGGGCTCGTCGAGGACACGCCGTACAAGATCTTCGGCGCGCAGGCCGAGGGCTGCTCGCCGGTGTCGACGGCGTACAAGGCGGGCCACGACGTCGTGCGGCCGCAGAAGCCGAACACGATCGCCAAGTCGCTGGCCATCGGCAACCCGGCCGACGGCCCGTACGTCCTGGACATCGCCCGCCGCACGGGCGGCGCCGTGGAGGACGTGACGGACGAGCAGATCGTCGACGCCATCAAGCTGCTGGCGCGCACCGAGGGCATCTTCGCCGAGACGGCGGGTGGCGTGACCGTCGGTGTCACGCGCAAGCTGATCGAGAACGGCGTCCTCGACCCGGCGAAGACGACGGTCGTCCTCAACACCGGGGACGGTCTGAAGACGCTGGACGCGGTGGCCGACACGGGGCTGACCGCGACGATCCGTCCTACCCTCGAGTCCTTCCGCGAGGCCGGTCTCGTCTGACCTCCGCCCGCCACAACCCAGCAGCCGTACCCCGACCGGAGGTCATCCCCCGATGAGCGTCACCGTCCGCATCCCCACCATCCTGCGCACCTACACGGGCGGCCAGGCCGAGGTCACCGCCGAGGGCGCGACCCTCGCCGAGGTCATCGCCGACCTGGAGAAGAACCACACCGGCATCGCCGCCCGTGTCCTGGACGACCAGGGCAAGCTGCGCCGCTTCGTCAACGTCTACGTGAACGACGACGACGTCCGCTTCGAGCAGGGCCTTGAGACCGCCACCCCGGACGGCGCGGGCGTCTCCATCATCCCGGCGGTCGCGGGCGGCTGACGGTCCTTCAGGCGCCTGATCATTACCCTCGGTAATGTAGGTGACCGAGAGTTCATCGAATTGCCCTCTCCGCGAGAGAAGCGGAGGGGGCAATTCTGCATGGTTGAGCGCGGTACAGTTGGGGAACGCGCTCCCGGACTCTCCTTCCGGGTCCGCGATCAGCGGCCGCGCGCCCGACAAGATGCAGCCAAAGTGTGCAGGGCTTTTGCGCCATTCATTCCCTTTGCCCGGCCCGACTTGCCCTGAATTCGGGTGAATTCTCCGTACATTCCCGACCGGTCGGACCCCGAATTCTCGTCCGATTGACCTGTTGCAGAGGGCAGTTGGACAGATACATTCAGCCGCGGTCGACGCGTTCCGGCGCACGCCCCCAACCGTTGGGGGGTGAGGTCTGACCCGGATCCGCGAAGTGTGGATCTGTGCAAGGGCCAGTAATAGGGGAGTTAGGCATGGCTCAGGGCACCGTCAAGTGGTTCAACGCGGAGAAGGGGTACGGCTTCATCGCGGTCGACGGTGGTGCGGACGTCTTCGTCCACTACAGCGCGATCCAGATGGACGGCTACCGCACCCTTGAAGAGGGCCAGCGGGTCGAGTTCGAGATCTCGCAGGGTCAGAAGGGCCCGCAGGCGGACATGGTCCGCGTGACCGCCTGATACAACGCGCCGACGACTGAACTGTTCGACGTGTCGAGGGGCTCGTATCCCGTCCGGGGTACGGGCCCCTCGGTCGTGCCCGGCCATCGGCTCCTCCACGGGGCGCACGGGAGCGTTCACCTCTGTGCACCTTGGACGCCGCTTGCACTCGGCAGGGGCGAGTGCTAATCATTGGCGTTAGCACTCTGAAGGTGAGAGTGACAACAGAAGGACCGGGTCGGTGAGGCCGCGGGCCGGGTGGGGCAAGGAACCTCCGGCCGGGGCCGTCCGTCGCGGGCGCGGGCGCGGTCCGAAGTAATCACCCCCAGTCCTGGGAGGACCACTTCACATGGCCAAGATCATCGCGTTCGACGAGGAGGCGCGGCGCGGCCTCGAGCGCGGCATGAACCAGCTCGCGGACGCCGTCAAGGTGACCCTCGGCCCCAAGGGCCGCAACGTCGTCCTCGAGAAGAAGTGGGGCGCCCCCACGATCACCAACGACGGTGTCTCCATCGCCAAGGAGATCGAGCTCGAGGACCCGTACGAGAAGATCGGCGCCGAGCTGGTCAAGGAAGTCGCCAAGAAGACGGACGACGTCGCCGGTGACGGTACGACCACGGCGACCGTGCTCGCCCAGGCGCTGGTCCGCGAGGGCCTGCGCAACGTGGCCGCCGGTGCCAACCCGATGGGCCTGAAGCGCGGCATCGAGAAGGCCGTCGAGGCCGTCTCCGCCGCCCTGCTCGAGCAGGCCAAGGACGTCGAGACCAAGGAGCAGATCGCCTCCACGGCCTCCATCTCCGCCGCCGACACCCAGATCGGCGAGCTGATCGCCGAGGCCATGGACAAGGTCGGCAAGGAAGGCGTCATCACCGTCGAGGAGTCGCAGACCTTCGGTCTGGAGCTGGAGCTCACCGAGGGCATGCGCTTCGACAAGGGCTACATCTCGGCGTACTTCGCCACCGACATGGAGCGTATGGAGGCCGTCCTCGACGACCCGTACATCCTGATCGCCAACTCCAAGATCTCCTCGGTCAAGGACCTGCTCCCGCTCCTCGAGAAGGTCATGCAGTCCGGCAAGCCGCTGCTGATCATCGCCGAGGACGTCGAGGGCGAGGCCCTGTCGACCCTGGTCGTCAACAAGATCCGCGGCACCTTCAAGTCCGTCGCCGTCAAGGCCCCGGGCTTCGGCGACCGCCGCAAGGCCATGCTCGGCGACATCGCCATCCTCACGGGCGGCGAGGTCATCTCCGAGGAGGTCGGCCTCAAGCTGGAGAACGCGACCCTGGACCTCCTGGGCCGCGCCCGCAAGGTCGTCATCACCAAGGACGAGACCACCATCGTCGACGGTGCCGGCAACGCCGAGCAGGTCCAGGGCCGGGTCAACCAGATCCGCGCCGAGATCGAGAACAGCGACTCCGACTACGACCGCGAGAAGCTGCAGGAGCGCCTGGCGAAGCTGGCCGGCGGCGTGGCCGTCATCAAGGCCGGTGCCGCCACCGAGGTGGAGCTCAAGGAGCGCAAGCACCGCATCGAGGACGCCGTCCGCAACGCGAAGGCGGCCGTCGAGGAGGGCATCGTCGCCGGTGGTGGCGTGGCCCTGGTCCAGGCGGCGCAGAACTCCTTCGAGAAGCTGGACCTCGACGGTGACGAGGCCGTCGGCGCCGAGATCGTCCGCAAGGCCCTGACCGCCCCGCTGACCCAGATCGCCGTCAACGCCGGCCTCGAGGGCGGCGTCGTGGTGGAGAAGGTCCGCAACCTCACCCCGGGCCACGGCCTGAACGCCGCGACCGGTGAGTACGTGGACATGATCGCCGAGGGCATCATCGACCCGGCGAAGGTGACCCGTTCCGCGCTGCAGAACGCCGCCTCCATCGCCGCGCTGTTCCTCACCACCGAGGCCGTCATCGCCGACAAGCCGGAGAAGGCCGCCGCGCCCGCCGGTGGCGGCATGCCGGGCGGTGACATGGACTTCTGATCCTCCCGAGGATCGGTACCAGTCCTTCCGTACGAGGGCGGCACTCCCTGTCTGTGGCAGGGGGTGCCGCCCTCGGGCGTGTCCAGGATCACGCGGGCGTCCCGCCCGGCCTGGAATGTGGGGCAGCGCATAGGCAGTTGCTTCAGAAGCTGCAACAATGCGCGCGCACATACCAGTCGGTTAACAAAACGATCTTCGAGGAGCCCCTCACGTGACCGTCACCACGCCCGCCTCCCGCGCGGCCCAGATCCTCTCCCGCCCGATCGCGCTGGGTGGCCTCACCGTCCCGAACAGGATCGTGATGGCGCCGATGACCCGCATGTTCTCGCCGGGCGGCGTCCCCGGCGAGGACGTGCGCTCCTACTACGCGCGCCGCGCCGCCGCCGGCGTCGGCCTGATCGTCACCGAGGGCACCTACGTCGGCCACGAGTCGGCCGGCCAGAGCGACCGCGTCCCGCGCTTCCACGGCGACGAGCAGCTCGCGGGCTGGGCCAAGGTCGCCGAGGACGTGCACGCCGCCGGTGGCACGATCGTCCCGCAGCTGTGGCACATCGGCATGGTCCGCAAGCAGGGCGAGCCCCCCTTCGCGGATGCCCCCGCCGTCGGTCCGTCCGGCCTGGTCACCGCGGGCGCCGAGCCCACCGGCAGGGCGATGACCCAGCAGGACCTGGACGACGTCGTCGAGGCGTTCGCCCAGGCCGCCGCGGACGCCGAGCGCATCGGCTTCGACGGCGTGGAGATCCACGGCGCCCATGGCTACCTCGTCGACCAGTTCCTGTGGGCGGGCACCAACCGCCGCACGGACGCGTACGGCGGCGACCCGGTGGCCCGCACCAGGTTCGCGGCCGAGATCGTCGCGGCGGTCCGCGAGCGGGTGTCCCCCGACTTCCCGGTGCTCTTCCGCTACTCGCAGTGGAAGCAGCAGGACTACACCGCCCGTCTCGCCGAGACCCCCGAGGAGCTGGAGGCGATCCTCACCCCGCTCGCGGCGGCGGGTGTGGACGTCTTCCACGCCTCCACGCGCCGCTACTGGCTGCCCGAGTTCGAGGGCTCCGACCTCAATCTCGCCGGCTGGACGAAGAAGCTCACCGGCAAGCCGGCGATCACGGTGGGTTCGGTGGGCCTGGACGGCGACTTCCTCCGCGCGTTCCAGGGAGAGGGCGCCCCGGTCAGGACCCTCGACAACCTCCTGGACCGACTGGAGTCGGAGGAGTTCGACCTGGTGGCGGTGGGCCGGGCGCTGCTGCAGGACCCGGAGTGGGCGAAGAAGGTCCTTCAGGGCCGCTTCGACGCGCTGGGCGCGTATGACGCGGCGGCGCTGAAGACCCTGTACTGACCGGAGCGCTGACGGACGGGGCGCCGAGGCCCCGCACCGACGAACGGGGAGTACGGCCCCTCGCCCTTCGACGGCGGTGGGGCCGTACCCCTGTACGGCTTCGCCGCACGGCGTGGCGTGCTCTCAGGTCCAGCGCGGCCGAATTCGCTTGCTTAAGTCAATCAATAGGCATAAGGTTGCGTAAGTCAAGCAGATCCATGCCCGACGGAGGCCCCCGACATGTCCCCCAACACGCCGCCGAGGCCCACCGCCATCGTGGCCGTCCTGGCCTTCGCCGGCATCGTCGTCTCGCTGATGCAGACGCTGGTCATCCCGATCGTCCCCGAGCTGCCGCAGTTGCTGCACGCCTCGTCGTCGGACACCGCCTGGGCCGTCACCGCCACCCTGCTCGCGGGCGCCGTCGCCACCCCTGTGACGGGCCGTCTCGGTGACATGTACGGCAAGCGCCGGATGCTCCTGCTCAGCGCGACCGTGCTGGTGGCCGGATCCCTCACGGCGGCCCTCAGCGACTCCCTCACTCCGATGATCGTCGGACGGGCCCTGCAGGGCCTGGCGGCCGGTGTCATTCCGCTCGGCATCAGCATCATGCGCGACGAGCTGCCCGCCGAGCGCCTGGACTCCGCCACCGCGCTGATGAGCGCCTCCCTCGGTGTCGGCGGCGCCCTCGGCCTGCCCGCCGCCGCGGTCATCGCCGAGAACTACGACTGGCACGTGCTGTTCTGGACCTCGGCGGTCCTCGGCGCCGTGGCCGCCGTCCTCGTCCTCGTGTGCGTGCCCGAGTCGAAGGTGCGCACCGGTGGGCGCTTCGACGCGGTCGGAGCCCTGGGCATGGCGGCCGGACTGGTGTGCCTGCTGCTGGCGATCTCCAAGGGCGCCGACTGGGGCTGGGGGAGCGGCACCACCGTCGGCCTGTTCGCGGCGGCCGTCGTCGTCCTGCCGGCGTGGGGCTTCTTCGAGCTGCGCGTCGCGGAGCCGCTGGTGGACCTGCGCACCACCGCCCGCCGCCAGGTGCTGGTGACGAACCTCGCCTCGATCGCGATCGGCTTCGCGATGTTCGCGATGTCCCTGGTCCTCCCGCAGCTCCTGCAGCTGCCCACGGCGACCGGCTACGGCCTCGGCAAGTCCCTGCTCACCGCCGGTCTGGTGATGGCGCCGTCCGGCCTGGTGATGATGGCCGTCGCCCCGGTGTCCGCGGCCGTCTCCAAGGCCAGGGGGCCGAAGACGACCCTGATGACCGGCGCCCTGATCGTGGCCGCCGGCTATCTGCTGAACATCGTGCTGATGGACCAGGTCTGGCACTTCGTGCTGGTCTCCTGCGTCATCGGCGCCGGCATCGGCTTCACCTACGGCTCCATGCCCGCGCTGATCATGGGGGCCGTGCCCGCGTCCGAGACCGGTGCAGCCAACAGCCTCAACACGCTGATGCGGTCCATCGGCACCTCCACCGCGAGCGCGGTCGCCGGCGTGATCCTCGCCAACATGACCAAGGCCCTGGGGCCCGTCACCCTGCCCTCCCGGGACGGCTTCCGCACCGTCCTGGCCATCGGGGCCGGTGCCGCGCTCCTCGCCTTCGCCGTCGCCTCCTTCATCCCGCGGCGGCGTCCGGCCACCGGGCAGACGCCGCCCGCGGCCGACGGTCCGGCCGGGCACGCGGAGGTCTCCGAGGCCAAGGCGTAAAGTCCAACTGATCGTCGGGCCGGGCGGTCGCGGTCCCGCCTCGTGCGGGCGGCGGCCGCTCGGCCGTCCGTGCACCACGTGTTCCACCGGCACCCGGACGAGGGGCCGTACCGGCGACAAGTTGGAGGTCACACGATGACGACAGCCGAATCCCGCACGCCGACCACCGACGACGAGACCGGACCCGTGGTGCGCACCGCGACCGGCGCGGTGCGCGGGCGCCGGGAGGACGGGCTAGCGGTGTTCCGCGGCATACCGTTCGCCGAACCGCCGGTGAGGGCGGGGCGCTTCCAGGCACCCCGCCCGGTGCGCGCGTGGGACGGCACACGGGAGGCGTACGCCTTCGGCCCGCCGCCCCCGCAGGAGACGGCCATCCTGGGCCGTACCGGCGTCCTGGACGCGTCCGTCGGCGACGACTGGCTGACCGTCAACGTCTGGACGCCCGATCCGGATCCGGCCTCCCGCCGTCCCGTGATGGTGTGGATCTACGGCGGCGCCTACAAGCTGGGCCACGCGGGCAGCCCCGGATACGACGCCCGGCACCTCGCCCGCGACGGTGACCTCGTCGTCGTCACCTTCAACTACCGCGTCGGGATCGAGGGCTTCGCCCGCATCGAGGGCGCCCCGGCCAACCGGGGTCTGCTGGACCAGGTCGCGGCCCTGGAGTGGGTGCGGGACAACATCGAGGCGTTCGGCGGCGACCCGGAGCAGGTGACCGTCTTCGGCGAGTCGGCGGGCGCCGGGTCGGTCGCCGCGCTGCTGGCCATGCCCAGCGCGGCGGGGCTGTTCCGGCGGGCGATCGCCCAGAGCGTGCCGGGCACGTACTTCTCCGACGCACTGGCCCGTGACCTCGCGACCGCCATCGCCGCGGAGGCGGGCCTGCGCCCCACGGCCGCCGACCTGTCGGCCGTGGACCCGCGCCGACTGACCGACGCGGGCCAGGCGTTGAGCGCCAAGATGCTCCAGTACCAGGACCGCTGGGGGCAGGTCGCGCCCACGGTGACCCCCTTCTCGCCGGTCGTCGACGGCGAGGTGCTGCCCACCACCCCCTGGCAGGCGCTGGCGGGCGGCGCGGGCCGGGACGTCGAGCTGATCACCGGCCACAACCGGGAGGAGTACCAGCTCTTCCTGGTCCTCGGCGGCATGCTCGGCCGGATCACCGAAGAGCAGGTGACGGGAGCTTTGCGCCTGTTCGCTCCGGGCCCGGACGGCGAGGCCGCCTACCGCGCCGCGTTCCCCGACGCCACGCCCGACGAGCTGTACGAACGGATCCAGTCCGACTGGCTCTTCCGCATGCCCACCCTGCACCTGGCCGAGGCGCAGGTGGCCGGGGGCGGCCGTGCGTACGCGTACGAACTGACCTGGCCCGCCCCGGGCAGCGGAGGCGTCCTGCGCGCCTGCCACGGCCTGGACATCCCGCTGCTGTTCGGCACCTTCACGGCGGACCTCGGCTCCCTGCTGTTCGCGGACGGGGAGCCCGGCCCGGAGGCCGAGGCGCTGGCCTCCCGCTTCCGCACGTCCTGGACGACGTTCGCGAGGACGGGCGACCCGGGCTGGCCGGCGTACGACACCGAACGCCGGCTGGTGCAGGTGCTGGACGTGGAACCGACGGTCACGGCGTATCCGGAGGAGGCGTCGCGGCGCATCTGGGAGGGCTACGAGTTCCCGGCGCTTCCGCTGCGGGGATGAACCGCCGCTGCCCATGGGGCAGTTGGTGAGCGCGCCCGGAATACGGTCCGCGGTGCGCCGCGTTGCCTGATCATGACGCTGCGCCTGACGCTTCCGAACGGCACCGACCTCGCCTACGAGTCCACGGGCGAGGGCCCGCTCGCCGTGTACGCCCACGGCCTGCTGCTGAGCCGGCAGGCCGAGGCGGACCTGGGCCTGTACCGCTGGACGGCGGTCGAAGCCCTGCCCGGCCGCCGTTTCGTGCGCTACGACGCCCGGGGGCACGGTGAGTCGGGTGACCGTCCGCACGCCGGCGACTACACCTACCCGCGGTTCGCCGACGACCTGCTGGCTCTGATGGACCACCTGGACGGCGGGCGGCCCGTGGCGGGCATGGGCGGCTCGCTGGGCTGCGCCACCGTGCTGACCGCGGCGGTGCGCGCACCCGAGCGGTTCGACCGCCTGGTGCTCGTGATCCCGCCGACCGCATGGGAGACCCGGCCCGCTCAGGCGGAGCTGTACCGCACTCTCGCCGACGTCACGGACAAGGAGGGCGTGGAGGGGTTCGGAGCCGCTCTGGCGGGCGCGCCGGTTCCGGAGTCCCTCGCCGACGCGCCGGGCTACCCGCCGCGGTCGTTGGGGGCGCACCCCGAGACGCTGTCGGCGCTGCTGCGCGGGGCGGCGGCCTCCGATCTGCCGGCCCGGGAGGAGATCGCCCGTCTCGCCCAGCCCACGCTGGTCCTCACCTGGAGCGGTGACCCGGGGCACCCGGTCTCCACGGCGGAGCAACTCGCCGAGCTGCTGCCCGGCGCGCGACTGCACGTCTCCCACGACACCACCGACATCGCGACCTGGGACGAGCGCATCGCGGAGTTCCTGCGGGGATAGATCCGTTCCTGCGGGAGAGAGCCGTACCCGCGGGGGTCGATCCGCGTGCCTTCGGCACGGTGCGGGCGGGCACGGAGAAAACGGGCGCATTCATCGCGAGCCGCGTGGCACCTGGGTTGCCATGAGAGGGAAGCGTACGGCGATCCAGCCGGTGTGGCGCTGGCTTCAGACGGCCGGCCAGGCGGTGCGGCGGGCCTGGGAGGAACCCGGCCGGGAGCGGGACATCGTCGTCCAGGCACTGAAGGCGGCACTGGCCGCCTGGGTGGCCTGGGCCGTGGCGGGCTGGTGGCTGAAGGCCCCGGTGGCCTTCGTGGCGCCCTGGGTGGCGGTCGTCCTGGTGGAGTCGACCGTGTACCGGTCGATCGCGCACGGGCTGCAGCAGCTCGCGGCGATCGCCACCGGCACGGTCGTGGCGACGGCGGCGGCCCTGCTGCTGCACGACACGATGACCGCCATGGCGCTGGTGCTGCCCACGGTGGTCCTGCTGGGCCACTGGCAGCGCCTGGGCAGCCAGGGCGTCTACGCGGCCACCGGCGCGCTGTTCGTGCTGACCGACGGGCAGGTCACCGTCGCCACCTCGGCCGCCCGGATCGCCGAGGCGGTCTTCGGGGCCCTGGTCGGGATCGTCGTCAACGCGCTGATCCGGCCCCCGGTGTATCTGCGCGACAGCCGGGCGGCCCTCCAGGACGCCGCCGGGGAGGCCCACGACATCCTCGAGGCGGTGGCCGGCGGGATGGCCGAGGACCGGTGGGACGCCGACGAGGCCACCGCCTGGCACGAGCGGGCGCTGCGCCTGGAACGCCTGGTGGACCAGGCCCGCTCCGCGATCGGCTGGAGCCGGGAGAGCATGCGCATCAACCTCCGTCGCCGCTCACGCGCCCACTCCGCGCCGGGAAAGGACTACGACGACGCGGTCGTGGTCCTGGACTACGCCGCCGTCCACACCGCCGGTGTCACCCGGGCCGTCCTGGAGGCCGCGTCCGAGGACCGCCCGGCGGCCCGGCCGGACCCGTCCACCGCCCGCCGCTACGCGGACTTCCTGCACCAGACCGCGCAGGCGCTCCGGCTCTACTGCGCGAGCCGCTTCGGCAACCGGGACGACCACGAGCTGCGCCAAGCCGTGCGCAAGCTGCGCGACACGCACGACGATCTCCGCCGGCACCTGGCCGGCTCGGTACCGGACGACCCCAGCGAGGTCGCCACCTACGGCACCCTGCTCACCCAGGCGCGCCGCCTGGTCGACCAGCTCGTCGCCACGGAGCCCTGACCGTCGCGCTCCTGCCGCGCGGGCGTGCAGGACCATGGAAGCCGGTGCCGACAGCTCATGCCCAGCCGCACGGGAGACCGCCGATGACACAGCCCCCGCTCCCCGGAGTCCTGGCCGACGTCGCCCCGATCCTGGACCACTGGGGCTATCTGGCGGTCGCCGGCCTGGTGTTCATCGAGGACTTCGGCGTGCCCGTGCCCGGCGAGACGATCCTGATCGTCGCCGCCGTCTACGCGGGCGCGGGCCGGCTCAACATCGTCCTGGTGGCCGTCATCGCCTTCTTCGCCGCCGTGCTCGGCGACAACGTCGGCTACGCCATCGGGCGCTTCGGCGGCCACCGGCTCGTCGAGCGCTACGGCCGCTACGTCCTGCTCACCCCGGCCCGCGTGAAGAAGGCGGAAGGCTTCTTCACCCGGCACGGCGGCAAGGTCGTCACCGTCGCCCGTTTCATCGAGGGCCTGCGCCAGGCGAACGGGATCATCGCCGGGATGGCCGGAATGTCGTGGCGCCGGTTCCTGATCTTCAACTCCCTGGGCGCGGCCCTGTGGGTCGGCGCCTGGGTCACGTTCGGCGGCCTGGCCGGGGCCCACCTGGACACGCTGTACCCGGCGATCCAGCGCTACGAGCTGTATGTGCTGATCGCGATGGCCGTGCTGATCCTGGCCCTCATCGGCCGGCACCTGTGCCGCCGCCGCAGCGACGCGCAGCGGCAGCCGGAGCAGTGAGGAGGCGGGCCCGGTTGCCCACGGGCATGGTTCGTGATCAGTCGGAGTAGTCCTTCAGTCCCTCGGTGTCCAGGGTGAAACCGACGGGGTCGGGAAGCTCGGCCCGGGAGCCCCATGGATAGGTCGGGGCTTGCAGGTAACGGCCGTCCTTGGGCTCCGAGAAGACGGTGACCGTGTTGGTGTCGCGATCGATGAGGAGGTACACGGGGATGTCGGCCTCCGCGTAGCCGACGGGCTTGTCGACGCGGTCCCGCTGGTCGGTGTCGCGGTCGTGAGACGTGATCTCCACGGCCATGAGGATGCCGTTGGTCGGGGACCACTCGCCGTCGCCCTTGAAGTGGTCCACCGGCACCAGGGTTCCGTCCGTGCGGGCTCGGCCCTTGCGGTATGCCTCGGCCTTGACGCCGGCCTCGGGGACGAGGTCCAGGTCGGGGCGGTGTTGCATGCACTGGCGCAGCAGCCACATGAAGATCGACCGGTGGTTGCCGTCCGGCATGGCCTTGACCTCGACTTTTCCGTTGATGTACTCGAGCCTCACGGTTTCCGGAGCCACGGCGGCCAGCTCCTCGAACTCGTCGACGTCGAGCGGGCCGTGCCGGACGCACAGCTTTCCGCCGAGGAACTCCAGCCTGTTCCGCAGCTCCCTCGGAGCCCTGCGGACCAGTTCCTCGAAGTCCTCGACCGACATCTGCGGGCCCTCTTCGGTGTCAGGGGTCATGGCGTCGCCTCCTTCCCTCCATCGTGCCCCGGGGTGGTGTCGGCGGACCGTGGGAGCCGTCACGCGGGTGTCCTTTCACGTCGTCGCAGCGACATCTCACTGCGGGTCTCCGCCGCACGGGCGTGGACCGTCGAGGCGGGTAGGGGCGCTTTGGGGTGAGCAGGGGCGTGCCCGTCTCGGCACGCGCCACAGAGGCCGCCCGGCAGCGCTTCCGGGCGTCCCGGGATACCGCACTCCGCGCATTCGAGGAGACGCAGAGTGCGGGGTGCGGGCTCCGGCGGAAGCTTGTCGGTCAGGCGCCTGCGGACCAGGGCCGCCGGGTGGTGGACCGGGGAGGGCAGGCCGGCGGTCAGGGCACGGAGTACGGCCTCGTCCGTGGCGCCCCTCGCGAACCACTGGGACACGAGCGGGGCGAGGGCCGCGCAGTCGGCCTGGGAGAGCGACAGGGCGGGGGCCGTGCGACCGAGGGCGGCGAGGAGGGTGTGGGCGCGGGAGCGGGTCGGCCGGGGTACGTCCGCCGACGGCTCCTTCGGCACGTCGCCCCGGACGAAGGCCGCCCACCAGTCGTCGTCCCGTGCCGTGCGGGCGAACCACGATCGGGTGATCCAGCGGAACTCCCCCGAGTCCGTCTCCAGGCGCTCCCGGCCTCGACGCAAGTGCCCTGCCCGGTGGAGGTTGTTGAGGACGGTGCGGAGTGCGCACTGGCCGTACGGAAGGTGCTTGGCCAGCGTTTTCACGGAGATGCCGGCGCCGTCGGGAAGGCGGTCGATGTAGGCGGCGACGGCGGCTTCGCGGGGTGGGAGGTGGGCGAAGTCGAGGTTGGCGCCGGGGCGTTGGCCAGGGGCAGAGCGCTTGCCGTAGCCGGGATTGGCCATCGGGTGCGGGGAGGCGTGCGCGGGCAGGGAGGCAGCACTAAGCTTGGCGTCAGCCATGGGATCGACTTGCCTTCGATCTCGTAGGTCAAGCCCCCGCAGGTGTTGGTAGCACCGAGCGGGGGCTGTTCGTTATGCGGGCACGCTAGAGCCTCGTCACCGTGCGTTGCAAGCTGAACGCGGTAAGTCAACACGCAGGGTGGGAGGGTGGGTTGAGGCCCTCCACCCGTTCCCTGCAAAGAGGGCTCGAAGCGCGGGACTTGAGCTTCGGGGCGCAGATCGGCTGGGATCGCTGGGGCGTTGCTGAGTCAGGGCGCGCCGGTGCGCAATCGGTCAGTGATGGCGCCCTGGACGTCGGTGAGCCACTGACGCAGGGAGGCACCCTCAGGCAGGGGCTCCTTTCCAACTCGTCTTCGACAGTGCTCCTTCTCCGCGTCGGTGACGGTCAGGATGCGAGCCACGCGTGGCAGCAGTGAGCCGTCAACTGACGCTCATGCCCCGTTCTGGCCACTGGCTGCGTTCCTCGAACAAGGAGTTGATCTTGCGTGATGCCTTGAGGAACGTGTAGTCGGCGTTGCCGTCGTCGGATGTCGAGGTGCGGCTGCCCGTGTCCATCGTGAGCGTACGGTCCATCTCCGCGGGATCCTCGCCGAAGGAGTAGCGGATGGAGCCCGGCCGCTCGGACAACTTCTTGAAGTAGACCAGGGACGCCATTACCACTCGCTCTCGAAGTCTTCCCGCTTGTTGAGCGGAACCTTGCTCTGCCAATTGTAGTTTTGATTGGCTACCCGATGTGCTTCCTGGTAGGTCGCACCTGGGTGCGTGCGCAGGTACTCGAGCTCTGTGAGTTCGTGTTCGAGCAGCACATGGTCCTCGGGCAGAGCGTTGCCGGAACGAAGGCGGATCCAGGCATCGGCGATCTCGGCGTCGGCGTCGAATTTGCGCATGACAACCTGGCCGGTTTCGTAGTCCTCGATCGGGTGCTCCGTGTCGAAGACGTGCTTCTTGACGGCAGAGATCTCTTCCTCGGTGAAACCCGTCGTCCCGTTCGCGCGGCGCACACCTGCGGTGTTACGGCTGATGGCGGCGATGTCGCGGGAATCCCGCCGGAAGTTGTCGTACGCGGCTTCAGCCCAGTTCGTCTGCGCCGGATCGTCGAGGATGTCACGTGGGCGCCGCCGGGCGCCGGTGAGCCACTCGTCGCTGTTTCGTGTCACCGGCAGGATGGGAGCAGTCTCGTACGGCATGCCGGCCAGGGCCATTCGAGATCCGGCTAGATCGAGGCTTATGCCATCGAAAAGGCCGGATACCCCTCCGGCCCGAGCAGCCTGATAGGTGGTCCCGGCCCCGCCCACAAGGCCACCGGCGAGTGCGCCGTAGATGCCGGCCTGCCGGGCCTCGTCGAGGTTGATGGCGGTCTTCTGCTCGCCCAGGGCGATGGCGGTGGGCTGGGCGACGGCCAGGTCCACGGTGATGGACTCCACCCCGCCGAAGGCCGCCGTGGCCAGGGTGGTGCCGGCGATCGTGGCGACTTCCTCGGTCACCGCCACGCCCAGGGATGCGGCGAGTTCGGTGACGCCCGCCGCCGCGGCTGCCGCGGCGCCCTCGGAGATGCCGGCGGTGAAGAAGGCCAGGGCGGTGCCCGCGACGAGGGTCGCGCCGACGATCTCCAGTTCGTGTTCGAGGTGCTTCTTCGCGCCGTGCACCGCATCCGCGTAGGAGTCCAGTGCCTTGGCCATGTCCCGGGCCGCATCGGCCAGGTCCTTCAGCCAGCCCCGGCCGCCGTCGTAGTAGCGGCGCCAGAACGTGTGGAAGGCGTCGATCGACTCGCCTTTGTTGTCCTCGATCAGCGCACGGCGGCCTTGTTGGCGGCCGCGGTGATGTCGTCGACGTCGTCGGCGAAGGACCGCCATGCCCGGGCCGCGTCCCGCAGTGCGTCCTCGTCGGCGTCCGGCCACCACATGCCCGTCAGGTCCTGGACGACCTTACGGGCCTTGTCCGCGACACTCACGTGCCGTCACCCGTGGTGTGGTGGCCGAACATGCCCCGGATGCGTTCCTCGTTGTCGATGTGCTTGTCGGCCATGTCGACCAGGCCCGCGTGGATGCTGGCCAGGCCGTCGACGAGGATCTGGGCGGAGTGCTCGATCCGCGTGAGGTGCGGGGCGTAGGCCGCGTGGAACTTCTGCCCCTGCTCGTCGTCGCCCCACGGGGCGCCCGCCGCGGCCAGGTTTTGCTTCAGCGTGGTCAGCGCGTGTGCGAGAGCAACGCTTTCGCGTGGAAGGCGGGTGCCGCCGTCTTGATGTCGTCGACCTTGATGTCGAGTATCTCGTCCTTGCGGCCCATGAGTTGGCGTCTTCCCCTCCGTCGACTGCCCGGCTGTTCGACCCTAGCCACCGGGTGTCAAGCCATGACGGCACGTCATGCAAAATCGGAGCAAATATCGGTTCGGTAGCCGTGAGTTCGATCATGGGTCGTGTCGCCTGGGAGGTAGGGCAGGTGTCGGTCGTGCATCGTGTCGTACCCGGCCCGAGCGGAACCTGGCCTACTCGTGCCTGACGCTTTCGAGGAACGCCGTCCAGGTCTCCGCCCGGAACACGAGCTTCGGGCGAAGTCCTCCGTCCCCAGGACCTCGTCCGGCATCCGCGCGTACTCCGGCTGCATCCGCCGTGTCCCCGGCCTCCAGTCGCCCGATGAACGAGCCGCTCACGAACGGAGAGTGACCCACGACGTCGCCGCTCTGGCGCAGGAACTCCTGACCATGGCCGAGGCGGACCACCGGGCCGCTGTCCGGGCGAACGGCGACGACCCGGTCGAGCAGCTGGCATGGCGCCGGCTGACCGCTCGGCACGGGGACCGGCTGGCTGCGATCATGGACGAGTTCGGCTGGCCGACGGCGGATGCCGTCGGCGAGGAGGCTGCCCGTGCGGCCTGGCTGATCGCCCAGCACGCGGACCGCCAGCTCGACGTCCAGCGCCGTGCGCTCCGGCTGATGGAGCAGGCGGTGGCGGCCGGGACGGCCCGTCCGCGCGAGCTGGCGTTCCTGCGCGACCGGACGCTGGTCAACGAGGGGCGCAGGCAGGTCTACGGGACCCAGATCGCCGGTGTGAGAGAGGACGGTTCGCCGGTGCCGTGGCCCTGCGAGGAGCCCGAGCGCGTGGACGAACTGCGTGCCGAGGCCGGCATCGAGCCCTTCGCCGAGTACGTCGCCAAGTTCGCGCCGAGCTCCGCATGATCGCCTCCCGCGCCGACTGGCTACGCCCGACGCGCGAAGCCGAACGCGTACGTCGTCACGAAGCCCACCAGATAGCCGGTCAGCAGGCCCCCGGCGTAGATCGCCGCCGTCGCCCCCGGTCCCCTGTTCCCCGCCAGCAGCGGAAACAGGGCCCATCCGGACGGTCCGATCGCCGTCGCGCCCACCTTGTAGCCGAGCATCGCGAAGCAGCCGACGAACGCGCCGCCCGCCGCGCCGCCGACGCACGCCGTGAGGAACGGGCGGCCGAGCGGCAGCGAGACTCCGTAGATCAGGGGCTCGCCCACGCCCAGCAGGCCCGCCGGGAGGGCGGACCTGATCGTCGTACGGAGGGAGAGGTCGTGGCGGAGGCGGACGTAGACCGCCAGGGCCGCGCCCACCTGGCCCGCGCCCGCCATCGCCAGGAGGGGGAGCAGGACCGTGGAGCCCTGCTGTTCGATCAGAGTGGTGTGGATCGGGATCAGGGCCTGGTGCAGGCCCAGCATCACGAGAGGGAGGAACAGGCCGCCGAGGACCAGGCCCGCTGCCGCGCCCGTCGTCGACAGGAGCCAGTTCGCCGCCGTGCCGATGGCGCTCGCCGCCGCTCCGGCCGCGTACATCAGGACGTAGAGCGTCACCAGGCCGGGGAGGAGCACCGTGAGCGTGGGGGTCAGCAGGACGTCCAGGGTGGCCGGGACCCAGGTGCGGCACCACTTCTCGACGCCCGTCGCGAGGAGCGCGGCGGCCAGGGCGCCCAGCACCCCGCCCTGGCCGGGGGCGAGGGCCGTCCCGAGCACCGTGACCTTGGCGACCCCCGGGTAGACCACGACCGCGGCCACCGCGCCGCCCAGGACCGGCGTGCCGCCGAACTCCTTCGCCGTGTTGTGGCCCACGAAGACCGCGATCAGGGCCATGAAGGCGGAGGAGAGGGTGGTGAGGGCGGGTGTGAGGGACGGCAACAGGCGCAGGTTGAGGAGCAGGCCCGTCGCGCCCGCGATGACACCGCAGCCGATGAGGGCCGGGATCAGCGGCACGAAGACGTTCGCCACGCGGCGCAGGAGGATCTTGCCGGGGGTGGCGTTGCGCCGTCGCCGGGCCTCCTTCAACGCGGCTCCCCGCGAGGCCGGGTCTCCGGCCGACGAGGCCCCCCGGGCGGCCGGTTCGTCGGCGCTCGTGCGGACGAGGGCCTCGAACTCCGCCGTGATCTGTGCGGCCTTACCCGGCCCGAGCACGGTCTGGTACGTGTCGTCGTCCACCACTCCCAGCACCTCGGGCAGCGCGCGCAGGGCGTCCTCGTCGACGAGGGATCGGTCGGCCAGGCCCAGCCGCAGCCGGGTCATGCAGTGGGCGACGGAGGTGACGTTCGCGGCGCCGCCGACCAGGGGGAGCAGCGCGGCGGCGGTGGCGGCGTATGAGGTACTGGGCACGGGTCGAGGGTGCGGCGCCTGCAACCACCGAGGCGGGCGCCGCGCGGCAACCTCCGCCGCTCTCCACCGAAAGGCGGCTCAGCCGCCCGACTTCTCCAGCGCCGCGCGCAGATGCCCTCCGCTCTGAGCGAGGAGACGTTTCGCCGTCGGGCCGTCCACGCGGCCCAGGATGGTGAGGATCGCGTGCTTGACCTCTCCGCCCGTGGCCGCGAGGGCACGCTCGATCTCCTCGTCGCTCGCGCCGGTGGCCAGCGCCACGATGCGGTGGGAGCGGGCGCGCAGCTTGTCGTTGGAGGCGCGGACGTCCACCATCAGGTTCCCGTACGTCTTGCCGAGGCGGATCATCGTGATCGTCGAGAGCATGTTGAGGACCAGCTTCTGCGCCGTGCCCGCCTTCAGCCGGGTCGAGCCGGTCAGCAGTTCGGGGCCGACCACGATCTCGATGCCGTGGTCGGCGGCGGCCGCGAGCGCGCTGTCCGCGTTGCAGGACAGGCCGACCGTCAGCGCGCCCCGCGCCCGCGCGTGCTCCACCGCGCCGACCGCGTAGGGCGTGCGCCCGGACGCCGAGACGCCGACCACCGTGTCACTCTCCGTCAGCTCCAGCGCGTCGAGGTCCTTCGCCGCCAGCTCCCTGGAGTCCTCCGCGCCTTCGACCGACGTCACCATGGCGCCCGGGCCGCCCGCGATCAGCCCCACGACCTGGGAGGGGTCCGTGTCGAAGGTGGGCGGGCACTCGGACGCGTCCAGGACGCCGAGCCGCCCGGCGGTCCCCGCGCCCGCGTAGACGAGCCGGCCGCCGCGGGCCATCCGCTCGGCGATGGCGTCGATCGCGGCGGCGATCTCCGGCAGCCGTGCGGCGACCGCGGAGGGCACGGTCGCGTCCTCGCCGTTCATCAGTTTCGCGATCTCCAGCGTCGGCAGCCGGTCGATCTCGGCCAGCTCGGGACGGAACGCCTCGGTGGTCAGCGTCTCCAGCTCGGCGCGGAGATCGCGGGGGTGGGACGAGGAGGTCATGAGGGTGGCTCGTTTCCGGTGCGGAACTGCTCTGGGAGGAGGACGGAAGGGCTAGCGCTTCGTTCCGCCCCGGGGGCGGTGACGGTGCGCCAACGCCTCGTACGAGGCGGCCAGCGCCGGCGCCGCCGTCTCGTACGTCCGCTGCGCCACGCCCACGAACAGGCAGTCCACCACGAGCAGTTGGCTGGTGCGGGACGACATCGCGGCCGGGCGCAGCTCGCTCTCGCGGGCCGTGGACGTGGTCAGGACGTGGTCGGCGTACTGCGACACCGGGCCGTCCGGGCGTCCGGTGATCGCGACGGTGGTCGCGCCGTGCTCGAAGGCGACGCGCAGCGGTTCGATGACGTCGCCGGTGGAGCCGGAGTGCGTGATCGCGATCGCCACGTCCTTGGTGCGCAGCTGCACGGCGTTGGTGACGGCGAGGTGCGGGTCGCTGTGCGCGTGGGCTATGAGACCTATCCGCAGCAGCTTCTGCACCAGGTCCTGGGCGACGAGCCCGGAGGCGCCTATGCCGTAGACGTCGACGCGGCGGGCGGCGGCGAGCGCGGCGACGGCGGCGCCGAGCTGCACGGTGTCGAGTCCGGCCGCCGTGTCGGCGAGGGTCTGCTGCTCGTCGTGGGCGAGCTTGGCGACGACATCGGCGATGGGGTCGTCGACCGCGATGTCCGCGGTGACGGACGGGGCGCGGCCCGACTGCTGTTGGGCGGCGAGCCCGGCGAGGGCGAGCCGCAGGTCCCGGTAGCCGGGGTAGCCGAGCAGGCGTGCCGTGCGGACGACGGTGGCCTCGCTGGTGCCGGTCAGTTCGGCGAGCCCGGTGACCGTGAGCGCCGCGCAGCCGGCCGGGTCCCCGGCGACGGCCTCGGCGACGCGCTGCATCGACCGCGTCATGGACGGAGCGAGGGTGCGCACCTTGGCGGCGAGGGCGGCGGGGGCGGGTGGCACCCCCGGACCCACCGGCCCGGAGAAAATTTCCTTCACGTCTCGGCTCACATGTGAAAGCTATTTTCGATTCGGTCGTCCGGTCAAGAGTGCGCACAATAGGGGCATGGATCCCATCAGCCCCCTGGAGCAGGCCCTGCACGCGGCGCGCGCCCTAGTGCTCGCCGACCTGGTCGCGGGCGAGGTCGCCCAGGCGGACGTGGTGTCACTCGTCGAGGACTCCGTGGCCCAGCGGCGATGGTGGGTGGAGCAGTGGCCGGACGGCGCCGACTACGTGGCGGGCCTGGTCGCGCAGGACGTCCAGGACGCGCTCCTGGAGCGGTACGGCCGCTGGCCGCTGTGCCCGGTCTGCGGCTCCGGCGACCCGCACGCCCTCGACGTGGAGCCGGAACTCGGGCCCAACCCGCACTGGGTGTGTCCCAAAGCCGGTGTGAAGGTCGCGGCGGTGGGCTCGCTGGCGAGGGCGACGGGCGGGATGGCGTCCTCGTGACGGTCTACATCGACCCTCCCGCCTGGCCGGGTCACGGCCTCCTGTGGTCGCATCTGATCAGCGACGTCTCGTACGACGAACTCCACGCGTTCGCCGGGAGGCTGGACGTGCCGCGCCGCGCCTTCGAACGCGACCACTACGACATCCCCTCGCACCGGTACGCGGACGTCGTGGCCGCCGGTGCGGTGGAGGTCTCCAGCCGCGAGGTGGTGTGGCTGCTGCTCGCGTCCGGACTGCGCCGGCGCAAGGGCCGCGAGCAGGGGCTCAGCGGTGCAGCGCGTACGCGTACGTCTCCTCGTCCTCACTCACTCGGGTGAACCCGGCCCGGGTGACAACGCCCTGCGACGGGATGTTGGCCCGCTCGACGGTGGCGAAGAGCGTGCCGACGTCGTCCCTGGCCAGCGCCCACGCGGCGAGGGAGCGCAGCGCTTCGGTCGCGTAGCCGTGGCCGCGGGCGCCCTCCACCAGGTCGTAGCCGACCTCCGCGCGTCCCTCCTCGTCCGGGGCTCCGTGGAAGCCCATGCTCCCCACCGCACGCCCGTCTTCCCTCCGTACGAGCGCGAAGACGCCCCACTCCGGCCGGTGCACCCCGGCCTCGTACGCCTTCACGAGCATCCCGGCGGCTTCCCGCGTGCCCTCGAAGGGCTCGCCGTCGAGCCACTCGAAGCCTCCGGTGCCGCCCATGCGCAGATCGGTGGCGGCCGCCGGGGTGACGCCCTGAAGGGTGAGACGCTCGGTGGGGACGACCAGGTTGTTGCTCCAGCGCCACTCGGTGACCGGCTCACGCCCGGGCAGATCGCCACGGCCCGTGGCCCACAGGAGCGTCGGCCAGGGCTCGGGGCCGGGCCGCACATGCGGGAAGAGCCGCATGAGCAGGTCCTCGCACAGCTCGGCGGGCGGGGCGTAGGCGAGCCCCAGGCCCTCGGCGATGTCGTGCGTGTGCAGCACGACCTCGGTGACCCCCATCGCGGCGAAGCCTTCACGGTTCGCGCTGCGGAACGGGTACGGGTGGAAGGCGCGCACCTCGCGCGGGGTGGTGCGTATGGCGGCGACGAGCAGGGCGCAGGTCGTCTGCAGGATGTCGAGCGCCGCGTCGTTGCCGACGTCCTTCGCGATGCCGAACGTCAGGGGCAACCGCCTCTCGGCCCGCCCCGCCAGCCCGCCCGCGTACCTGAGGAGAGCTTCGGCCATGTGCTCCGCCGTGCGTCGGCAACTCCAGTCCAGCCGACCCGCCTTCACCCTGTCCCAGTCCCGGTCCACCGCCGTCCGCAGGACCGTCACGGCCCCCGCGACCGCCTCCGTCACCTGTTCCCCGCCCATGCTTCGCATACGGGGCAGCGTACGGGCCGGGCGCTCAACGGAGCGACAGCATTTCCAGCTCGGAGGTGATGTTGTAGCGGGCCGTCGCCTCCCACTTCTCGCGCCCGTACGGGGTGC
>NZ_PQSR01000023.1 GCF_002920635.1 Streptomyces sp. Ru72 | reverse complement strand
CCGATGGTCATGAAGCAGGTGGCCGGGCCGGTCACCTGGCGGGCGTGAACCGCCCCAAGCCCCATGGCCTCAACCGGCTGTGGTCCCTGCAGGCCGTGACCCGGGGCACCGATGCCGTCTGCTGCTTCCAGTGGACCACGGCCGCGAGCCGGTGACCGTCGAGGTGCCCGGCACCCGCCACGACCTGCTGACAGCGGGGACCGTCACCGACGGGGTGACCCTCGGCCGCTACGGCGTGGCGGTGCTCCAGCCATGACCAGGCGCCCTGGTGTTCGGAGAGCCGGAAGCCGAGAGAGGCGTCGTCACGCGTCACACCCTGGTACGGCCGGGCGTCGATCAGCCCCGCTGATCCAGTGATCATTCGTAAAAGAGAGGAGACTTCATGAGAAAGTCCTGGATTCTATCCCTGGTCACGCTTGTCGCCGCCGCGCTCGGGGTGACGGCGGCAGGTGTGACCCCTGCCTCCGCTGCCTCCAACACGCCCTTGCGGGTCATGCCGTTGGGTGACTCGATCACCTGGGGGGTGGGAAGCAGTACGGGTAACGGGTACCGGGGTCCGCTGTGGAACGAGCTTGCGGCGGACGGCCATCCGCTGGACTTCGTCGGCACGGGACGGAACGGTTCGATGTCCGACCCCGACAACGAAGGCCACTCCGGATACCGCATCGACCAGATCGCCGCACTCGCCGACGCCTCGCTGACCCGCTACCGGCCCAACGTCGTCACGCTGCACATCGGTACCAACGACCTCAACCAGTCCTACCAGGTCTCCACGGCCACCGCCCGGCTGAGGTCGCTGGTCAACCAGATCACCGCCGACGTCCCCGACGCAACCGTCCTCGTGGCCTCCCTGGTCGTGTCCACCAGCGGCTCGGAGGAGCAGTACCGGGCCGCGTACAACCAGGCCATCCCCCAGATCGTGAGCGACGCACAGGCCGCGGGCAAGCACGTCGCCTACGTCGACATGAGCAGCCTGACCACGGCCGACCTGGCCGACGCACTGCACCCCAACGACTCGGGCTACCAGAAGATGGCCGACGCCTTCCACCGTGGCATCCAGTCCGCGGACAGCGCCGGGTGGCTGAGGAACCCCGCACCCGCCCCCGCACCCGTGCAGTCCGGCATCGCCGGCAAGTGCATGGACGTCAGCGGCGCCGGCACCGCCGACGGGACCGCCGTCCAGATCTGGAGCTGCAACGGCGCTGCCAACCAGCTCTGGTCGCTCTACACCGACGGCACCCTGCGCTCCATGGGCAAGTGCCTGGACGCCGCCGGCGGGGCCACCGCCAACGGCACCAAGGTGCAGATCTGGGCCTGCCACGGCGGCGCCAACCAGATCTGGCAGCCCTACAACGGCGGCTACCGCAACCCCGCCTCCGGCCGCTGCCTCGACGATCCCGGCTCCTCCACGACCGACGGCACGCAGCTCGTGCTGTGGGACTGCAACGGCGGCTCCAACCAGAAGTGGACCACTCTGACCGCCGGATGACCCCCACTCCCGGGACCGCCCCTTCGGGCTCCGGTCCCGGGAGACCATCGGTGCCGGGCACCAACGGGGACGGCCCCCGCTGTGGCCGGCTCATACGTGGCAGGGCAGCGAGGACAAACGTCGTACGGCTGTCGCAGAGTCCGATCTCGGCGCGCTCGACCAGGGGGCACTGACCGCTGTGCTGTACCACCGCGGCCGGGGAGACGGTGGTGTCGGACGGCAAGAGCACGGTGACCGTGCAGCCGTCGGCGGCATTCGTCCACGGCACGCACACCGAGGCCGAGTTGCCGCTGACCGGTCAGAGCCTGGTCGGAGACCGTCACCGACCCCGTCACCGCACCGTCGCCGCTGTTCGGTACGCGCTGGACGATCGCGCGCACCCGGCTGTTCTCCACCACAGACGTGGTGCCGAGGCAGTTGAGGTCGACGGTGACGTTGCCGGTGTTGCCGTTGCCGCCCAGCAGGATCTCCGCGTCAGGCGCGGAGTGCCTGGCCGGTGCCTGCGACGATGGGCTGGAAGTCCCGGTACCGGTGCAGGAGGGCAGTCCCCGCAGCTCGGCCTGCTGCCGTGGGACTGCCCTCTACCGATCGGGAATCTCCCTGCGCGGGCAGGGGTGGCGGGTTACGGGAGCGTGGTCCACTTCTGGTTGTTCTGGCCGTTGCAGGTCCACAGGATGACCGGAGTCCCGTTGGCGGTGCCGGCCCCGTTGACGTCGAGGCACAGCCCGGCGCGGACGTTGCGGATCGACCCGTCGGCCTGAGTGGTCCACTTCTGGTTGTCCTGGCCGTTGCAGGGCCAGATGATGACCGGCGTGCCGTTGGTGGTGCCCTGGTTGGAGGCGTCCAGGCACTTGTCGCCGTAGACCCGGATCTCGCCTCCGGCCCACGTGGTCCACAGCTGGTTGGCGGCGCTGTGGCAGTCCCAGATCAGCGTCTTCGCCCCGGCCGCGGTGGAGGCGCCGTCCACGTCCAGGCAGCGGCCGGACCCGGTACCGCGCAGGCGTGCGGTGGTCGAGGCCAGCGGGCTGCCGCCGGTCACCTTGAACACGGCGACCCCGTGCGCGGGGACGCTCGCCGAGATCTGCCCGGAGGTGGTCGACGTGCCGCCGGTCCACAGGTCGGTGAGGGTGAACGGCCCGCCGGTGAGGCCGACCTGCGCGGCCGTGGCGCTGATGGTCGCGGTGCCGCTGCCCCGGTTGAACAGGCCGACCGCGACCGAGCCGTCGGACAGGGGCTTGGCGTACACCTCGGTGTCGCCGTCGTCGCGGACCCGGCGCCCGCCTGCGCCCAGCTTGTCCTGGTTCACCGCCAGCAGGCGGGGGTTGCGCAGGATCGCGCTCACGTCGGCGGACATGGTGCGGATGTCGTTGCCCGCGATGAGGGGGGCCGAGAGCAGTGCCCACAGGGCGAAGTGGGAGCGGGACTCGGTCAGCGATAGACCGGGACGGCCGACGACCAGCATGTCGGGATCGTTCCAGTGGCCCGGACCCGACTGGGCGGCCAGCGGCGCGTCGATGTCGAGGACGTTGCCGACGCCCATCGGGTAGCTGTTGGTGTTGCCGTTCTGCCAGATGTCGAGCAGGTCCTCGGTCGTCCGCCACAGGTCGGCGACCTGACCCCAGTTGTAGGTGGCGCCGGTGATGGGGTGGAAGCTGTTGGGGTTGATGCTGTAGACGATCGGGCGGCCGGTGGCGCGCAGGGCGTCGCGCATGGTGGTGAACTGCGCGACCTGATCGGCCAGGGTGCCGCTGCCGGAACACCAGTCGTACTTGAGGTAGTCCACGCCCCAGGAGGCGAACGTGTTGGCGTCCTGGACCTCGTGGCCCTTGCTGCCGGTGGAGCCGGGGTAGGTGCCCACGCCCTGCGCGCACGTCTTCTCGTTGGGTGCCTCGTAGATGCCGAACTTCAGGCCCTTGCTGTGGATGTAGTCCCCGAGCGCCTTCATGCCGCTGGGGAACTTGGTCGCGTTGGCCCGCAGGTTGCCCGCGCTGTCACGCTGCGGGTCGAACCAGCAGTCGTCGACGACGACGTACTGGTAGCCCGCGTCCTTCATGCCCGAGGACACCATCGCGTCGGCGGCCTGGCGGACCTGTGTCTCGTCGACACCGCATCCGAAGCTGTTCCAGCTGTTCCAGCCCAACGGCGGGGTGAGCGCGGGGCTGCCCGGTGCAGCCTGGGCGGTCGTGCCGGCGGAGGCGGTGACACAGGCGGAGAGCGTGAGCGCGGTGGCTGTGAGGAGACGCAGCAGTCGTCTGTGCAGGAGAGCCATGCAGGATTCCTTCCTGGGGGGAGACAAAGCGGAAGCCGCTGGTGACCGTGCCTGTCGGGCACGGTCACCAGCTTGTGGTCGGGTGCGCGCGGGTCAGCGCTGCAGGGTGAGGAGGCCCGGCCGGTACGGCAGGTTCTGGTAGGGGGTGCCCTGCGGTGTGTTGGGGTCCAGGCCCTGGTAGAGGAACTGCAGGTTGCAGGCGTCGATGGTCATGGTCTGGTCGGGGTTGTTGCGGACCAGGTCACCGTGGCTGATGCTGTTGGTCCAGGTGGCACCGCTGTTGGCCTTGCCCGCGAAGGGGTTGGACTCGGTGGCGGCCTGCGGGGTCCACGGACCGTCGAGGCTGGTGGCCGTGAACGAGCGGAAGAAGCGGTCCTCATTCACACCGCGAGCCTCGACGATCATGAGGTACTGGTTCTGGCCCTGGACCTTGTAGACCTCCGGCGCCTCGAACAGGTTCTTCTCCGTGTCGCTCATGACCGTCGTGTACGACGAGCCGAAGCTGCTCGGGAAGTTCCCGATCGGCATGGTCGACTTGAAGATGCCGCCCTTGTCGTTGGCGAAGAACAGGTACATGTTCTGGCCGTCGGCGATCAGGGTCGGGTCGATCGGGCCGCCGACGGGGAGGCTGCCGGTGAACAGCGGCTGCGCCGCGGACCAGCCGTTGGGGTTGGTCGGGTCGCTCGACGTGCGGTAGACGAAGGGCCAGTTGGTACCCCATCCGTTTGAGGCCAGCACCCAGATGTTCTTGGGCGCGAAGTAGAACAGTTTGGGCGCCACCGCGGACTGGCTCATGCCGGTCTGGGGGGCCGACGCCATGTCCGACCAGTTCGTGAAGGGAGCGAAGCCCATCGAGTGCCAGTTGCCGTCGGAGTACGTCGCGTAGACCAGGTGCTTGCCGTTGTACGTCGTGGTGGTGAAGTCCTTCAGCGAGTACCATCCGTTCGCCGGCTGCGCCAGCGGACCGGTCGAGGTCCACTTGTATGTCGACGGAAGAGCACAGGAGTTGGTCGTGCCGGACAGGCCGGTCCACTTCTGGTTGCCGGCGCCGGTGCAGTTCCAGAGCTGCACCGCCGTGCCGTTGGCCGTGGCGCCGCCCGAGACGTCCAGGCACAGCCCGGACTCCACGGCGACGACCGTGCCGTCGGCGTTCACCCGCCACTGCTGGTTCGTACCGCCGTTGCAGGACCAGATCACCGGCCGGGTACCGGCCGTGGTGGCGTGGCCCGGGACGTCCAGGCACTTGTTGCCGTAGACGGTCAGCTGGTTGCCGTCCGTCAGCGTCCACTGCTGGTTGGTCCCGCCGTGGCAGTCCCAGATCTGCAGGTTCGTGCCGTCGGTCTGGCTGGCGCCCGGCACGTCGAGACACCGGCCGGAGCCGACACCCTTCAAGGCGCCGGTGGTGGCCGCCTGAGCAGCCGGACTGGCGACGAGCATCGCCGCCACCGCGGCCAGGGCCGCGATCGCGGCGGCGAGCACCGCAGACGGATGTCTGCGGCTGAAAGGTGGTCTGCGCATGGGGACCTCGTGATTCTGGAGCGTTCGGTATGCCGAACGATGGTCGGAAGGTCGAGCAAAAGGGAGGACGGAGACGATCGAGTTCGCGAAAGACCTAGTTCGGCAAGATGCGCCACCGATTGTCGGCGGTGCCGTCGTCCGCGTCCTGGACCGCGAACGCGCCCACGGCGGTGGAGTTGTTCGCGATGGCGAGCAACTTGCCGCTGTTCACGTTGCGGATCTTGTAGGTCCCGTCTCCCTGGTCGAGCAGCGTCCACTTGTGGTCGGCGGTGCCGTTGTCCGACCACTGCAGGACGGTCGCGCCGTCCGCTGTGGACATGTTCAGGACGCCGAGCACCTTGCCGCTGTTGGCGTTGCGGAAGCGGACCGCGCTTCCGTCGGTGATCATTTGCCAGTTGTGGTCGGCGGTGCCCGAGTCGGTCCACTGCAGAGCGCGGCCACCGTCGGCCGTGGACATGTTCTGGATGCCCAGCACGAGACCGCTGCCCACGTTGGCGAGACGGACGGTATTGCCGGTGGTGTTCCAGTAGACGGTGTAGTTGAAGCCGTGCGCGTCGTGGAACGGGCCCAGGCTGACGGTGGAGCCGTTGGCGGTGGCGGTGAAGGCGAGCGAACTGCCGCTGGTCCGGGTGATCGAGGACGTGGTCAGCGACGGAAGGGAACTGAGCGAGGAGTCACCGTAGTTGCCAGCCAGGACCACCGGGCCGTAGGTGATCGCGGCGACGTTCGCGTTGTCGTTGGCCGGTCGGATGCCGAGCCGCATGGGCAGGCGGACGGTGACGGTGTCGCCGGAGGTCCACGAGCGGCTCAGGGTGGCGTAGCTGCCGGGGGTGGTGGTGATGTTCTGCGCGACGCCGTTGACGCTGACGGTGGCCCCGGTCGTCCAGCCCGGGATGCGGATGCGCATCGCCCAGGTGCCGCTGACGTTGCCGGTGACCTGCAGGGTCGTGGTGTCGCTGACGGGGTACGAGGTGGTCTGGGTGACCGTGATTCCGCGCTCCGACCAGTTGAGCACCGAGGGCACGAACAGGTTCACGATCAGGGTGTTGTCACTGCGGAAGTAGATCGAGTCCATCAGCCTGGTGTGCATCTCCATGCCCGTGCCCTGGCAGCACCAGAAGGTGCCGTAGTCGGTGCTCCAGGTGCCGCCGCCCCACGCCGGGCCCACACCACGCCGGCCTCCCGGGTTGAGCGGGGTGAAGTAGGTGACGTGGCCGTGGTCGTCGGCCGGGTTCTGCTGGCCGATGATCTGGTTCAGCCACGCCCTCTCGTAGTAGTCGAACAGCGCGGCCCGGTTCGGGTCCAGCGCGAACAGCTCCCGGGTGAGGGTGAGCATGTTGATGGTGTTGCAGCTTTCGCACGTGTCCTTGTTCAGGTAGCCGGCGATGGCGTTCGGGGCGCGGAAGTGCTCCGCCTGGCTGTTGCCGCCGATGGCGTAGGTGTGCGCGTTGACGGTGAAGTTCCAGGCGTTGTTGGCGATGTCCCGGTAGCGGGTGGTACCGGTGGCCTTGTACTCCCGGGCGGCCCCGATCCACTTGGGTACCTGGGTGTTGGCGTGCAGTCCGCCCAGCTGGTCCTGGCCCGACGCCAGGGGGTCGAACACCGCGGCGTGGTCGAACCGTTGGGCGACGGTGAGCCACCGCGCGTCGCCTGTCTGCTGGTAGAGATCGGTCAGCACGGTGTTCATGCCTCCGAACTCGGTTTGCAGCATGGTCTGCATCTGCTGGCCGCTCAGCCGGCCGGTGCGCCAGTCGACCCATCCCGCCAGGGCGAGCAGCACGTCCCGGGCTTGTGTGCTGCCGATGTGGCGCCATACGTCCAGCAGACCGGCGAGGGTCTTGTGGATGGTGTAGTACGGCACGTTGCCGTTGTTCAGGGTCCGCTGCTCGAGAGCGGTGAAGTCGGACTCGGGGTAGCCGGAGAGGTACCCGGCGCTGAAACCGGCGGCGCTGTTGTTGGCTTGGCATTTGGCCAACTCAGCCACCATATATGTGGCCTTGTCCCGGCACGTGGTGTCCCCGGTCACGGCGTACAGCTGTGCCCACGCCGTGAGGAAGTGCCCTTGGACGTGGGTGCGGAAGGGGAACGTCGGCGCGTCCCAGCCGCCGGTGGCAGCGGCGCCGTTGGTGGACAGCCGGTGGTTGGCACGGAAGTTGTACAGCAGCCGGTCGACGTCGACGAACCGCAGGTAGTTCTGCGTACGGTTCTGGTTGTCCAGCCATCGGCTCGCGGTGAGCCGGACTTGGCCGAGTTCGAAGGGGTGCGCAAAGACTCCGATGTCGGCCCTTGAGGGAGGGACGGCCGCGTGGGCGGCAGACACGCCCATGAAGGATCCGGTGGCAGAGGCTGCGGCGGTGGCCCCGGCCGCTTGCAGGAGGCGCCGTCTGCTGACGAAGGAAGACATCTTGCACCTTTCGATGGCGACAGAGTGATTGCTTGGTCGTTGGTGTGTCGGCTCACAGCGGTCGGGTGCAGCCGTCACGTCTTCGTCGCGTGGTCTGACGCCGCACGACCCGGCGATGGGGGTCCCTGCTCGAGCGCGCAAGGCCCCTTCGACGTCCCTAGCCGGTGACGTGCCGGAAGGTCCATCGCTGGTTGGAGCTTCCGACGTCGCGGTACTGGATCAGCGCGACGCCGTCGGCCGTACTGCCTCCGCTGACGTCGAGCACCTTGCCGCTGTTGCGGTTGACCAGGACGAATGCGCCGCCGGTCTGTGGGCGCAGCTGCCACTGCTGGCTCGCCCTGCCGTCTGCGGTCGCCTGCACGACCCGCGCGCCGTCCGCCGTCGAGGACCCCGCCACGTCGAGCACCTTGCCGCTGCCGACGCAGGTGATGATGTGGTAGCCGTCCGCTGTGGACTGGAAGGCCCAGTGCTGGTTCGGCTGTCCGGTGTCGGGCCATTGGATCACGGCGGCTCCGTCCGCCTGCGACGCGCGGTAGACGTCGGCGACCTTGCCGCTGCGCACGCTGACGCACCGATAGGCCCTGGTGGGTGCGATGGTGTACTGCACCGAGTCCACGTCGACGTAGCCGGTGCCGTTCGGGTTGTAGGTGTAGATGCCGACCCGGTCACCGCGGTAACCGCCCCAGGTGAGCTGGTAGGCGCCGCCGAAGGAGGTGAACGCGCTGCCGTCGAGGCTGTAGGAGAACTGGCTGACCCCGCCCACGTCCCACGAGGTGCGCAGCCACACGGCGTTCTGCGTGATCACCGGCCCGTAGGTCAGGCTGCCGCCGGCATTGTGCGCGATCGTGGTGGTGGTCCCGGAGCGCCGGACACCCAACCCCGCGTAGGTGGACGCGTAGTGGCACAGCCCGGCGTGCTGGCCGTCGGCGAGGCCGGCCAGTTCGAGGCGGACGGTCACCGTCGCGCCGCCCGCGGTGCGCAGCACCCGTTGGGTGAGGGTGTTGCCGACCTTGGTCAGATTGTCGGCCGCCAGCGGTGCGAACGCCTTCAGCCGCAGGTAGCCGGGGCGTTCGGTCAGCGACCAGTGGTCCGCGCGGGGCTGGTAGTACCACTCCCACTGCGGCCTCAGGCGGGTGTCGGTGAACAAGTCGCTGGTCACCACGGCGGGCAGCGCGTCGGCGGGCGCACCGGGCGTGCCGCCGGCGGGCACCTGGCCCGTCCACACCATGGTGCCGATGCCGTCCGCGCCCACCTGGCCCAGGATCGGCCAGCCGTCCACCCAGGTCACCGGTAGCAGGGACAGCGGCCGCCCCTCCCAGGCGCCGTGGCCGTGATGGGTCACGAAGTACCAGGCGCCGTCCGGGGCCTGCACCAGCCCGCCCTGGTTGGGCTCGCGGTCCACAGAGACGTTGACATGCTCCAACTGCCGGGTCTCGAACGGGCCGTAGAGGCTGGTGCCGCGGTTCATCATCAGCACCCGGCCCTCGGACCTCACCTCGCTGTACAGGTGGTAGTAGAGGCCGTTGATCTTGTACAGCTTGTTGGCCTCGCTGCCCGGTGACTGGTGGATGACCGTGGACGGGCCGACCAGTGACTTCCCGTCCTCGGACAGCTTGAACAGATGGATCTTGTAGCCGTCCGAGTAGTGCGTGGTGACCAGGTAGCCCTGTCCGTCGTCGTCCCAGAACGGGCACGGGTCGTCCCAGCCGGAGGTCCGCCACACTGCCGTCAACGGCTCCCAGGGCCCGGTCGGCGACGGGGCCGACGTCATGAAGAAGCCCTCGTCGGGCGTGTTGAAGTACACCCAGTACCGCCCCGCGTGGTAGCGGATGGCCCCGGCCCACACACCACGGCCGTAGCGGTTCATCCGGTCCCAGTTCAACTCCGGTCCGATACGGGTGACATCGTCGACCGCACCGCCGAGCGTCCGCCAGTTGACCAGGTCCTTCGAGTGCAGGACGGCCACGCCGGGCGAGTACCCGAACGTACTGGTGATGCCGTAGTAGTCGGCGCCGACCCGGATGCAGTCCCAGTCGCTGAAGTCGCCCGGGAGGATGGGGTTGACGTAGGTGCCGTCGCCCTGGTCGCCCCACGTACCCGCCGGAGGTGAGGCTGCCGCCGCCCTGGCGGCTGGCAGCAGACCCGGCAACACGAGCGCCCCGGCGCCCACCGCGCCAAGCCGGCCGAGCTGTCGTCTGGTGATGTCCACGAACCGTCCTTTGTCAGGGTCCTGAGGCGTGTTCTGCCAAGCCGCGACGGCCACGCATACAGCGGTCGCATGGATGGGCGGCCGTCGCGTCGGTGAAGGCGTCGCTCGTCGTCGGGATCGTCAGACGGCGCCGGGGTCCCGGTTCGGGGCAGCCCACTCCTGGTTGGCGAACGTGCCCAGGCTGAAGTGGTTGAACATGCCGAGCCGCATGTTCACCAGGGTTTCCAGGTGGGTCTGGGGGGCCGCGGCGGCCGCCTTTGCCGACAGAGGCGACAACGCGGGGATCACGGGCAGCGCGGTCGCGGCCACAGCGGCGCCCGCGGCACCCAGCAGCGTGCGACGGACGGTCTTCCTGACGACATGGGCTCACTCCTACGTCCAGGGGATTCGGCGCCTACAGCAGCGGGAAACCGCTTCCCTCGTTCGCGGGAGCGAAGTCGCACGCCCCACGACTCGGGCTCGAGGGCGTCCCTTCAGGGGGAGAACCCGCGAGTGGCGCTGTACTCCTGGGTGCCGGATGTTACGCACGAACTTCGGCTATGTAGCCCGTCCATGTCAACGGGTGTGCAGGGATGAAACGTCACCCATGGGGAGTCGCTTTGCCTGTTACTGGCAGCAATAGTGCGATTCGCCCGTCGTTAGACATCGCATGTCTAGTGAGGCCGCCACCCGAACAGCTCCGACCGGCCGGAGCGCGGGCGAACGGACGGCCGAAACCGCAGCGCCCCTCGCGCAGCCGCCGACGCATTACGATTCAGCATCATTGATGGGAGCAATCTGAAGTCGTTTGCGGTGACCGCAGAGGATGACTGCCTGACAAATCGCACGGCTGACCGGAAGAGTTCCCTCTCAGGCCTGGACAACGACACCCAACAACATCTATGGACATCCCATGTCTCCGGTGAGTGAGGGTGGCACCGTCTCGACACCACCTCCGCGGCGGAGAACGGCCGGGTCCGCCCGATGGTCCAGCACGTTCCCGGCAACGGCAACGGCAACGGCAACGGCGCCGCGACCGGCCCGGTCACCGTCTCCGAGCAGCCCCTGACCGCCAGCGGCAACTCCGCGTCCCTCACCGTCCCGCGGACGGACTCCGTGGACGGCTGCACGGCCACCCTGCTCTCGCCGTCGTACACCGCCGTCTCCACCGTCGCGATGGCCCAGCGCAGCGGCAAGTGGCCTGGATGTCCCGGGTGCCTCCACGGCCGACGGCGTCGCCGTCATCCATTACAGCTGCAACGGCCCGGCGAACCAGACGTTCCCCACGGGGCTTGAGTCGATGGTGCTTCGGGGGGCCAGTTCCGCGGCCTTCAGCAGGTGGACTTCCGCCCCGGCCTTGATGGCGGCCTCGTGCGGTTCCTGCGCGATCTCGGCGATCGTGCCGGTGGACGAGTGGCAGACGATCGCGAGCTTGGCGCCGGCCGCAGAGCTTGACGCCGGCCGCAGCGAGCCGTGTGCGGGCCGGTCCCTCACAGGTTGATCATGTGCCCGGCCAGACCGTGCAACGCGTCCTGGACGGCCTCGCTCAGTGTGGGATGCGCGTGCACGTTCCGCACGAGTTCGGTCACCGTCAGGTCCCACTTCTGCGCGAGCGTCAGTTCCGGGAGCAGTTCCGTGACGTCCGGCCCGATCAGGTGGCCCCCCAGGAGTTCGCCGTGGCGGGCATCGCTGATGAGCTTCACGAAACCGGCCGTTTCGCCGAATCCGTGCGCCTTGGCGTTCGCGGTGAAGGGGAACTTCGCGACGCGGACGTCGAACCCCTCCCTCCTGGCCTCCGCCTCGGTCCAGCCGAAGCTCGCGATCTGGGGCCGGCAGAAGGTGGCGCGGGGAATCATGCGGTAGTCGAGTTCCATCGTCTCGGCGCCCGCGATGGTCTCCGCGGCGATGACGCCCATGGCCTCCGCCGTGTGCGCGAGCATCAGTTTCGCCGTCACGTCCCCGATGGCGAAGATGTGCGGCTGGCTGGTGCGGCACCGGCCGTCGACGTCGATCGCGCCGCGATCCGTGAGCCGGACGCCCGCGTTCGCCAGCCCGTATCCGGCCGTGCGGGGCTGAAAGCCCGTGGCCTGGAGCACCTTCTCCGCTTCCAGTGTCTTTTCCTGGCCGTCCTGCGAGACGACGACGCGGACGCCGTCCGCGGTCTCCTCCATGGACTCCACGCGGGTGGAGGTCATGACCGTGATTCCCTGGCGGCGGAACTGACGGGCGAGCTCCGCCGAGACCTCCTCGTCCTCCAGGGGAGCGATCCGGTCGAGGAACTCGACCAGGGTGACCTGGACGCCGTAGGCCCGCAGCAGGTAGGCGAACTCCACCCCGATGGCTCCGGCGCCCGCGATGACGATGCTGGCAGGGAGGCTGTCGGAGAGGATCTGCTCCTCGTAGGTCACGACGCGCTTGCCGAGACGTGTGCCCGGCAGGAGCTTCACGGTCGAGCCGGTGGCGATGATGCAGTGGGCGAAGGTGAGGGTGGCCTCCTCAGCGGACATCCGGACGTTCATCGTGTGCGGGTCGATGAACGACCCCTGGCCCTCGAACTGCGCGATGCCGTTCTTGCGCATGAGGTAGCCGACGCCTTTGGCCCGCCCGTCGGCCACCTTGCGGCTCCTGAGGTACGCCGTCCGGTAGTCGAGGCCGACCTGCCCGTCGAACTTCAGGCCGTAGGCGTCCGCTTCGTGGACGACGAGGTGCGCCAGTTCCGCGTTCCTCAACAGCGACTTCGCAGGGATGCACCCGATGTTCAGACAGATGCCGCCCCAGAACCGTCCTTCGACGACGGCGGTCCTCAGGCCGAGTTGGGCGGCGCGAACGGCTGCCACATAACCACCGGGACCCGCCCCCAGGACCACGACATCGAACTCTGCGTTCATGGATCGACCTTACCGTCGAATCATGTTTTCGCCCGGTTGATCGCAACGGCTTCGCCCGGCCCGGACCGGAGCCCGCCGGTTCGGCATGTCGCCGTCCGGGGCGGGCTCCCGCTCGGGGAGCCCGGCGGTGTTGCCGGTCTCAGATGACCTCCGTCTCCGTGCGGCCCGGCGTGCCCCAGAGGGTGTGGTAGCTGCCCTCGCGGTCGACGCGCCGGTAGGTGTGGGCGCCGAAGTAGTCGCGCTGCCCCTGGGTGAGCGCGGCCGGCAGGCGGTCGGCGCGCAGGGAGTCGTAGTACGACAGCGCGGCGGAGAACGCGGGCACCGGCACACCCCGGCGGGCCGCGGTGGCGATCGCCTCGCGCCACGGCACCTGGGCCTCGGCGATCTCCGAGGCGAAACCCGCGTCCGACAGCAGGCTGACCAGGCGCGGATCGGCCGCGTAGGCGGCACGTATGCGGTCCAGGAAGGCGGCCCGGATGATGCAGCCGCCGCGCCAGATCTTCGCGACGGCCCCCAGGTCGATCTTCCAGCCGAACTCCTTGGCCGCGTCCAGGATCATCTTCCAGCCCTGGTCGTAGGCGATCAGCTTGGAGGCGTACAGGGCCTGCTCCACCTGCGCGGTGAAGCGCTCGGCCTCGTACGGGGTCAGGTCCCAGTTCGTGCCGCCGGGCAGCCCCCGGTACGCGGCGCGCAGCGCGGACTGGCCGGAGGCGGCGCGGGCGAACGTGGCCTGGGCGATCGCTGTCACCGGGGAGCCCAGTTCCAGCGCGGTCTGCACGGTCCAGCGCCCGGTGCCCTTCTGCCCGGCCGCGTCGGCGACGACGTCCACGAACGGTCTGCCGGTCGCCGCGTCCACATGGGACAGCACCTCTGCCGTGATCTCGGTCAGGTACGAGTCCAGGCGCCCCTTGTTCCACTGGCGGAAGATCTCCGCGATCGTGGCGGGGGAGAAGCCGGCCACCTGGCGCAGCAGGTCGTAGGCCTCGCCGATCAGCTGCATGTCGGCGTACTCGATGCCGTTGTGGACCATCTTGACGAAGTGCCCGGCGCCGTCGGTGCCGACATGGGTCGCGCACGGTTCGCCGTCCACCTTGGCGCTGATCTTCTCGAACATGGGGCCGAGCGCGGCGTACGACTCCGGTGAGCCGCCGGGCATGATGCTCGGCCCGTGGAGCGCTCCCTCCTCGCCGCCGGAGACACCCACGCCGACGAAGTGGAGGCCACGCTCGCGCAGCGCCCGCTCACGGCGCCGGGTGTCGGCGAAGTGCGCGTTGCCACCGTCGATGATCATGTCGCCGGGCTCGAGGAGCGGGGCGAACTCCTCGATCACGGCATCGGTCGCCGCCCCCGCCTGCACCATGATCATCAGGCGGCGGGGTCGCTCCAGCGCCGCCACGAACTCCTCGGCCGTCTCGGCGGCCACGAACGTGCCCTCGTGCCCGAAGTCCTCGATCAGCGCCTTGGTCCTGGCCGGGGTGCGGTTGTGCACGGCGACGGTGTACCCGTTGCGCGCGAAGTTCCGGGCCAGGTTGCGGCCCATCACCGCGAGCCCGGTGACGCCGATGTGCGCGGTCGCCTGCATGCTGTGCTCCTTGGGTCCGGATCCGTCGCGCCCGCGTGTCGGTCGGGCGCGACGGATGTCGCTCGGTGCGGCTGGTACCGCTGTACCGATCAGTTACGGACGGCGGGGCGGGAGTTGCTCACCGCTCGGGAGCCGAAGCGTGCGGGATCCGGAGCGTGGTCAGGTCCCGACGACGTGGAGGGAGGCCCACAGCGCCACCACCGCGGCCGCCAGGGCGGTCGGCACGGCGATCGCGCCGAGGCGCGTGAACTCCTTGAGGTCGACGCCGTGGTCGTGCTGGTGGACGATCCGGCGCCACAGCAGCGTGGCCAGCGAACCGGCGTAGGTGAGGTTGGGGCCGATGTTCACGCCGAGCAGGACGGCGAGCACCGCTCCGGGACCGGACGGGGCGGCCAGCGGCAGCAGCACCAGCACCGCCGGCAGATTGTTGATCAGGTTGGCCAGCACGGCCGCCAGGGCCGCGACCCCGAGCAGCGCGGGCAGGCCGGTGCCACCGGGGATCACCTGGCCGAGAGCGCTCGCGAGGCCGTTGTCGACGACCGCGCGCACCACGACGCCCAGCGCCAGGACGAACGCCAGGAAGGACGGTGCCGCCGCGCGCACCACTGTCAGCGGGGTGGCCCGGCGCCGGAGGATTCCGCGCACGGCCAGCACCAGCGCCCCGGCCGCCGCCGACCACGCCGGGTCGACGCCGAACGCGGACGCCACCACGAACCCCGCGAGCGTGCACGCGACCGTGACCAGCGCGAACAGCGGCAGCTTCGGCGGCTCGCCGTGGTCCTCCTCGGTGGCTCCCGCGTCCAGGTCGTGGCGGAAGAAACGACGGAAGACGGCGTACTCGGCGGCCACCGCCACCAGCCACGGCAGAGCCATCAGCGCGGCGAAACGGGTGAAGCTCAGCCCGGCCGCGCCGAACGCGAGCAGGTTGGTGAGATTGGAGACCGGCAGCAGCAGCGAGGCCGTGTTCGACAGATGGGTGCAGGCGTACAGATGCGGCTTCGGGCGGGCGCCCATGCGGGCCGCGGTGGCGAACACGACGGGCGTGAGCAGCACGACGGTGGCGTCCAGGCTGAGCACCGCGGTGATCACCGAGGCGAGCGCGAACACCGCGGTCAGCAGCCGCCCGGGACGGCCCGCCGCCCAGCGCGCCATCCACGCGCCACAGGCCTGGAACAGCCCCTCGACGTCACAGAAGTGGGCCAGCACCAGCACGGCCGCCAGGAAGCCGACCACAGGGCCCAGGCGCTCCACCTCGGCCCGTGCGTGGTCCAGGGAGATGGCACCCGTCAGGATGGCGATCCCGGCGGCCGGAACCGCCCAGACGGCCTCCGGCAGCTTGAAGGGACGCACCACCGCGCCGGCCAGGACGGCGACGAGCAGGACGACGGAGAGAGCCTCGGCGAGCGGGGTGTTCAGGGTTCGGTCCTTCCGCGAAAGGATCGGCGGTGCCCGTCCATCACACCAGATCCGCCTGTGACGCCTTGACCCGAGGCACCCTCATGAAGGCGGGCACCTCCCCGGCCGCCGTCACGTGCGCGCACGCAGCCTCCAGCCGTGGTCCACCGGTCCGATGCCGGCGCCGAGCGCGAAGCCCGCCGCGATCGCCTCCGTGACGTACTCCTTGGCCCGGCGCACCGCATCCGGCACCGCGAGGCCCTGCGCGAGACCGACCGCGACGGCGGAGGCGAGGGTGCAGCCCGTGCCGTGGGTGTGGCGGTTGTCGTGGCGCGGAGCGCGCAGCCAGTGCTCCTGCCGGCCGTCGGTGAGCAGGTCGGTGGCCTCGCCGGGCAGGTGGCCGCCCTTCACGAGCACCCACCGGGGCCCGTACGACAGCAGACGGTCGGCCGCGCGGCGCATGCCCGCCTCGTCGGTCACCGTGACGCCGGTCAGCTCCGCGACCTCGTCCAGGTTCGGCGTGGTCACCGTGGCGAGCGGCAGCAGCCTGGTCCGTACCGCGTCCAGGGCGTCGTCGGCGAGCAGCCGGTCGCCGTGCTTGGACACGCTCACCGGGTCCACGACGACCGGCGCCGGCACGTCCGTGAGCAGGTCGGCCACCGCCTGGACCAGCGCGGGCGAGGCGAGCATGCCCGTCTTGACCGCCTGTACGCCGATGTCGTCGACGACGCTGCGGTACTGGGCGCGCACCGCCTCCACGGGCAGTTCCCACGCCCCCTGCACGCCCACGGAGTTCTGCGCGGTGACCGCGGTGATCACGCTCATCCCGTGGGCGCCGAGCGCCAGCATGGTCTTCAGGTCGGCCTGGATCCCGGCGCCGCCGCCGGAGTCGGAGCCTGCGATGGTCAGGACGCGGGGCGGCGCGGTCATGCGTGACCTCCCTCTCGGACGAGCGCGGGACTCTTTTCCCGGACGCGCAGCGGGGCGTAGAGCGCGAGGGCGACCAGGAACGCCACGTAGTAGGAGACGTCGGCGCCGTGCAGCGCGTGGGCGGCCGGGCCCACGTACAGGCCGGTGTCCATGAACGGCACCGCCGCGGCGAAGGCGCCGACGAACGCCAGCAGCGGCGGCCACACCGGGAGCCGGGCGGTCCCGGCGGCGAGGTCGACGGCGGTGCCGCGCCGTGCGAGCCAGTCGACGACCACGATCGCCACGAATCCGGGGATCCAGTAGCTCACGAACAGAAGGACGTTCTGGAAGCGGGCGGTGGTGTTCGCCGCGTGCATCCACAGCACCAGCGGGAAGCCCAGCACCACCGCGAGGGCGGCGGCCAGCGGACGCGGCAGGCGCACCCCGACGGTCTGCAACGCCAGCGAGCCGCTGTAGTCGTTCATCGCGTTGCTGGCGAGCGCCGCCAGCGCGACGGCCAGCAGCCCGAAGGCACCGGCCGCGCCCCCGCCCAGCACACGGTCCACGCCCGCGGCCGTCTGGTCGGTCAGCACCGAGGCGCCCCACAGCCCGAGGGCCTGCACCGCCACGAAGGACACCACGAGACCGAGCAGCGTGCACCAGAACATCCGGGACCGTGAGGTGCCGCGCGGCAGATAGCGGCTGAAGTCGCTGGCGTACGGCGCCCAGGACAGCGACAGGCTGAGCGCGATGGTGCTGGTCAGCACGAAGGCGCCCACCCGGTCCGCGCCGTGCGCGGTGCCCGTCCAGGCGGGGCGCACGCTGCCCGCCATGCGCAGGGCGATCAGGGCGAAGGCGGCCGCCAGGACGAACGTCATGACGAGCTGCAGCCGGTGGATCGCCTCGTAGCCGAGGACCCCGAGGGCTCCTTGGGCGAGCATCACCACCAGGACGCCCAGCCAGAAGGGCCAGCCGGCGAGCCGCGCCAGCGCATCGCCGCCGAACAGCCCGATCAGCGCGTCCCAGGCGATCGAGGACAGCCACTGCAGCACCCCGGGGAGCACCACCGCGCGCCCGAACGCCAGCCGGGCGAGCGGCAGCTGGCCGGCTCCGGTACGGCTGCCCCAGGTGCTCAGATAGGCGGTGGGCACCGCGCCCAGCAGGGTGCCGAGGACGACGGCGGCGAGCGCGGTGGTGAAGTCCAGGCCGAGCGCGATGCCGATGGTCCCGGTGAACACGCCGGTCATGGTCAGATTGGGAGCGAACCACACGGTGAAGAGCCGGCCCGCCCCGCCGTAACGATTCGTCTCGGGGACCGGCTCGATGCCGTGGCCCTCGACCCTGAGGTCGCCGGGAGCGGTGGGCATCCGCCCGTCGAAGACGGTGCTCCCGCCGCCCGTGGGCAGCCCGCCCGAGACATGCGCCGATGGCATGAAAGACATCCCTCCGCCAGTACGAACTGGTTCAGGTTCGACGGGTGTGATCTCAGCCCGCGGATGGGGCACCCCGTGTCCGGTACGGCGGCAAGACTAACCCGAGGACGGGAATCAGCCATACGTGAGGGCCGCTGCCGGGTCGGTCAGCGGCCCTCGAGGTGTCGTCGCGGCGCGTCAGCGCCGGGTGTAGATGAAGCCGATCTTGTCGACCTCGTCACCGGAGCGCCCGTGGAACCCCGCGATCTGCCAGCCGGCGGGCGCCGTACGGGTCACGCAGTCGGACGTCGTGGTGCCGCCCGCCAGGCTGCGGCCCAGGTTGGTCGTGAACGTGGCGGAGAAGATCCTCGTGCGGCCGCCGTACCGGCCCTCGCAGAGCTGCGCACTTGTCACGTACTCGTCGCTGCCCAGTGTCAGCGAGGTCGCCGTGCCGCCCGTGCCGCCGTGGGCGAGCGTGGTGCCGCCCGCCAGGGTCACGCCGACCTGGTCGACACGGGAGCCGCTGCGCAGCGAGATGCCGGTCGCACGGGCGCCGGCCGGGACGCCGTCGATGTCGTTGTAATAGTCGCCGTGCGGCCCGCCGAACTGGTCGCTGAGCTGGAAGGCGGAGTTGCGTGCCCAGCTGAACGTCGCGGTGATCGGGTCGTGGTCGGAGAGCATCTTGCCGTCGTCGGTGAGGAACTCGGCGTGTTCGTTGTTGTACGCCGTGGCGCTGAGCGAGACCAGTTTGCCGCCCCGATAGAGGATCTTGTCGACGACCTCGCAGCTGTTGGTGACCGCGTTCTCGTCGCAGAGCAGCGGGTCGCTGCCCTTGGCGGGCGGGGTGCCACCGCGTACCAGCTTGACCCACGCGTCGGTGAGGCCGTTCGCGGCGGCGAACTCGGCGATCGTGTCACCCGAGCGCGTGTAGCGGGTGTTGGTGTCGCCCATGACGACGACGGCGTTGCCCGCGGAGTGGGCCTTGATGAAGGCGGTCAGCTGGTTGAGGTTGTCCGCGCGCGAGGCCAGGTCGCCGTCGTTCGTCCCGGCGTTGGTGTGCAGGTTGTAGAAGTCGACGTAGACGCCCTCGGCCAGGCGCTCCCGCATGAACGTGAAGCCCTTGGGGGTGAGGCAGTCGCCCGAGTCGTACTGGCACGAGTTCCAGTGCACGCGCTCGAAGTCGTCGGTGTCGTACGGGATCGCGGACAGCGTGTTGAGCCCGCTGCCGACGCCGGCGCCGCCGCTGGTGGGCGTGCGGTACGGGTGGGAGTCCGAGGCGTACAGGTACGCGTGGTAGTTGAAGTCCTCCTGGACCTGGACGATGTCGTACGGGCCGAGGCGTGAGCCGATCGTCGTGGTGCTCGACTGGCGCGGTGTCGGGGCGCTGGAGATGCCCTCGGGGAGACCGGCGACGTTGTAGCCGAGCACGCGGAACGTGCCAGAGTCGGCCGCCGCGGCGGTGGGCGTGGTGACCGTGAGTCCGCCGAGCGCGGCGGTGGCCGCCGCGAGGGCGGCGAGGAGTCTGCGCATGGGGAACGGCTCCTGGGGGGTGACGGAGAGAGTGTTGCGTGCATGTCAAAACGTAGCGGGGGTGAGTCCGTGGGGGAACGCGCTTTCTCCGCTCCCGGTGAATATTTCACCGGCCGGCCGCCGTGGTGTCGGTGAGCCGGGGCGCCGCCGCCCGTGCGCCGAGGGCCGCGGGCGCCGCGGGGCGACTCGTCCCGCCTGCACAGGGCCGCCCACCCCGAGCCCGCCCTCATGCCGCGTGCGCCCGTACCTCTTCCGCCAGCTTCTTGTCGAGCGCGGCGCGCACCAACGCCGCTGCCAGCACCGCCGGTTCGGTGTCCTTCGCCAGCTTCAGCAGCTTCTCCGGGTCCTTCGGCAGCCCCAATCGCTCCGCACCCGACAGTGCCTTCGCGTCCAGGTAGGGAGCCACCTCGGGCCACACGCGCTGCACCTCGCGCAGGAAGATGTCCGCGCCGGCCGGTCCGATCCCAGGTACCTCCTGCAACAGCCGGCGCAGGGCGGAGACGTCGCCGTCGGCCTCCTTCCGCAGCCGCCGCAGATCTCCGCCCCAACGTTCCGTCAGCAACTCGGCCCCGTCGCCCAGTTGGGTCGCCGTCCGCTCGTCGTAGCGCCGGTAGCCGCCCCGCCCCAGCGCGTCGACCCGCTCCTGCCAGTCTGCCTGCGCCATGTGGCGCGGGTCCTTCAGGCCCGCCTCCTGAAGCGCCCGCACCGTGGCCAGGGCGATCGAGGAGCGGATGCGGGCGCTGAGCAGCAGGGCCATCAACAGCAGCCGGTACAGCGGCTGCGGGGCGTCCTTGAGCCGGATCCCCGCCTCCTCCGCGTAGGTCTGCCCGTGCTCGCCGACGAGTTCCCGGATCGCCTCGGCGGCTCTGTCGTCCCGGCCCATGGCGGCCTCACCTCGACGCCTTGAGCGGGTCGTGCCCCAGCGTCATGAGCCGGTGGCGCCGGTGCTCGTCCTCGGCCTCCGGCTCGTTCTCCACGTCCACCTCGGAGGCGACCGTGTCCACCACCTTGCGCATCACCCGGACGTCGTCGTCGGTGAGATCGGTGCGCCGCTTCTGCAGAATCGACAGGACGTGCCGCCCGGTGGGCGTGCCCGCCTCCTCCGGCAGTGGCTCGCTCTCCTCGTCGGCGTCCCGGACCCGCAGCCAGGCCGCCAGTTCCTGGGAGGTCATGTTCACCACGCGGTGGAAGTCCTCCCACAGCGCGTCCATCTCCAGGGCGTCGGTCATGGCGTACTCCTCTCCACCCTCGGTGGTCGGGTTCTGCTCGGTCTCACTCCTCGCGCGGCCAGTTCTCGGCCTCGAACATCCAGCGCTGCTTCTCCAGCTCCGCGGTGATCCCGATCAGCAGGTCCTGGGTGACGGGATCCGCCTCCGCGGTGGCGTCGATCCGCTTGCGCAGCCGCCCGATCGCCGCTTCCAGCGACTCCACCATCAGACCCACGACCTCGGTGTCCCGCAGCCAGCCCTCCTTCGTGCCGGGCAGGCCGTAGGCGGACGCGATGGTCTCCGGGCGGCCGTCCGGCGGCACACCGAGTGCGGACGCACGCTCGGCCACCGTGTCGGCGTACGAGCGTGCCGTGCCGACGACCTCGTCGAGCTGGAGGTGGATCGAACGGAACCTGGGTCCGACGATGTTCCAGTGGGCCTGCTTCCCGATCAGGGACAGCCCGAGCAGATCCACCAGGGTCTCCTGCAGGGCCTCCCCGGTGACCCGGCGTGCGGGCTCGGGCAGCGTGCTGTGCACCACGGTCATCGCGCGCTTCTCCTTGTCGGTCGGTCTCTTGCTGCACGGAGCAGTTCGGCACGCTCCTGCTCGCCGGTGCCGCCCCACACGCCCGCCGTCTGCCCGCTGCCCAACGCCCAGTCCAGGCACTCGCCCAGGACGGGGCAGCGGCGGCAGACGCGCTTGGCGGCGGCGGTCTCCTCGACGGCCGGCCCCGCCGTCCCGACGGGGAAGAACAGCTCGGGGTCCTCACCCACGCACGCCGCTTGCCGCAACCACTCCATGCGCGCCCGGGTCCCCAGGACCGATCGGGTGAAACCCGGCGGGAGCGCACCCCCTTCACGCGGAGACCGGTGAGCTTCCCGGCGACCGTCCGGCGGTCTATAGTTCAAAACTAGCGGCGCTAATTAACCGGCCCCGTTCCGTCGCCGATGCCGATCAGGAGTTCCGTCGTGCGTACCGTCCACTTCGCGGCAGCCCGCCGCACCCCCATCGGCAGGCTGCGCGGCGCACTGTCCGCCGTGCGGCCCGACGACCTCGCGGCCACCGTGATCCGCGGCCTGGTCGCGGACGTGCCCGCGCTGGACCCGGCCCGTATCGACGACGTCTACTGGGGCGCCGCCAACCAGGCCGGCGAGGACAACCGCAACGTCGCCCGCATGGCCGCCCTCCTCGCCGGCCTGCCGGAGTCCGTCCCGGGAGCCACGGTCAACCGGCTGTGCGCCTCCGGCCTGGAGGCGGTGACGACGGCCGCCCGCGCCATCGCCGCGGGCGAGGCCGACATCGTGCTCGCGGGCGGCTCGGAGTCCATGAGCCGGGCCCCCTTCGTGCTGCCCCGCCCCGACGAGGCCCTGCCGCAGCGCATCGAGACCGCCGACACCCGCCTCGGCTGGCGGCTGGTCAACCCGGCGATGAAGGACCTGCACGGGTTGCTGTCCATGGGGGAGACCGCCGAGGAGGTCGCCGAACGGTACGGCGTCCCGCGCGAACGCCAGGACCACTTCGCGCTGCGCAGTCACCTGCGGGCGGCCGAGGCCCGCAAGAACGGGCTCTTCGACGCCGAACTCCTGCCCGTGACCCGACCCGACGGTGTCGTCGTCACCGCCGACGAAAGCGTCCGTGAGGACACGTCGTACGAGAAACTCGCCCGCCTCAAGCCGGTGTTCCGCCAGGGCGGCACCGTCACGGCGGGCAACGCCTCGCCCATGAACGACGGCGCCGCCGGCCTGCTCCTCGTCAGCGAGGAAGTGCTCGACGAGCTGGGCCTCGACTCCCTCGGCCGGTACGTGGCCGGGGCCTCGGCCGGCGTGCACCCGGACGTCATGGGCATCGGCCCCGTCCCCGCCACCGAGAAGGCCCTGGCACGGGTGGGCTGGACGATCGGCGACGTCCAGGAGGCCGAGCTCAACGAGGCGTTCGCCGCCCAGGCCCTCGCCTGCGCCGACCGGCTCGGACTCGACCCGGAGCTGGTCAACCCGACCGGCGGCGCCATCGCCCTCGGCCACCCGCTCGGCTGCTCGGGCGCCCGCATCCTGACCACCCTCCTGCACCGCATGCGCCGCACCGGAGCCGCCAGGGGGCTCGCGACGATGTGCGTGGGCGTGGGGCAGGGCAGCACGGTGCTCGTCGAGCGTCCGCGGGTGTAGGAGACGTCCGCGGGTGTGGGAGAAACGAGTGCAGCAGAAGCGGGTGCAGCAGAAACGGGAGTAGGAGACACGGGCGCGGCGCAGGGTCGTTCAGGGGGCGCCTCGCCGAGGGCCCATCTGGCGAGACGCCCCTGACGTGGCCAGATGCGTGGACATAGCATCGGTCCCCGCATGAACACGATGACGCTGTGGGACATATCGCCGTGGGGGTTCGCCGCGCTGGCCGCCGCCGCGCTGCTCGTCGGCTTCTCCAAGACCGCCGTGAGCGGCGCCAACACGGTCAGCCTCGCCATCTTCGCCGCCGTCCTTCCCGCCCGGGCCTCGACCGGCGTCCTGCTGCCGATCCTGATCGTCGGCGACGTCCTCGCCGTCCTCACCTACCGCCGCCACGCCCACTGGCCCACCCTGTGGCGCCTGTTCCCGGCGGTCGCCGCGGGCGTCGTCGTAGGCACGCTGTTCCTGGTCTGGGCCGACGACGCGGTCGTGCGGACCTCGATCGGCGCGATCCTGCTGCTGATGGCGGCGGTCACGGTGTGGCGCCGCCGACACGCCGACCGGGACGACGAACCCGACGCGGTGACCACACGCGCCGGCCGCATGAAGGCCCGCTCCTACGGCGTCCTCGGCGGCTTCACCACGATGGTCGCGAACGCCGGCGGCCCGGTGATGTCGATGTACCTGCTCTCCGCGGGCTTCCGCAAACTGGGCTTCCTCGGCACCTCGGCCTTCTTCTTCCTCATCGTCAACGTCTCCAAGGTGCCCTTCAGCGCCGGCCTCGGCCTGATCGACGGCCGCTCCCTGCTGCTGGACGCGGCGCTCGCGGTGTTCGTGCTGCCGGGCGCCGTCATCGGCAGGTGGGCGGTGGACCGGATCAACCAGCGCCTGTTCGAGCAGCTGGTGATCGCGGCGACCGTGGTGGGCGCCCTGCAGCTCCTGCTGCGCTGAGCTATCGGAGCAGCGCGGGCAGGTCCGCGAAGGAGTCCAGGACGTGGTGGGGCGCGCCGCCGGCGTCGCGGTGGGTCTCCGGCAGGTACTTGCCGGTCTTCACCAGGACTCCGGTGAGCCCGGCGCGCTGGGCCGCGAGCACGTCGGACTCGATGTCGTCGCCCACCATGAGCGCCTGGCCGGCACCCATCCCGAGGCGGGTCAGCGCGGCCTCGAAGAAGGCCGGCGACGGCTTGCCGGTGACCTCGGCCTCCGTGTGCGCGGCCTTCTCCAGGCCGAGCAGGAACGCCCCGGAATCGAGTTGCAGCCCGCGGTCGGTGCGCCAGTACAGGTTGCGGTGCATGGCGACCAGCCGCGCGCCCCGCTGAAGGTGGCCGAAGGCCCGGTTGAGCGCCGCGTAGTCGAACTCGGGACCGGCGCCACCGAGGATCACCACGTCCGGGACGGTGTCCTCGTCGTCGACGAGACACAGGTCCGCCAGGTCCTCGCGGATGTCACCGCTGGTGAGCAGCGAGCACCGCGCACCCGGGCAGTGCTCGGCGAGGTACGCGGCGGTGACCGCCGGCGCGGTGAGGATGTCCTCGGCGGCCACGGGGAAGCCGGCCGCGGACAGGGTCCCGGCGATCGAGGCGCGGGTGCGGGACGTCGTGTTGGTGACCAGGGCGACCGCGTATCCGGAGTCACGGATCTCCCGCAGTGCCTCGACCGCGCCCGGCAGCGGCTGCCACGAGACGGTGAGGACGCCGTCGATGTCGATGAGGACGGCACGCACTGCGTCGATGTCGGGCATGCCAGGACGATAACGAGCAGGGTGCGGGAAGGCCGTACGGCATGCGGGACGGTTCCCGCACGACATGATCCGACGCAGCCGTACCCTCGTCGTCATGTCCCCGCACGTCCTGATCCTCGGCGGCACCACCGAGGCACGCGAACTCGCCGCGGCGCTGGCGTCCCGTCCCGGCGTCCGCGTGACCACGTCCCTGGCCGGACGGGTGTCCCGGCCGGGGACCGTCGACGGCGAGGTACGCGTCGGGGGTTTCGGCGGCGCGGAGGGACTGGCCGCCTGGCTGCGTGAGCACCGCGTGGACGCCGTGGTCGACGCCACGCACCCGTTCGCCACGGGCATCACCGCCAACACGGCACGCGCCGCCGCGGCCACCGGCGTCCCCGCGGTGGTCCTCCGCAGGCCCGGCTGGAGCGCCGGACCCGGCGACCGCTGGCACGAGGCGGCCTCGCTCACCGACGCGGCGGACCGTCTGCCGGGGCTCGGCCGGCGCGTCTTCCTGACCACCGGCCGAGGGGGCCTCGCCGCCTTCGCGCACCTGACCGGCCTGCACTTCCTCCTGCGGTCGGTGGACCCCCCCGAGCCGCCGATGCCGCCGGACACGCGGGTACTGCTCGCGCGCGGACCGTTCACGGTCGAGGAGGAGACGGTGCTCCTGCGCGAGCACCGCATCGACGTGCTCGTGACCAAGGACAGCGGGGGAGGGGCGACCGCCGCGAAGCTGACGGCCGCCCGGGAACTCGGCCTGCCGGTCGTCGTCGTACGCCGCCCGCCGCTGCCGCAGGGCGTGACGGCGGTGCCCGACGTGGCGGGCGTGCTGGCCAGGCTGGGGTCATGACGAGGGCGCGGGCACGGTCGGCACCCGGGTCTCCACCGCGTACACCTGCTCCCCCCGCTTGACGATCAGCCCGTCCTCGTCCGACTTGGCCGGGATGGAGCAGAACGGACAGCCGTCGTCGGCCCCCGGACCGGTCGGCTTGTTCTCGCCCCGGATGTAGGCCATCCGGTGGGGCGTCCACAGGCGCTGGAACGCGTCCTGCGTCCCCACTCCGATCTGCTGCTCCGGCTCACTCGTCATGGGCGCGCGGTCGCGGCCACCCGCCACCGCTACTCCCGGGGGCGCCTGCGCAGCAGATACGTGTCCATGATCCAGCCCTTGCGCTCCCGCGCCTCGGCACGCAGCCGCTCGATGCGCTCGGCCGTCCGGGCGAGAGGGCCGGAGACGAGTATCTCGTCCGGCGTGCCGATGTACGCGCCCCAGTAGATGTCGATGTCCTGGTCCGCGTACTTCCGGAACGTCTGGTGCGCGTCCAGCATCACCACCACGTCGTCGACCCCCTCCGGGAAGCCCTCCGCGAGGCGGCGGCCGGTGGTGATCTGCACCGGCCCGGCGACCCGGTTCAGTCCCGTGCGGTGCTTCGCCACCAGCGCCGAGACGCTGCTGACGCCCGGCACGACCTCGTACGAGAACGTCACCCTGCCCCGCTCGAGGACCTCCTCGAGGATCCCGAGGGTGCTGTCGTACAGCGCGGGGTCGCCCCACACCAGGAACGCCCCGCTCTCGTCCTCGCCCAGCTCCTCGGCGATGAGCCGCTCGTAGATCCCGGCGCGGGCCGAGCGCCAGTCCCCGACCGCGGGGGAGTAGGCGGCGCCGCCCGCGGCCCGGTCCCGCTCGGGATCGCGCGCCTCGACCAGGCGGTACGACCCCTGGGGCAGGTGTGCGTCGAGGATGTCACGGCGCAGCTGCACCAGGTCGGACTTCACCTCGCCCTTGTCGAGGAGGAAGAACACATCCGTGCTCTTCAGCGCCTTCACCGCCTGCAGGGTCAGCTGGTCGGGGTCGCCCGCCCCGATGCCGATGACATGAATCTTTCGCACGCCCAGAGTCTGCCTTACGCCACCGACGGTCTCCGCGGCCCGCCCCCCTACGACCGCCTCCCGCGCAGCCGGGGCGCCCACGCCCGCGCGTCGACGATGGCCGCATCCCGCTCCACCACCGCCGCCAATTCCCGGGCCCAACCGACCAGGTCGGCCACCTGAAGGCCGTAGGGCCGGTCCTGTCCCGCCCCCGACGCCCACGCCTCGACGGCCCCGGCGCCGCGCCGCAGCAGCCGGACGCCCCCGGTCACATTGCCCCGGGCCGCGTGCGTGAGACCCACCGCCAGCTGCGCGAGCCCGCGCCACAGGGCCTCCTCCTCCTCGGGCCCCGACTTCCAGGCGTCCTCGAAGACCTCGTGCGCGTGGAACGGCTTTCCGGCGTCCAGCAGCGCCTGCGCCTCGGCGACGGTCTCCTCCGGGGTGCGCACGACGCCCTCCGGCTGGCGTGCCACGCCCTCCGCGCCGTACGGCAGCGGCCGTCCCAGGCCGTCCCGCGGCCGCGCGTTGCGGGCCCGCCCCTCTGCGTCCCGGTCGCGTCCCCGGCCGGCCCGAACTCCCGATGCGTCGCTCATACCCCGATTGTCCCGCCTCGCCGGCCCCTTTCGGGGCAGGGCCCGTCGTGGGGTAAAGTTCTGTCCGCGTGATCACGCGGGAGACCGCTGGAGACGCACCGGGACGTGGCGCAGCTTGGTAGCGCACTTGACTGGGGGTCAAGGGGTCGCAGGTTCAAATCCTGTCGTCCCGACAGTGTGATGTCTCAGGACATCGGAAACCCTCGAACCTGCGGGTTCGGGGGTTTCGTCGTTTTCTCCGGGCGCTGGGGCCGACAGCCGCGGGTGAGCTGTCCGGGTGCACGGCCCCGTTCGTCTGCCGCTCGGACTCTGGCCCCGCCGCTCCCGCCCCGTGCCGTCGGACGGGCCGATGGCCCGCCTGTGGGGAGGGGCGACGGGCCATCGGTGCTGCGGTCGGAACGGTCAGGGCGCGATGTCCCACTGCTGGCAGGCGTTGTCCAGCTGCGCCCACTGGCGGACGGCCGTGCCGTTGCCCGTGCCGCAGTTCGCCACGTCGAGCGTCATGCCGCTGTTGACGTTGGTGATCGTGTAGTGGCTGCCGGCGGGGGTGACGTCCCACTCCTGGCAGGTGTTCCCGAGTGACGACCAGAGTTGCACGGCGGTGCCGTTGTTGATGCCGCAGTTCTTGTCGTCGAGGACCGTGCCGCTGTTCACGTTGGTGATGGTGTAGTGGCCGTTGCCGGCGCTCGCGAACTTCCACTGCTGGCAGGTGTTGCCGAGCGAGGACCAGATGTCGATCGAGGTGCCGTTGGCGGTGCCGCAGTTCACGGCGTCCAGCACCTTGCCGCTGTTGGGGTTGGTCAGCCGGTAGGCGGTGCCGGTGACCGGGAAGGTCTGGGCGGCCTGGGTGTAGCCGACCGAGACGACGTTGGCCTGCACGGCGTTGTCGGCCGCGTCGGTCGGGTAGCCCGCGGTCATGACACCCTCGAAGAACGACCCGTCGGACCAGTTGCTGTCGTCACCGCCGGTGCCGAGGACGATGGCGCCTTCCTTGTGCATCGGCATGTAGCCGGCGGTGGTCGGCAGGCTGCCGTTGTAGTCGGTCTTGAGAGCGCCGGACTGGGCGTTGCCGTCCTTGATGGCGTAGGTGGTGGTGCCGTTGTTCTTCATCAGCGCCGTGACGAACGTGCTCGAGTTGCCGGTGTTGTTGCTGTTGGTGCCGTTGCCGCCGGCGAACAGGCCGTTCTCCAGGTCCGCCATGACCCAGGGGCCGGAGCCGGAGCAGGGCGAGAACCAGCACTCGGTGCCGAAGTTGACAGCGTCCATGTGGCCGTTGCCCGTGTCCGTGCTGCTCGTTTCGGCGTTGCCGTAGTCGAAGCAGCAGTTGCCGTCGACGTGGTGGCCGCTGGTGACCATGTAGGTGCCCTCCGGCTGGCTGCCGGTGGCGACGCCGTTGGTGCTGTTGTCGCGGTAGCCCACGCCGGCCTGGATGGACACGCCGTAGACGTGCTGGCCGCCGGCCGTGACGGGCAGGGCGTTGGCGATGGCGCCGACGTCCTGCCCGCCGTTGCCGCCCGGCCCCTCGATGGTGAGGTGGTTGCCCTTGCCGCTCTGGTCGAAGATCTCGGTGATGATGCACTCGGTGCCGGAGCAGAAGGAATCCTGGGCCGCGGCATTGGCGTAGCCGCCGGCGCTGAGCGTCCCGATGTTCAGCGTGGTGTTGTCGGAGAGGCGCTTGACCTGGTAAAGCGCGCCGCTGTACGAGGCGTACAGCGCCCGCGTGGTGCTGTGGGCGGCGACACAGGGTGTCCCCGCGGCTGCGTAGATGTCGCACGGCAGGGACGAGGCGGCCTGGGCGGTGCCCGTGGTGGCGATGACCCCGCCCAGGATGCCGGCGACGAGTGCGAGAACCGCGCCCACCACCCTCAGCCGGAGACCTCTCAGGTGTCTGACGATCACTGTGAACCTCTTCCGTCTTGCGTTCTTCTCCGGCCCGGCGCCAGGTGCGCAGGGGCAAGGCAAGGGGGGCCTCCGGTATGCGTGTTGCGCTTCCGGGTCTGCCGCAGGGGCACGGCGTCCGCGCTGGACGCGATCTCGTCCCCCGCTCGGCAGGGGAATGTGGGCGCTAACAAACGAGACTGTCGGATGCCGTCACTCATCCGAGCTCGGGGGGAATGGGGGCAGTGGGTACGGCAGGAGTGCGTGCTGCTCTGTCCGATCGCTGGTGCCGGGCGTGACACAGCAGGTCAGAACCGCGGCCGTCCCGGACCGGGTGTTGGTACTGGTGCCGTTCTCGTGCGGTCGTGGGGTGATCGACCGGTCTCGCGACTCCGCCTTTTTACGCTCGGATGAACAGACGGTCAACAGTGTCGAATAGTCAAGAGTGTGGAAACAGAAGCTGTGAACTTCGTTCGCTTCGGTGTGCGGCCATGTGCCCAGCGGAGCTGTTGCGGGGTTTGAATGAGCAGGTCAGACGGGTCGTGCAGTGCCTGGCAACGCTGTCGGGAATTCCCCGAGCGGGCAGTCGGAGAGCCTTGACCCCGCAGAAATGTGTGCGCTAACAATTCCTCACGGCGAGCTGGCTCCCACCGGAGAAGCACCCGATCGGAAACATTCAAGGCGCGTGAGGGAGGAGGTGGAAGCGTGGACGGGGATCGTGCACCGGTGATGGCGGACGTGGCCCGGATCGCGGGTGTCTCGCACCAGACCGTCTCGCGGGTCCTCAACGAGCACCCGAACGTGCGACCGGCAACCCGGGAGCGGGTGCTTGCCGCCGTTCGTGAACTCGGCTACCGCCCCAACGCCGCCGCCCGCACCCTGGCGACGCGCCGCACCCGCACCCTGGGGGTGATCAGCTTCAACACCACGCTGTACGGGCCGGCCTGCATGCTCTACGGCATCGAGCAGGCGGCCAGACAGCACGAGTACTTCGTCACCGTGGCCGCGGTCGGCACGCTCGATCGGCGTTCGGTGCTGGACGCCGTCGAGCGGCTGCGTGCCCAGGGCGTCGAGGGAATCATCGTCATCGCGCCGCAGACCGCCGCGGTCGGCGCACTGGCGAACGTACCGGCGGACGTCCCCCTGGTCGCCGTCGGCTGCGGCACCCACACCGCGCTGGCCTCGGTCGCCGTGGACAACGAGGCGGGTGCCGAACTCGCCACCAACTACCTGCTCGACCTCGGCCATCGAACGGTGCACCACCTGGTCGGGCCGCGTTCCTGGCTCGACGCCCAGGAACGTGAGGCCGGTTGGCGCGGCGCCCTGGAGAAGCGGGGTGCTCCGGTGACCGAACCGCCGGCCGGCGCCGACTGGACGGCCCGCACCGGATACGAGCTCGGTCAACGGGTCGCCGCCGACCCCGATGTCACCGCGGTGTTCTGCGCCAACGACCACATGGCCCTCGGCCTGCTGAGGGCACTGCAACAAGCCGGGCGCCGGGTACCCGAGGACATCAGCGTCGTCGGCTTCGACGACATGCCGGAGACCGAGTACTTCGGACCGTCACTGACCAGCGTCCGCCAGGATTTCGACGAACTCGGCCGACGTGCCCTGCTCGCGCTGATCGAGATCGTCGGTGACCCCGACGCGGGGATCCCCGCAGCCGACGAGACACCTCACATCGTCATCCCGCCCAGCCTTGTGGTGCGAACGTCGGCGACCCGCCCCCGACAGTGAAAAGGAAGTCCCCGATGGACTGATGCCAGTTAGTGTGACGGCCGGCGATCCGGCCGTGACCCCGCACCGCTTCACCGACGCCCCGATGGCCAGGGGCCGTTACCAGTGACGTGCCGGCCGCGAACGACCCGCGGCGACGCCCGCCGGTCGCGACCGGTTCACCCAGGCCACCGCCAGAGCGATCGGCCCTGAAGTCCTGACGCACCGCCAGGCATTCACGCATCGCCGTCCGTCCGCCCCCGCCGCGATCACCGCGGCCGGCCCCCACTCGGCGACAACCGACCTTCCGCCACGTACCGCTGTGCTGCGGACCACCACGCACCCCCCCGCCTCGAAGGACCGGCATGCCTCGGCGGGCCGTGGACGCGTCCTCGATCCAGTCATCCCCCTGCCCCCTCACATCCGCGTTCGGCCGTGGACTCTTCCCCACCCCGAACGCCCAGAAAGGCGCTGATCAACGATGATCCGTACGAGACGATCCCGCACTGTGGCTGCCGCGACCGCGGTGCTCATCTCGCTCGCCGCTGCCGGCTGCTCCAAGAACGCCACCGGCTCCGAGGCCTCCACCCCGGCCGCCTCCGGCTCGGCGGGCGCCGCGGCCCCGGTCGCGCTCGCCGGTTCGGTCACCTTCAACCAGGCGAACCTCGCCAAGCTCGACGCGGCGCTGAAGTCCGCGCTGGCCGGCAAGGACCTGTCCAAGGTCGACATCGCGATGGTCGTGAACGTGGCCGCCGACTACTGGAAGGCCGGTCAGGTCGGCTTCCTCAAGGGCTGCTCCGACCTCGGCATCGCGAAGAGCAAGTGCACCTACTTCGCCCCGCCCAACGGCAAGTTGACGGAGCAGAACTCGGAGCTGGAGACCCTGCGCTCGCAGGGCGTCACCGGCTACTCGATCTCGGCGATCGACCCGACCTCGGCCGCCGGGACCATCCACACCGACGTCCAGAAGGGCATCGACGTCCTGGCGATCGACTCGCCGCTGCCGGGCACCGACGCCGCCTCCCTCTACCTGGGCACCCCGAACTACACCGCCGGATACCAGGCCGGCACCGCGATGAAGCAGGTGCTGGGCGGCAAGGGCAAGGTGGCGATCCTGGTCGGCTCGCTCACCGCGTCGAACGCCACCCAGCGCATCCAGGGCTTCGAGGACGCGCTCAAGGGCACCCAGATCACCGTCGCCCAGAAGGTCAACGACAACCTCCAGGCCAGCACCGCCACCTCCGACGCGGAGACCATCCTGGCCAACAACCCCGACGTCAACGGCCTGTACGGGGTCTACTCCTACGACGGTCCCGCGCTGGCGCAGGCGGTGACCTCGGCCGGCAAGACCTCTTCGGTGCACATCGTGTCGGACGACTCGGACGCCCAGACGCTGAAGTTCATCCAGTCCGGCGTCATCTCCGGCACCGTGGTGCAGATGCCGTACCAGCAGGGCTACACGGGGGCGTACATCCTGGCCGCTGAGAAGGTGCTGGGCAAGGACAAGACGATGGCGATCGTCAAGCCCTACCTGGAGAAGGACGGTTCGACCCTCAGCTCCGGCGTGGGCCTGGTCACCCAGTCCGACCTGAGCGCCTACCAGTCCCTCGAGTCCCAGCTCGGGATCGGCTGAGCATGACGGCCACGAAGAACGCCCCGGGCCGCGCGATCACCGCGCGGCTGCGGGGGGTGCACAAGTCCTACGGGCCGGTGCGCGTCCTCGACCTGCCGGAACTCGACCTGTACGCAGGGCAGGTGATCGGCGTGGTCGGCGAGAACGGCGCCGGGAAGTCCACCCTGATGGGGACGCTGGCCGGGTCGGTCCACCGGGACGGCGGCGAGATCCTGATCGACGGCGAGCCCCTCGTCGCGGGGTCCACCGAGGCGGCGGGACAACTCGGTATCGCCATGGTCTCCCAGGAGTTCCCCCTGGTCGGACAGCTCTCGGTGGCGGAGAACCTGCTGCTGGGCCGCCGTCCGCGGAAGTCGAAGCGGCGGTTCCTGGTGGACCGTTCAGCGCAGCGGGCCGAGGCCGAGGCGATGCTGGCGGAGATCGGGCTGTCCGCCGAGACGATCCCGGTCAGCCGGGAGGTGCGCACCCTTCCGGTGCCGACCCGGCAGATGATCGAGATCGCCAAGGCATGGGGCCGTGAGCCCAAGCTGCTGATCCTGGACGAGCCGACCTCCTCACTGGGGCCGGTCGAGGCCGAGATGGTGCTGGGCCTGGCCCGGCAGCTGGCCGAACGCGGTGGCACCGTGCTGTTCATCGGGCACCGTCTGGACGAGGTCCGCGACATCAGCGACCGCGTTCTGGTGTTGCGCAACGGCAGGCTGGTGGCCGACCTCGAACCGGCGGAGGCCACCGAGGAGCGGCTGATCCGGGAGATGGTCGGCGGCGAGGTCGCGCAGGGCGAGCCGAAGGCGCCGCCGGCGACGAGCCCGGTCCTGCTGCAGGTCGAGGGCCTGACCGCGGACGGTCTCGGCCCCGTCGACCTGGAGGTGCGCGAGGGCGAGATCCTGGGCGTGGCCGGGCTGATGGGCTCGGGCCGCAGCCGCCTGGTCCACACGATCGCCGGCGCGCAGCCCTCGACGGGCGGCCGGATGCGGCTGGGCGGCGAGCCCTACCAGCCGCGGGGCGCGGGCGACGGTGTGGCGGCGGGGATCGCGCTGATCCCCGAGGACCGCAAGGAGCAGTCGCTGGTGCTGTTCGCGTCGATCCGGGCGAACGTCGTCGTCTCGGTGCTCAAGCGGATCAGCAGCCGGGGGCTGCTCGGGCCGGGCCGGGAACGCGCCGAGGCTCGGAGGATCACCGAGAACGTCAACGTGCGGATGCAGTCGGTGGAGCAGCCGATCGGCTCGCTGTCCGGCGGCAACCAGCAGCGCGCCATCTTCGGGCGCGCCTTCGCCGCCGAACCACGCCTGCTCCTGCTCGACGAGCCGACACGCGGCGTGGACGTGGGCGCGAAGGCGGAGATCTACAAGCTGATCGACCGGGCGGCGGAGCAGGGCATGGCGCTGGTGGTCGCCTCCTCCGAACTGGAGGAACTGCTGTGGATCTGCCACCGCATCGCGGTGATGAACCACGGGCGGGTCGTCACGGTCATCGACCGGGCCGACGCCACCAAGGAACGGATCATGACGGCCGCGGCCGGCACCTCCGCCCTCAGCCGGGAAACAGCGGACCAGGAACAGCCCGACCAGGAACAACTGACGAACGGAGCCACAGCATGAGCGCGCAGAGCACGCTCGCACCCGACGAGGTCGCGCCGCGTTCCCGCCCGGCCGTATCGAGCCTCGCCCGCAAGCTCGCCGCCTCCCCGGAGGCCGGTGTCATCATCGCCTGCGTGCTGGTGTTCGCCGGGATCGCGGCCAACGCGGAGACGTACACCGCGGTGGGCAACCTCCAGGTGATGGGCCGCGACCTCGCGCAGGTCGGCATCCTGGCGATCGGCGAGTCACTGGTCATCCTGACCGGCGGCATCGACCTGTCGGTGGGCGCGCTGGCCGGCCTGGCCGGCATCCTGGCCGCCTGGATGAACGTGAGCGAGGGCATGCCCGCCCCCCTCGCGATCCTGCTCACGCTGGTGATCAGCGCCGGGGTCGGTCTCTGGCACGGCATCATGGTCACCCGCCTGAACGTGCCGCCCTTCGTGATCACCCTGGTCACCTACACCGTTGCGCAGGGCCTGGCGCTCGCCATCACCAGCGGCTCGCCCATCAACAACCTCGACCCGCTGTTCAGCAACCTGAGCCAGTACTACATCGGTCGAGTGCCGGTCCCCGCGCTGTTCTTCGTGGGAGCGGCCGTCATCGCCTGGTTCGTGCTGGAGCGCACCTACGTGGGCCGGCAGATCTACGCGGTCGGCGGCAACAAGGAAGCCGCCCGGCTGGCCGGCATCCCCACCGCCCGCCGGATCACGTCCACCTACGTCGCCAGCGCCGCGCTGGCCGGTGTGGTCGGCATCCTGGTGATCGGACGCATGAATGTGGCCGACCCCTCGGTCGGCGCGGGGTGGGAACTGACGGCGATCGCCGCCGCGGTGGTCGGCGGGATGTCGCTCTCCGGTGGCGAGGGCCGTATCGCCGGTATCGCGGCCGGCGCGATCCTGCTGGAGTTCATCACCAACGGCCTGCTCGCGCTCAAGGTCAGCCCGTACGACCAGCAGGTGGTGCAGGGAGCGGTCCTCGGCGTCGCCATCCTGCTGGACCGGGTGCGCGCACGCTACTTCGGCAGGAGCCGGGGCTGAGCGCTCCGCCGGAAGCGCAGTTCGAAAACCGCGGGCCGTCCCCGGCAGGTCGCGCGGCTCCCCGCGTCCCTCGGTCGCTGGTGCCGCCGCGGACTCGGGCGGACCCGCTCAGCACGTCGGTCGACGCCGCGGACCGGTCGTAGGTGCCCTCGGCGTCTTCAGGAGATCGAACAGTGATCGGTATATCGAAAACCTTCGTGTGTGGGAGAGGCTGATGACGAACGCCGGAGACGAGACGGCGGGGAACCCGGAACCCTGCGTCGTGGGAGTCGACTTCGGAACGCTGTCCGGACGGGCCGTGGTGGTCCGGGTGTGCGACGGCGCCGAGTTGGGGACGGCCGAGCACGAGTACCGGCACGCGGTCCTTGACCGGGAGCTGCCGGACGGTACCCGGCTGCCTCCCGACTGGGCCCTGCAGGTGCCGTCGGACTACGTCGACGTGCTGCGCCACGCGGTGCCGGCGGCGCTCGCAGCCGCCGGTGTGCGGCCGGAGCAGGTCATCGGCATCGGCACGGACTTCACCGCGTGCACGGTGCTGCCGGTGCTCGCGGACGGCACACCGCTGTGCGAGCTGCGCGAGTACACCGGCCGTCCGCACGCCTACGTCAAGCTCTGGAAGCACCACGCCGCCCAGGCCCAGGCCGACCGGATCACGGCGCTGGCCGCCGAGCGCAAGGAACCGTGGCTGGAGCGGTACGGCGGGAAGATCTCTTCGGAGTGGGAGTTCGCCAAGGCACTGCAGGTGCTGGAGGAGGACCCGGAGATCTACCACCGCACCGAGCGGTGGCTGGAGGCGGCGGACTGGATCGTCTGGCAGCTGTGCGGGACGTACGTCCGCAACGCCTGCACCGCCGGTTACAAGGGCCAGTACCAGGACGGCGCCTACCCCTCCCGTGCCTATCTGGAAGCACTGAACCCCGGCTTCGCCGACTTCGTGACGGAGAAACTCGAGCACCCGATCGGCGCGTTGGGAGCGAAGGCGGGGCACCTGACGGCCGAGGCGGCGTCGTGGACGGGCCTGCCCGAGGGCATCGCGGTGTGCGTGGGCAACGTCGACGCCCATGTGACGGCGCCCGCCGCCGGCGCGGTGGAGCCGGGCCAGATGGTGGCCATCATGGGCACGTCCACCTGCCACGTGATGAGCTCCGACCAGCACGGCACGGTGCCGGGCATGTGTGGTGTCGTCGACGGAGGCATCCTGCCCGGCCTGTGGGGCTATGAGGCCGGGCAGAGCGGCGTCGGCGACATCTTCGGCTGGTTCGTGCGCACCGGCCTGCCTGCCGAGTACGTCGAACAGGCCGCCGCGCTGGGCCGCGACGCGCACGAGCATCTGACGGCGCTGGCGGCCGGACAGCAGGTGGGTGAACACGGTCTGATCGCGCTGGACTGGCACAGCGGCAACCGCTCGGTGCTGGTCGATCACGAACTGAGCGGTGTGGTCGTGGGGCTGACACTGTCGACCCGGCCGGAGGACGTCTACCGGGCGCTGCTGGAGGCCACCGCGTTCGGCACCCGGACCATCATCGAGGCCTTCGAGTCGTCCGGGGTGCCGGTCGACGAGCTGATCATCGCGGGCGGACTGACGAAGAACGCGCTGCTGATGCAGATCTACGCGGACGTCACCCGCCGTCCCCTCGGCGTCATCGGCTCCGCACAGGGGCCCGCCCTCGGTGCGGCGATGCACGCGGCAGTGGCGGCCGGGGCCTATCCCGACATCCAGGCCGCCGCCCGGTCCATGGGCAAGGCCGACCGGGGCGTGTACCGGCCGGACCCGGACCGCGCCGCCGCCTACGACCGCTTGTACGAGGAGTACCGGCTGCTGCACGACTACTTCGGCCGCGGCACCAACGACGTCATGCACCGCCTGCGCCGCATCCGCGCGGAGGCATGCGCCTGAGCCGCCCCACCACCCCCGCCCGCACGTCGCGCTCCATCCGAAAGGAATCACCGTCATGACCGCACCCGAAAAGCCGTCCGCCGGCCAGGAGATCTGGTTTCTCACCGGTAGCCAGGGCCTGTACGGCGAGGACGTGCTGCTCCAGGTCGCCTATCAGTCCCGGATGATCGCCGAAAGACTCGACGCGGCCGACCCGATCCCGCTGCGGATCGTGTGGAAGCCCGTCCTCACCGACGCGGAGGCGATCCGCCGGCTGTGCCAGGAGGCAACGACCTCCGACGACTGCGTGGGGGTGATCGTGTGGATGCACACCTTCTCCCCGGCGAAGATGTGGATCGCCGGACTGAGCGCGCTGGACCGGCCGGTGCTGCACCTGCACACCCAGTACAACCTGTCGCTGCCCTGGTCGAGCATCGACATGGACTTCATGAACCTCAACCAGGCCGCCCACGGCGACCGGGAGTTCGCCCACATCGAAGCCCGGCTCGGTATCGAACGCAAGATCGTCGCCGGACACGCCACCGACCCGCGCGTGATCCACCGGGTCGCCGCCTGGGCGCGGGCCGCCGCCGGCCGCCACGCGGCGCGCACCCTGCGCCTGGCGCGTTTCGGCGACAACATGCGGGACGTGGCCGTGACCGAGGGCGACAAGGTCGAGGCGCAGATGCGGTTCGGGTTCTCCGTGAACACCTACGCGGTCAACGACCTCGTCGCCGTCGTCGACGCCGTCGAGGACAAGAAGGCCGCCGAACTCGCCGAGGAGTACGTCGAGTCCTACAACGTGGTCCCGGCCCTGCGCCCCGGCGGCATCCGCCACGACTCGCTGCTGTACGCCGCCCGGCAGGAACTCGGTCTGCGCACCTTCCTCACCGAGGGCGGATTCACCGCCTTCACCACCAACTTCGAGGACCTGGGCGGGCTGCGCCAGCTCCCCGGCCTGGCCGTCCAGCGCCTGATGGCGGACGGCTTCGGCTTCGGCGGCGAGGGCGACTGGAAGACCTCCGCGCTGCTGCGCGTGATGAAGGTCATGGGACAGGGGCAACCCGGCGGCACCACCTTCATGGAGGACTACACCTACCACCTCGGCCCCGGCACGCCCCGCATCCTCGGTGCGCACATGCTGGAGGTCTGCCCGTCGGTGGCCGCCGACCGCCCCCGCTGCGAGATCCATCCGCTGTCCATCGGCGGCCGTGAGGACCCTGTGCGCCTCGTTTTCGACGCCGCCCCCGGCCCGGCTCTGGTCGTCGGCCTGGCGGACCTGGGTGACCGCTTCCGGCTGACCGCCAACGAGGTCGACGTCGTCGGCCCCAGCGAGCCCCTGCCCCACCTCCCGGTGGCCCGGGCCGTGTGGAAGCCGCGTCCCTCACTGGCCGAGTCCGCCGAGAGCTGGCTGCTCGCCGGCGCCCCGCACCACACCGTGCTCAGCTCCGCCGTCGACGCCGAGACACTGACCGACTTCGCCGCCATGACCGGTGTCGAACTGCTCACCATCGGCGCGGACACCACCGTCGAGCAGCTCGCCAAGGAAATCCGCTGGAACGCCGCCTACCACCGACTCGCCCAGGCCCTGTGACCCACGACCGCACCGAAGGAGACGAGCGATGACCGTAGCTGTGCGCGACGGCCTGCGGCAGGAGGTCCTGCGGGCGAACCTCGCCATCCCCCAGGTCGGCCTGGCGACCCTGACCTGGGGCAACGTCAGCGGAGTCGACCGGGAGGCGGGCGTGTTCGTCATCAAGCCCTCCGGAGTCCCCTACGAGGACCTCGGCATCGACCACCTGGTGACGGTACGCCTGTCCGACGGCGCGGTCGTCGACGGCGATCTGCGTCCCTCCACCGACACCGAGACCCACCGCTGCCTGTACCTGGCGTTCCCCTCCATCGGAGGTGTCACCCACACCCACTCCACCCACGCGGTCGCCTTCGCCCAGGCCCGCCGCGACATACCCGTCCTCGGCACCACGCACGCCGACACGTTCAACGGCCCCATCCCCGTCACCCGCGACCTCACCCCGGAGGAATGCGCGAAGGACTACGAGTACAACACCGGCCGCGTCGTCGTGGACATGCTCGAGGAGGACGACCAGAAGGCCGTGGAGGTCCCCGCCGCCCTCGTCGCCAACCACGGTCCCTTCGCCTGGGGCGCCACCGCCCGCAAGTCCCTGGAACACGCGATCATCTGCGAGGCGGTCGCCGACATCGCCCTCCACACCCTCAGCCTCGCCCCCTCCGCCCCTCCGCCCAGCCACCTGCTCGCTCGCCACTACACCCGCAAGCACGGTCCCGACGCGTACTACGGCAATCCGGACATGACAACGACCTCCGGATGACCGGCGCACGTCCGCCGCGGTGCGGTCGGGCTGTACCCGGCGTACAGCCCGACTCGCCGGCCGGGCCATGTCCCGGTCCGTCAGGAGGCGGCAGGTGCACATCCATGGCCTGAACGCTGGTCATGCGAGGCCACCGCGCCGCCGGCTCCGAACAGCGCGGCCACGTCAGACTGCTCGTCCACAACCACCAGACAGGCCGCGGCAGCCCGGAAACGGTCTGTCTCATCTGCGGCTGGCCGAGGCTGTGCGCAGGGCGTCGGCCGTGGAGCCGTCCGCGCGCGTGGGTGGGAGGTTGCTTGTCCCGATGTCGATGAGGTCCCGGCGCCATGCGGCTTCCTCGGCCAGCGCTCCGGCCTGCCGATAGCGGCGGACCTGCGGCGCATCGGACAGGGCCTGGGCGGCTTCGGTGACCGGCACGGAGCGGAAGCCGAGTCTCTCCCACCAGGGCCCGGCGCCAGTGGAGAACAGATACGCCGTACGCGCGCCCTGTGCGGCCGCTTCCTCGAGGACGTGTTCGGCCAGCCGCCGGGCGGCTCCGCGTCCCCGAAGATCGGGGCGGACCGCGACGCTGCGCAGCAGCACGCAATGGCCCTGCCGTTCCAGGCCCACCGCCACAGCCGGGCCGGCCGCATCCCTGGTGAGCCAGTACCGGGTGCCGGGTGCGAGGACGTCCTGGGACGAGAGCCCCTGGCCAGCGAGGAAGGCCGTGAGCTCCTCCCTGTCCTCGGGCCCCGCCTCGGGCAGCGGCAGGGGCTTGGCGTAGCAACGGCTCAGCGTCTTGTGCTGGTAGGGCGGGTAGTTGGGGATCGGCGTGTAGCCGGCGCGGGTGTACAGCGCGATGGCTTCGGGCTGGTGGACGGCCGTCTCCAGGCGCATCTCGCCGTGGCCGAGGGCGGTGGCAGTGTGTTCCGCCCGGGCCAGGAGACGAGCGGCGATGCCCCTGCCGCGAGCCTGTGGCGCGACGTACATGCGCTTCAGTTCGGCGGCCGTGTCTGGGGACGGGAAGGGCTGTACGGCACAGCAGCCGACCGGCCGACCCTCGACTTCGGCGAGCAGGAAGCGGATCCCGGGGTGTATGTGGGCACCGCCGGTGCACGGTTCGTCCGGGTAACGGGCCGCGAGGTCGGTGTCGAGGTCGCGCACCAGGCGCAGGATCCTCGGGTCGTCGGCTGCGACGGCGGTGATGATCGGGTCGTGGGAGTTCACAGGGTGCGGTTCCCTTCGAGGATCAGGTCGAGCTGGGTCTCCAGGACGCGCCGCTGGAGGCCGGGGGGATAGGCGTCCGGATCGGTCACGGCGTTCAGCGCGAGACCGTCGAGACACGCCACGAGGCTGCGCACCCGGATGTCGAGCTCCGCGGGTTCCGGACGGTCCGGGCAGGCGGCCCGCACCAGGGCGGTGAGGCGGTCGATCCAGGAGGCGTGACTGCGGGTGTGCTCGGCGAGCAGTGCGGGATCGTTGCGGGTGCTGAGGAGGAACTGGGACCAGACGACGGCTTCCAGGTGCCGCTCGTCGTCCAGCGGCAGGGCCTGCTCGGCCACGGTGTAGAGGACGTCGCGGGCACTCTCGCCGGCGGGCATGGCGTCGATACGAGCCGCCATCCGACGGTGCATCTCGGTGCGGGCGTGGGCGAGCAACTCCTTCTTGCCGGCGAAGTAGTGCGTGACCATTCCTGTGGTGCAGCCCGCAGCGGTCGCGACCGCGCGGAGCGTCAGACCCTCCAGGCCACTGTCCGCGACGACCTGCCAAACCGCCTGCGAGATCGACTCCCGCCGCTCTTCGTGGTCCACCTGCCGGGGCATCGCCCACCTCTTTGCATAACATCTGTTGCGTAACCGTTGTTACGGTACCACGCCGCCGCTTCTTTAGTTGCCGGAAGGGTGCGCCCCGGGCGGTCTACTGCTCGGGGTGCGTCGTTGCAGGCAGTGGCACCGAATGCGGCGGCTGCGTCTGCGGGTTGCGGCGCTTGAACGGGGCGAGGGGCGCCGGTTCTGTGTGGGGCCTGCCACCGCTTCGTGGCGACCGGGCGCGATCATGTCCGTAGCCAGGGGGAGCTTGGGGGCGAATCCGGGGCGGGTGCGGCCCTGCCGTCGCGGTCCAGGTCGGCTCGCTGGCGGGCGGTAAGTCCCGTTTCACGGCCGACCGCGGTGAAACTCGTAATCCTGCAGCCGGCGCGGGCGGCGCCGCGCCGACAGAGACTGATTGCGAGGCGATGAACCATGACGACGTCCGTCAAGGAAATGCTGGACACCTACCCCGCTGATCTGGGCGGCGTGGACCGCGAGGCGATGGCGAAGTGCATCCAGGAATGCATCGCGTGCGCGCAGGCGTGTACCGCGTGCGCAGACGCGTGCCTGTCCGAAGGCATGGTCGAGGAGCTGACCAAGTGCATCCGCACCAACATGGACTGCGCCGACATCTGCAACACCACGGCATCGGTTCTCTCCCGACACACCGGCTACGACGCGAACATCAGCCGGGCGATACTCCAGGCGTGCGCCACCGCCTGCAGGGCCTGCGCGGAGGAGTGCGGCCGCCACGCGGACATGCACGAACACTGCCGCATCTGCGCCGAGGCATGCCGAAGCTGTGAGCAGGCCTGCAACGAACTCCTCGCCAAGCTCGGCTGAGAGCCCGCCCTTCAGGAGCCCGCTGGGGCTGTCCGCAGCCGTGGTCGTCCTGCGCGGCCCTCTCCGGACGGCCCGGAGTTCGGCTTCCGATCCGTCACCCGAACAGCCTCCCTGGTACCGCCCGCCCCCGCCCCGCCGTATCGGCCCTGTTCGCAAGGTCTTCCCGCGCTGTCCACGGCGTGGAAGGACTGCTCGCGGCGGCAGTCCGGGATGCGTGCGGGCATTCCCGCACATAGCGTCGGCATCGCACAGCGGGTGCCCGTTCGGTGTGGGAGGTCGGTCATGGGATCTGTCACCGAGCGGCACGGCCGTCGGCATGGCTCGCCGCTCGTGCGGCGCTGGCGGCAGGCGGCGGACCGGCATCTGACGCCGCTCCAGCGGTCGTTGCTGGTGACGTGGATCTCCTTCGGAGCGACCTTCGGCACGGTGCGGATCATCACGCACGGCATTCGCGGCGGATGGCTGCCCTGGGGGAACATCTCCGCGGGCGGCGAGCACCTGCACCACTACAACTTCGGCATCGCCACCCTCGCCGGCGTGGGCCTGATCGCCGTACGCGGTGACGAGCGGGCCATCGGGCACCCCGCCGTCGCGGCCGCCTACGGGTGCGGGACCGCACTGATCCTCGACGAGTTCGCCCTGCTGCTGGACCTGCAGGACGTCTACTGGGCCAAGCAGGGCCGGATCAGCGTCGACGCCTCCATCGGCTTTCTTTCCGCGCTCGGCACCTACCTGACCGCCAAACCCTTCTGGCACGAGGTCGGCCGGATCACGCGGCACCGCATCGCCTCGACGGCCGAGCGGGGCGTGTCGGCGGCCATCTGAGCGGCTTCCCGAGGCGTGAGGAGGACTCCATGGGCGCGACCCCGGACGCTACGGACGGCACAGGCTCCGGCGGGCGGCGGGACGGAGGCCGTCCCGCCGCCCGCAGACCTCGCGCACGACTGCGGCTGTCGGGGGCCGATCCCTGGTCGGTCATGACGACCAGCTTCCTGATATCCCTCACCCTGGGGGTCTGCTCGATCGTGACCGTCGCTCTGCTGTGGGTGCTGCTGACCGTGATCGGAGCGGTGGCCTGGCGGTCGCTGGGCTGGGCGCTCGCCCTCACCTCCGGCGTCGCGGTGCTCGAGGTCGCGCTGACCACGGCACTGGCGACCCTGGGCGCCTTCGTCTACAACATGTCGGCCGGCCTCATGGGTGGCGTCGAACTGACCGTGACCGAGGACGAGTAGTGGGTGGAACCGGCCGGCGTGCTGCGGCAGCATTCCGGGCGTGATGCGACGACAGACGGTGACGGTCGGCGTCGACCTCGCCGCGAGCGCCCGGCGCACCGCTGTGTGCCGCATGAAGTGGGGCGGCGGGCCAGGCGTGACGGTGGAGTTCCTCCAGCGGGAGGGGGACGACGGCCTGCTGGCCGTGATCCGGTCGGCCGACAAGGCCGGTCTGGACTGTCCTCTCGGCTGGCCGTCGAGCTTCGTGGCGACGGTCGGGGCGCATCACCGGGGTGAACGGCTGCCGCCTCCCGCCGGGTACGGGAGACACGCGGACGGAAGGCCGGGCCTCGACCCGCTGCGGTTCCGGCTGACCGACGACATCACCTGGAAGGCGACCGCCATGCGGCCCCCGCTGTCGGTGTCCACCGATCTGCTGGGTGTGGTGGCGCTGCGGGCGGCGCGGCTGCTGGACGCCCTCGCGGCGACGGGGGTGGAGGTTCCCCGGGACGGCTCCGGACCGGTCGCCGAGGTCTACCCGGCTGCCGCGCTGCGGCGCTGGGGGATCCGCCCCGCCGGCAGCTACAAGAGAGCGGCGCCCGAGGCGCGGGCCGTCCGCGAGCACATCATCGGCTCGCTCGAGGCCGGGCTGGAGGCGCCCCTGCCCGGGGACGTCCGGAAGCGGTGCGCCGACAGTCACGACCACCTCGACGCCCTGGTCTGCGCCCTGGTCGCCCGCGCCGTCCTGGTCGGGGACACCGTGGGGCCGCGTACCGCGGACGAGCGCGCCGCGGCGGCACGGGAGGGCTGGATCCACCTGCCGCAGACGGACCTCGCCGCGCTCCACCGCTGAGCCGGCGGTGTCGCCGTCCGCCCTTCCGCCCGATCGCATCGAGGAGGCCGGCCGGCCGCCGTGCGGCCGGTCGGCCTGTCGGGCGGACTACCGCCGCGGAGGCGCGTCGCCGTGCCGGAGGCCGCCCGGGCCGGGGCCGGCGCAGGCGCCCGCGGCACACGCGGTGAGCCAGGCGTCGAAGTCGGCGTCGTAGCGGGCGCCGACGCCGTCGTACACGGCGTAGCCGCCCGGGTAGTCGCCGACCCTGAAGTGGGCGAGCATCCGGTGGATGTCCTCCGGGTGCTTTTCGAACATGTAGCGGACCGCGAGATAGCCCCACGGGTAGGTGCGCGTCACGTCGCTGTTGCCGTAGGTGTTCTGGAACAGCGTGCTCAGTGTGTAGGTGTGCCTGCCCGCCTCGGCGACCGCCTGGTCGTCGGTCATGCCGCGGTAGCCGTAGGAGACGTATTCGGCCAGGCCCTCGATCCACCAGACGTCCGGCACGGCCGTCTGCTGGGAGAAGTCGCCCTTCATGTCGTCGCGGGCGTCCAGGTAGTGCGTGTACTCGTGGTTGAGGTTCCAGATCCGGGCGGTGAAGCCGTCGTCGTACCCCTTCTGGTACATGATCGAGAGGGGCTGGTTGCGGGGGTCGGCCGGATCTCCCACCAGGCTGATGCCGCCGTTGTCCGTGCTGACGCCGAAGATCGTCCCGGCATAGGTCCGGTAGGCGTCGCGGTCGGCGAACACGACGAGCTGGACGGTCGATTCGTACTGCCCGGGTATCGGTCCGTCGTCCTTGACGAGGGCGTGGAAGTACGGGTCCTGGCCGACCAGGCTCGCGCACGTGGCGTCGAGTTCGGCGGCGGTCAGGGCCTGCGCCCGGATGGTGTGGGTCGCGTCGCAGGTGTGGGTGAGGGGCAGTGCCGCCTTCGCCAGTCTGCCGGCGAGGTCGCAGACGCCGTAGTACGAGCAGTGGGCCTTGTCGTAGGAGTCCAGCTGGGTCGCGACCGCGACCCACAGCCCGGCTGTGGGCCCGGTGATCCGCGATGCCTTCAAAAGGCCCTTGACCAGCGGGCGGACCGTGGCCCGGAGGCCGGGATGCCCGATGTGGCGGGCCAGGACCATGCCCGCGTTGGATTCCAGGTGGGCACGATCGGTCCCCAGCAGGTTCCGGTGGTCGAGAGCGAACGTGTGGAGCGTGTCGAGGATGCGTGGGTCGGCGGTGACCGCGTCGATGTAGGCGGTGTTCCAGTTTCCGCGCCACAGGGGTGTGTAGACGTCGTTGACGGCTGCCACCATGCCGGCGACGGCGTCATAGGAGCTGTTGTAACCGCTCAGCACCCTGCGGTAGACGTTCAGGTAACGCCCCTGCAGGTCGGCACTATCGGTGAGGACGATGACGTCGCCGAGGACCTCGCCGTTCGCGGAGGTGACGTCCCTGGCGTGCCGGCGGGCGAAGAAGGCGTCCAGGCCCCGGGTCGTGGCGATGGTCAGGGCGGTGCCGTAGGGACCGACGTCGGACGGGTTGTTGAACTGCACGTAGTAGCCGGCACGCAGGAACAGGACGAGTTGCCATATGCCGGCCGAGTTGTCGCCGCCGTATCGCCGCGCCGCGTGCGTGAAGGCGTGGGCGACGGTGACCATCTGCAGCTCACGGAAGATCGCGCGTGCGTCCTCACCGGTGACGGCGAACAGGCTGTTGACGCACTCCACGGTCGAGGTCGCCACTTCCCTGATGATTAAGCGAGTTCAAGCGTCAGGGGAGGCGTTGGTTGAACGAGTGGCATGTGGTGCGTGTACCGGATCCCGGACGCTGGGGGACGCTGCCGCCTGAGGGGGTTCTGGGGGTACAGGACTTGCCGGCGGCAGTCGCCCGGATCGGTCTGCGGCCGGGTGATCCGGTGTTCGTGGCGCCGGACGGCACGGTCGACCGGGATCTGCTGGACTTCGTCCGCTCTCATGACTTTCGGAACCTGGAGCGGGAGACGAAGCGGAACTACGCGACGGATATCCGCCCGCTGCTGACCTTTCTGTCTTCGCGGGGAGTGCCGTGGCGGAGGGCGACGCGGCAGGACCTGGCGGATTACCGGCACTGGAGGTGCCGGGCGGCGGAGAATCCGGGCCGGATCGGCGGGACGAAGTGGGACCGGGAGGCGTCCGCGTTCACCAAGCTGTTCCGGTGGGCGAAGGTCTACCCGCTGCCGGTGGACGTTTCGCGGCGCGAGGACCGGGCTGCGGACTCGGTGAGCTCGCGGGTGCTGTGGCTGACGCCGCGGACCTGGGGCTTGTGGTCGGACATCGGGCTGCGCGGCCACACCCGCGCCGGGTTTCCGGCACCGGGGTGGGAGGCGCGGACGGAGCTGCGCAACACCAGCTTCGTGCAGCTGCTGCTCAGCTCCGGTCTGCGGCGGCAGGAGGGCGGCGCGCTGCTCACCTTCGAGTTGCCCAGCCGACGCCTGCGGTTTGGCCGCTACTGCCACGGGCACGTCGCCGCGTCGCTCACCCGGGCGAAACAGGGCCGGGTCTTCTACGCGTCCATCGACGCGGTCGGCCAGGTCGAGGCTTACGTGGAGTCGGAGCGGGCCTGGGCGGTGCAGCGCGCCCAGGCGGCGGGCCGCTACGAGAAGCTGCCCATGATGCGGCTGGTCACGAAGGTGACCCGCGGGCTGAAGCCGCGGATCGAGTGGGTCGACGCCGACGGTGTCGTCGGCGGTCAGGAACTTGGCCGCCTGGACTGGCGCGAGCGGCAGTGGCTGTTCCTCGAGGGGCCCGACGGGCCGGAGCCTGCATGGTTGTGGCTGACCGAGCAGGGTCTGCCCATGGTCCCGGACCGGTGGAACGGCGTGTTCAGGGCCGCGAACCAGCGCTGCGAGGAGGTCCTGGTCACCGAGGAAGAGCGGCAGATCAGCCGGGATTTCCGGCTGGCGGAGGTCCGCGGGAAGAGCCCGTACGCCACCCCGCACGCCGCGCGGCACTCGTACGCCCTGTACATGTTGGTGGTGCTGAACCAGCTGATGGAGTCCCGCTACGGGCTCACCGCCGCGGACCGGCGGGACTTCGCCCTGCTGTTCGGTGACCCCTGGTGGCTGGTGAAGACGCTCCTCGGGCACGCAGACGTGGAGATCACGAAACGGCACTACCTCGCGCCGGTCGCGCACCTGCAGCTGGAGTCGATCCTCGCGGCCGCAGCCACCGGCGACGACCAGGAGCAACAAGTCGAGGACCTGGAGGGCGTGTTCGCACGGCTGGCCCGGGAGTCGCAGGGCATCCAGGACATCGAGATGCTGCTGGAGGCGGGCTCGTGACCGGGCGGGGACGGCGGGCCGTCCTGCCTCCGGCCGACCACCGCACCGAGCCGCTCCTGGCCCCAGACGGGGTGGTAGTGAGGGTCGTTAACAACGCGGGATACACGAAGGCGTTCGACTTCGCTGAGCTGCCGGTCGCCGAGCCGATGCAGCGGTCGCTGGCGACGGTGTTCGCCGCCCGGGCGCCGGGATGGACCAGCCACGCGACCGCCCAGGGCTACTGGGTCGCGCTGAACGCGTTCGCCCGGTTCGTCGCCGAACTGGACCAGCCTCCCAAGGACCTGGGGGATCTGACCACCGCGCAGCTCAAGCGCTGGCGCGCCCGGCACATCGCCACCAACACCGGCAAGAGCGTGCTGCGGCAGGTCAGGCCGTTGCTGACGCCAGATCCGCGGCTGGCCAGCGGGTTGGTCGCGGACGAACTCGCCCGGCGCATCCCCAGCCCGAGGCCGTATGAGAAGTCCTATGACAAGCAGGAGCGGGAGCGGGTGGTGCTGGCCGCGCAGCGGCAGTTCCGGTCCGCGCTGCTGCGGATCCGGGAGAACACCCGCCTGCTGGAGAGCTGGCGCGCCGGCGAGCTGGCGGAAGGCAGCCGGGAATGGAAGATCGGCCAGATTCTCGATCACCTCGCGCGCACCGGCGAGGTGCCCACCACGATCACTGCGCGCGGGCATCACTGCGTGAAAAACCGCGTGTTGCTGGGAGGCAGCGGAGCGGAGGCCACATGGGGACGGCTGTTCTTGTCGCGCTCGGAGCTCACGGCACTGGCGGTGCTGCTGACCGACCGGTTCGGGTGGAATCTGTCCGTCTACGACTGCCTGCCGGCCCCGACCCGGGCGCCGTCGGTCGGCGAGACAGCCTCGGTGACCTACCAGCTGCAGATCGAAAAGCGCCGCAAGGGCCGCGGCCACTGGTTCTCCACGGAGAACATCACCGACTGCGGGGCCGACTCCCCGGGGCGGCTGATCACCCAGGCGCTGGAGGCCACCGCGCACGGCCGTGCACTGGCCGCCCGCCTCGATCCAGGCATAGGGCTGCTGATGGTCGCGCGGATGCACTACCCCACGCGCCGGCACCAGCACACCGAGCGGCCCCGGCCGGTGGGCCCTCTGGCCCTCGGTGTCGGCCATGGCGATGCGCAGTGGTGGGCGCAACGGCACGGGCTGGACGGAGCTCCGTTCAGGCGCACCCGACGCACGACCGTGACCCGCGAGGGCCGTCCCCTTCAGCACTCCCCGGGCACGCATCAAAGTGTCTACGTGCTCCCCGACGGGCAGGTGCAACGCGCCTCACAGAGCGTCTTCGAGGCCGGAGCCCGCGAGGCCCTCGACCAGGCCCGGGCCGTAGTGTTCGCCGGCCACGTCGCGGGCGCGCAGGATCCTGCCCACCAGCAGACGGTGACCGCGGACTGCGCGGACGAGACGTCCAGCCCCTGGCCCGGCCCGGAGGGCGGCTGCGCCGCAGACTTTCTGCTCTGCCTGGCCTGCCCCAACGCCCGTGTCCACCCGGGGCATCATCCCCGGCTCGCCCACCTGCACCAGGTGCTACAGAGCCTGCGATCCCCTCTGCCCGATGGCACGTGGCAGGAACGATGGAGCGAGCACGCACTACGGCTCGATGACCTGCGCGACAAGGTCGGGCCGACGGCCTGGACAGCGGCCCTGGCCCGGGTGGACGACGCTGACCGCACTCTGGTCCACCTCCTGGTGAAGGGAGAACTTACCCCGTGACCAACGGCGCCACTGCCGAGCTCGACCCGTACGTGCTGGCCATGCCCACCCCGGACAGCCCCGTGGTGCTGCCTGAGTGGATCAGCCCGGGCAACACGCACCCGAACTCCCGCTACCAGGACCCCATCTGGTCCGTGGCCCCGCTCATCGACAACCCTGGCACGGGCATGGGCAAGATCCACTGGAAGAACTGCCCCGAACCTTTGCGGGACGAGGTGAAGCTGGTGGCGTGGACCATGATCAACGGTCAGCGTCGGCCCACCTACCTCCAGACCCGAGGAGTCCAGGCCCGGGGCCGCACGTCCGCGCCGCACATGCGTGCCAGCTGCTGGGAGTGGATGCGGCTGGCCCGCTGGCTGCACAAGCGCCAGATCATGAGCCTGGGGGCCTGCACCGAAGCCGAACGGCGGGCCTATGCCGGCGAGCGCCTGGGCCAGGTGTCCCGCGACTCCGCTGCGATCCTCTGTACCCGCTTGACGGACCTGTGGGCATTCGACCAGCTCAGTGCCCGCCCCTCCGGCATCAGCCGGCCTCCCTGGGAGACCGATGGGGTGGACGACTTCCTTCCCGCCGCCGATACCGCGGGCCAGGGCGAGAATGCGACGGAGCCGCTGGACCCGCTGGTGCTCGGGCCGTTGTTGACCTGGGCGATCCGGGTCGTCGACGACTTCGCCGACGACATCCTGGCGGCATGGACCCAACGGTGCTGCCTGGCCAACCAGGCCGCCGCCAACACGGCCACGCCTCAGACGTTGGCGGCGCTTGAGCGGTGGCTGCTGCCACTGGCGCAGGCTGGTGGCCCGCTGCCCGCCAGCCCGGTGGGGAACACCTTCCGGGCGGCCCGCAGCTACGTCGCCGCTCTCACCGGCGCCAGCGTCCCGCAGACCGCGAGGTTCATCCAACGCCACGACCTGCATCGGGTAGCAGCGAAGCGGCCGGGGCCGTGTCCCCTGGATGTTCCGGTTACCGGTCGGATCAACGGCAGGCCCTGGCGCGAGCACCTCGACTTCCACGAGGCAGAGGAACTGATGCGGCACCTGAGCACCGCCGCCGCGATCATCTGCTTGTACCTGACCGGCATGCGCCCGCAGGAAGTACAAGGCCTGCGCTCCGGCTGCTGCCCCGAGCCAGAACCCACCGCTGACGGCACCCGAGGACGCCACCTGATCCGCAGCCGCCACTACAAGAACGTCACCGACGACGACGGCAACCACATCTCCGCCGGCGAGGTCCGCCGCGTCCCCTGGGTCGCGATCACACCGGTGGTCCACGCGATCCGCGTGCTGGAGCGGATGGTGCCGCCGGGGGAACTCCTGCTCAGCGCTGCCCACCACGGCACCTGCGGCAAACAGGGCGCACTGAAGAAGGAGACACTGACCAAGCGGATCGAGTCCTTCGTGGACTGGGCCAACCGCGAAGCCCAGACCCACGGGCTGCCCGACCAGACCATCCCCGAGGACCCGCACGGTCCGATCAGAATGGGCCGGTTCAGACGCACCCTGGCCTGGCACATCGCACGGCGCCCCGGAGGTCTGATCGCCCTCGCCATCCAGTACGGCCACATGCGCACCGTCTTGGACGCACGCACCTCCAGCGGCTACGGCTCCCGCAGCCGCCGCGGCATTCACGCCGTCCTCGACGTCGAAACGGCACTGGCCGCCGCCGACACCGCCGCGCGGTTGCGGGACCGTGCCGCGGCCGGCGAGAAGATCTCCGGTCCTGCCGCCCGCAGGGCCCTGACCGCCGCCGCTCACGCCCCGCGCTTCGAGGGCCGCCATGTCCCCCGCACCTTCGCGAAGAAGGCCAGCGCCTTCCTTGCTCGGGACGGCATCGTGCTCTACGACAACCCCGACGCGTTCCCGATCTGCGCGTTCAAGCACGACAACGCTCTGTGTGAGCCGGAGCCCGGAGCCACAGCCCCCAGGCAGTACGACTGCCGGCCCGGCTGCGGCAACACCGTGCGCACCGACACCCACGCCCGTCTCCTGAGCGAACGCGCCGACGAGATCGACCAGCTCGCCAACCACGCACCACACCCCATCGGCCAACGCCTACGCGCCAACGCCAACCGGCTCCGGGCCACCGCCGCCACGCATGACGCCACCGCCCAGCCCGCCGAGGCCCTCACGTGAACGATCAGCACCAGGACGAGCGCGCCCGCATCCGCCATGCCATGGACCGGCTCCTGGCCGGACAGGCCACCGCCTCCAACGGCAGTCTCACCGTGGTCGCCCTCGCCGCCGAAGCAGGCGTGCACCGCATGGCCCTCCTCAGACGGCACACCGACCTGAAGAACGTGTTCTACGAGCGGGTGCGCACCGAGACCCGGCAGGTCCCGGAGCCCGAAAGACGCCTGCGGGAAACCGTCACCAAGCTCAAGGAGACCGTCGCCCGACAGAAAGCCGAGATCGAAGAGCTCCGCCATCTGGTGGCCAGACTCACCCTCGCCAGCGCCGTGCTCATCCACGACGACGATCAGCAGACGGGTTCAACTGCCGCCGACAACGTCGTGCCGCTACACCGACCACCAACGTGACGGCCGCCGCCGGCGGCTGGCGATGCGCCTCAAAGGAGGCTTCCAGCCGCATCCTCGCGGTCGCTGAACGCTGCTTCGGCCTCCGCGACGGTGTCACAGACCTGCAGGACCTTAATCGGCGCCCGTCATCTCCAGGATCCGCAGCAGCGACTGCGGCACAAACGCCAGCACCAACACGACATCACTCAGCGCGGCCCGCCGGGAAGCCCTGGTGCCTCCGGCGAGCACCTCGTCGATCTGCCCCCACAGGCCAGGGCTGATCATGTAGTCCATGTGCCGCTGATCCTGGTCACCACTCCACGGCCCACGTCCCTCGCCTCGACCGAGGGACTAACCTCGACACAGCGTTGCGACACCCGGCGGAGACCGGACTCTCCGTCCGCTACCTCCCGAAACTCCTCACAGCCGGACCCCAAAGGAAACGGACGCCAACCCCGCACAATGACCACAGCCACCGCCCGACTAGCCCCCGGACTACTTATGCCGCTTATGCCGCCAACTCCGACGAGTCGTCGCGGGGCTCCGGGCGGCCAAGCCTTTCCAGCCATCTCATGGCGAACCGCTGACAGTCATACCCAGAGCCCCCGGGGTCCTGCTGATCTTACGAGTGACCAGTTCGAACCACGATCAAGAAAGTAGGGCATACCGTCGATCCGGCTCTCGCCGCGGCCGACGGCGGCGCAAGCCGGGCAAGCTCCACGCCGACAAGGGATACGACTACGACCACCTGCGGCGATGGTTAGCGCCAGGCACTGAGCCCTCTGGAGGCATGCGACGGGAAGTGACGTCCAAAGTTGGACATCCGGACCTAGCACGATGTTATGGGGCCGCTATCTACGGTCTTGCCGGCCTGAGCGGCCATGCGACGCAGCCATATGTGGGCCGGTTCCCGCTCATGGAGGGGATGCCACCACAGGGACTCCACCAAGTGGCCGATCTCGAAGGCGGGTTGGACGACGGTGATCGGTTGTCCGGAGAGGGCGGGGATCGCGACCCGTTCGGGCATCAGGCCGATCCGGTCGGTCCTCGCGACCAGGTGGGGAATGGCCAGGAAGTTCTCCGTGACGATCTCCGCGTGCGGTTCGATGCCCTCGGCGTGCAGGCGGTTCAGGGGGGAGAAGACCGGCGACGGGTGACGGTAGGGCAACACCCAAGGGTGTCCCGCCAGTTCCTCCCGCCCGAGGACGGCCGGGGCGCGGTCGGCGGACATCACGCACACCCAACGGTCCTTGTACAGGTCGAAGGTGGGGATGTTCGACAGGATGCCCTGGGGCAGGACGAGGGCGTCCACCGTGCGCAGGTTGTCCAGCGCCTGCTGCACGACCCGTTCGGTACTGTGCTGGAAGCGCAGCCGCACGTTCGGCGCGGCGGTGCGGACCAGGTCGGCCAAGGCCCGCCCGAACGTGGGCAGTTGGCAGTCGGCCATGATCACGGTGAACTCGTGCCGGGCCTGCGCGGGATCGAAGTCGGGGCGCGTCTGGAGGACCCGGTCCGCCCAGTTCAGGGCCTGCTCGGTGTGTTCCACCAGTCGTTCCGCCAGGGGGGTCAGCTCGTAGCTGTTGCCCACCCTGACGAGGAGTTCGTCGCCGTAGTGCCGACGCAGCCGGGCCAGGGCTGCGCTCAGCGAGGGCTGGCTCAGACCGAGCCGTTCTGCGGCCCGCGTCACACTGCGCTCCTGGAGGAGCGCGTCCAGCGGCGGCAGCAGGTTGAGGTCCAGAGTCACGGCACCCACCTCGAATGATCATCAGCTCTGTCTATGCCGAGCATAAGGGATTTCGGCTTCCCTGATCCCAGGGCGGACGCAAGAGTGGTGACACGGCTCGGCGGGACCCCGTGTCACACGGACCGCCACCACACCCAGACGTTCGCATTCTCGGGCCTGCACCGATCGATGCAGGTGTTCCGAGCCCATCAAGGAGGCGACAATGCCGTCGTTCCATGTCCTGATCGCCGGCGGAGGCATCGGAGGGCTCTGTCTGGCGCAGGGTCTTCGCTGCGCGGGCATCAGTTGCACCGTCTACGAGAGCGCGCCGGGCATCGGGCGGGCCGGCTACCGCCTGCACATGAACGGTGCGGGTGGCCGCGCTCTCCAGCAGTGCCTTCCGGACAACCTCTTCGAGCTATACATGCAGACCTCGCGCGAGACGCCTCGCCGTGAGGTCATGGTCATGCTCGACCACCAGGCCCGCGAACTCGGCGCCCGTCCCCACATCGGCCCGCCCAACGACCCGCGGCGGCCCCACACAGCGGTCAACAGGCGCACGCTGCGCCAGATCATGGGCCTGGGCCTGGAGGACATCGTCCGCTACGACAGCACCGTCACCGGCTTCGAGACGGACGGCGAGAAGGTGCGGGTGCTGCTCGACGACGGCACGAGCGCGACCGGGGACATACTGGTGGGCGCCGACGGCATCAACTCCGTCGTGCGCAGGCAGTTGCTGCCCGACGTTCCGGTCGTGGACACCGGAATGCGCGGCCTGTACTCCATCGCACCGCTGACCGACGATCTGGCAGCGCGCCTGCCCGAGGCACTGTTCGACGGTTTCGCCGTCGCCACGGGGCCGAACGGCGCGATGTTCGCCTACGGCGTGTACCGGCCGCGCAGGCCGGTCGCCGAGGCGTTGGCCGAACTGGCGCCCGGCGCCCCCGTCGATCCCGTCGATCCCTACATTATGGTCAACCTCGGCCTTCCGCCCGGCAGCCCTGTCGCCGCCGGGGCTCCCGACCTGTGGCACAGCTCCGCCGAAACCCTGCACGCGCTGATGCGCACCGCGGTACGGGGCTGGGATCCCGCCCTGGCCGATCTCGTCGAGCACGTCGACGCGTCGACGATCTTCCCGGTGTCCACGCGTCACCTACAGCCGGCAGATCCCTGGCCGGCCGGCCGTGTCACCCTGCTCGGTGACGCGATCCACGCCATGCCTCCCTCGTTCGGCTCCGGTGCCAACACGGCACTGCGCGACGCCGCGGCTCTCGCCCGGGCCCTGGAGCGCGCCGCCCACGGCGACACACCCGTGGCGGAGGCCGTGGCCGAGTACGAGACCGAGATGCGCGCCGAGGTCTTCCCCATCCTGCGCGCCTCGGCCGACCCGCGGGCCGCCGACATCGACTTCCTGCCCGACGACCTCCCCGTCAGCCGCACCTGATCGCCGACTTCCCGACACGAGCCGCACCACGAGGAGAACCATGCCCGTCACCGAAGACATCGAGTTCCGAGTGTCGGAACTGACCCTGCGGGGCAAACTGTTCCGCCCGACCGACGGTCCCGAACGCCTGCCCGTCGCCATCCTCCAGGGCGGCCTGGGCGGTCCCGCGGAATCCATGTTCGCCATGGCCCGGGGCTTCACCGACGCCGGTCTGGCCTGCCTGATCTACGACCACCGCAACACCGGCTACAGCGACGGCGAACCCCGTCAGCAGTTCGATCCCTGGCAGCAGTGCCGGGACCTGCGCGACGTCATCACCCATCTGACCCTGCGCGAGGACGTCGACCCCGACCGCATCGCCCTGTGGGGCATCAGCATCGGTGGCGCCAACTCCCTCTTCACGGCGGCCACCGATCGTCGGGTCAAAGCGGTCGTCAGCATCATCCCCCCGGTCAGCGGCTGGAGCGCACGCACGCTCCAACCGGCCGACACGCTCGCGGAGCTGGAAGCCCTCATCCCCGCCGACCGTCAGGCCCAGCTGCGCGGCGAGCCGGCCGCGAGCATCCGCCTGCACGGCGTCCCGGAACCCGGGGACCCGGTCATGTTCAGCGACCAGGAGGGTCTGGAATTCGTCGAGAACATGATCCACGGACTGCCCAGCTTCCGGAACGAGATCACCACCTCGACCCTCGACCGCATCTTCGAGATGGAGGTGCGCGCCTACGCCGAACGCATCACCGCCCCGGTCCTGATGATCCTCGCCTCCAAGGACACCGTCGCCCCCGTCGAGGAGGCCCGCGAGATGTACGAGCGGATCCCCGGCCCGAAGGAGGTCATCGAGTACCCGGGCCAGCACTACGAGATCCTCTCGAACCACTTCCCCGAGATCGTCACCCGCAGCGCCGGCTGGCTGGCCGCCACCCTGCGCGGCTGACCGCCCCGCCATCCGCTCCCGTCCGGTCCGCCGGAGCCCGCGTGGCCCGGCGGACCGCCCCCCATCCCCCGAACACAGAGAGGTGTCGTCGATGCGTCTGCTCGGACTTGCCTGCGGGCAGGAGGACGGCAGTGCCGAGGTACTGCTGAAGGCCGCGCTCACCGCGGCCGCGCGCGAGGGGACAGCCGTCGAGATGGTACGGCTGACCGACATGTCCCTGGTGACCGCCGCCACCGCGGACGCCGGGGACGACGCGGCCTGGTTCTGCGACCGGCTGCTCGACGCGGACGGCGTGATCGTCAGCTCCCCCACCTACACCCGCAGCGCACCGGGCGCGTTGAAGCTCCTCATCGACCGCGCCTTCGGTCCGCGCACGGACGTGGTCTTCGTCCGTAAAGCTTTCGCCCGCCGCGAACACGGCCCGGCCGAGCAGAAGGAGACTCGCGGCCTTCTGGGCGTCGACACGGCCCCCGACCCGCGGGTCCTCAAGCCGCGCGTGGCCGGCTTCATCGCCGTGGGCGGCTGCCCGTCACCCCACTGGCGCACGCTGACGCTGCCCACTCTGCACGCCCTGGCCTTCCCCCTGCACATGGCCGTCGCCGACCAGATGGAAGTCCCCACCCCCGGCGGCCTGGGCGGCATAGCCACCGACCCGGCAGCTGTGCTGCGCGCCGAGCGGCTGGGCGGCGCGGTTGCCCGGCAGCTCGGTCTGCCCCACGACGAGGTCCGGTTCCTGGGGGAGCCCGGCACCTGCCCGATGTGCCACCTCGACCTGATCGTGCTGCGCGGCGGCCGCGCCGAATGCGGCACGTGCGGGGCCGCGGGCCGTTTCGTCGTCGAGGACGGCAACGTCCGGGTCGACTTCTCCCCCGCCGGCACCGCTTCCTCCGTCCACACTCTCACGGAGCTGGAGGAGCACTACCGGGAACTGTTGAGCGCCGCCTCACTGGAGCCGGACCCCCAGGAGATCGACAAGCACGCCGCCGCGTTCCGCGACAGCGTCCCCGTCCTGCGCCCACCGCGGCCGTAGACGACCGTTCGCGGGCTCTCAGGCACCGACGATGCCGGGGCCGTCAGCGGACCGGTCGGCCCCAGGATGCACCGGCGTGTGGGACATGCTCGGCGAGATCCAGTACGAGTTCGCGCTGCCGTCCATGAGGACCACCGGCACCCTCTCGGTCCGGGGCAGGTCACACAGGGTCTCCGGTGAGAGCTGGCTCGACCGGCAGTGGGGCCGGGTGCCAGCGTCCCCCTCGATGCGCTGGACCTGGATGAACCTCAGCTCCACGGGCCGGCCCCAGGTGACGTCGCCCTGCTGGCGGCCTGCACCCGGGCCCTGGGGACCGCCAGGTCGCCGCCTGGGATCTGGACACCGAGCCGGAGTCCGTCCGCAACGGCCCGTTCGAGGGCCGCGCCCCGTAGCGGGCCGATGCCCGGCAAGCCGTCCGCCTGAGGACTGGAGGAACTCGGCTGTCACCACCGAACTGGCGGCCGCCGAACCCCTTGCGAGCCGGGGTTGCGGCGGATCAGGAGCGGGGCGTGACCAGCCCGGCGTCATAGGCCATGATCACGGCTTGAATGCGGTCGCGCGCACCGATCTTCGCGAGGACCCGGCCGACGTGTTTCTTGACGGTGGATTCCGTGAGGACCAGCCGCTCGGCTATCTCCGCGTTGGTCCAGCCTTTGCCGATCGCCACCAGGACCTCGTGCTCGCGCTCGCTCAGCGTCCGCAGCCTGGGATCGGTGTGCGGCTCTGCGGGGGAGGCGGGAGAGAGCACCCGATGGGCGTGGGCGTCCAGCAGGCGTCTGGTCAGTCTGGGAGCGACGACCGCGTCGCCCGTCGCCACGGCATGGATCCCGGCGACGACTTCCTCGGGGCGGGCGTCCTTGAGCAGGAAGCCGCTCGCTCCGGCGCGCAGCCCCTCGTACGCGTACTCGTCCAGGTCGAAGGTGGTGACGATCAGCACGCGGGTACGGCCGCCGGCGGCGACGATCCGCCGGGTGGCCTCGATGCCGTCCATGCCGGGCATGCGGACGTCCATGAGGACGACGTCCGGGCGCAGTTCGGCGGCGATGCGGACGGCTTCGGCGCCGTGTCCGGCCTCGCCCACGCACTCCATGCCCGGGGTGCCCTGGAGAAGCATGCGGAAGCCGAGGCGTTGCAGAGGCTGGTCGTCGGCGATCAGCACGGTGGTCATGGGATCTGCTCTCCCTGGGGCTGCGGGCCTCCTGGGGCGGGGCCTTGTGCGGGGGACGGGGCAGACGCCGGCGGATCGGTGAGTGTCACGTCCACGGTCCAGCCGGACCGGTCGTCACGCGGCCCCGCGGTGACGGTGCCGCCGTACATTGCGGTCCGCTGCCGGATACCGACCAGTCCGTGTCCCGGACCGTCGGCCTCTGCCAGGGGCCGCGCAGATGTCCGGGCGCCGGGGGGCGGCCCGGTGTCGGAGACGCTGATCCGGATGTCTCCGTTCCCGGCGGTGACGGTGACGTTCGCTGCCGAGCCGGTGCCGGCGTGCTTGAGGGTGTTGGTCAGGGCTTCCTGGACGACGCGGTAGACGGTCAGTTGCACCCCGCTGCCGAGGGCGCCGATGTCTCCGGACGTCCGGCAGGTGACATTCACACCGGCCGCACGGACCCGGGCCAGCAGCGGATCCAGATCGCGGACGCCGGGCTGCGGGCTGAGCCGCTCGGCCTGGTCGTCGGATTCGTCGCCCAGGACACCCAGGACGCGCCGCAGTTCGCTCATCGCCTGCCGTCCCGTGTCCCCGATCATGCGCAGGGCCTCTTCGGACCTCTCACCCGTGCTGGAGGCGAGGGTGGCGGCGCCGTCCGCGAGTCCCACCATGACAGACAGGTTGTGGCCGACGATGTCGTGCATCTCGCGGGCCACCCGGGAGCGTTCGGCGGCGGCGGTCAGCCTCTCGCGCTGCTCACGCTCGATCTCCAGTCGGGCCGCCCGGTCCTCCAGCGCCGCGAGGTACACCCGCCGGGTGCGCAGGGCCAGGCCCAGGGCGATCGCGGCGATCTCCTGGCTCGCCACCGTCAGCAGGCCCTGCCACAGCCGGTCGGCGGGTGCGAGGAACCACACCGCCGCGCTCAGCTCGACGGTCGTCGCGGCGGCCGCCCAGCCAAGCCTGCGCAGGGGGCCGTTCAGTGCCAGGTTGAACAGGGCGATGAGCAGACACCCGCCCGCCGGCAGCAGCAGGCCGAGCGCGATGAGGGCCGGGGCGCACACCGCGATCACCGTGAAGACGGCCGTCGGCGCCCTGCGCCGCCACCACAGAGGCACGACGAGCATGGCGGACAAGGCCGTCTCGAGGCCGAACGGCAGGTCGGCGAGCGCCCGGATCTCGCCGAACGGGCCGTGCTCGCCCGGGGAGCGGAACACCGTCACAGCGGCGACGACCAGCACGATCGCCGAGTCGAACAGCCACGGATGCCGGCGGCCGCCCCACTTCAGGTGCCGCTGCGCGCGCAGCAGACGCCCCATGAGCGGATGCGACCAGGCCGCCTCCAAGCCGGGAGGCGGCGCGAGGGCCGGCCGGCCGGAACAGGGGCGGCGGCCCGCGCTCCCGGCCTCCGCCCCTCCTGTCGTACCCGTCGCAGGCATGCTCTCGCCCAATCGGTCAGACGTCCGTACGGACAAGCCGGTACGCCGCCCCGGTCAGTGTCAGCGCCACCCATCCGGCGAACACCGCCAGGCCCGCCCAGGGGCCGAGCGAGTCGGTGGCCTGGTGCAGGTGCGTCACCGCTTGGCCGGCGTTGCTAGGCAGATACGGCGTGATGTCGTCCTTCCAGGACGCGGGCAGCAGCGAGGTCAGGCCCGGCAGGATCAGCAGGCTGCTCACCAGCACGGTGATGCCGCTCGCGGTGGAGCGCAACAGCGAGCCCAGGGCCACACCCCACACACCCACCAGTCCCAGATAGAGGCCCGCTCCGATCAGGGAACGCAGCACCCCGTCGTCCCCGAAGGACATCGAGATGCTCTCGCCGTCCAGGGACGCAACACCCAGCCCGAACGCGGCCAGCGCGCCGATGACGACCACGGGCACAACGAGAACGCCGGTGACGACGCTCTTCGACCACAGGACCGGCAGCCGCCTGGGCACCGCCGCCAGCGTGGAGCGGATCATGCCCGTACTGTACTCACCGGCTGACATCAGGACCCCCAGGACGCCAACGGCCAGTGAGGCGAACGTCAGGCCCGTCAGGGCCACGCTGACTGCGTCCTCGGGGCCGGAGGACGATCCGGGCGGACCGCCGCCGTTGCTGCCCGGGCTGTATGTGGCGGCGGCGATCGCACCGATGGCGGTCAGCAGGAACAGGGACACGCCCAGGGTGATCCAACTGGACCGCAGCGACCAGAACTTGCCCCACTCCGAGCGAAGCACCCCGAGCGCCGTGACCCGGTAGGCGGGCCGGTCGGGGCGGGCAGGTGCGGCGTCCGCGGCCACCGGCGTGATGGTGATGGTCATCAGGCGGCCCTCCGGGCGGCAGTGTCGGCGGGAACGCTGTGGTACTCCACCGCGTCGCTGGTGATGTCCATGAACGCCTCCTCCAAGGAAACGGTCTGCGGGGTGAGCTCGTACAGCGGAATCCCGTGTTGCGCGGCGATCGCGCCGATGCCACGCGCGTCCACACCCAGGACGACCAGTTCCTCCGCGGTCGAGGACGTGACGCTGACGCCCGGCCCCGACAGCAGCGAGCGCAGTTGTTCCGGCTCGGTGGTGGCGACCTTCACGCCCCTGCCTCCGACCTCCTGGATCAGGCCGTCGACCGTGGTGTCCGCCAGCAGCCGGCCCCGGCCGACGACGACCAGATGGTCGGCGATCAGCGCCGTCTCACTCATCAGATGCGAGGACAGCATCACCGTCCGTCCCTCGGCGGCCAGCCCCGCCAGCAACTGGCGCACCCACAGCACGCCCTCCGGGTCCAGACCGTTGACCGGCTCGTCGAGCATGATGATCTCCGGGTCGCCGAGCAGCGCCGCCGCGATGCCGAGCCGCTGGCCCATACCCAGGGAGAAGGCCCCGGCCCGCTTGTGAGCCACACTGTGCAGCCCGGCCAGGTCGATGACCTCGTCGACGCGGCGACGCGGGATCCCGTGAGTACGGGCGAGGGCCATCAGGTGGGTGAAGGCGGTGCGGCCCGGGTGGACGGACCTGGCCTCCAGCAGCGAACCGATCTCCTGCAGCGGCGCGGCGTGCCGGGCGTAGCGGCGGCCGTTCACCATCGCCGAGCCGCTGGTGGGCGCGTCCAGGCCGATGATCACGCGCATCGTGGTGGACTTGCCGGCTCCGTTGGGACCGAGGAAACCGGTGACCTGGCCTGGCTTCACGCTGAAGCTCAGCCGGTCCACCGCGGTCTTGTCCCCATATCGTTTGGTCAACTCTCGTACTTCGATCATGGGTTGATCCCGATCCACTCCCGCCGCTCCGGCCGGTCCGGAGCGCGTGTCTCAAAGCTAGGTACGGAACGGGCCGCGTCCCTGGGACCAGGGGGGACACTTCGGCATCGCCGTGGTACCTCGGTACCACTGGGGTCGCACAACGTTGACCCCACCACCGGCGAGATCCGCCGCCACCGCGTCGCAGTTGCCGCTGCGCGATCCAGGGGCTGTCGGGGCTGTGCTCTGGAAGAGCCAGGCGCTGCCGGGCATGCAGGCCGGTTCGACCGTCCGGTAAGAGCTCAAGACCTTCAGGAGGCTGAACAGCTGAACTTGACGGGGAACGCGACGAAGGCCGCGAGTGCGGACCCGCTCAGGCCGCCGAAGTCGGAGGGGGCGCAGTGCCTCGACTCCCACTTGGTCTTCGGCCCGGTGCCGGCGGAGGGTGGAAGCGCGGTCGACTCCGCCCGTAGGGGCGGGAGCCGGTCCGGAGCGACCCGTCGTCCCTGCACGGTCCGGTCCGAGGCGCCGAGGTCCGAGCCGGTGGGAGGCACCGGAGGCGTCGTGGTCCGGGATGCGGTGACCGCGTCGGTGCCGGCCGGGGGCGGGGGGCGAGGGCCGGTGTCGTCAGGAGGCCGACGACGGCGGCACCGACGGCGAGGGCGCCGGCCACGCGTCTGGGCAGGGCGAAGTGGTAGCGCATCTGGGCTCCTTCACGGATAGATGCGCCTCGGAAGCGGTGATGAGGCGTGAGAGGCACCTTCTCAACGGCCGGTGGTCCTCACAATGGCGTGTGACATAGCACATTGCACACCGAGGGCCATAACATCTGGCATGGCATCAGGCCGGATGCCCGTCGTAGCTACGTCACGGTCACGCGCCACGTCCGCGAGGCCCAGGTCCTCAGGTGCGGAGAGCGGGCGACGAGGTCCTGGTAGGCCGTGGTGGCGGAGACGCAGAGCGTCTCGGCCAGTTCCTCGGGAACCCTCTCGCGCCGCCAGGTCAGCACGTAGCGGCACCACAACGGTGTGCCCATCAGTGGTTTGACCAGCACGCCCGGCGTCGGCCGGAGTGTCGCCTGCACCAGGGACACCCCGAGACCGTCGGCGATCATGTGCTGCAACTGCGTCTGGTCGCCGAGGAACTCGTGCACCACCGCAGGTGAGAAACCGTCCGCCTCGCATGCCGTGTAGAACACTCCCGGCCAGCCCGCCCCGTCGTCGGGTGTCACGAACCACGCCTCGTCCGCCAGGTCGGCGAGCGCGACCTGGGGCTGGTGTCTGAGCCGGTGACACGCCGGCAGAGCCACGAACGTCGGCTCGGTGACGATCCCCCGATGTGCCACCGCGGCCGAATGGCGCAACTCCCTGCCCGGGTAGTCCGTGGCGATCGCCGCATCCACCACGCCCTCCTGAAGGAGCTCGACGATCCGGGAGGACGCGTACACGCTGCTCACCGTGAGCGACACGTCCGGCAGCCGGCGCCGGATCCCGACCACCATGCCCGGCAGAATCGGCGAGTTGGTCGCGGCGACGCGCAGGGTCCGGCGCGCCCTCGACGTGCTCCCGCACGGAGGGCACCCGATCGCCTCCACGCGGGCGAGGACATCCCGCGCCCGCGACACGATCTCCGCACCGTATCTGGTGAGCCGCACACCTGAGGCGCCGCGCTCGAACAGCTGCTCACCGAAGTGGCGCTCGATGCGCTGGAGCTGGGTGCTCATGGCCGGTTGCGAGTACCCCAGGTCCGCCGCGGCCCGGCCGACGCTTCCCGCCTCGGCGATCGCGCACAACACCCGCAGGTGCCGGAGCTCCAATTCCATCGGCGCTCGCCTCCGCTTCTCCGACCCCGGGTGGTACCCGGCGGAGGGGAAGCGTTCCATCGCGCCGTCCCGCCCACAAGGCGGTCATCAGCCGAGTCGTTCACTGCCGCACGGGCTTCAGTTCGGCGAGGAGGACGGTGCGGTCGTCCGTGCCGTCCGTGGCTGGTGTGTCGTGCAACAGCCGCCGGCCCAGCGCCTGCAGGGCGCCCAAGCCGGTGGAGTCCGCGGGCGCGACGGCGCGGGAGTCCAGGAGGCCGGCGAGGGCGGCGATGCCCTGGTCGATGTCGGTGTGGCGGGACTCCACCAGGCCGTCGCTGTAGAGCAGCAGCAGCGCGGGTTCGGGCACGTGCAGCACGGTCGGCTCGTAGGTGCCCGTGCCGAGGCCGAGCGGCAGGCCGGCGCTGGTGAGCGAGACCGGTGCGGCTCGTCCGTCCGGGCCCCGGATCAACGGCGGAGGGTGACCTGCGCCGACGAACGTGCAGGTACGCCGTTGCGCGTCCCACTCGGCGTACATGCAGGTGGCGAAGGAGGCGCCGGGGGTGTCGCAGGCGAGTGCGTCGAGCCGGCGCATCAGCTCCGCCGGGGCTATGTCGAGGCCCGCCAGAGTGCGCACGGCGGTACGCAGTTGGATCATGGCGACCGCCGACTCCGGGCCGTGCCCCATGGCGTCCCCGACGACCAGACCGATACGGCCGCCCGGCCGGGACAACACGTCGAACCAGTCGCCCCCGATGATGTTGTCGTGTCCGGCGGGAAGATAGCCGTGGGCGATGCGGCAGCCGTCGAACTCCTGTGCGGTGGCGGGCAGCAGGCTTCGCCGGATGGCCAGAGCGGTGCGGCGCTCACGCTCGTACCGGCGTGCGTTGTCCAGGGCCACGCAGGCCCGCGCGGCCAGTGACTCCACGGCCGCGGCCTCGTCGAGGCGGAAGCGCGCCCGGTGCGGGCCACGACTGCCGACGATGAAACCGACGGCGGTGCCGCGCAGATGCAGCGGCACCACGAGGAAGGAAACCGTCTGCAGGAGGCGGTTGATCCGGGCCGTGTCGCCGCCGGAGGCGGTGAGGCGTTCAGTGGTGTGGGCGTCGACCGCGTCGAGCAGTTGCGTGCGCCGGGTGGCCAGGGCGCGCGCGTAGGGCGTCTCCCGTGGAAAGACGATCACCTCGCCGACCGGCAGTATGCCCTCCCAGTCCTCCGCCGCGTCCGTTCCGACGCGCAGCGCGAGCCGGCGGGCCTCGATCTGCGGCGGGTCCGCGACGGCATAGGCGTTCTCCTCGACGAGCCAGCGCTGGAGCAGGTACACCGATGCCGCGTCGCAGAACCCGGGTGTCAGCGCGTGCACGATGTGACTGCCGGTCAGGTGCAGGTCGAGCTCGGAGCCGATGACGTCTGCCGCCGGGGAGAAGGGAAGCCGACGGGGCGAGCTTGCGGCCGCCGGTGCTTCCTCGAAGTGGCTGCGCGCTTCGTTCCGCAGGGTCGTGCCTTTCCGGTTGGTGGCCGGGTGCGGCCGGCGGCGGGGGATCGCCTCGCCGAGTGGTCGCTGACAACTATATGATGGAGCATCAAGATCAGTGCCGATTCGGGGAGTTGTGGTGCCGGGTCACGAGGGTCTCCCGCAGGGCGTCGATCCCGACAAGGCGAGCGTCGCCCGGATGTACGACGCCATGCTGGGCGGGCAGCACAACTTCGCGATCGACCGGGAGGCGCTGGCGGCGTTCACCGCCATCGACCCCCAGGTCCGCACCCTGGCGCGGGCCAACCGCGCCTTTCTCCGGCGGGCCGTGCGCTTCCTGATAGGGGCCGGGGTGCGGCAGTTCATCGACCTCGGCTCTGGCATTCCCACCCAGGGCAACGTCCACGAGGTGGCGCAGGAGGCCAGCCCCGGAGCGCGGGTGATCTACGTGGACAACGACCCGGTGGCCGTGGCCCACAGCGCTTCCCTGCTCGCCGACAACCCGCACGCGGACATCGTCGACGCCGACATCCGAAGGCCGCGGGACATCCTGTCCTCGCCGCAGGTGCGGAAACTGATCGACTTCGAGCAGCCGGTCGCCGTACTGATGATCACGATCCTGCACTTCATCACGCCGGAGGAGGACCCGGCCGGTCTCGTGGCCGCCTTCCGGGACGCCGTCCCCGAGGGCAGCTGGCTGGCGATGAGCCATGCCACGAACGAGGACCGGCCGGACACGGCCGCCGCCGTGGGCAAGCTGTACCGGTCCCGGGCGACATCGCCGGTCACCGCACGTTCCCGCGACGAGATCCTCACCCTGTTCGACGGATTCGATCTGGTGGAGCCCGGCCTGGTCCACGTACCGCTGTGGCGCCCGGACCCGGAGGACCCGGTGCCGGACAACCCGCGGGAGTACTGGGTGTACGCGGGCGTGGGCCGCAAGGACCGCTGAGGGACCCACGCTGCGGCCGTCGCCTTGACTTCGAGTGCACGCGAAGATCTAGCGTGCACGGCATGGCTCACCGGGAACAGGCCATGGGGCGGCGGGCGCCGGGCGGCCGACTCGTCACATGGTCGCGCGCCGGATCTCGGCGCACTGCGGACTCTCCACCGCCTGCCGGACTCTGCCGCCTGCCGGACTGTGCCGCGTGCGGACCCCGGGATGCCGCTGCGGCGGATTCGCTGCTCCATGGAGTTGAGGAGGCCGGTGAGTCCGGCCGGTGAGGCCGCGAGGCCGCGGGCACGGTGAGCCTCCCGCTTCGCACGCACCCGCGAAGCGAAGGACAGCATCGCAAGGAAGGGCTGAGACGCACATGAAGCAGCGCAGGCTTCGGGACCTGGAGGTTTCCGCCATCGGTCTCGGCTGCATGGGGATGTCCGCCTTCTACGGCACCGCCGACGAGGACGAGGGCATCAGGACCATCCGGCGCGCCCTCGAGCTGGGCGTGACGTTCCTGGACACCGCACAGCTCTACGGCCCACTCACGAACGAGACGCTGATCGGCCGTGCGATCAAGGGACACCGCGACGAGTACGTGATCGCGACCAAGTTCAACTACCGGATGGACGACGCCGTCCCCGGGGACATCAGCACCGTCGGGCGGCAGGACGGCTCGGCCGAGCATGTGCGCAGCTCCGTCCATGGCTCGCTCAAGCGGCTCGGGACCGACTACATCGACCTGTACTACCAGCACCGCGTCGACCCGAACGTGCCGATCGAGGAGACGGTGGGGGCGATGGCTGAGCTGGTCGCGGAGGGCAAGGTACGCCACATCGGCCTCAGCGAGGCGGGGGCGCAGACGCTGCGCCGCGCGAACGCCGTCCACCCGATCACCGCGGTGCAGACCGAGTACTCGCTGTGGTCGCGCGACCCGGAGGCCGCGGTGCTGCCCACCTGCCGTGAGCTGGGGATCGGGTTCGTCCCCTACTCGCCCCTGGGGCGCGGCTTCCTCGCGGGCCGGTTCACCTCGCCGGACGAACTCGACGAGGGCGACTTCAGGCGCAACGGCCCCCGCTTCACCGGCGAGAACCTGAAGGCGAACCTCAGGCTGACCGAGAAGGTGAAGGAGATCGCCACCGAGAAGGGCGTGACCCCGGCGCAGCTCGCTCTCGCCTGGGTGCTCGCACAGGGTGAGGACCTGGTTCCGATCCCGGGCACCAAGCGCCGCACCTACCTCGAACAGAACGCCGCCGCGGTCGACGTCGAGCTGACGAAGGACGACCTCGCCCGGATCGACGCGGAACTCCCGGAGCCGGCGGGCGACCGCTACGACGAGGCCGGGATGGCGGCCGTCGATCTCTAGAACGGCGGCCGTGGATCTCCCTGACCACCTCAGGGATTGCCCCTCGGCACAGGGGTACCCGGTGGTGACCGCAGGTGCGGGAGCGCATCCGTGCCGTCGTGGTGGGGAACCGGTGGCCCAGCCGCCACCGGGGCATGGGCGACCGTGAGGAGGAGCGACCGTATGAACGCCACGGACGACCTTCCCGTTGTGCGGACCCTCGGCGAGCTGGGGGCTCTGGTGGGCCGCGACTGCGACCTCTACGTCCGCTGGTCGCGCGGACCCTCCGCCGATCTGGGGAACGCGAAGAGCAGGGACGACCTCACCGGCGTCCCGATGCCGGGGCTGTCGGCCAACCCCCTCGGGGTCGAGCCCTGGTGGGGGGACCGGCCCGTCGAGCTGTGGGTGGCCCGGCGGCTGCACGACTACTCGCATCTGCCCCGCGAGAAGGGGGAGGGTGTGCGTCCCTGGGTTCTGCGGGGCCGCGTCGAGGGTCGCGGGCCCGACAACGAGCCGCTCGTACGGGACGTCGTGCCGGTCGGCTGGGTCGACGAGAAGGTCATCAGGGAGGCTCAGACCGAGGTCGACCGCCAGTCCGGCTCCTGGGGGCCGCTGCGCCGCGACGACGGACGCTGAGCGGCCTGACACACGGCGCGGCCCCCGGTCCGGTGGACCGGGGGCCCGCCCATGGGCGCGTTCTGCGTCAGCGCTTGAAGATGTCCTTCGCCTTCTCCTTCATCTGGCGCATGTCGCCCTTCGACTTCTTGCCTCGACCTTCGGCCGTCATCGACTCATTGCCGAGCGCGCGGCCGAACGTCTCCTTGATCTTGCCCTTGGCCTGTTCGAACTTCGCCTTGGCCTTCTGTTCTCCAGCCACCGTTGCTCCTCCACGTCGCATGTCGACTGGGGGGTCACCCACTACGTCGAGTGATCGGTGGTGCGGCACCCAAACATGGCCGGGCCGATCGGCACAGTGCCGACGCGTCTGCGCTGCTCCCCCTATGACGGCTGTCATCATGTGTGCTATGACCGCTGTCATAGCCGGCTGATCGGATGCGGGTCGCAGGAGACGAGGGGGCAGCGTGAGAGACGTTTCTTCCCGGCTGATGTGGGAGCTCTCGGAGCCGGTGCACGACCTTGTGTACTTCGCACCGGAGGCGCGCCAGGCCGCCGACGAGGCCGGGATGCGCGGCTTCTGGATGGGCTACTTCGGTCTGCGTGCCGCGCCGCTCGGTCCTGTTCCCGCGGCGGTCGTGACCGGCAGCTTCTACGTGTTCCATCCCGACCGGGTGGCGCGGGCGCTGCCCGACGCGTGGCGGTACGCGGCACCGTCGGATCTGCTGGCGGCCAGGGAGCGGGCAGTGGACCGCGCCATGCGGCGGCTGTACGGGGACGCGGCTGTACACGGCGGGCTGATGGCGGAGGCGGCGGACCTCGCCTGGGACGCGGCCCAGGCGGCCGACACCGCGGGACGGGTGCTCGGCGCGGCCAACCAGGCGCTGGAACGCCCTGCCCAGCCGCACGTACGGCTCTGGCAGGCGGCGACCACGCTCCGCGAACACCGCGGTGACGGGCATGTCGCCGTGCTGGTGAGCCGGGGCATCGGTCCGGTCGAGGCGATGGTGCTCAAGGCCGCCTCGGGGGAGTCGGACGGCGCGTTGCTGCGGGAGGGCCGGAAATGGGACTCCGCCACCTGGGAGGGCGCCGAGGCGCTGTTGCGGGAGCGCGGGTGGATCGACGGCCGGGGGCGTCTGACCGAAGCGGGAGCGGCCGAGCGCGCCGCGATCGAAGAGGCCACCGACGCCGCCGCGGAGGGGCCGTGGCGGGCGCTCGGCCGCGATGCCACCATGCGACTGGCCGAACTGCTCGCCCCGCTGGCCCGGACGGTGGTGGCCTCAGGAGTGATTCCGTCCGGCAACCCGGTCGGGGTCACCGGCGCCGGGCTGCCCGGTCCCGCCTGATCCGGGAGGAACGGGATCAGTCCCAGAGGGGGTACGTCACCACGCGTCCGAACCCGTCCGGCCTGCCGTCGGTGTAGGTGAGGGTCATCCGGGTGTAGTGCTGCAGCTGAGGGCGCTTCTTCCACGGCTGCGGGTGGTCGAGCCGCACGGTGACCGGATACGAGTGGAACCTGCCCGCCGCGCAGTACGGCTTGCAGTCGTTGACCATGTTGACGGCCTCGCCCACGGCCGAGCTTGGCCCCCACTGCGACCAGTGGACCGAGGACAGGAGGCTGTTTCCGTCACCGCAGGCGATCACGAAGGCGCCGGGGCGCACCTCCGGCTGCCAGAAACAGTCGACGACGACGGGGCGCCCGGACTGCCGTGGCACGGTGTGCGCGGCCGACGGCACCGTGGCCGGGGCGGCGGATGCCGTTGCCATGACTGCTGCCAGCGATGCGACGGCACCGAGCACGACCGCCTTGGTGATGGTGTGATTGCGCATGTCCGCTCCCGCCCGTCTGTCTCCGGACTCCCGTGCCACGCTACGACCGTGCCAGGGGGTCGCACCACTTGGACGCAGGACGCCTCGGATGTCGGAACGCCGTACCCGAACGGACCGGCCGGTCCCGGTTCATCCCCCGTCGGCCGGTGCGAACGTCACCTCCGCCGTGCCGACCGTCCCGCCGCGGCGCCCGGGGGCGCTGTGCCAGTTCCAGTAGAGGTTGGTGTGCGCGATCACCTGCTCCGGGGACGGCGCGCCGTACTCCGTCAGGTCCTCCGTGGTGTGCGCGTCACCGACCAGCGTCACGTCGTAGCCGCGGACGAAGGCGCCGTGCAGGGTGGAGCGTACGCAACCGTCGGTCTGGGCACCGGTGACGACGAGCCGGCCCACTCCGCGCTCGGCGAGCACCGTCTCCAGCTCGGTGTCCTCGAACGAGTCGAAGTAGAGCTTGTGGATCAGGGGCTCCTCGTCGCGGCGCACCAGCTCCGGCACGTACTCCCAGCTCTCGCTGCCTCGCTTGAGCTGGTCGTCGGAGTGCTGCACCCACACCACGGGCACGTCCTCCTCGCGGGCCCTGTCCACCAGCGTGCCGATGTTCGCGATCACGCTGTCGCGACGCGGCGTGCCGGCCATCACCCCCTTCTGGACGTCGATGACGAGCAGCGCGGTGTTCGGCCGGTCGGGCAGGGTCGTCATGGGGACTCCATCGTCTCGTCGGTGGTCCGTGCTCCTGTGCCGACGACCACAGTAGGACGGGGCACTGACAACGGGCCCCGGATCTGCGCGTCCGTCAGTTCAGCAGTGCGGCCAGGCGGCGCCAGCCTTCCCGGGGAAGCGAGTCGCGGGGCTGGTCGTCCACCACCTGGAGGGCCACATGGTCCGCGCCCGCGGCCAGATGGGCCTCGATCCGTTCCCGGATCCGGTCGTCGTCGCCCCAGGCGAACAGCGCGTCGACCAGCCGGTCGCTGCCGCCACCCGCGAAGTCGTCGTCGGTGAAGCCGAACCGGGCCAGCGCCTTGGTGTAGTTGGGCAGTCCGAGGTAGACGGCGAGGCTGCCGCGGGCCGTCGCCCGGGCGCGGTCCGGGTCCGTCTCCAGGACCACCTTCGTCTCAGGAGCCAGCAGTGGGCCGTCACCGAGGATCGCGCGGGCCTCGGCCGTATGGTCGGTGGTCACCAGGTACGGGTGCGAGCCCACGGCACGGTCGCGGGACAGCTCCAGCATCTTCGGCCCGAGCGCGGCCAGCACACGGTGCCCCGCCGGTACCCCGGCGGCGTCGAGCTCGTCCAGATAGCCCACCATGGCCGAGTACGGGCGGCGGTACTGGTCCGCCAGCTTCGCATGGCTCACGCCGAGCCCGAGCAGGAAGCGCCCGGGGTGGGTCCGCTCCAGCTCCACGACGCTCGCCGCCGTGTCGCCGGCCTCGTACTGCCAGATGCTCTGGATGCCGGTCGCCACGACGAGCCGCGAGGTCGCCTCGATCAGCGGCACCGCGTGGCGCACCGCGCTGCTGCCGCCCAACCAGACCGCGCCGAAGCCGAGTTCCTGCAGTTCGGCAGCCGCGTCGGCCAGTTCACCGCGCCTGGCCGGATCCTCCGAACGCAGTCCGGCACTCCAGATGCCGTACCGCCCGACGGTCTCCTTCAGCGAGCCCACGCTGTCCGTGCTGATGACATCGCCCATCGGTCCCGATCCCTCCGTGCCCGGTACGGTGCGCTGCCCACGCACCACTTGATCACAGCAGAGCCCAACGGCCGCCCGACGCCGCGTATTCCACGCCGTGTCCCTCAAGAAGCGACGCCCGGACGGACCGATCGGACGGATGGGCCGACCGACCGGGGGCGGCGCCTTCACGTCGCCCCGACGCGGCCGGACCTCGGCGGCAACGCGCTCCTATAGGCTGCTCGCTTCGTTTCCACAGTCCGCGAGTGCCCGGGAGAGTTCCCCGTGACCGTACCGATCGTCCCGTCCGCAGCAGAGGCGGCAGCGGCGGCAGACGCAGCAGGCGAAGAGTTCTGGGTCGAGCCGGGAGCGGCCCCGGCCCTCGCGGAACCGGAGGTCGCCGAGGCGGTGGCGCGTGACGCCCGCGAGTTCGGGGTGTACGCGCGGACCGGTGGCTGGGCGTTCGCGCTGAAGGTGGCGCGCAGCGTACGGCCCGGCGGACAGCCGGCGGGGGAGACCCCGAAGATCTCCGCCCAGCGGTTCGCCGAGCTGGCGGGATGCTCCGCGGAGCGGGTCATGCGGTACTACAGGGCGTGGGACAAGGCCGCCGACGACGGGCTCGTCCCGCACTTCGAGATCCTCGTCCCCGGCCAGGAGATCGACCTGCCGGACTCCGACGCATGGCACTCCTACTACAGCCCCCGCTCCAGCGCGTCCTCCGAGCGCGGTACCGCCATCGCGGCGGCGGCCGAGGCCGAGGGCATCCGCCCCACCAAGGCGCTGGAGGTCGCCGAGAACCCCACCGCGCTGCGTGCCGCGATCCTCGCCGACCCCGCCACCGCCCGGACCGCTCGGGCCGCGCTGCTGGACCGGCTGAAGGAGGACCCGGCCCTGCAGACCGAACTGGCCCGTGACGTCGTCCGCACCGACGAGCTGAAGAAGGCGGTGGCCGGCGAGAGCCGGGTGGCGGACCGCATCGGCTACGTGCGCCAGATCGTCGAGAACGGCCAGGTCAAGACCCCGGCCGGGCAGACGATCGACGCGCCCGCCGACCTCCGCGCGGAGGCCGAGCGCCATCTGTCCCTCCTCGACGAACTCGATGAGGGAGAAGAGGCCGGACCGTGGGCGGCGGAGGCGTACGACACGGTGAGGGATCTCGTCGCCCGCACCGTCGAGTCCGATCCCGAACTGCGCCGCCAGGAGCGACGGACGAAGTTCTACAGCAGCCTCCAGCGCGCGACGAGGGTCTTCGAGGAGCTCACCCTGGACGACGCCGACGACCTCGACGACCTGTACGAGGACGACATGCTCCAGCGCCTGGAGGAGCTTCAGACGGCGATCAGCGCCTGCATCGAGACCCTCCGCAAGGCCCTCCCGGCACGGTAGGGGGCCGAAGGTCCTTCACGAGGGGCCGAAGTGCCCCTCTCACCGCTCCGCGACCGGTGTGACGGTGAAGGTGGGCCGCTCCGGAGCCGGCCGCGGCGTGGTTCCGGAGCCGGACGAAAGGTGGTGGGAAGCATGAAGCCGCCGCTGGTCGTGGGTGTCGACGGATCGGAGTGCAGCCTGGTGGCGGTGGACTGGGCGACCGACGAGGCGGCCCGGCACGGGCTGCCCCTGCGGCTGCTGTACGCCTCCGGGGGTGAGCAGGACGAGGACGACGTGCCGCCGGACGTCGTCGCCACCGCCACGGAACGCGCCCGGCGCCGCAACCCGGAGGTGGAGGTCACCGCCGACGTCCTGCCCGAGGACCCGGTCGACGCGTTGCTGCGCGCGGTGCACCACGCCTCTGCCGTGGTGACGGGCAGCCGTGGCCGCGGCCGTCTGGCGGGGCTGCTCCTCGGCTCGGTCAGCCTCACTGTCGCGGGCCGTGCCCGTGGGCCGGTGGTCGTGGTGCGCGGAGACCGGGCCGGCCTCGAGGGCACGCACGAGCGGATCCTGCTCGGCGCGGGCGAGCCCGGCACGAGTGGCGCCGCGGTGCGGTTCGCCCTCCGGGAGGCACAGGTGCGGCGCTGCGTCCTCGACGTCGTCCGTGTCTGGCACCGCCCCGCGCACCGGCCCGTGGAACACCCCCTGCTGGCCGGGGACCCGGCCCTGTGCTGCCAGGAGCGGGCGGCCACCCTGATCGACGCCCTGCTCCAGGACGCCGTGGCCGACCATCCGGACGTACGGGTGCACCGCTCCACGGTCGAGGGCACCGCCCGCAGGGTGCTGCTGCACCGCTCGGCCGCCGCCGACCTCGTGATCATCGGTGTCCGGCGCGGCCACGACCGCCGGGCACTCCACCTGGGCCGGGTGGCCCACACGCTGCTGCACCACGCCGAGTGCCCGGTGGCCGTCGTACCGGAGTCGCGCTGAAGGGTGGGGCAGGGACGTTCGGGTCCCCCGGCATGGGCTGTTCGGCCTCAGCGGCGGGGGCGCGGGTGCGGTGCACTGGAGGTGTCGGGACAAGCGAGCGCACCCGGAGCAGACACGGAAGGCGCAGGGCCGGCACATGGAAGTGGAACACGGCGCGTGATCGCCCGCCGGCGCCGCGCGCCGAGTCTGGACGGTGACATCGTGAACGCAAGGCAACGGCTCGCGGACGGCGTACGCACCCGGCGCGGTCGTACGGTCACCGTCTCCGGGTTCACGCCCGAGGGAATGCCCCCGAACATGGCGCGTGTCGTCCTCGGCATCACCTGTGAACCCCACGACCGGGGCGAGACCCTGGCCTCGCTGACGCCAGAGGAGGCCCGGCGTGTCGCCGGACTGCTGCTCCACCAGGCAGCCTCCTTCGCCCCGCGGGTCCCGGGGCCGCCGGGCCACGCGGACGCCGTGCCGATCGCCGCGGACGCGTACGAAGTGCGGCTGCGCGGTCACATACTGGCCGTGGACCAGCCGGTGCCGGACGGCGGTACCGACGCGGCCCCCACTCCCGTGGAGCTCCTCGTGGCGTCGCTGACCGCGTGCGTCGCGCACTGTGCCGGCCGGTTCCTCGAGCGCCACGACCTCAGCCGTGAGGGGCTGCGGATAGAGACCGACTTCCGTACGGCGTCCGGCCGGGCGCCCCGCGTGAGTTCGGTCCGCCTGCGGGTGCGCGCCCCCACGCTCCCCGCCGGGCGACGGGACGCCCTGCGGGCGGCGGTGTCCCGCTGCACGGTCAGGAACACCCTGGTCACACCGCCGGAGATCGTCATCGCCCTGACCGACGACGGGATCGGAGGGCCTGCGCCGGGCAGTGCGGCAGACGGGCGCCGATGACCGGGGAGGTTCCGGTGCCGGACACCGGCAGGTATGCCGCCGGGATCGGGACTCCGGGCGGCCGCGCCCGGGGAGGCACGGCCGCCGGCCGCGAGGCTCACACGGTGAGTTCCTTGCGGATACGGTCCAGCATAAAGGCGGAGGACTCACGGGCGCGTTCCTCCCAGGCGAAGACACAGGCGGTGGCGACGCCGTCGAAGTTCAGCTCGCGCAGGGTGCCGAAGAAGGCGTCCCAGTCGACCTCGCCCTGACCGATGTCGAGGTGCTGGTGGACGCGGGCCGGGGTGCCGGGAGGGTTGAGGATGTAGCGCAGGCCCGAGGACCCCTTGTGGTTGAAGGAGTCGGCGATGTGCACGTGCTGGAGCTTGTCACCGGCGTAGCGCAGCATCGTCGCGATGTCCGCCTTCGGGTCGGTGCCCGAGAGGTGGAAGGAGTGCGGGGCGCAGTACAGGTAGTTCACCCAGGGCTTGTTGATCGCGCGGACGAGGTCGACCGCCGGGGTGTTCTCCTCGCAGAAGTCGTCCGGGTGGGCCTCCAGGTTGAGGGCGATGCCCTCGCGTTCGAAGACCGGGAGGAGTTCCTCCATCGAGCGCCAGAACGCGGCCTCGCTCTCGGCGGCGCGCTCCGGGCGGCCGTTGAACTCCGAGTTCATCAGGGGGCATCCGAGGTCCGCGGTGATCTCGATCATCCGCCTCCAGTAGCGGACCGCGGCCTGCCGCTCGGTCTCGTCGGGGGAGGACCACTTGTACAGCGGCAGCACGGAGGACAGCTGGACGCCGTGCGTACGCAGGGAGTTCTTCAGTTGTGCGACGCGCTCGTCGTCCGCGCGCGGGTGCAGGAAGAACGGCATGAAGTCGTCGCGTGGCGACAACTCGATGTACTCGTAGCCGAGTTCGGCGACCGTGCGCACCATGTCGTCCATCGGCAGGGCGCGGAACATGTACGGGTCGAGGGCGATTTTCATGCGGTGCCTCCGTAGAAGGCCGGGCGGGGCTTCATGTCGACGGTGACGACCTGGCCGCCCGTCTCCAGGGAACGGACGGCGGCGTCGGTGATGACGGTGGCGGCGTAGCCGTCCCAGGCGGACGGGCCGGTGGGCTCGGTGCCGGCCGCGACGGCCTCGACCCACTCGCGCAACTCGGTGTCGAAGGCCTCGGCGAACCGGCCCTTCCAGTCCTGCAGGACGGCCGTGCCGTGCCGCCCGGCGGTGCGGACGCCGACGGCGGCGGGGTCGGGCAGCCGGATGAGGCCCTCCTCTCCGACGGTCTCGCACTGGATGTCGTAGCCGTACTGGCAGTTGACGAAGACCTCCAGGTCGATGCGGACCCCGTTCGCCGTGTCGAAGTACATGATCTGCGGGTCCTTCAGGTGGTCGAACCGCTTGCCCGTGGCGCGCGGGGTGATCACCTGGGCGGAGACGATCTCGTCGTCCAGCAGCCAGCGCAGCACGTCGATCTCGTGCACGGCCGTGTCCTGCGCGGCCATGGCGGAGGTGTAGGAGTCCGGGACGGTCGGGTTGCGGTGGGCGCAGTGCACGATCAGCGGGGCGCCGAGGGAGCCGGAGGCGATGACCTCCTTCATCTGGCGGTAGCCGGCGTCGAAGCGGCGCATGAAGCCGACCTGGACGAGACGGCGGCCGTGGGCGCGTTCGGCGTCGACGATGCGCAGGCAGTCCTCGGCGGTGGTGGCGAGCGGCTTCTCGCAGAACACCGGCTTTCCGGCCGCGATCGCGTTCAGGACGTGCTCGGCGTGGGTGGGGCCCCAGGAGGTGACGAGGACGGCGTCCACGTCGGGGGAGCCGATCAGATCGGTGCCGGTGGGCAGGGCGGTCGCGCCGGCGCGGGCGGCGACCTCCGCCGCACGGGTGGCGTCGATGTCGGTCACGGCCGTCACGGCGGCCCCGGTGACGACCTCGGTCAGGCGTCGTATGTGGTCCTGGCCGATCATTCCGGCGCCGATGACGCCTACACGTACGGTCATGGTCGATTCCTTCACAAGAGGGCGGGGCAGGTCAGGAGAAGCGCGTGCGGAGTTCGGCCTCGAGGGTCTCGAGAGTGCGGCCCTTGGTCTCGGGGACGTAGAGCTTGACGAAGGTGAGGGAGAGGACGCCCGCCAGGACGAACAGGAAGAAGGTGCTGGAGATCCCGATCCCGGAGACCAGGGACGGGAAGACCAGGCCGATCACGAAGTTGGTCAGCCACAGCACCACCGCTGCCACGCCCATGCCGAACCCCCGCATCCGCATCGGGAAGATCTCCGACAGCATCAGCCAGGTCACCGGCGAGATGGCGCCCTGCTGGAAGGCGAGGAACGTGACGGTCATGGCGAGGACGGCGTAGGCGCGGCCGTCGCCGGAGGGCAGCACCAGGGAGAAGACGCCGATCAGCAACAGCGCGGCAGTGGTGCCGAGCTGACCGGTCATCAGCATCGGACGGCGGTTGAGGCGGCCGAGCAGCCAGATGCCGACGAAGGTGGCGAGGACCGAGATCACGCCGTTGGCGATGTTCGCCGTCAGGGCGCTGTCGGCGGCGAAGCCCGCGTCGGTGAGGATCTGGGTGCCGTAGTACATGATCGTGTTGACGCCGGTGATCTGCTGCACGATGGCGATGCCGAAGCCGACGAACATCAGCTTGCGCACCCACGGGGTGGACCTCATGTCCTGCCAGCCGCCGAGCTTCTCCTGCTCCTCCTTCACGGCGAGTGCGGAGACCTCGGCGAGTTCGGCCTCGGCCCGCTGCTGGGAGCGCACCTGCTTGAGGACTTCCAGGGCCTCGTTGAACCGGGTCTTCGAGGCCAGCCAGCGGGGGCTCTCCGGCATGACCAGCATGCCGAACCAGAGCACGACGGCCGGGACGGTGGCGATGACCAGCATCCAGCGCCAGATGCCGCCGGACTCGCTCCCGACGTTCGCGATGATCGCGTTGGAGGTGAAGGCCAGCAACTGCCCGCTGACGATCATCAGTTCGTTGCGGGTCACCAGCGCGCCGCGCCGTTCGGCCGGGGAGATCTCCGCGAGGTAGACCGGCACGGTCACCGAAGCGCCGCCGACCGCGAGGCCGAGCACGAAGCGGGCCACGAACATGACCGCGGTGGTCGGTGCGAGGGTGGCCCCGAGCGCACCGACGAAGAACAGCACCGCGAGCGTGAGGATCGTACGGCGCCTGCCGCGGGCGTCCGACAGGCGGCCGCCGGCGACCGCGCCGAGTGCGGCGCCGAGCAGGAGCGAGCTGGTGACCATGCCCTCGGTGAACGGGGTCAGACCGAGGTCCTTGCTCATGTAGGGCAGGGCGCCGTTGATGACACCGGTGTCGTAGCCGAAGAGCAGGCCGCCGAAGGTGGCGATGACGGTGATGAGCCGCAGCCGCCGGGAGACGGCGGGCGGGGCGTCGGCCGTGACTGCGGGGGCCTGAGTCGCGTCGTCCCTGACGTCCATGGCCGCCTCCTACCGGTTGATGTTCGGGCGTCGGGTTCCGGAAAGGCCGCAGCCGGCCAGGTGCTCCCGGGTGCGCACCGCGATCGGCAGCGGCACCTCCGGAGCGCACGGGTACAGGTCCTGCTCGACGATCACGAACAACTCGGCGTCCAGCCTGGCGAGTTCGGCCACCACGTCGGCCGGATTCGGCACACCGGCGGGCGGGGACACGCACACGCCGCGCTTGACGGCCTCGCCGAAGGACAGGTTCTCGGCGGCGACCTGAGCGAGGATCCCGGGGTCCATCTGCTTGATGTGGACGTAGCCGACGCGCTCGCCGAAGCGGCGGATCAGGTCCAGGTTGTCGCCGCCGCCGTAGGCCACGTGCCCCGTGTCCAGGCACAGGTTGGTGTAGCGGCTGTCGGACTCGTCGAGCAGCCGTTCGATCTCGGGCTGCGTCTGGATGTGGCTGTCGGCGTGCGGATGGATGACCAGCCGGACGTCGTAGTCGTCCAGCAGGAGCCTGCCCAGCCGGTCGGCGGCCCGCCCGAAGCCCGCCCACTGCTCGGCGGTCAGCTCGGGCGACTCGGTGAACGCGCCGGTCTTCTCGTCCCGGTACATGGGCGGGATGAGGACGAGGTGGTGGGCGCCCGCGGCAGCGGTCAGTGCGGCCACCCGGCGGACGTGGGCGAGCATGGCGTCCCAGGCCTCGGGCCGGTGCAGGGCACCGAAGGCGGTGCCGCCGGAGACCTTGAGGCCGCGGGCGTCCAGTTCCTCCTTCAGGCGCTCCGGGGCGGTGGGCAGGTAGCCGTACGGTCCGAGCTCCAGCCACTGGTAGCCCGCCTCGGCCAGCTCGTCGAGGAAGCGGGTGTAGGGGACCTGATGGTCGTCCTCGGGGAACCAGATGCCCCACGAGTCGGGGGCGGAGCCGAGGCACAGGTTTCCCGCGATCGGGCGGAGTGGTGTGGGCGCCGTTGCCATGACGTGTCCTTCGGGGAAGGGGACGGATTCAGTGGGAGGTGGGGAAGGTGAAGCCCGCGGTGACCTGCTGCTTGGGCTGGGGCCAGCGGGAGGTGACGACCTTCGGGCGGGTGTAGAAGCGGATGCCCTCGGGGCCGTGGATGGGGGAGTCGCCGATGAGGGAGTCCTTCCAGCCGCCGAAGGAGTAGTAGGACATCGGTACGGGCACCGGCACGTTGATCCCGATCATGCCGACCTTGAGGCCGCGCTGGAAGCGGCGGGCGGCTTCGCCGGACGCGGTGAACAGGGCGGTGCCGTTGCCGTAGGGATTGGCGTTGATCAGGGCGATGGCCTCGTCCAGGGTGTCGACGCGGACGACGGCGAGGACGGGCCCGAAGAGTTCCTCCTTGTAGGCGTCCATCTCGGTGGTGACGTGGTCGAGGAGGGAGGGACCGGTGAAGAAGCCGTTCTCGTGTCCGTCGATCTTCAGTCCTCGGCCGTCGACGACGACGGTGGCGCCCTGGTCGGCGGCGGTGCCGACGGCGCTCTCGACGCGTTCCTGGGCGGCCTTGGTGACCAGCGGGCCCATGTCGGTGCCGGGGGCGTCGCCGGGGCCGACCTCGACCTCGCGGGCCTTGCGCTGAAGCACCTCCACCAGCCCGTCGGCGGCGGAACCGACCGCGACGGCCACCGAGAGGGCCATGCAGCGCTCGCCTGCGGAGCCGTAGGCGCCTGCCGTGATGTGGTCGGCGGCGAACTCGAGGTCGGCGTCGGGCAGGACGACGGCGTGGTTCTTGGCGCCGCCGAGGGCCTGGACGCGCTTGCCGTGGGCGGTGGCCTGTTCGTGGACGTACCTGGCGATGGGGGTGGAGCCGACGAAGGAGACGGCCTGGATGCCCGGGTGGGCGAGGATGGCGTCGACGGCGTCCTTGCCGCCGTGGACGACGTTGAAGACGCCGTCCGGGAGGCCGGCCTTCTTGTACAGCCGGGCGACGAAGTTCGCGGCGGAGGGGTCGCGTTCGCTGGGCTTGAGGACGAAGGAGTTGCCGGTCGCGATGGCGATCGGGTGCATCCACAGCGGCACCATTGCCGGGAAGTTGAACGGGGTGATGCCCGCGACGACGCCGAGGGGCTGGCGGAAGTCGTGCACGTCGACGCCGCGGGAGACCTGGTCGGAGAAGCCGCCCTTGAGTACGTCGCCGAGGCCGCAGGCGAACTCGACGACCTCGCGGCCGCGGGTGATCTCACCGCGGGCGTCGTCGACGGTCTTGCCGTGCTCGGCGGAGATGATCCGGCCCAGCTCCTCCTCGTGCTCCACCAGCAGCTGGCGGAAGGCGAACATCACCTGGGTGCGCTGGGTCAGCGACGACTCCGACCAGCTCTCGAAGGCGCGGGCGGCCGCGGTGACGGCGGCGTTCACGTCGGCGGCTCCGCCGAGGACGACCTGGGCCTGCTCGGCGCCGGTGGCCGGGTTGAACACGGGGGCGGTACGGGACGGATCGGCGCCGGGGGCGGGGGAGCCGTCGATCCAGTGCTCGATGGTCTTCACGGTGCGGGATTCCTTTGCCGGAGCGGGAGTTACAGGTAGTGGCGCTGGGCCTGCTTGTGGGCGGCGTAGGTCTCGTACGCGGCCCGCGTGGACTCGAGGGCGGAGGTCTGGCTGACCGGCACGTCCCACCAGCCGTGGCCGGGCGGGTTCGGGCCGTACAGGTCGGTCTCGGCGTGGACGACGGTGGTGCGGGTGGCGGCCTTGGCCTTCTCCATCGCCGCACGGAACTCCTCGACGGACGTGGCGTGCAGGACGTCCGCGCCGAGCGAGGACGCGTTCGCGGCGAGATCAACCGGGAGGACGTCGCCGTCCAGCTGCCCGGAATCGCCGTTGCGGTAGCGGACGATCTCCCGGGTACGAGTGATCAGTTCGCGGGTGCGGGCCCGGTACTCCGGTGCGGTCTGCCAGCCGGTCAGAGCGTCGGCCAGGGCCTCGATGCCCAGCCGGGCGTCGGCCACCAGGGGGTCGGCGGAGTGCTTGACGGCGTCCAAACGGGCCACGTTGAGGTTGACGAACGTGACGCCGGGGTTGCCGAAGACGGTGTGGCTGGCGGTGGTGAAGTCGCTGTAGCGGGTTCCGATGCCGAGGACGACGTCGGCGTCCTTCGCCAGTTCGTTGGCGGCGTACGCCCCCGTCGAGCCGATGCCGCCGACCGCGCAGGGGTGGTCCCACGGTACCGAGCCCTTGCCGGCGTGCGTGTCGGCGACCGGGATGCCGGTGGCCTCCGCGAACGCCCGCAGGTGCGTCTCGGCGCCGGAGTAGACCGCTCCGCCGCCGGCCACGATCAGCGGCCTGCGGGCGCCGCGCAGCAGGTGCGCGGCCCGCTCGACGGCGGCCGGCTCCGGTACCGGGCGGCCCACGTGCCAGACCCGGCGCCGGAAGAAGGAGACCGGCCAGTCGTACGCTTCCGCCTGCACGTCCTGCGGCAGGGCGAGCGTGACGGCGCCGGTCTCGACCGGGTCGGTCAGTACCCGCATGGCCGCCGGCGCGGCCGGGATCAGCTGCTCGGGGCGGGAGAAACGGTCGAAGTACTTCGACACGGCCCGGAAGGCGTCGTTGACGGTGACGTCCCCGCCGCGGGTGTCCTCCAGCTGCTGAAGGACCGGGTCGGCGACGCGGGTGGCGAACATGTCGCTGGGCAGCAGCAGGACCGGGATGCGGTTGGTCGTCGCCAGCGCCGCGCCCGCGATCATGTTCGTCGAGCCGGGGCCGGTCGAGGCGGTGCAGGCGAAGGTGGCCAGCCGGTCGCGCATCTCGGCATACGCGACCGAGGCATGCACCATGCCCTGTTCGTTGCGGGCCAGGTAGTAGGGCAGGTCGGCCTCGCCGGTGACCGCGGCCTGGAGAAGCGCCTGGCCGAGGCCGGCCACGTTGCCGTGTCCGAAGATGCCCCACACGCCGGGGATCAGCCGCTGCTCCTGGCCGTCGCGTTCGCTGTACTGGCCGGCCAGGAAGCGGACGAGGGCCTGGGCGGTGGTCAGCCTGATCGTTTCCATCACGCGTTCTCCTCGGCCCCGAAGGGCAGGCGGTCGTCGGCGTCCTGGGACTGCCAGGGCGCGCGTACCCAGCTGTGCGCGGGGTCGTCGCAGATCAGCCGGGCGCGGTCCTTCCCGGCGCCGGCCATGACGTCGAGGTGGTGGAGGTCGTAGCCGGGTGCGGCGATCGAGGGGCCGCGCCGGCCGTGCAGGATGAGGGCGGTGCCGCCGGAGGTGACCTCCGCGAGCACGTCGACGGGCCGGACGGCGGTGCCGTACACCCTCCCCCGCGCTCGGCCTCGCTCGCGCGGGGGCACCCCCGGGCAGCCGAACCCGCGTACCCGTCCAGGGCAGAGCGGACGAAGTCCCCGAACGGGTCACGGCCGGTCTTCGTGATCACGGCCGAGGCGCGCCCGTAGCGGGCGGCGGCGACGGCGACATCGACGGGGCTGCCGCCGAGGTGCTTGCCGAACGAGGTGACCTCCGCCAACCCCACGCCTGTCTGGAGCGGATACACGTCCACTCCGACGCGGCCCATGGTCAGCACTTCGAGCGGCATCACGCTGGTGTCCCTTCGCTCCGGAAGATCCCGGGGGTGGTCACGGGAGAATGCGACTGGCGCGCTCTACTAGCGCGCTCTAGTGCGAGTACGATGACCCCTGTCCAAATGTCATGTCAATAGCTTGTTGCCGGGAGATTTCAGCTCGCCCGATAAGGTGGGCGCCGTCGGAGGGTGGGATCACTGGTGGATGCGTCGGGCAGGCAGCGCCCCACGATGGCGGACGTCGCCGAGAAGGCGGGCGTCTCCCGGGCGCTCGTCTCCATCGTGTTCCGCAACCAGCCGGGGGCGAGCGAGGAGACCAGGCAGCGCGTGCTCCGCGTCGCCGACGAGATCGGCTACCGCCCCGACAGCGCGGCCCGTCTGCTGGCCCGCGGGCGCAGCCGCACGCTCGGCGTGATGTTCACCGTCCACCAGACCTTCCACGCCGACCTGGTCGAGGGCATCTACCCCGAGGCCGAGCGACTCGGTTACGAGGTCCTGCTGTCCGCCACCGCCGAGGGGCGCGGCGAGAGGAAGGCGGTCGAGGCGCTGCTCGGCCACCGCTGCGAGGCGGTGATCCTGCTGGGCCCCGACGCCGATCCCGCCGACCTCGACGCGCTCGGGCAGCGCACGGTCACCGTCTCGGTCGGCCGCCGCGTGCCCCATGTGCGGGTGGACAGCGTCCACACCGCCGAGGGCAAGGGCATACGGCAGGCGATGGACCACCTCGTCGAGCTCGGGCACCGCCGGATCGTGCACATCGACGGCGGCCGCGGCCCCGGCTCCGCGGAGCGACGGCGCGCCTACCGTGCCGCGATGCGCCGCCACGGGCTCGAGCCGGAGCTGCGGGTGATCCCCGGCGACCACACCGAGCGGTCCGGCATCGAGGCCGGCCGTCTGCTGCTGGAAGAGCAGGCGAGCGGTCGGCCCCTGCCGACGGCGGTCCTCGCGGGCAACGACCGGTGTGCGATGGGCCTGCTGATGTCGCTGGTGCGGGCCGGTGTCGAGGTGCCTCGGGACCTGTCCGTGGTCGGGTACGACGACAGCCACCTCTCCCACCTGATGCCCATCGGGCTGACGACGGTCCGGCAGGACGCGGTGCTCATGGCGGAACATGCGGTGCGCTTCGCCGTGGAGCGGCTGGAGACCCCGGAGCGGGAGCCGCGTGAGGCGGTGCTCGACCCCAAGCTGGTGGTGAGGGGGACCAGCGGGCCGCCGCCCGAGGCGCCGGTCTGACGGGGCCTCGACAGTGTGCGGCGAGGGCCCGGACCGAGGTCCGGGCCCTCGGGCCCTCTGGTATGGATCATGCCGCCCGGACGGCCCTCATTCCGCGCGGAAGCCGGTCGTGGCGGCCTCAGCGTGTCCCGTTGGCGGCGAACTTGGCGATGGTGTCGACGTTGTCCTTGGTCACGAAGGCCGGACCGGTCAGCACCGGGGCGGTGCCGCCGCCGCTGAAGTTGCCGTTGGTCTTGTAGAGCCACAGCGCGTCCACGGCGAGGTAGCCCTGCAGATACGGCTGCTGGTCGACCGCGAACTCGACCTGCCCGTCCTGAACCGCCTTCACCAGGTCCTTGTTGAGGTCGAAGGTCGCGACCGCGGCCTTGCTGCCCGCGTCCTTCACCGACTGTACGGCCGTGAGGGCGAACGGGGCGCCGAGGGTGACGACCTGGTCGATGGAGGAGTCCTGCTGGAGCTTGGCGGTGAGCGTGGACTTCACCGACGGCATGTCGGTGCCGTTGACGTAGATCGTGTCCGTCTTCCCCTCGAACCCCTTCTTCAGGCCCGCGCACCGGGACTCGAGGGCGACCTGTCCCTGCTCCTGGATCACGCACACGGCGTGCTTGGCGCCCAGTTGGTCGAGCCGCCGGCCGAAGGCCTGGCCGGCGATGTTCTCGTCCTGCCCGAAGTACTCGAGCATGCCTAGGCTCTTCCAGTCGTCCAGACCGGAGTTGAAGCCGACGACCGGGATGCCGGCGGCCTTGGCCTTGGCCACCACCGCCTTCATGGCGTCGGGCTTGGCCGCGGTGAGCGCTATGCCGTCGACCTTCTGGTCGATGGCGTTCTGCACCAGGTTGGCCTGGCTGCCCGCGTTGGGGTCGCTGGAGTAGACGAGTTTGATGTCGTCCTTGGCGGCCGCGGCCTGGGCGCCCTTGCGGATCAGGTCCCAGAAGGTGTCGCCGGGGGCGGCGTGGGTCACCATGGCCACGGTCATGCGCGGCGTGGCGGCCTTGCCGGCCGACACGTTCGTGCCGGCCTGTTCGGCCTTCTTGCCGCCGGAGTTGCTGGAGCACCCGGCGGCGAACAGGGCGCCGGCGAGCACGGTGGCGGTCAGGGCGGCGGCTCGCTTGTGTCTGTGCATGTCCCTTGCACCTCGCTGTGCGGTCGGGTGGAGATCGGGTCTGGGTGGAGGAGGATCCGGCTGTCACGTCGGGGGGCGTGCGGGCCCCGAGTGTGAGGACCGGGCCGCGCTCGGCGAGGGTGGCCTCGCTGGGTGTGGCGAGACGGGCCCGGGCGCGGGCGGACTGCGGGTGCTCGGGTGACGGCGGAGATGCTGTGTCCGGCGGCCGGGGGTGAGACCGCCCTGGTGTCACTGGAGCGCTGCACTAGCGCGCTCTAGTGACAGGTACTATGGGGCGGCCGGCAGGGGATGTCAACGGCGTCGCACAGCACGGGTCGCCCCCGGGGGTGCCGCGCGGCGCGGAGCCGAGCCGATGGGACACGGCGTTCGGGCCGGCCGGCGTGCTCGGGCCCGTGCGCCTCCCTCCGTGCAGCCGACGCTTATGCTCTCGGTTCGAATGACGTGTGTCGGTCACGGAACAAGGGGTGGGGCATGGTCGGCGAACCCGTGCGGTGGGGAATTCTCGCGACCGGAGGGATCGCGGCCGCGTTCACGGCGGATCTGATGGACCTGCCGGACGCGAAGGTCGTGGCGGTGGCGTCGCGGAGCACGGAGTCGGCCGAGAACTTCGCGGGACGGTTCGGGATACCCAGGGCGTACGGCGACTGGGGCGCCCTCGCGGCGGACGACGACATCGATGTCGTGTACGTCGCCACTCCGCACTCGGCCCACCGGGCCGCTGCCGGGCTGTGCCTGGAGGCGGGTCGGAGCGTGCTGTGCGAGAAGCCGTTCACGCTGAACGTGCGCGAGGCCGAGGAACTGGTGGCGTTGGCGAGGCGCCGCGGGGCCTTCCTCATGGAGGCCATGTGGATGTACTGCAACCCGTTGATCCGGCGCGTGGCCGACCTGGTGCGCGATGGCGCGATCGGTGAAGTGCGCTCGGTGCAGGCGGACTTCGGCATCACTGGGGACTTCCCGCCGTCCCACCGGCTGCGGGACCCGGCGCAGGGCGGGGGTGCGCTGCTCGACCTGGGCGTGTATCCGGTCTCGTTCGCGCAGTTGCTGCTCGGTGAGCCCTCGGACGTGGCTGCCCGAGCGGTGCTCTCGCAGGAGGGCGTCGATCTGCAGACGGGAGCGCTGCTCTCCTGGGAGGGCGGTGCTCAGGCTCTGGTGCACTGCTCCATCATCGGTGAGTCTCCCAGGACCGCGACGGTGACCGGTTCCCGCGGCCGCATCGACATTCCGCACACCTTCTTCCATCCCGACCGCTTCGTGCTGCATCGCGACGGCCACGCGGCCGAGGAGTTCCGGGCCGACCCGGCCGACGGCCCCGTCAACAGCCTGCGTCACGAGGCCGTCGAGGTCATGCGCGCCCTCCGCGCCGGTGAGACCGAGTCTCCGCTCGTCCCTCTGGACGGCACGCTGGCCGTGATGCGGACCCTCGACGCGATACGGGACCGCATCGGTGTCCGCTACCCCGAAGAGACCACCGGACCCTTGGTCGCGCGAACTTGAACGCGCGAGGGGCGTACCGGCGCCCACGGGCCGAGCGTGACACGCAAGCAGCGCGAGGGTTCGCCGGCCCCGTGCGCACACGTGAGTCCTCGCGGCTGCGGGCGGCTCAGGACCCCTCCAGGCGGCGCCGGTCCTCCTCGTCCCACTTCCGGGTGTCACGAGGCCGGGCGTACGGCTCCGCCTCGGGCGGGTAGCCGCCGGCGACGGCCCGCTGCCGCGCGACCTCCGCATCGAACTCCAGGCCCAGCAGGATCGCCAGATTGGTGATCCACAACCAGACCAGGAAGACGATCACGCCCGCCATCGTGCCGTAGGTCTTGTTGTAGGAGGCGAAGTTGGCCACGTAGAACGCGAACCCGGCCGAGGCGATCATCCAGATCACCAGGGCCAGGAAGCTTCCCGGGGTGAGCCACCGCCACCCCGTCACCCGCGCGTTCGGGCTCGCCCAGTACAGGATGGCGATCATCAGGGTGACCAGCAGGAGCAGCACGGGCCACTTGGCGATCGACCACGCCGTCAGCGCGGTGCCACCGATCCCGAGTGCGGCCCCCGCCTGACGGGCCACACCACCGGTGAACACCACGATCACGGCGCTGACCACGGCCAGCACCAGCAGCACCACTGTCACCCCCACTCGCACCGGGAGGACCTTCCAGGCCGGGCGGCCCTCCGGCACGTCGTAGACGGCGTTCGCCGCACGGATGAAGGCGGCCACGTAGCCGGACGCCGACCACACCGCCAGCACCACACCGACGACCGCCATCACCGAACCGGTGCCGGTGCTGCCCTGCAGTTGCTGTACGGCCCGGGTGAGGATGTCGCGCACCGGGCCGGGGGCGAACTGTTTGACATTGGCCAGCACCTGGTCGGTGGTCGACCCGCCGGTCAGACCCAGCATCGACACCAGCACCAGCAGCGCCGGGAACAGTGAGAGCACCCCGTAGTAGGTCAACGCCGCCGCCCGGTCGGTCAGCTCGTCGTTCTTGAACTCCCGCAGCGAGCCCTTCAGCACCGCGCCCCACGACCGCCGGGGCAGCTTCGTCGGCGCGTCCGGGGCCCGACGCTCCACCTCGGGCCCCGGCCCGAACCGCTCCTCGCCGCGATCCATGTGACCCCTGTGTCGCAACTTCGGTAGCCGAGCCATACCCGCCGGGTATCCCGAGCCCGGCGATTCACCCGCGTACGCGGTCTCGGTCGGCACTTTTCGACTCGCGAAGCCGGTGATTGCCGGGCTGGCCCCGCCGTCTATTCCCAGGCGTTCCGGTGAGGTGTTTCACGCTCTCGTTTATTGTTCAACTATGTCGAGGTGCGTAGCTTGGGTGACGCCGAAACCCGGCACATTTGATCGTGAGCAGTCGCATACCAGCGGACTGTGCAAGGAGAGAGACCATGGGAAAGCTCATGCGGCGTATCGGGACCGGAGGTGTTTCCGTGATATTCGTCGGAAGCGCTCTCCTCGCCGTCGGGGGACCGGCTGCCGCGGCCACCCCCCAGGTGGACGGCCGCTCCACCGTCAGGACGGTTGCCGTCCAGGATCTGAACGCCGTCGCCGTCCACGACGGATCCCGAGACCGGAGTGAAGGCCACCGTCATGTCGGGGAGCCTCGGACGGACGGTCGTCCCCTTGACCCGTGGATCGCGGACCAGCTGGCTGTTTCCGACCCGTGGATCATTGATCAGCTGGCGTTGTTCGCGCCTTCCGCCGCGGTCACGCCGACGCCCTGACATCCAGGCACTCCGTGGCCGGTCGTGAATTCAGGAACCGGTGGCGGCGAATCCGTCTCGAGCGTGGTCGAAGACGGGTCGGTAGGCGTCCCACTTCGCCTCCGGGGCCGAGAGATATATGTCGTACTCCCGGCCGCCTTCCCGGCCGTAACCGAGATCGACGGCGCGGAAAGCGCGGACGCGGCCTTTGAAGGTGAACTCCCAGACGGCCGCCGGCTCCCCGCGGAACGTCGTCTGCTGCATCCGCAGCCTCCGGTACGTCGGATAGTTACCCTTCGTGTTCGTCTCGATGTCCAGGAAGTGTGCTTCGGGGTTCGCCCCCGCGGGGTCCACCGTGCCGATCGTGATGCCGGCCAGACCCGTCGGGTCGGTGTAGGTGACCTCGTCACCGGTGCGCGGGCCGGCCCTCCAGCCGTCCGGGACGGGGAGAGAGACGCCGAGTCGTTCGTCACTGACCTGGTGGTAGCCCTCTGGCACGGGCGACGGGGCATCGGTCGCGGTGGCGGCGCGGCGGGTCTTTCGGGCGTCGGGCGCGTCCGAGGCGTGCTGCGAGGTCGCGTAGAGCACGGCCGCGCCCACCGACGCCACGGCCAGGGCCACGGCCACGAGAACTTTGCCCGTCCGGCCCCGGGACCGCTCGACGCTGCCGGACCGGGTGGACGTCGGCCCGGCGGAGGCCACCCCGGCCGTCGGGTCCGCGTCGCGCTCATGGCCGCCGGATGAGGCGGCGACGGCAGCCGTCCTGCCCGTGTGCCTCTCCGCCGGCGCCGCCGGCACCACGTCGGCCGGCGCCCCGGACAGGGCGGTGCGCAGTGCTCTCTCCGTCTGCTCCGCCGACGGCCGCTCACCGGGCTCCTTGAACAGCAGGGCCTGGATCAGCGGCTCCAGAGCTCCGGCGTGCTTCATGGGCTCCAAGGGGTCCACGGCGATGGAGTACGCCGTCTCCACTGCGGTGTCCCGGCGGAACGGCGGTCGTCCCTCCACCGCCTGGTACAGCGTCGCGCCCAGCGACCACAGGTCGGACGCCGCGCCGGGCTTCTGTCCGCGGATCCGCTCCGGGGCCATGAAATCGATGGACCCGACCATCTCGCCGGTCCTCGTCAGCGTCGACGTACCGGCCGTCGTGGCGATCCCGAAGTCGGTGAGGACCACCCGGCCCTCGGCACCGAGCAGGACATTGCCCGGCTTGACGTCACGGTGCAGCACACCGGCCGCGTGCGCGGCCCTCAGGGCGGCGATCATGCCCAGTCCGATGCGGGCGGCTTCCTCGGGCGAGACCGTACGGCCGTCCCTGAGCAGCTCGCCGAGCGTGAGCGCCGGAACGTACTCCATGACGATGCAGGGCCGCCCGTCGTCCTCCACGACGTCATGGACGACGACCACGTTGGGGTGAACGACGCGGGCCGCGATGCGGGCCTCGCGGCGGGTGCGCTCGTACAGGGTCGTGACCTCGTCGGGGGACAGGTGGGGCGGCTCGTGCAGCTGCTTGAGCGCGACCTGCCGGCCCAGGACCTCGTCCTCGGCGCGCCACACGGTGCCCATGCCGCCACGCCCGATCCGCTCGGTGAGCCGGTACCGGCCGGCGACCAGCCGCCCCTCGTCCGACACTGTGTGCCCTCCGCCAGATCGGTCCACCTTCGATTCGGCCGTCACAATAACGCGCGGATCTGTGCGATCCCGCACGGCTGCAGGTGAGAACCCGCTGTCCGGACAGCCGACGGACCGCTTCTTCGAGCGGCGTCTCGTGCGTCGCCGCCCGCCGCGGGGTGCAGCGCCGCGACCGCTGCTGGCGCTGTGCGCTCCGGTGGACCGCAGGAGGAGGCGGCAGCAGTGGGCCGGGGCCGTCCCGGGCGTGTCCACTGTCGACCCTCTGTTGACGCGTACACGTACGCCTACTGGTGGACGCGTGTAGACTCCGGCACACTCCCTGATGCGCCACCTGCACACCGTCGTCGGCATCAGCAGGAGGAATCCGAATGAGCAGTCACGCCGCCCAGTTCCGCCCTCGGCTGCAACCGCGAGCCCGGGTCGTGGCGGGCCTCCTGGCCCTCGTCCTGACGGTGCTCTTCGCGCCCGGAGTGGGCCTGGCCTCCTCGGACAACGCGTACGCCGTCACCAAGTTGACCCAGGCCCAGGCGGAGAGCATGTTCCGCAGTGCCGGCATCACCTGGTCCTCGTCCGGCAACTGCACGAACCGCTACAACTCCACCTGTACGTCGTTCGAGCAGCTCAACCTCGCCACCGCTCAGGGCGCCGTCACCCTGAAGAAGGCCAGCGGCTGCGCGCTCAACATCACGGGCGGCACCGAGACCGGCCACGCCAGCGGCACGTACTCGCACTGGAACGGCTACAAGCTCGACTACAGCAAGTACACCTGCATCGGCAACTACATCAAGACCTACTTCGGCTATTCCGGCCTGCGCGGCGACGGTTACCCGATGTGGACGTCCGGTTCGGGCAACGTCTACACCGACGAGGGCAGTCACTGGGACGTCCTCTACTACAACTGCGGCGGCTGCTGACGGGCGCGTCCCCCGGGCAGACCTCTGCGACCCGCCGCGTGCCGTTCGGCACGCGGCGGGTCGGCTCCTGTCTCCTGCAGGCCCTCGATCCGATGGCCGGCACCCTCCGCGCCGCGCTCGGCGCCTGACGCCGGCCGGTCGCGCGACCGGCCGGCCGGCATGGCGGCCGTGACGAGGCAGCCTCCGATCATCGGCGGGCAGAGGCGTCCTCGGCGGACACCGTCAGCCGCCGCCGTCGTCAGCTGCCGGGGACGGGCAGGAGACCCTCCGTGTACTGGGCACGCCCGTGGCCGAAGGACCAGTCCTGAGGGCCGTTCTCCATGATGCTGATGAAGACGTCCTCGCCGGCGATGGCGAGGGGTTCCAGCTGCTTGGCGATGGTCCGGTAGACGAGTTGCTTGACCTCGGTGGCGCGCCCCGACTGCGTGAAGATCTGGATCATCACCAGTCGATCGGTCCGCTCGAAGCCCAGACCGGCGTCGAGGGCGATGACATGGTCCGCGTCGTGCTCCGAGATGATCTGGAACCTGTCCCGCTGGGGGATCTCCAGCACGTCCACCAGCGCTCGGTGCACGGCGTCGGCGATGGCCGTGACGTCGTCGGGACGGCGTCCGCGGATGAGATCGATGCGTACGAGTGGCATGCGTTTCGTTCCTTGCTTGTCTGTACTCGGCGGTCGCTGTCTCGCCGGTCGGTGCGGAGGTTCAACGGGGCAGCAGCGGCACCCATGCGCCGTGGGGCGCGACCCGTAGCAGTGAGGACAGGCCGGCCTCGTGGAAGGCCAGTTGGATCTCCGGCAGTCCTTCGGAGAAGTGGACCCAGCCGTCGTAGT